>NZ_CP144204.1:4485000-4533439 GCF_051125555.1 Aeromonas sp. NJAU223 | reverse complement strand
AGGCTCGGCACCGCGCGCCGGCGCTCTGGCGACCGCGACGGGGTGGGGACGATTACCGATGTCGAAACGCAGGGTGGGAGCATCCGCACCGCACAGCTCATTGATGATGCCGTTGACCCGAAGCAGGTACTTGTCGCGTACCCAGTCCAGGACGAAGCGATTCGGTGCATACAGGGTCAGAGTATTGTCACTCAACTCCGCTTGAAGCGGCCGGATCCACATGCTGAATTCTGCCGAGGGCAACTCATCTTGCAGCCGGTTAAGGCACTGCTGCCATAGCGAAGCAGTCACTCTAGACTCCCGTCAATTGATTAAGTAAAGACCGACTATTCTACGTTTTTAACGGCTGGATCTCCAGTTGCCGCCAGCAGGATCCAGCAAATAAGATCCTTGACTTTCAAGGATCCAGCGACCCAGGATCGACATTCATCCCCAAAGTTACCCACAGCCCTTGGCCTGCGATGTGGACAGAATGAATCGATGCGGTAGTGGTTATTTTATATAACCAAATATCATTTATTCTTTATATTTTATTCCAATAACATCAGCGCCGACCCGTGATTACAACTAAAAATACAGAACTACAGAGAGAGGAATCCCCATGAAAACCACAATCAAGCTGATTTCCGGCGCCGCCATTCTGCTGGCCACCCTGTCCGGTCAGGCCATCGCCCAGGAAACCATCAAGGTCGGCATGTCCGGCAAATATTTCCCGTTCACCTTCGTCAAACAAGACAAGCTGCAGGGCTTCGAGGTGGACATGTGGAACCAGATCGGTGAGCGCACCGGTTACAAGGTAGAGTTCGTCACCGCCAGCTTCTCCGGCCTGTTCGGCATGCTGGAAACCGGCCGCGTCGACACCATTTCCAACCAGATCACCATCACCGACGAGCGCAAGGCCAAGTACGACTTCTCCCAGCCTTATGTGTATGACGGCGCCCAGATCGTGGTTCGCAAGGGCAACAGCACCATCAACGGCTTCAAGGATCTGGCCGGCAAGAAGGTGGCAGTCAACCTCGGTTCCAACTTCGAAGAGCTGCTGCGCAAGAACGATCCCGAGAAAAAGATCGATATCCGCACCTATGACTCCGCCTTCGAGCAAGATGTGGCTCTCGGTCGTATCGATGCCTTCGTGATGGACCGCGTCTCCACCGCCCAGCTGATCAAGGAATCCAAGCTGCCGCTGCAACAGGCTGGCGCACCGTTCGAAACCATCGAAAACGCCCTGCCCTTCCTGAAGACTCCGGAGAAGCAGGCGCTGCTGAAGAAGGTCGACGACGCCCTGACCGCCATGCGCAAAGACGGCTCCCTGACCAAGATCTCCGAAAAATGGTTCGCAGCGGACATCACCAGCAAATAAATGATGGAATTTGACCTCGAGTACACGCTAGGGCTGTTTCCCATCCTGCTCAAATACCTGGGCACCACGATGGAAATGGCTCTGTGGGGATTCGTATTGTCACTCGTACTGTCGCTCATGTTGGCGATAGTACGAGTGTTTCGCGTTCCTGCACTTCACTGGCTGGCGATGCTGTATATCTCCTTCTTCCGGGGGACTCCCCTGCTCGTCCAGCTGTTCCTGCTCTATTACGGCCTGCCGCAACTCTTCCCCATCTTCGTGGGAATGGATGCCTTCACCGCCGCCATCGTCGGTCTGACCCTGCACTTTGCCGCCTACATGGCCGAGTCGATCCGGGCCGCCATCCTGGGCATCCACAAGAGCCAGATGGAAGCTGCCCTCAGCATCGGCATGAGCCGGCTGCAGGCGATGCAGCGGATCATTCTGCCCCAGGCGGCCCGCATCGCGACGCCATCGCTGATGAACTACTTCATCGACATGATCAAGAGCACCTCCCTGGCGTTCACCCTGGGTGTCGCGGAGATCATGGGCAAGGCCCAGATGGAAGCCGCCTCTTCGTTCAAGTTCTTCGAGAGCTTCATGGCGGTGGCGCTGATCTACTGGGTGGTGGTCATCTTCTTCACCCGCTTGCAGCACCTGCTGGAAGTGCGCCTGAACCGTGCCTATTAAAGGAGAGCTGCCATGATAAAACTCACCGGCCTTTCCAAGGCCTTTCACGGCAACCAGGTGCTCAACGGCATCGATCTGGAGGTCAAGCAGGGGGAGATAGTCGTCATTATCGGCCCCTCGGGGACGGGCAAATCCACCCTGCTGCGCTGCCTCAACCTGCTGGAGACTCCGGATGCGGGCCAGCTTGCCATCGACGATCTGCAGCTGAATCTGGCCAAGGCCAGCGATCAGCAGGCCATCGAGCTGCGCAAGCACGCCTCCTTCGTGTTCCAGAACTATGCCCTGTTTGCCAACAAGACGGCGCTGGACAACATCGCAGAGGGGCTGATCACCGTCTGGAAACAGCCCAAGGCGGAGGCTCGTGCCACCGCGCTCGGCATCCTCAAGGACATCGGCCTCGCCGACAAGCAGGATGCCTATCCGGCGTCCCTCTCCGGCGGACAGCAGCAGCGGGTCGGCATCGGCCGCGCCATGGCGGCCCACTCCAAGGTGATCCTGTTCGATGAGCCGACCTCGGCACTGGATCCCGAGTGGGTCGACGAAGTGCTGGGTCTGATGAAACAACTCGCGCGCCAGCACCAGACCATGGTGGTGGTGACCCACGAGATCGAATTTGCCCGTGATGTCGCCGATCGGGTGATCTTCATGGAGGGGGGCAGGATCGTGGAACAGGGCCCGCCGAGCCAGATATTGGTCGATCCCAAGGATCCCCGTACCCGGGAGTTCTTGCGGAAAGTGATTAACTAGCTCTCTCTTTGGCGGCTCTGCCGCCTTTTTTATTGGAGGATCCTTGTTTAACCCCGGGTAGCCAGTATAATTCGGGGCCCTTGATCCTTCGGATCCTGTCGGCTTTCACTGTCTCTTTCGGGAGTCAGGGCAAGATGAGGGGATACGGCGGATTGACGAGAAGCTGAACTCTGTTTAGAATTCGGCCTCTTTTGCTAGTCGTCACACGCTATAGCTGGCGCGTCGGCTAAGTGTGACAATCAAAACTGTACAGAAATACGGAATCGAATCATGAAACGTACTTTTCAACCGTCCAACCTGAAGCGCAAGCGCTCTCACGGTTTCCGCGCTCGCATGGCTACTGCCAACGGTCGCAAAGTTCTGGCCGCTCGTCGTGCCAAGGGTCGTGCCCGCCTGGTAGTCTAATGCCTACCCAGCACACCTTCTCTCGGGAGTTACGTCTGTTAACTCCCGAACACTTCAAACGCGTTTTCGCCGAGCCTGTCCGGGCCGCTTCTCCGCAAATTACGCTTCTTGCTTGCCCCAATTCCCTCGAACACCCCCGTCTTGGCCTCGCAGTGCCCAAAAAAGCGCTCAAGCGTGCCGTCTGGCGTAACCGTGTCAAACGAGTGGTGCGGGAAAGTTTTCGTCTCAATCAAACCAACCTGCCCGCTATCGACATCGTCGTGATCGCCAAGGCTGGCGTCAAAGAGATGGATAACGAGGAGCTGTTCAAGTTACTGGAAAAGCTATGGCGCACTCTGTCACGCCGTTGCAATGGGTAGCCATCAAACTGATACGCCTGTATCAGCTAATCATTAGTCCCCTGCTTGGGCCGCGCTGCCGTTTCACTCCGACTTGTTCCCAATTTGCGATAGAAGCAATCCGACTTCACGGTTTCATAAAAGGCGTTTGGTTAGCTAGCAAACGTCTATTAAAATGCCATCCCTTATCCGAGGGTGGTTATGACCCGGTTCCGCAACCAAAGCGAAGAAACTGAAGACTATGGAATCACAACGCAATTTACTTCTGATCGGTTTGCTGTTCGTGAGCTTCTTGCTCTGGCAACAGTGGGAGTCTGACAAGGCTCCGAAGCCGGCCCCGACGACCGTGGCCCAAACCGAACATTTCGTACCTGAAGCCGGTCAGACCGGTGATATTCCTCAGGTTTCCGAGCAAGCCAACGCCACCGCCGCACGCAAGCTGATCACCGTCACTTCCGACGTGCTCAAGCTGACCCTGGATACCCAGGGCGGTGATATCGTCGCTGCCGAGCTGCTGGCCCACAAGCTGGAAGAAGGCAAGGATCAGCCCTTCACCCTGCTGACCAGCCAACCGGCACACATCTACGTCGCCCAGAGCGGCCTGGTGGGTCGCAACGGTCCGGACAGCCAGCCAGAAGGTCGCCCCACCTATGAAGCCGCCGAGACCAGCTACCAGCTGGCTGACGGTCAGGATCAGGTCGTGGTTCCCATGACCTGGACCGACAGCAAGGGTGTGGTCTTCACCAAGCGCTTCGTGCTCAAGCGCGGCGACTATGCCGTCGGCGTCGACTACAAGATCGACAACAAGTCTGCCGAGCCGGTTCAGGTGCAGTTCTATGGTCAGCTGAAGCAGACCATGACCACGCCGAAGGATCAGGAAGGTCATGCCATGGTGGCCAGTGCCTACCGTGGTGGCGCCTTCTCCAGCGAAGATACCCGCTACAAGAAGTACACCTTCAGCGAGATGCAGGACGCCGACCTGAACAAGACCACCAAGGGTGGTTGGGTCGCCATGCTGCAGCACTACTTCGTCTCGGCCTGGGCCCCTAATGCCAACGATAACAACAGCTTCTACAGCCGTGTCATCCAGGGCAAGGATCAGGCCATCATCGGCTACAAGGCACCGCAGGTTGACGTCGCCGCCGGCCAGCAGGCCGAAGTGACCAGCCAGCTGTGGATCGGTCCCAAGCTGCAAGACCAGATGGCCAAGGTGGCAAACCACCTGGACCTGACCGTCGACTACGGCTGGCTCTGGTTCATCGCCCAACCGCTGCACTGGCTGCTGACCGTGTTCCACGGCTTCGTCCAGAACTGGGGTCTGGCCATCATCATGCTGACCCTGCTGGTACGCGGCATCATGTTCCCGCTGACCAAGGCCCAGTACACCTCCATGGCCAAGATGCGCATGCTGCAGCCCAAGCTGGCGGCGCTCAAGGAACGCTTCGGTGACGATCGCCAGAAGATGTCCCAGGGCATGATGGAGCTGTACAAGAAGGAGAAGGTCAACCCGCTCGGTGGCTGTCTGCCGATCCTGGTACAGATGCCCATCTTCATCGCCCTCTACTGGGCGCTGATGGAGTCGGTTGAGCTGCGCCATGCGCCGTTCGCCCTGTGGATCACCGACCTGTCGGTGAAGGACCCCTTCTTCGTGCTGCCGATCCTCATGGGTGCTTCCATGTGGTACCTGCAGAAGATGAGCCCGACCACCATCACGGACCCGATGCAGCAGAAGGTGATGCAGTTCATGCCGATCATCTTCACCTTCATGTTCCTCTGGTTCCCGGCTGGTCTGACCCTGTACTGGCTGGTGAGCAACGTCATCTCCATCATCCAGCAGACCATCATCTATCGTCAGCTGGAGAAGAAAGGCCTGCACTCACGCAACTGATATGCAGCCAATCTTCCCGTGATGACAAAAGAGGCGGCCTTCGGGCCGCCTTTTTTATTACAATGTCCGCACTATTTTTACCAAGACAGTCAATCAGCGAGTCCAGCAAGATGACAACAGATACCATAGTGGCCCAGGCCACCGCCCCCGGCCGGGGTGGCGTCGGCATAGTCCGGGTCTCCGGCCCTGCCGCCGAGCGCGTCGCCGAGATTGTGCTCGGCAGACTGCCGCGAGTGCGTTACGCCGAATACCTGCCGTTCAACGACGAACAGGGGCAGCCGCTGGATCAGGGCATCGCCTTGCTGTTCAAGGCTCCCAACAGCTTCACCGGCGAAGACGTGCTGGAGCTGCAGGGTCACGGCGGCCCCGTCATCATGGACATGCTGATCCGCCGCATCCTGCAGATTGAAGGCCTGCGCCCCGCCCGCCCGGGCGAGTTCAGCGAGCGCGCCTTCCTCAACGACAAGCTGGATCTGGCCCAGGCCGAGGCCATCGCCGACCTTATCGAAGCCTCCAGCGAGCAGGCCGCCCGCAGCGCCATGCACTCCCTGCAGGGCCAGTTCTCCGGCAAGGTGCAACAGCTGGTGGAGAACGTGACCCGGCTGCGCATCTATGTGGAGGCCGCCATCGACTTCCCGGACGAGGAGATAGATTTCCTCTCCGACGGCAAGGTGGCCGGCGATCTCTACGCCATCATGGCCGAGCTGGATGCCGTGCGCGGCGAGGCCAAGCAGGGTGCCCTGCTGCGGGAGGGGATGAAGGTGGTCATCGCCGGGCGTCCCAACGCCGGCAAGTCGAGCCTGCTCAACGCCCTGGCCGGACGCGAATCCGCCATCGTTACCGAAATCGCCGGCACCACCCGCGACGTGCTGCGCGAGCACATTCACCTGGACGGCATGCCGCTGCACATCATCGACACCGCCGGCTTGCGGGACACCCAGGACAAGGTGGAGCAGATCGGCATCGAGCGTGCCTGGGCCGAGATAGAGCAGGCCGACCGGGTGCTGTTCATGGTGGACGGCACCACCACGGATGCGGTCGACCCTCACGATATCTGGCCGGAATTCGTCGATCGGTTGCCAAAAAACATCGGCCTCACCGTGGTGCGCAACAAGGCTGACCTGACTGGCGAAGATCTGGCGCCGAGCCAGGAGCAGGGCCACGCCGTCTACCGCATCTCCGCCAAGACCGAACTGGGGCTGCCCGCCCTGCGCGAGCACCTCAAGGCCTGCATGGGCTTCCAGGGCAATACCGAGGGGGGCTTCATGGCCCGCCGCCGCCACCTGGACGCGCTGGAGCGCGCCGCCGAGCGACTGCTGGTGGCGAAAGAGCAGCTGGAAGTGTTCGTGGCCGGCGAGCTGGTGGCCGAGGAGTTGCGCCTGGCGCAGGAGTCCCTGTCCGAGATCACCGGCGAGTTCAGCTCGGACGATCTGCTTGGCCGCATTTTCTCCAGTTTTTGTATCGGTAAATAGAAAATTCAAAGCAAAAATATCCACCAAACAGACACTCAGCCGTCATCGATGCTGCCGGATCGGTGGCCATCGATGGCCGGCTGGTGATCTCCATCCCCACTCACACACGGCGTGGCCATGACTGACATCCGCAAGCTGGATCTGAATCTGCTCAAGGCATTCGATGCCCTGCTCGACGAGCGCAGCGTGACCCTGGCGGCCGCACGCCTCTCCCTGACCCAGCCAGCGGTCAGCGGCATGCTCACCCGGCTGCGGGACAACTTCGACGATCCTCTCTTCGTGCGCACCGCCCGCGGCGTGGTGCCGACCCAGCGCGCCCTGGAGCTGGCGCCGACCCTCAAGCGGGTGCTGGGGGACATCCAGCTCATGCTGCAACCCACCGAGTTCGATCCCGCCACCGCCACCCTGCGCTGGTCGGTGGCGGCCACCGATTACGGCTTGCAGGCCGTCCTGCTCCCCTTCCTGCGGGAATTGCGCCGCCAGGCGCCGGGGATCCAGGTCGTCGCCCATCCCGTCGATGACAACGCCGTCTACCACCAGCTGGAACGCGGGGAGCTGGATCTGGCCCTGATGACCCCGGAGTCCACCCCGGACAATCTGCACCTGCGCCCCCTCTATCAGGAGGAGTACGTCTGTGTGGTGCGAGAAGGGCACCCGGTCACGATGGAGGGAGAGCTGTCGCTGGATAGCTTCTGCGCCCTGGATCACGGCCTCGTCTCCTACAGCGGTGGCGGGTTGCAGGGGGTGACGGATCAGGCTCTGGCGGCCCTGGGGCGGGAGCGCAGGGTGGCCCTCTCGGTGCCGAGCTTCCTGATATTGATGCAGGTGCTGCGCAGCAGCGATCTGGTGGCCATGATGCCGCGCCGCCTGATCTCCCGGGAACAGGGATTGGCGACGCTCAGGATCCCGCTCACCGTGCCCGGCTTCACCAAGTCGATGGCCTGGCACGAACGCACCCACAAGGATCCGGCCCAGTGCTGGCTACGGGCGCTGATGCTGTCCACCAGCCAGACCAGCTAGCAAAAAGGCGCCGATGGCGCCTTTTTTACGAGATCAGCTCGGGCGATAACGCTCCAGCCAGTGGGCATAGGGCGCGGGCAGTACCCAGGAGGGGCGCTCCACGCCGAGGGCGAGGGCCGCCTGATAGGGCCAGTGAGGATTGGCCAGATGCACCCGACCAATCATCACCAGATCCAGCAAGCCATCCGCCACCGTCGCCTCGGCGTTGTGGGGATTGTCGATGCCCCAGGAGGAGGCCACCGGCAGGCCCGTCTCCTGGCGTACCCGCCCGGCGATCGGCGCGAGGAAGGCCGGTCCCCAGGGGATCTGGGCATCCGGGGTGGAGAAGCCCATGCTGACGCTCAGCATGTCCAGCCCGCCCTCCCCCATGGCCTTGGCCAGGGCGATGGACTCCTGCATCGTCTCCTCATCCCGGCCGTCATATTCGATCACCCCGAAGCGGGCGGTCAGCGGCAGCCGCTCCGGCCAGACCGCACGCACCGCCCCCAGGGTTTCCAGCAGGAAGCGGCCACGGCCGCGCCAGTCACCGCCGTACTCATCCTCGCGCCGGCTGGCATGAACCGAGAAGAAGCTCTGGGCCAGATAGCCGTGGGCAAAGTGCAGCTCCAGCCATTCGAAACCGGCCTCCCGCGCCCGTGTGGCGGCTGCGGCAAAATCGGCCTGCACCCTGGCGATATCATCCTGCGTCATGGCCCTCGGCACACGGGGCAGGTGGTGGCCGAAGGGGATGGCGGAGGGCGAGAGGATCTCCCAGCTGCGGGGATCGTCGGCGGCGATATGGTCATCCCCTTCCCAGGGCTTGTTGGCATTGGCCTTGCGACCGGCATGGGCGATCTGGATCCCCGGAACGGCCCCCGCCGCCTTGATGGCACTGGCGACTTTGGCCAGCTCGGCGGCCTGCTCATCGTTCCACAGTCCCAGACAGGCCGGGCTGATACGCCCCTCGGGGGAGACGGCGGTCGCCTCGACGATCACCAGACCCGCCCCACCCCGGGCCAGACTGGCGTAGTGGGACAGATGCCACTCGTTGGCGAGCCCGTCCTCGGCGCTGTATTGGCACATGGGGGGAACGGCGATGCGGTTGCGAAGGGTCACATCTTTGAGGCTAAAGGGGGTGAACAGAGCAGACATGGTTTCTCCTGCCGCCGCAAGATGGCGGTCATGATCACAAAGAGGGCCATCTTGCAAAGGGTCGGGGTCATAAAGCAAAACGTGATTGCTGATACCTGCTATCAGCCTGTGCAATATCAGAGCGGGTCGAGCATCGCCGTCATGATATTAACTGTGGTTATGATATAGATACAAAATGGCGATTGTACTTATATCACTCGATTTCTCATCCTGAGCACATCCATCAGGGACCACTGCGGGCCCTGACGCTGAACCCCGATGAGGAAAAACCATGAACGAGATCCTGTGGCCCGAGGGCTATCTGCCCGGACTGACCGACAACTTCGCCTCCAACGAGATGATAGTGACCGGTCTCACCCTGGCCGATGTCTGGCCCCTGCTGAACACCCCTACCCTCTGGCCCGGTTATTATCCCAATGCCGCCAACATCCGCTTCTACGACCACACGGGGCCGGAACTGGCCGAAGGGGTACGCTTCTATTTCGAGACCTTCGGCTTCCCGGTCGAGGCCAGGGTCGTCGAGCATCAGGCTCCCGTTACAGGCCGGGCAGCGCGCGTCGCCTGGCATGGCTGGGCGGGTGAGGAAGGGAGTGACGATCGCCTCGATGTTCACCATGCCTGGCTGCTGGAGGAGCTGCCGCACAACCGGCTGCGGATCCTGACCCAGGAGACCCAGCGCGGCAAACCCGCCCGGGCCCTGGCGATCGCCGAGCCCAACCCCATGATAAACGGTCACGATCAGTGGCTTAAAGGATTGATATCCGCTGCCAGAATGGCAAAAGGCAGTTGAAAATAGAGCGGGATGGCATTGCCATCCCGCTTTCTGTTGCCAGTTATCTCTATGCCGCACACCCTTAAAGCCGCCGCAGGCACCACATGAAGTAAGCGCCTCCCAACAGGGTGGAGACCAGGCCGACCGGCACCTCCTGCGGGAACAGGATCTGTTGACCAACCCAGTCCGCCGACACCATCAACAAGGCCCCGCAACCCGCGGCACCGAGCAGGTGCCAGCGCGCCCGCACCAGCCCCATCAGTCTGGCCATGTGTGGTGCCAGCAGGCCGGCGAAGGAGAGCGGCCCGATGACCATGGTCGCACTGGCGGTCAGCACGGCCACCAGCAGCAGGATAGTCAGCTGGGCACGGCTGAGGCGAACCCCCAGCGCCGTCGCCACCGCCGGCCCCATGGGCATCAGATCCAGCCAGCGGCTCACCAGCAGACAGACGCCCAGCATCACCAGCGCCAGCACGGCCAGCGCCACGGCCACCGGCTGGGTGACGTAATAGGTGGAACCGGACATCCAGGAGAGCAGTTGCTGCACCCGCAGATTGCCGTTGGCCAGCGCGATGGCCTGCAGCGGTTCAAACAGAGCCGCGATGGCGATACCGGTCAGCAGGATCCGCTCCGGTTGGAAGCCGTTCTTGCGGTTGATCACCACCAGCAGCAACAGGCTGCCGAAGGCCCCCAGCACGCCCCCCAGGGGGATCATGGCCAGCGGCAGGGTCGGCAGCAGCAAGGCGGTGGCGATCACCCCCATGAAGGTACCGCCGCTCACCCCGAGCAGCTCGGGGCTCGCCATGGGGTTGTTGCTGACCCGCTGCAGCAGGGTCCCCGCCAGCGCCAGCAGCACACCGGCCGCCCCCGCCGCCAGGGTTCGAGGCAGGCGCCACTCCAGCTGGGCTTCCCACCGGATCCAGCTCGGCCAGCTCCAGCCATGCATCCCCTGACCAAACAGCAGAGAGGCCAGCATGGCGAGCAACAGCCCGATCCCCAGCCAGGCAACGAAGCGCCCGGGAGCCGGATGCCGCGCCACCGTCAACCCGCTGGCCCCCCTCGGCGTCACCGACTTGAAGGTGAGACGGGGGATCAGCCAGAGCAGCAGCGGCGCCCCCAGCAGGGCCGTCATGGCCCCCGTCGGGATCAACACCGGCCAGAAGCGGGTCAGGGATTGCAGCAGCAGGTCGGTGGCCGTCAGCAAGAGGGCTCCCAGCACCGGCGCCCACAACAGGCGCAGGCCGAGCCGCCTCACCCCCAGCATGCGCACCAGGACGGGAGCCGCCAGCCCGACGAAGCCGATGATCCCCACCACGCTCACCACGCAGGCGGTGAGGAAGACGGCGAGCGCGAGCCCGCCGAGGCGCAGGTGCTTGAGGGAAACCCCCAGGCTGCGGGCACTGGCATCATCCAGCTCCAGCACCGCCAGCGGGCGAGCCAGCAGCGCCGCCAGTACGGCGGCCATCAGCAGCCGTGGCAGCAGGTAGGTGACACCGCTCCAGCTGGTCTGGGCCAGGGAGCCGCTGCCCCACACCAGCAGCCCCTTGAGCTCCTCCTGGAAAAACAGCAGCAGCCCCAGGCTCAGGGCTGCCAGATAGAGGTTGATCACCAGCCCCGCGAAGACGATGACCACGGGATTGAGCTGACGGCGCCAGGCCAGGGCAAAGACCAGCCCCATGGCGAGGCTCCCCCCTGCCATGGCGATCCACTCGCGCCCCACCAGCAGCCAGCTCGGGGCAAACAGGGTCACCGCCATCAACGCCAGCTGGGCACCCGAGGAGACCCCCAGGGTCGTCGGTGACGCGAGCGGATTGCGCAGCACTTGCTGCAGCAGCGTACCGGCCAGGCCCAGCGAAGCGCCGGCCAGCAGGCAGACGGCGAGGCGCGGCAGCCAGCTGAAGTGGACCAGCGCCTGCCGGGCATCGTCCAGCTGCGGCGAGAAGAGGGATTGCCACCAGAGCGAATCCGGCAGCTGGTGCGCCAGATCCCAGCCAGCCAGTGCCAGGGTCAGCAGCAGCAGGGCCAGGCCGGGGCGCAGCAAGGAGACGGGAAGAATCTGATTCATTGAAGGGCTCCCTGGGTGGTCAGGCCGGATGCGGACTCCCTCTGCAGGGCCTCGCTCAGCAGATCGGCGAAACGGCGGGCGGCCAGCAGGCCACCAAAGCTCCAGACGGCGGGCAGGTGCACGACCTTGCCCTCCTTCACCAGCGGCAGATGTTGCCAGAGACCGGGCTCCTGCAAGCGCTCACTCACCCCCACCGGAATGGGGTCGATGACCACCAGCCTGGCCGTCGGCAGGGAGATGAACTGCTCCAGACTCACCACGGAGAAGCCCCAGGCATTGGTCTCCCCCTGCCAGGCATTGCGCAGATCCAGCCGTTGCAGCACGGCGTCGAACAGACTGTGGCGGCCAAACACCCGTACATGGCGCTCATCGATGAATTGCACCAGCAACAGGGGTGGAAGATCCCCGGGCAGTTGTGTCTTCATCTGATCGAGATCCCGATCCAGGGTGGCGAGCTGACGCTCAGCTTCCGTGGTCTTGCCCACCAGGGCGGCGATGGTCAGGGTCGCCTCGTGCAGCCGCTGCCACAGATCCGTATCCGGCTCATAGAGAGTGATGGATTTCACCGGTGCTATCTGGGACAAGGTGGGTTCCAGCGACGCCATCAGCGGCGAGATGAGGATGAGATCCGGCTTGAGCTCCGCCAGCAGTTCGCGGTTGGGTTGCATGCGCAGGCCGATATCCACCACCTCGGCGGGCAGCCTGGGCACGTCCACCCAGGCACGGTAGGAACCGACATCCCCCATGGCCAGCGGCGTGACGCCGAGGGCCAGCAGGGTCTCCGCGACCGTCCAGTCGACGGTGGCGATGCGGGGAGTCTCCTGCACGACGACTGTATCGTGCCGGGTATCAGCGGATGCCAGCTCGGCCTGCACCACCAGGGGGGCCAGCAGACAACAGAGCCAGCCCGTTTTCTTCAATAGACGCATCGGGCCCCCGCTCAGATGATGGCGATGTTGTGATCGTGGGCCGGGTGGCGTATCACGGCCATGGGGATGCCGTAGATGGCCTGCAGGGTCTCGCTGGTCATGATGTGCGAGGGCTCGCCATGAACCAGCAACCGGCCACCGTGCAGCGCCACCAGCTGATCGCAGAAGCGGGAGGCCATGTTGATGTCGTGGATGACGATGATGACCCCCAGGTTGAGCTGACGGCTCAACTGCCTGACGAGCGTGAGCACCTCCACCTGATGGGCCACGTCCAGCGCGGCCAGCGGTTCGTCCAGCAGAATGAAGCGGCTCTCCTGGGCCAGCAGCATGGCCAGCCAGACCCGACCACGTTCCCCGCCGGAGAGGGTATCCACCAGCCGATCCGCGAACGCTTCGGTGTGGGTGAGGGTGATGGCCTGATCCACCTGGCGGTGATCCTCCTCCCGCATCCGCCCCAGCAATCCACGCCAGGGATAGCGCCCCATCTCCACCAGCTCGCGGCCGAGCAGGCTCTCGGCACTCGGCAGATGCTGGGGCAGATAGGCGACCTGGCGGGCGAAGTCCCGATTGCTCCAGTCGCTCAGCGGCTTGTCGTCAAACAGGATCTCGCCGCCGCTCAAGGGCTGCTGGCGAGCCAGCAACTTGAGCAGGGTGGATTTGCCCGATCCGTTGTGACCGATGAGGCCATAGACCTGACCCTGCTCGAAGCGCAGATCGGTCGGTTGCAGCAGTTGGCGGTCATTGACCGCGAAGCTGGCGGATTTCATCTCAAACATAAGCTGTTCCTGTGCTGGTCTGATGCCAGTCTGTCGGTGCCGGCATCAGACCGGCACGTCGCTGTCCAGATGGGCGACGGCATCCCGGCTCACCTGTTCCCGCCGTTCGCCGGTCAGCTCGGTGAGCTGGCCCTGGCGCATCTCCAGCAGGCGGTCGGCCAGTGGGAAATAGAGATCGTCGTGGCTGATGGCGATCACCGTCTTGCCCATCTCCTTGAGGCGCGGCAGCAGCACCTGATAGAAGATGCGGCGGAACTGGGGATCCTGATCCGCGGCCCATTCGTCAAACAGCATCGCGTCCCGCTGCTCCGCCAGGGCCAGCAGCAAGGCAACCCGCTTGCGCTGCCCCTGGGAGAGCTCGATGTTGGTGATAAAGTCCTGCTCAATCACCAGCTTGCTGCCCATCTGCAGCCGCTCCAGCCACTCATCCATCAGCGCCTGCCTGGGCTCTGGGCCCAGCAGGTGCTGGAACAGGTGATAGTCGGTGAAGATGGCGGAGAAGAGCGCCAGATAGGCGTTGCGATCCGGGATGGGTTCGCCATCCAGCAGGATCCGGCCAGAGACGGGCTGATAGAGCCCGGTCAGCAGCATGGCCAGGGTCGACTTGCCGGATCCGTTGCCACCGATGATGAAGATCTGCTCCCCCTTCTCGATGGTGAGATTGACCGGACCGACCGCGAAACCGCCCTCCCCCTGATAGTGAAAGCTCACCTCCTCCAGCTGGATCCGCTGCCAGGCACGGGGCGCAGGCGGCAGCGGGAAGTCGGGATCCGGCGAGGCCAATGTCAGGGTCGCTATCTTGTCGAACGCCACCTGGGCGGAGATCAGGGTTGGCAGGGCACCGATCCCCTGCAGCAGCGGAGTACGCAGGAACAGCAGGGTCAGGGCGAAGGTGGCGGCCACATTGGTATTGGCCCATCCCAGCCCGTTGGCCAGGAAGAAGACCAGGCCGATGGCCCCCAGCATCATGATGTTCGACCAGTTCACCGCGCTCAGGTGATAGGTGTCGGCACGGATGATCTCCTGGCGATACTCCTTCGCATTGCGCTCATAGAGCTGGTGGTAGACGAAGTGAGCGCGCTCACGGTTGAGCGCCAGCTCCTTGCTGCCGGCGATGATGGATTGATAGTTCTGATAGAGCTTGTCTTCGGCCAGGCGCATGCGCGACAGGTGGCGATAGACGCGGTTGACCAGCAACCAGCCCACCACCATGGTGAAGGTCACCCAGAGGGCGGTGACGACCAGCAGGGATGGGGAGAGCCAGCCGAGATAGAGGGCGGAGCCAATGGTAAGCACCAGCCCCTGCACCAGCTCGGGCAGACGCACGAAGGCGATGGTGATCTGGCCGATGTCGCTGGACAGAGAGGCCAGCAGCGGCCCCTGCCCTATCTGGCGAATGCGGGCGACGTCGGTATCCAGCAGTTGCTTGAGCAGCCGGCCGCGCAAGCGATAGACGAAGTGGTGACCGAGGGTGGTCAGGCCCAATTGGGCGCCTAGCGTGATCACCAGCAGCAGCAGAATGAGGCCGATCAGTTGGCCAAGGATCGGTAGCGGATCCCCAACTGATTCGATAAGTGATTGATTGATAAATGCAATAACACCTATACCGCTGACTGCACTGAGCAGGCTGAGCAAGGTGATGGCGATGAAGGGCCAACGATATTGGCGGTAAACCAGTGACAAGAGTTCCATGACGGGCCTGCGTACAAAAAGAAAGAGGGCGGGAGCTCATGCCCCCGCCCGCCTTGTATCTTACCAGCGGTAGTTGATGGAGCCGACTATGCTGCGCTCCTCACCGTAGTAGCAGTAGTAGTCACAGCTTGCGACATAGGTGTCGTCCAGCAGGTTGTTGACGTTGACCTGGGCCCGCCAGTTCTTGGCAAAGTCATACCCGATCATCGCATCCCACACAGTCTGGGCCGGCACTTCGGCAGAACCATAGATGGGGTTGTAGTTGGCATCGACCGCGCCTATGCCAACGCTGGAGCCGATGTAACGCACCCCGGTACCCACTTCCAGACCGGAGACCGGACCCTGCTGCACCTTGTAGTTGCCCCAGAAGGAGGCCTGGTGACGCGGGATCAGGCTGGCACGACGGTCACCGTTGCCGGTGTCATTGGTCTTGGCATCGGTATAGGTATACGCAGCGGTCAGACGCAGCGCTTCGGTGGCCTGCACGCTGCCTTCCAGTTCCACACCCTGGGAGGTGACTTCACCGGCCTGGGTCTGCTGGCCGGAACCGGTGGAGACCAGGGAGTTGGTCTGTTCCAGATCGAACAGGGCCAGGTTGATGTAACCATCGAGGAAGCTCGGCGCATACTTGATGCCGGTCTCGTACAGCTTGCCTTCCAGCGGCTTGTAGGAGCTCTTGGTGTTCGGGTCGATCCCCGGCAGCACCTCGAAGGACTCCGCATAGGCGAAGTAAGGGGAGATGCCGTTGTCGAACAGGTACATCAGGCTGCCGGAGAGCGAGAGGTTGTCATCATACTGCTTCTCGTTCTTGCTGGTGGCTTCGCTGATGTTGTGGGTCTCCACATAGTCGAAGCGACCACCGGCAGTCAGCAGCCAGCGGTCATCCCAGCGGATCTGATGCTGGGCATAGAGGCCGCTCTGACCCTTGGTGTTCTTCTGATAGGTCGCAGTGGACTCATCGAAGCCGGGGAAGCCGCTGTAATCCGGATGCATGGTGTCGATAGAACCCATGCCATAGTTGTCAGCCTCGACCCCCTCGTTCACGTGACGCTGCAGATCGATCCCCATCAGCAGGGTCTGCTCGGTACGATCCGTGTTCCAGTAACCCACCATCTGGTTGTCCATGGTGATGCTCTTGGTGTCGCCGTCACGGTAGATCAGGCCACGGAAGGCGGTGGTGCCTTGATAGGTCGGGAAGATATAGGTCTGACGCAGCAGCAGATCGTTGTAGTTGAAGCGGACGTTCTGCTTGAACTCCCAGGTGTTGTTGAACTGGTGGGACAGCTCATAACCGGCGGAGATCTGGGTGTTGCGGTTGCGATCGTAATCCGGCTGACTAAGGTTGGTGCTGGGATCGATCTGGCCACCCTCGGTATTCAGGGTGCCGTAGACGGGGAAGAAGCCGTTGGTCGGCACCCCTTCGTCGTGCAGGAAGCTGGCCAGCAGGGTGAGGCTGGTACGATCCGAGATATCCAGGGTGACGCTCGGCGCCAGGTAGGCACGCTCGTTGTAGGTGCCATCCAGCACGCCATCACGCTCCTTATAGAGCGCAACCATGCGGTAACGGCTGTTGTCGGTCAGATCGTCGGAGAAATCGATGCCGACCTGACGCAGATCCCGGTTGCCAAGCTGCACATCGACCAACCCCTGCGGGGTGGCGGTCGGACGCTTGGTCACGGAGTTGATCACACCGCCGGGAGGAGCCTCGCCGTAGAGGATGGAGGCAGGCCCCTTGAGGACTTCCACGCTCTCCAGACCGAAGGTCTCGGGGGTCCATACGTAGTAACCGGTGCTGAACAGGCGGTTGCCATCCAGATATTGAGCGGCATCGAAGCCCCGCACCTTGAACCAGTTGGTGTTGTTGTCCGAACCATAGAGGCCGGTAAGCACGCCGGAGCGGTAACGCACGGACTCATCGAGCTGCTGCACGGCATGCTGATCCATCTCCTCGCGATTGACCACGGAGACGGCACGCGGAGTCTCGGCCATGGGCACTTCGACCTTCATCGCGTTGGCGGTCACCACCATGGTCTCGCTCGCCTTGGGCAGCTCTTTTTCAGCTTGTTCGGCAGCCAGAACCGGCAGACCAGCCAACAAACAGGAGAGAGGCAGCACCACTCTCTTTCGCATCACTGCGTAGGGGAAATTTTTTTGCGCAATCATATTAAGTGTCTCAAATAAATAGAGTTATTTCTGGTTTCTTATTATGGGTGCCCAATCCTGCCGGTTTGCCCGACTCCTTAGGCGAATAAATCACCGTCATGCTACTACAAGAGCCGTGATCGAATCGATTCATTAATTGCTAATCGTTTGCATCTGCATTGTTACTAAACGTATCGATACGGTTGTTTTTTGAACGCCGGGGTTCGTATGTATACAACCAACGGTGAAGGGAGCCGAGGGGAGCAAAACATCGCTGACAAGGAGGATTTTCATCGTTCAAAGACGAAAGGATCCTTATCCCCAAGCTTTATCCATATTTATCCACATCCTTTGGCGTTAGAATCCCGGTTCCGCGTTTTCCGTATTATTCAGGATCCATTCCATGGCCAAACTCAATCTCGTCGTCGGCTCCATGCTGGGGGCCGCCGAATATGTCGCCGATCATGTTGCCAGTCTGCTGGAACAGGGCGGGCATCAATCCAGGATCCACAACCCGGCCAACCTGACCGATGTGCTGGCAGAGCCGGATGCGATCCTGCTGGTGATCACCTCCACCCATGGTGCCGGCGATGTCCCCGACAACCTGCAGCCCTTCGCCAAGGATCTTGCCGAGCAGCGACCGGATCTCGGTGGGGTGAAATATGGTGTCATTGCTCTGGGCGACAGCAGCTATGACACCTTCTGCCAGGGTGGCAAGACTCTGGATGGCCTGCTGAAAGAGTGTGGCGCCAACCGGATCGGGGATCGCCTCGAGATCGACGTGACCCAGCATGAAATTCCGGAAGATGCCGCCGAAGCCTGGATCCAGGACTGGATGGCATTGATCGCATAAATACGAGGGGGAGATCCGTCTCGTCACACCTGATCTCCCCGCTTATCCCCAGATCCCTATCCACCAGGTTATTAACAGCTCTGCCTGAACCGGGCTTTCTACCGGATCGAGAAATAAAACCGGATCGCCTGTGCATAACCATAGGGTTAAACGCTGAAAAACCTATAGTTATTCATGTATGAGATCCAATTCAGTTTCTGTTTGTGAATAAAACCTCTGGTTATCCCCCAGTTCAGGGGGCTGGGATCCAAGCTTTTCCACAAGCTGGGATCGGCTCTAACCAGATGATCTTTATGATCAAAAAGTGCTTATCAACAGAAACGGCGGATCCTAATAAAAGATCCAATAAAAGATCGATCTAAAGATCCTTAAGATCTATTTAGCGGATCCTTAATCCATACTGATCCCGAACTAGACGTTCCCCTCAGGATACGAAACGGATAGAATGATCCGCCCTCCAGACCAGGCAAACAAAGATCTTCAGGCGTGCAGATCAAGGTGATCCCAATGCAATACCATGAACAATTTGATGTGATCGTCGTCGGTGGCGGTCACGCAGGCACCGAAGCTGCCACAGCGGCCGCCCGTATGGGCCTTAATACACTGTTGCTGACTCACAACATCGATACCCTGGGACACATGTCTTGCAACCCGGCGATCGGCGGGATCGGTAAAGGACACCTGGTCAAGGAAGTTGACGCTCTCGGCGGGATCATGGCGCGAGCCATCGATCTTGGCGGGATCCAGTTCCGTACACTCAACTCCTCCAAGGGCCCGGCCGTACGCGCCACCCGTGCGCAGGCGGATCGTCTGCTTTACAAGGCCGTGGTACGCCAGACGCTGGAGAACTATCCGAACCTGAAGATCTTCCAGCAAGCCTGTGATGATCTCGTCATGGACGGGGATCGGGTTGCCGGCGTGGTCACCCAGAGCGGGATCCGCATCAGCGGCAAGACGGTGGTGCTCACCGTCGGCACCTTCCTGAATGGCTTGATCCATATCGGTATGGATAACTACAAAGGCGGCCGCGCCGGGGATCCTCCCTCGATCGCCCTGGCCCAGCGCCTGCGGGAAATGCCGCTGCGCATCGACAGACTCAAGACCGGCACGCCACCGCGCATCGATGCCCGCACCGTCGATTTTTCCGTCATGCAGCAGCAACACGGTGACAATCCCCGTCCCGTCTTCTCCTTCATCGGCGATGCCAGCCAGCACCCGCGTCAGGTCCCCTGCTACGTCACCCATACCAACGAGCAGACCCACGAGGTGATCCGCAACAATCTGGATCGCAGCCCCATGTACGCCGGGGTGATCGAGGGGATAGGCCCACGCTACTGCCCGTCCATCGAAGACAAGATCACCCGTTTTGCCGACAAGACGGCGCACCAGATCTTCGTGGAACCGGAGGGGCTGACTACCCACGAACTCTATCCGAACGGGATCTCCACCAGCCTGCCGTTCGACGTGCAGGTGCAGATCGTCCGTTCGATCCGCGGTTTCGAGAATGCTCACATCACTCGCCCTGGCTACGCCATCGAGTACGACTTCTTCGATCCCAGGGATCTCAAGGCGAACATGGAGAGCAAGTGCATCGAAAACCTGTTCTTCGCCGGCCAGATCAACGGTACCACGGGCTATGAAGAAGCGGCAGCCCAGGGTCTGATGGCCGGTCTCAACGCCGGTCTGCGCGCCCAGGGCAAGGAAGCCTGGCATCCACGCCGGGATCAGGCCTACATGGGCGTTATGATGGACGATCTCTCCACCCTGGGGACCCGCGAGCCGTATCGCATGTTCACCAGCCGCGCCGAATACAGGTTGCTGCTGCGGGAAGACAACGCCGACCTGCGTCTGACCGCGATCGGTCGCGAGCTGGGTCTGGTGGACGATGAGCGCTGGAGCAAGTTCAACGCCAAGATGGAACTGGTGGAGCAGGAGCGCCAGCGGATGCGTTCGACCTGGATCCACCCGCAGCATCCGTCGCTGGAAGCGGTCAATGCCCTGGTCAACACCCCGCTCACCCGCGAGCAGAGCCTGGAAGAGCTGCTGCGTCGTCCCGAGGTGACCTACGATGCGCTGATGGCCATCGATGGGGTGGGCCCGGCGCTGGCGGATCCTGCCGCAGCCGATCAGGTGGAGATCCAGATCAAATACGCCGGCTACATCGAGCGTCAGCACGACGAGGTGGAGAAGCAGCTTCGCAACGAGAACACCCTGTTGCCGCTGGACATGAACTACCGTGACGTGAACGGCCTCTCCAACGAGGTGATCGCCAAGCTCAACGATGCCAAGCCAGAGACCATAGGTCAGGCTTCCCGGATCTCCGGCATCACCCCGGCCGCCATCTCCATTCTGCTGGTTCACCTGAAAAAGCACGGTTTGCTGCGCAAAACCGCCTGAGGAATTCCCCGTTGGAAAACATGCTGGAAAGACTGAACGGCCTGCTCATGCAGGCCGGTATTGTTATCACTGATACCCAAAAGAGTCAGTTGGTTCGCCTGGTCGAGTTGCTGCACAAGTGGAACAAGGCTTACAATCTCACCTCGGTGCGCGAGCCGGACGCCATGCTGGTCAAGCACATTCTCGACAGCCTGGTGGTGAGTCCCCACCTCAAGGGTGAACGTTTCATCGATGTGGGCACGGGTCCCGGTCTGCCGGGACTGCCGCTCGCCATCATCAATCCTGACAAGCAGTTCGTGCTGCTCGACAGTCTGGGCAAGCGGATCAACTTCATCCGTCAGGTAATCCTGGAGCTGGGGCTGACCAATGTGACACCGGTCAAATCCCGGGTCGAGGAGTATCAGCCCGAGACCGGATTTGATGGGGTACTGAGCCGGGCCTTCGCCTCGCTGGAGGACATGCTGGGCTGGTGTCATCATCTGCCCTCGGCAGACGGCAGCTTCCTGGCGCTCAAGGGGCAATTCCCCGAGCAGGAGCTGGCCCAGTTGCCCGCCAGCATTCAACTGGTCGCCACCCACAAGCTGGTGGTGCCGGAGCTGGACGGTGAGCGCCATCTGCTGGAGTTTAAAGCCATTCAGCCCGAATAGGGCCGCCGCATTCATTTAGGGGATAGTGTGGGAAAAGTCATTGCCATAGCCAACCAGAAGGGTGGAGTGGGGAAAACCACCACCTGTGTGAATCTGGCCGCCTCCATGGCCGCTACCCGGCGCAAGGTGCTGGTGATCGATCTGGATCCGCAGGGCAATGCCACCATGGGCAGCGGGGTCGACAAGTACGAAGTCGAACGCACCGCCTATGAACTGCTGATCGACGATGCTCCCATCGGCGAGGTGATCATTCCCGAGACCTCGGGGGGCTATCACCTCATCGCCGCCAATGCCGATGTCACGGCGGCCGAAATCCGCCTGATGGAATTCTTTGCCCGCGAGATCCGCCTGCGCAACGCGCTGGCCTCGGTGCGGGACAAATACGACTACGTCTTCATCGATTGCCCCCCTTCCCTCAACATGCTGACCGTCAACGCAATGGCCGCCGCCGACTCCGTGCTGGTGCCCATGCAGTGCGAGTACTACGCGCTGGAAGGGCTCACCGCCCTGGTGGATACCATCAGCAAACTGGCCGCCGTGGTGAATCCCGAGCTGAAGATCGAGGGGGTGCTGCGCACCATGTTCGATCACCGCAACCGCCTGGCCAATGATGTGTCCGATCAGCTGAAACAGCATTTTGGTGACCGGGTCTATCGCACCATCATTCCTCGCAACGTGCGACTGGCTGAGGCGCCGAGCTTCGGTGCGCCGGCCATGCACTATGACAAATCATCGGTGGGGGCCAAGGCCTATCTGGCGCTGGCAGGCGAGATCCTGCGCCGCCAGGAGCAGGAGTGCCAGCCGATCACCGCAGACCGAGAGAGCCTATGACTCCGAAGAAACGTGGACTGGGCAAAGGACTGGATGCCCTGCTCAGCACCAGCACGGCCGCTCGCCAGAAACAGGTGATGAGCGATCAGCGTACCGAGCAGGCCATGGCCCCCACCAACCAGGGTGAGCTGCGCAAGCTGCCGGTGGAGTGGTTGCAGTCTGGCAAGTACCAGCCGCGAAAGGATATGTCGCAGGATGCGCTGGAGGATCTGGCCAACTCCATCCGGGCACAAGGGGTGATCCAACCCATCGTCGTCCGTTCCATCGGGGAGAACCGCTTCGAGATCATCGCCGGTGAACGGCGCTGGCGTGCTTCCCAGCTCGCCCGGCTCGAGGTCGTCCCCTGCCTGGTCAAGGACGTACCTGACGAAGCGGCGGTGGCCATCGCGCTGATTGAGAATATCCAGCGCGAAGACCTCAACGCCATCGAAGAGGCGGTTGCCCTGCAGCGGTTGCTGACCGAGTTTGAATTGACCCATCAGCAGGTCGCCGAGGCGGTGGGCAAGTCCCGCACCACGGTAACCAACCTGCTGCGGCTCAATCAGCTCAACGAAGACGTGAAGCGCTTCGTCGAGCACGGGGATCTCGACATGGGCCATGCCCGCGCCCTGTTGGCGCTGAGCGGTTCGGCCCAGTCCGAGCTGGCCAAACTGGTGGCCCAGAAGGGGCTGACCGTGCGAGATACCGAGAAACTGGTGCAAAAGACCCTGGAACCGGCAAAAACCAAGGTTGAGCCCGTCCGTGATCCTCAATTTGGTTACATCGAGCGCCAGATTTCAGAAAAAATTGGTAATCAGGTGCAACTTCAGCAGGGCAAGCAGGATAGCGGCAAGTTAGTAATAAGTTACGATAACTTAGCGGATTTGGACCGTATACTGTGCTATTTCGGCCTGTCAGAATCGTGATTTTTACGCTTTTTGTAGTAATAAAACATCCATTCCTTTCGTTATGAACATAACCTTAATTCTGCACGGAAAGCCGCAAAAATTAAGGATTTTTGCCGTGTTGCAATAGCTGTCTTCACGGGTATAATTTGACCGGCTTTTCGAGCTGTGAACGCGGGGTCTTCGGATCCCGATTTTTTACAGTTCTGTAATGTTCAGGGGTAGGTTGGTGAAACAGAAAAGAGCCTTGGAAGGTTTGACGCTAGCCATGGCTATGCTCGTTTGTCAGCTCATCCTGATCCTGGCGATCAGTACCGTCTGGTTTTATCTGGAGGGTCCGTTCGCCGGACAATCCTCTCTCTACGGAGGGGGGATGTACTGGGTTCCTCAGGCTCTGTTCACGCTCTGGGTTCTGCGCCGCAAGGTGACGAAGGAGAGTGTGGGTCTGGTGTTGGGGGACTTTTATGGTGGGGCAGGGATTAAGCTCGTTACTACAGCAGGACTTTTCGCCCTGGTGTTTGGCTCCGGGATCGAGGTCAACACAGTCTCGTTCTTCGCCACTTATATCCTCGCCCTCGTTGTACAGTGGATAGTTTCATTCACGCTTAACAACCACTATTAGGAAAACTCATGTCTGCAACCGGAGAAGTCCTGACTCCTCAGGGATATATCTCCCACCACCTGACCCATCTGCAAGTAGGGTCCGGGTTCTGGACGGTGAATATCGACTCAATGATATTTTCCGTCGTGCTAGGCGCCCTGTTTATCTGGTTGTTCCGCAGTGTGGCCGTCAAGGCTACCAGCGGTGTGCCCGGTAAGCTGCAGTGCTTTGTGGAGATGCTGGTCGAGTTTGTGAATGGTAACGTCAAAGACATCTTTCATGGTCGCAACAAGGTCATCGCACCTCTGGCCCTGACGGTGTTTGTGTGGATCTTCCTGATGAACCTGATGGATCTGATCCCCGTTGACTTTATCCCTCACGCTGCACAGTTGATGGGTGTTCCCTATCTGCGTGTGGTTCCCTCTGCTGACGTTAACATCACCATGTCCATGGCTTTGGGCGTGTTCTTCTTGATCCTGTATTACAGCATCAAGGTCAAGGGTATCAGCGGGTTCGTGAAGGAGCTGACGCTTCAGCCTTTCAACCACCCGGCTGCCATCCCGGTTAACTTCATCCTTGAAACCGTCACGTTGATTTCCAAGCCTGTTTCATTGGGTCTGCGACTGTTCGGCAACATGTATGCTGGCGAACTGATCTTTATCCTGATTGCGGGTTTGTTACCCTGGTGGTCACAGTGGATCCTGTCCGTGCCTTGGGCAATTTTCCACATCCTGATCATCACTTTGCAGGCGTTTATCTTCATGGTTCTGACCATCGTCTATCTGTCGATGGCGCAAGAAGACCATTGATGATGCAACTCAAATAATCCTTTTTATACAATCAATTACATCTAAATAAATGGAGATCCTCATGGAAAACTTGAACATGGACCTGCTGTACATCGCTGCTGCAATGATGATGGGTCTGGCGGCTATCGGCGCCTCCATCGGTATCGGTATCCTGGGTGGCAAGTTCCTGGAAGGTGCAGCTCGTCAGCCTGACCTGATCCCTGTTCTGCGTACCCAGTTCTTCATCGTGATGGGTCTGGTGGATGCGATCCCGATGATCGCCGTTGGTCTGGGTCTGTATGTGATGTTTGCGGTTGCCTAAGTCGTCGTAACGACTCACGCAGAACCCATTAACTAACTTAAGAGGACATCGGCTGTGAATATCAACGCCACCCTCCTCGGCCAAGCAGTTGCTTTTTTCATCTTCGTAGTATTTTGCATGAAGTACGTATGGCCGCCGCTGATCGCTGCCATCGAAGCCCGTCAGAAAGAAATCGCTGACGGCCTCTCTTCTGCAGAACGTGCCAAGAAAGATCTGGATTTGGCCAAGGCCAACGCCACCGATCAGCTGAAAGAAGCCAAGCTTCAGGCTGCCGAAATCATCGATCAGGCCAACAAACGCAAGGCCCAGATCATCGATGAGGCCGCTGTTGGAGCCCAAGCTGAGCGGGAAAAAATCCTGGCTCAGGGCCGTGCAGAGATCGAAGCTGAACGTCATCGTGCCAAAGAAGAACTGCGCAAGCAGGTTGCTGCTCTTGCCATCGCGGGTGCAGAGAAGATCCTGGCACGCCAAATCGACCAGGCTGCCAACAGCGACATCGTCGACAAACTGGTAGCAGAACTGTAACGGGAACGGGGCTATGTCTGAACTGACTACAATCGCTCGCCCCTACGCCAAGGCTGCTTTCGAGTTTGCCGTTGAGCACAAGGCGGTTGACCAGTGGCTGGGGATGCTCGGCTTCGCTGCGGAAGTAGTGAAGAACGAGACCATCCACAACCTGGTAAACGGCTCTGTAGCTGCCGAAGAGCTTGCAAAACTGTTTGTGAGCGTCTGCGGTGAGCAGCTCGACGAGCATGGTCAGAACCTGATCCGGGTGATGGCCGAGAATGGTCGCTTGGGTGTGCTGCCGGCGGTCGTTGCTGAATTTGTAGCGCTCAAGGCTGAACTGGACAAAGAAGTTCAGGCTGACGTGATTTCGGCGATCGAACTGACCGACCAGCAGAAAGCCAATATTCAGGCTTCTCTGGAACAACGTCTCGCGCGCAAAGTGAAGCTGAATTGCAGCACCGATGCGTCCTTGATGGCCGGGGTGCTCATCAAGGCCGGTGATCTGGTTATCGACGGTACTGTCCGCGGTAAGCTGGATCGCATGGCCGATGCGCTGCAATCTTGATTGGGGTATTAGAGCATGCAACTGAATTCCACTGAAATCGCCGAGCTGATCAAGCAGCGCATTGCGCAGTTTGATGTCAAGAGCGAAGCGCGTAACGAAGGTACCATCGTCTCCGTAAGTGACGGTATCATTCGTATCCACGGCCTGGCCGATGCCATGCAAGGTGAGATGATCGAGCTGCCGGGCAACCGCTACGCTCTGGCATTGAACCTGGAGCGTGACTCCGTTGGTGCCGTAGTAATGGGTCCCTATGCCAACCTGGCGGAAGGGATGAAAGTCAAAGGAACTGGCCGCATTCTGGAAGTGCCGGTCGGTCGTGGTCTGTTGGGCCGGGTGGTCAACACCCTGGGTCAGCCGATCGACGGTAAAGGCCCGGTCGACAACGATGGCTTCTCGCCGATCGAAGTCATCGCACCTGGCGTTATCGAGCGTAAGTCTGTTGACCAGCCAGTCCAGACCGGCCTGAAAGCCATCGATGCCATGATCCCAATCGGTCGTGGCCAGCGTGAGCTGATCATCGGTGACCGTCAGGTTGGTAAGACCGCCATCGCGATCGACACCATCATCAACCAGAAAGACTCCGGCATTAAGTGTGTCTACGTTGCGATTGGCCAGAAGGCCTCCACCATCGCCAACGTAGTGCGCAAGCTGGAAGAGCACGGCGCCCTGGCCAACACCGTCGTGGTGGTTGCCTCTGCGTCTGAAGCGGCTGCCCTGCAGTACCTGGCTCCTTACGCCGGCTGCTCCATGGGTGAGTACTTCCGTGACCGCGGTGAAGATGCACTGATCATCTATGACGACCTGTCCAAGCAGGCTGTTGCCTATCGCCAGATCTCCCTGCTGCTGCGCCGTCCGCCTGGACGTGAAGCTTACCCGGGCGACGTCTTCTATCTGCACTCCCGTCTGCTGGAGCGTGCTGCTCGTGTCAACGCCGAGTACGTAGAGAAGTTCACCAATGGCGAAGTGAAAGGCCAGACCGGTTCCCTGACCGCCCTGCCGATCATCGAAACCCAGGCCGGTGACGTGTCAGCGTTCGTTCCGACCAACGTGATCTCCATCACCGATGGTCAGATCTTCCTGACCTCCCAGCTGTTCAACTCCGGTATTCGTCCGGCGGTTGACCCGGGTATCTCCGTATCCCGTGTGGGCGGTGCCGCTCAGACCAAGATCGTGAAGAAACTGTCCGGTGGTATTCGTACCGCACTGGCTCAGTATCGTGAGCTGGCGGCTTTCGCCCAGTTCTCTTCCGACCTGGACGACGCGACTCGCAAGCAGCTGGATCACGGTCAGAAAGTAACCGAGCTGATGAAGCAGAAGCAGTACTCCCCGATGAGCGTAGCTCAGCAGGCACTGGTGCTGTTCGCTGCCGAGAAGGGTTATCTCGCCGATGTCGAACTGAACAAGATCGTCGACTTCGAAGCCGCTCTGCTCTCTTACGCCAATACCCAGCATGGTTCGCTGATGGCTGACATCAATGCCAAGGCCGACTACAACGACGAGATCGTTGGCAAGCTGACTGCGTTGCTGGATGACTTCAAGGCAACCCAGACCTGGTAAGCGTGTGTGGCAGCGCAAGCTGCCACCTGATGGAGAGAAGAGATGGCCGGCGCAAAAGAGATACGTAACAAGATCGGGAGTGTGAAGAACACTCAGAAGATCACCAGCGCTATGGAAATGGTGGCAGCAAGCAAGATGCGCCGTGCGCAGGAACGCATGTCTGCCAGCCGTCCGTACGCTGAAACCATGCGCAAGGTGATCGGCCATATCGCTCAGGGGAACTTGGAATACAAGCACCCCTACCTCATCGAACGTGAGGTCAAGCGAGTGGGTTACATCGTCGTCTCCACCGACCGTGGCCTGTGTGGCGGTTTGAACATCAACCTGTTCAAGGCTGCCCTCAACGATATGAAGCAATGGAGCGCGAAAGGTGCCCAGGTTGACCTGGCACTGATCGGTAACAAGGCCTCCAGCTTCTTTGAGCGGCACGGCGCCAAGGTGAAAGCCCATGTCTCCGGACTGGGTGACAGCCCGAGCGTCAATGACCTGATTGGTTCAGTCAAGGTCATGCTGAAGGCTTACGACAACGGTGAGATTGACAGGCTGTACCTGGTGTACAACAAGTTCGTCAACACCATGGTTCAGCAACCAAAAGTCGATCAACTGCTGCCTTTGCCCGTAACTGAAGACAGCAAACTGAACAAGAAGAACCACTGGGATTACCTCTATGAGCCGGATCCCAAGCAACTGCTGGATGCCCTGCTGATTCGCTACGTCGAGTCCCAGGTCTACCAGGGTGTGGTAGAAAACTTGGCCAGTGAACAGGCAGCCCGAATGGTTGCCATGCAAGCCGCGACTGACAACGCCGGTAACCTGATTAACGATCTGCAACTGGTGTACAACAAGGCCCGTCAGGCCAGTATTACCCAGGAATTGACAGAGATCGTATCCGGTGCTGCTGCGGTGTAAGGCAAGGGTTATCAAAGGTTTAGAGGATTTGACATGAGTAACGGTTTCATCGTCCAAATCATCGGCGCTGTAGTGGACATCGAGTTCCCGCAAGACGCCGTGCCCCAGGTGTACGATGCACTGAAAGTCATCAGCGAAGGCCAAGGCCAGGGTCTGGTACTGGAAGTTCAGCAACAGATCGGCGGCGGCGTCGTTCGTTGCATCACCATGGGTTCCTCCGACGGTCTGCGTCGTGGGTTGGAAGTAGTTAACAGCGGCAAGGCCATCCAGGTACCGGTCGGTACCTCGACCCTGGGTCGTATCATGAACGTACTGGGCGACCCCATCGATGAGAAGGGTCCGATCGGCGAAGAAGAGCGTTGGTCCATCCACCGCGAAGCCCCCAGCTACGAAGATCAGTCCAACAGCACCGAGCTGCTGGAGACCGGCATCAAGGTTATCGACCTGGTATGTCCGTTCGCCAAGGGTGGTAAGGTCGGTCTGTTCGGTGGTGCCGGTGTAGGCAAGACCGTCAACATGATGGAGCTGATCCGTAACATCGCCATCGAGCACAGCGGTTATTCCGTGTTCGCCGGTGTGGGTGAGCGTACCCGTGAGGGTAACGACTTCTACCACGAGATGATGGAGTCCAACGTACTGGACAAAGTATCTCTGGTTTACGGTCAGATGAACGAGCCGCCCGGAAACCGTCTGCGCGTGGCGCTGACCGGTCTGACCATGGCCGAGAAGTTCCGTGACGAAGGTCGTGACGTACTGTTCTTCGTGGACAACATCTACCGTTACACCCTGGCCGGTACTGAAGTATCCGCACTGCTGGGCCGTATGCCCTCCGCAGTAGGTTACCAGCCGACCCTGGCCGAGGAGATGGGTGTTCTGCAGGAACGTATCACCTCCACCCGGACCGGTTCCATCACCTCCGTACAGGCCGTTTACGTCCCTGCGGATGACTTGACCGACCCGTCTCCGGCGACCACCTTCGCCCACCTGGATGCGACCGTCGTACTGTCCCGTCAGATCGCGGCACTGGGTATCTACCCGGCCGTTGACCCGCTGGATTCCACCTCCCGTCAGCTGGATCCGCTGGTGGTAGGCAAGGAGCACTACGAGACCGCTCGTGGTGTCCAGACCGTACTGCAGCGCTACAAGGAGCTGAAGGACATCATCGCCATCCTGGGTATGGATGAACTGTCAGAGGAAGACAAACTGACCGTAGCCCGTGCCCGTAAGATCGAGCGTTTCCTGTCCCAGCCGTTCTTCGTGGCTGAAGTATTTACCGGTTCTTCTGGCAAATACGTGCCGCTGAAAGAGACCATTCGTGGTTTCCAGGGCATCCTGAAAGGCGAGTACGACGATCTGCCCGAGCAGGCGTTTTACATGGTTGGCAGCATCGACGAAGTCGTCGAGAAATCCAAGAAACTGTAAGCCTCGATAGGAGGGCCCATGGCTGAGATGATCTCCTTTCACCTGGATGTGGTGAGCGCCGAAGGGAAACTGTTTTCCGGTAGGGTGCAATCTGCTCAGGTATCAGGCTCCGAAGGTGAGCTGGGTCTCCGCCACGGTCATGCTCCGCTGCTGACTGCCATCAAGCCGGGCCTGGTCCGCTTGATCAAGCAAAATGGTAGCGAAGAGGTGCTGTACATCTCCGGCGGCATGCTGGAAGTACAACCCGAAGCCGTGACCGTGCTGGCCGATACCGCCATTCGTGCCAACGACTTGGATGAGGCGAAAGCCCAGGAAGCCAAGCGTCGTGCCGAAGAGCGGATCAACAGCTCCCATGGTGATATCGACTACGCTCAGGCATCTGCCGAGCTGGCGAAAGCGATGGCCCAGTTGCGGGTTATCGATATCGTCAAAAAGAATTACCGCTAAGGGCGGTGATGCAAAAAGCGACCTTCGGGTCGCTTTTTTTTTGCCCGTTGGATAGACTCCGCCCAGCATTTCCTCATGTTTCAAAGGCTGGCTATGTCTCTCAACGTCGTGATCCTGGCTGCGGGTAAAGGTACTCGTATGCGTTCTGTCCTCCCCAAGGTGCTGCACCCCGTCGCCAACAAGCCCATGGTCTCCCATGTCATCGAGACCGCGCGCCAGATTGGTGCCGAGCAACTGCACCTGGTCTACGGCCACGGTGCCGAGCTGCTCAAGGAGCGGATCGCCGCGCCGGATCTGAACTGGGTGCTGCAGGCGCAGCAGCTCGGGACCGGCCACGCCGTCGCCCAGGCCATCCCGTTCTGGCAGGATGAAGACGACGTGCTGGTGCTCTATGGCGACACCCCGCTGATCCAGCCAGAGACGCTGCAGCGTCTGCTGGCCGCCAAGGCTGACGACGGCATGGCCCTGCTGACCGTGGTGCTGGATAACCCCACCGGCTATGGCCGCATCGTGCGGGAAAACGGCCAGGTGGTCGGCATCGTCGAGCAGAAGGATGCCAACCCCGAGCAGCTTGCCATCCGCGAGGTGAATACCGGTGTGCTGGTGGCCAAGGGCGCGCAACTGCGCAGCTGGCTCTCCCGGCTGGACAACAAGAATGCCCAGGGAGAGTTCTACCTCACCGACATCATTGCCATGGCCCACGGCGATGGCTGCCCCATTGCCGCCGTCCACCCGGACAACGCCATGGAAGTGGAAGGGGCCAACAACCGGGTGCAACTGGCCCAGCTCGAGCGCAGCTACCAGCAGATGCAGGCCGAGCGCCTGATGATTGCCGGTGCCACCCTGATCGATCCGGCCCGTTTCGATCTGCGCGGTACCCTCGAGATCGGGGAAGAAGTGGTGATCGACGTGAACGTCATCATCGAGGGCAAGGTGAAGCTCGGCAACCACGTGCACATCGGTGCCGGCAGTGTGCTCAAGGATTGCGAGATTGGCGATCACAGCGAGGTGAAGCCTTACTCCGTCATCGAAGGGGCTCTGGTGGCGGATCAGTGCTCCGTCGGCCCCTTCGCCCGTCTGCGCCCCGGCGCCGTGCTGGAGCAGGATGCCCATGTCGGCAACTTCGTCGAGATGAAGAAGGCCCGGCTCGGGGTGGGCTCCAAGTGTGGTCACCTGACCTATCTGGGGGATGCCGAGGTTGGCGCCAAGGTGAACATCGGTGCCGGCACCATCACCTGCAATTACGATGGAGTGAACAAGTTCCAGACCATCATCGAGGATGACGTCTTCGTCGGCTCCGATACCCAGCTGGTGGCGCCGGTGCGCATCGGCAAGGGGGCGACCCTGGGGGCGGGTTCCACCATCACCAAGGATGTGGCCGAGAATGAGCTGGTCATCACCCGGGTGCCCCAGCGTCACATCAAGAACTGGGCTCGCCCGGTGAAGAAGAAGTGATGCCCGATCAATGAAATAACAGCGGCGCCCTTGGGCGCCGCTGTTATTTGTCAGGGCTGCGGAGGGCGCTCCGTCAGCTGGTACCAGTCGAGCTTGCGGGTCAGCACCATGATCAGCGCCAGTACGGCAAACAGCAGCAGGGCTCCGAGCAGCAGAGCTATCTCTTCCGCCTGCAATAATCCGAACAATATGCTGTAAACCAGCCCCAACAGCACTGCGAATCCCAGCCCCTGCCGGGCTCCCCCCAGCACATGACTGAGATAAAAGCCGTTGAGGGCGACGCTGGCCAGGGCGGCGGCCAGATAGGCCCAGCCAAAGCCGATATGTTCGGTCAGTGCCAGCAGCACCAGGTAGAAGACGACCAGTCCCATGCCCACCAGGGCGTACTGGATCGGATGCACTCTGAGCCCCTTGAGCAGCTCGAACATGAAGAAGCTGAGGAAGGTGAGGCCGATGAACAGCAGCGCATACTTGGCCGCCCGCTCGTTCAGTTGATAGTGATCCACCGGCTGCACCAGGCTGACGCTGAAACTCGGCAGCTTGCCTCCCGATCCCTCCATCAGACGGTTGAAGCGGCTCTCCATGTCGGTGGCGAACCAGCTGGTCTGCCAGCTGGCCTCGAATCCCTGCTGACCGAGGGATCGTTTGCCCGGCAAGAAGTCACCGATGAAATTCGGATGCGGCCAGTTGCCGCTCAGGTTGAATTGGCTGTCCTGACCCAGGGGCACGACGTCCAGCGCATTCATTCCCTGCAGATCCAGCTCGATATGAAAGCGGCCGTTTCCGGTGGGCAGCGCCGCGAGCGGGGCATGGATGCCTGCCATGGTGCCTCCCAGCTGGGCGCCGGGGGCGAAGGGGATGCGCGCCTCTCCCAGTTGCAGTTTGGGGACGCTGTTGATGCCGCGGGCATCGGACAGCACCAGGCTGAGGTAGGGCCTGCCCGGGATCAGGCTGGGGTCGGATCCGTCGCGCGTTTCCTGGGTGCTGCTGACCAGCGGCTTGTCGTCGAGAGCCGTGGGCAGATTGCCGGAGAGGGAGAGCCGGGTCTGATACACCTGCGCCTGATAGATGCCGAGCTTGCGCGGGGTGACTTCCATGCTGGCCCGCACCTCCAGCTGCTCCGGCAGCAGATAACGATAGACCTGCTCGGTACGCACGAAGCGCTTGCCATCCTGCTCGACGGTGACGGATCGGGTATAGGGTTGCACCAGCACAGGCCCTATCAGTCGTTGCGGCCCGCTGCTGCTGGCCATGATGCTGTGGATGGCCTGGCTGCGATAGGCCTGCCGCTCCCGGTTCAGCTCCATGATGGAATGTACCGGGACCATCAGCAGCAGGCTGAGCAACAGCAGCATGACGACCTTGTGGGTGAGTATTTGTTTGACCATGACGCCTCTCCTTGTTGATAAGGGGCATGGTGACTGGTCTGGGTGAAGGGGGAATGAGGTTCTGTGAAGTCAGGGTGAAGGGGGATAAAAAAACCGGCGCCTGGCGCCGGTTCATGCATCCCATTACATCTGTTTCAGCCGTGCAGGGAGGGCGGCAAAGACCTCGTCCCTGGCCCTGAGGGAGGCGAACTGCTTGCCCGGCTTCTGGATGACGGTATGGACGAAGATGAGCTTCTTGTCCTGTTTGCTGGCCCAGCCGACGAACCAGCCGATCTGCTGCTCCCGGTTGAGAGTTCCATCCAGCAACTTGGGGTAGCCCATGCCGGTCTTGCCGTGGATCTGCCAGCCATCGATGTCCGGCTGACGCATGAGGGTGCCGGTGTGTGCCAGGGTCTGGGCGGAGACCGGCAGCTTGCCATTCACCATCCTGCCGAGGAAGCGGGCCTGCTCTTCCGGGCTGATGGCGAGGCTGGCGCTGAGCCAGGCCTGGGTCAGGCCATCGTGTTTGCCCGGGTTGCCGGAAAGATCCCGGTTGCCGTAGTCGAAGGCATCCACATAGTGCTGCAGGCGCGCCATCCCCAGCCACTCGGTGAGGCGTTGGGAGTACCAGATGACGGAGTATTGCATCCAGCGGCTCGGGGTGGTGGTCTCCCGCCACTCTGGCAGAAAGTCGGCATCCCCCGGTTTGAACGGCAGGGCGGGCAGTTGTTCATCCACCAGGAAGCCGCTGTCATACCCCATCAGTGCCAGCGGGATCTTGAAGGTGGAGGCGGGGGGCAGCTGGCTGGCGCAGTCCCCCTCTTTGCTGGTGGGCTTGCCGTTGCCGTCGGCAAACAGCATGCAGCCCGAGGCGGCGCTGGCGGGCAGGGCGAAGAAGAGGCCGGCGGCAAACAGGCCGGATAACAGCAGACGGGACATGGCAATCTCCTTGAGGCACAAGAGCACCCCCATGGTGGCTCCTGTAATGAAGGGGCAGCTTAGCCCCGCTCTGTGTGCTCAATATGAAGTCTGGTCCTGAGTGAATCGACGACTCAGGCTGCCGGCAGCCACAATTCTGCCAGCACGCCGCCTCCTGGTTGGTTGCACAGGGTCAGCCTGCCCCCGTGCTGGCGCGCCACTTCGCGGGCGAAGCTGAGACCGAGGCCGCTGCTCTTGCCCTTGTCAGGCCTTGGCAGCGAGTAGAATCGCTCAAAGATCCGTGGCAGGGCGTAGTCCGGAATGCCGGGCCCCTCATCTTTGACCTGGAAGCGATAACCGTCCCCCTCGACACTTCCCGTCAGCTGGACTGTGCCGGCGACGGGGGAGAAATCCAGCGCATTGTCCAGCAGGTTGCCGAGGGCTTGCTCCACCAGCAGGGAGTCCCACTTCTGTTTCTGGCCCTCGGCGAGGGCCGCCGACAACGTGACCCGACGACCCCTCGCCACGATCTGGCGGGCATCCAGCACCCGCTTGCCCAGGCTGGCGGGGGTGCAGGGAAGCCTGTCCAGTCCTTGTCCCGATTCCAGCCTGGCCAGTTGCAGCATGCGCTCGATCAGTTGCTGCATGCGGGCCGTCTCCAGATTGATGTTGCCGATAAAGCGCTTCGCCACCTCGGGGGGCGGCGTCTCGGCCAATATCTCTCCGGCTCCGCGGATGGCGGCCAGCGGACTCTTGAGCTCATGGGTCAGGCTGTGAACATAGGCCTCGATATAGGACTTGCCATCCAGCTGACGGCGCATGGTTTCAAGGGAGCGGCCGAGCCGGTCCAGTTCCGGGCTATGGAGTGCCGGCAGGCTGGTGGGTTTTCCCTGGCTGACCGCATCGGCGTAGTGCACCAGCTTGCCGATGGCACGGTTGAGCCACCACACCAGCAGGCCCCCGATCAGCAGGGAGATGAGCAGCAGCACGGCGGCCCCCTGCAACAGCTGGTGCTCGCTGCGCTCTATCATGGGCAGCAGGGTGCGATTGGGTTTGGCGACGGTGAGGGAACCCAGGATGGCTTGACCGTCGCGCAGGGGGGCGGCCACGTGCATCACCGAGCTGGCGGGATCGTCCGGATCGCTGCGGGTACTGCGGGCGCCGTACTCCCCGCGCAGGGTGCGGTAGACATCGTTCCAGCGGGAGTAGTCCTTGCCGAGATCCTGGCCGCTGGAGTCATAGACCACCAGCCCCCTGGCATTCACCACATAGATGCGGTACTCGGCCTGCTGCTTGAGGTGGCCGTCGATGAGAGCGTTGAGAGGGGTCTGGTTGAGGCGGGCGAAGGCGCTGGCGAGCCGGCCATCCGCCATCTTCCCTTCCTGCAGATCGTCGAGCGCCAGCGGTGCCAGCAACTGGGCCATGTCCACCAGGGTGTCTTCGGTGGCGCTGCGCACCCCGGGTTTGATCTCCTCGACGAAGATCTCCAGCACGAACCAGGCGGCCAGGGCGAAGATCAGCACCAGGCCGCACAGCAACTGCAGGCCTATACGCATGTCTGACTCCGGCTATCGCCCCGTTTTGGGTTGTCTCGCCGCGCCGCCCTTCTCATGCCAGCTCCAGGCTGTAGCCCAGCCCGCGATGGGTCAGGATCAGGCTGGTGGCCGGGTCCCGCTCCCGCAGTTTGGCGCGCAGAGTCTTGATGTGGGTATCCACGGTGCGATCCAGGCTCTCCTCCGCTCCGCACCACACCAGATCCATCAACTGCTGGCGGGAGTAGACCCGCCCCGGCGCCTGCATCAGGGTCTTGAGCAGCAGGTATTCGTAACGGGTGAGGGCCAGGGCCTGGCCGTGGAAGCAGATGCGGGCCCGCTCCTCGTCCAGTACCAGCAAGGGGCTGGATTGGGGGGCGGCAGGCTGGCTGCGGCGCAGAATCACCCGCACCCGGGCGCACACTTCCCGCGGGGAGAACGGCTTGGCCACGTAGTCGTCGGCACCGATTTCCAGTCCAATCAGGCGATCTATCTCCTCGCTGCGGGCGGTCAGAAACATCAAGGGCCGATCACAACGGGTGCGTACCTGCTTGCACAGCTCGAAGCCGCTGATGTCCGGCAGGCCCACATCCAGGATCAGGAAGTCGGGCTGCGTCTGTTCCAGTCGCGCCAGCATGGGTTGACCCAGGGGGAACCACTCCACCTCGAAACCGTCAGTTTGCAGCGCATAGATCAGGGTGTCGGCAATGCTGGCCTCATCTTCCACCAGCCAGATGACTCGTTTTTGCATGGCGTCCTCTCGCAAATCAGCCCTCATTCTGGCACCGATGCACATCGGATCCTATTTGCCGTTTGATTTTTCCAAAAAAGTCGCTAACATTTCGATATTCTTTCGAATCGAAACTTTTAAATGAACAAACGCAACACCCAACAGCGCCGCCACACCATAGTCACCCTGGTTCAAGAACAGGGTGAGGTGAGCGTGGATGCCCTCGCCAAACACTTCGCCACCTCCGAAGTCACCATCCGCAAGGATCTGGCCATGCTGGAAACCGGCGGCTTGCTGTTGCGCCGTTACGGCGGTGCCGTTCCCCTGCCGAGCGAGATGGTGGCGAATGAGAATCCAGAACAAGTTTCGAAACGAAAGATGGCCATCGCCCGTGCCGCCGCCGAGCGGATCCGCGATCACAATCGCGTCATCATCGACAGCGGCAGCACCACCAGCGCCATGATCCCCCTGCTCGGCAACAAGCGCGGCCTCATCGTGATGACCAACTCCCTCAACGTGGCCGGCGCCCTGCGGGAGCTGGAGAACGAACCCACCCTGCTGATGACCGGCGGTACCTGGGATCCCCACTCCGAGTCCTTCCAGGGCCAGGTGGCGGAGCAGGTGCTGCGCTCCTACGACTTCGACCAGTTGTTCATCGGTGCCGACGGCATCGATCTGGCGCGAGGCACCACCACCTTCAACGAGCTGGTGGGACTGTCCCGGGTGATGGCCGAGGTCTCCCGCGAGGTCATCGTCATGGTTGAATCCGAGAAGATCGGCCGTCGCATTCCCAATCTGGAGCTGCCATGGGGCAGCGTCCACACCCTGGTGACCGACGAGGGGCTGGCCCCCGAGGCCAGGGAACAGCTTCAAGCGCAGGGGATCCAGCTGGTCTGTGCCCCTGTTGTCAGTTGATATGACTGCCTGAATCGAACATCCAACTATCCAAAGCATCAAGTCTTAACGTCTCAAGGAGAATCCTATGTGTGGCATCGTCGGGGCCGTGGCCCAACGTGATGTGGCTGAAATTCTGGTAGAGGGCCTGCGCCGTCTGGAATATCGCGGTTATGACTCCGCCGGTGTGGCCGTGTTCAGCGCCAGCCAGCCGCTGCAGCGGGTGCGCCGCCTCGGCAAGGTGGCCGAGCTGGCCAAGGCGCTGGAAGAGCAGTCCGTCCACGGCGGCACCGGCATCGCCCACACCCGTTGGGCCACCCACGGCGAGCCGTCCGAGCGCAACGCCCACCCCCACGTCTCCGAACACATCGTCGTGGTGCACAACGGCATCATCGAAAACCATGAAGAGCTGCGCAGCCAGTTGCAGGGCATGGGCTATGAGTTCAGTTCGGACACCGATACCGAAGTGATCGCCCATCTGGTGCACCACGAGCTGAAATCTGCCCCCAGCCTGCTGGTCGCCATGCAGGTGGCGGTGAAGCAACTGCGCGGCGCCTACGGCACCGTCGTGATGGACAGCCGTGACGACAGCCGTCTGGTGGTGGCCCGTTCCGGCTCTCCCCTGGTGATCGGCCGTGGCATCGGCGAGAACTTCATCGCCTCCGATCAGATGGCCCTGCTGCCGGTGACCCGCCGCTTCATCTTCCTGGAAGAGGGTGATGTGGCCGAGGTGACCCGCCGCGACGTCCATGTGTTCGATACCGACGGCAACGCCGTGGTACGCGAGGAGCTGGAATCCGAGCTGTCCCACGACGCCGGTGACAAGGGTGAATACCGCCACTACATGCTCAAAGAGATCTACGAGCAGCCCAAGGCCATCACCAACACCCTGGAAGGGCGCCTCGGCAGCGATCACGTGATCGTCGAGTCGTTCGGCAACGGTGCCCGCGCCATCTTCGACAAGGTGGATCATGTCCAGATCGTGGCCTGCGGCACCTCCTACAACTCCGGCATGGTGGCCCGCTACTGGTTCGAAGAGATCGCCGGCGTCTCCTGCGACGTGGAGATCGCCTCCGAGTTCCGTTACCGCAAGTCGGTGGTGCGCCCCAACAGCCTGCTGGTGACCCTGTCCCAGAGCGGCGAGACCGCCGACACCCTGGCCGCCCTGCGCCTGGCCAAGGAGTCCGGCTACATGAGCTCCCTGGCCATCTGCAACGTGCCGGGTTCCTCCCTGGTGCGTGAATCGGATCTCGCCTTCATGACCCGTGCCGGTGCCGAGATCGGCGTGGCTTCCACCAAGGCGTTCACCACCCAGCTGGCCGGCCTGCTGATGCTGGTGGCCTCCGTCGGTCATTGCCGCGGCCACCTGAGCGCCGCCGCCGAGGCCGAACTGGTCAAGGCGCTGCAGGCCCTGCCCCTGCGCATCAAGGAGAGCCTGGCCCTGGCCAAGCAGATCGAGACCCTGGCGGAAGAGTTTGCCGACAAGCACCACAGCCTGTTCCTCGGCCGTGGCAGCCAGTACCCCATCGCCATGGAAGGGGCGCTCAAACTCAAGGAGATCTCCTATATCCACGCCGAGGCCTATGCCGCCGGTGAGCTCAAGCACGGCCCGCTGGCGCTGATCGATGCGGAGATGCCCATCATAGTGGTGGCGCCGAACAACGATCTGCTGGAGAAGCTCAAATCCAACGTGGAAGAGGTGCGCGCCCGTGGCGGTATCCTCTACGTGTTCGCCGATGCAGACGCCGGCTTCAAGAGCGACGAGACCATGCGGGTGATGAGCCTGAACCACGTGGAAGAGATGATTGCTCCCATCGTCTACACGGTACCGCTGCAACTGCTCTCCTATCACGTGGCCCTCATCAAGGGCACGGACGTGGATCAGCCGCGCAACCTGGCCAAATCGGTTACCGTGGAGTAATAAACTGTATATCGTGGTTGGGTAAGCATTTTACTCCACCACGATCCGCAAGTACCTGATGAAAAACCGGCGCATCACAGCTCGTGATGCGCCGGTTTTTTATTTAAGTGGCTGAAAGCTGGCTGATTACTTCGACGCTAAGCTTGCTCTAGACCGGTGGCACAGATGTGTGACCACTCAATACAGGGCTGGAGATCGCATCCCATGAATCACCCCCAAGAGACCCATTCCTCCACCACAGTGCTGGTGGTGGACGATACCCCGGACAACCTGATGCTGATGGCCGAACTGCTCAGGGACAAATACAGGGTCAAGCTCGCCAACAATGGCGAGAAAGCCTTGCGCATCCTGACGGGAGATCCCCTGCCGGATCTCATATTGCTCGACATCATGATGCCCGGTCTATCCGGGTTGCAGGTGGCGGAGCGGCTGCAGCAGGATAACCGTACCCGCCACATCCCCATCATCTTTCTCACCTCCATGGCGGCGGTGGAGAGCGAGCTCCAGGGGTTGGCGCTCGGCGCCGTCGATTACATCACCAAGCCCATCAGCCCGCCACGGGTGCTGGCTCGGGTCGCCAACCAGCTGAAGGTCAAGGCGGCCGCCGATTTCCTGCGGGATAAGAACGAGTTCCTCGAACAGGAGGTCCAGCGCCGGACCCGCGAGGTGATGGCGATCCAGGATGTGACCATACAGGCCATGGCTTCCCTGGCGGAGACCCGGGACAACGAGACCGGCAACCATATCCGCCGCACCCAGCACTACGTCAAGCTGCTCGCCGAGCTGCTGCGGGAACATCCCCGTTTTCGTCACTTCCTCAACGACGAGAGCATCCACCTGTTGTTCAAGTCGGCCCCCCTGCACGACATCGGCAAGGTAGGCATCCCGGATCACATACTGCTCAAGCCGGGTCGTCTCACCCGGGAAGAGTTCGAGATCATGATGACCCACACCACCCTTGGCCGCGATGCCATACAGCGGGCCGAGGATCAGCTCGGCTTCCCGGTGGATTTTCTGCGTCTGGCCAAGGAGATAGCTTACAGCCATCAGGAGAAATGGGACGGCAGCGGCTATCCGCAAGGGCTGGCCGGGGATGCCATCCCCATCAGCGCCCGGCTGATGGCGGTTGCCGATGTCTACGATGCGCTGATCAGCCGCCGGGTCTACAAGGCGGGCATGTCCCACGAGGAGGCGGTGGACATCATTCGTCAGGGGAGGGGCTGGCACTTCGATCCGGATGTCTGCGCGGCCTTCCTGTCCGCCACCGAGCAGTTCAAGGCCATCGCCGATCGCTTCAGTGACAGCGAACAGGACATGGCTGCTCTGCAGGCCGCCCGGCATTCCCCGGCCCCCTGAGCCAGAGACAAGGAGCTCCCATGAGAGTGCTGGTTCTGCTTGAGCGGCTCGCACTGCGGCACAAGCTGATATTGGGGTTTGCCGTGCTGCTGGCGCTGGCGCTGGCCCTCGGCATCCAGAGTCTGCGTACCCAGAGCAAGTTGACCCGGGATCTGGATCACCTCTATAGCAAGGACCTGGTGGGCGCCATCCATCTGCAGGAGGCGAGGGTGCAATTGCCCCATATCCAGCAGGCCCTGCGCAAAGCCGTTGGTTCCAGCGATCGGAGTGTGCGGACTGAGGCCTTCAAGCAGTTGCAGGATGCCCAGAAGACGCTGTACGAGGAGCTGGCCCTGGCCAAGCCGACCCTGTGGCGCACCGAGAGCCTGGTCAATTCATCGGATCTCGAGATGCAGCTGGAGCGTCACCAGCAGCTCAGCGACAAGGTGCTGCAACTGGTCGCCCAGGGCAATCAGGAACAGGCGCAGGTGCTGCTCAATAGCGATGAGTTTGAGCGGCTGGACGCCCGCGCCGATGCCATGCTGGAGCACATCGCCGAGGTCAAGCAGTCCGCGTTGCGGGATCTGGTCATCCAGATCACGGATTTTGCCAAGCAGAGCAGCCTGCTCACCTATTCACTGTTGCTGGGAGGGTTGGGGCTGTCACTGATCCTGGTCTGGCTGGTCAGCAAGTCGATCCGCAATCCCCTCGAGCGGGTGCGCAAGGCGGTGGACCTGCTGGCCGCCGGTCAGCTGGATCATCCCATTCCCCATGCCGACATGCACAACGAGACCGGCGACTTGGCGCGGGCCATCGCCACCCTGCAGCTGGAGGCGCGTCAGCTGGAGCTGCAACGCAAGGTCAAGGCCCAGGTCTCCCTGCTGCAGGTGGATCTGCAACTGGCCGAGACGCCGCCAGAGCTGGCTCAGGTCTTCTTCGCCCGCATGGCGCCCCTGCTCGGTGTCTGCCAGGGGGCGCTCTACAGCCTGCATCAGGGGTCGGCCAGCCTGCGTCTGGTGGGCGGTTACGCAAGCGATCCCAAGTACCCGCTAGCCGAAGAGGTGGCTCTGGGGGAGGGGTTGCTGGGCCAGTGTGCCCTCGATCGTCAACCACGCCAGCTGACCGCGGTGCCGGAATCCTTCTGGCATGTGCGTACCCAGCTCGGTGCCGGGCCAGCCAGCCAGCTGCAGGTGCTGCCGGTGATGCGGGGGGAACGCCTGCTCGGGGTGCTGGAGCTGGCCGGCTTCCAGCCTCCCGGCGAGACGGAGACCCTGTTGTTGCAGGAAGTGCTGCCCAGGCTGGCGGGCGCCATGGCCATCATGGAGCGTAGCGAGGTCGCCCTGGCCCTGTTGAAGGAGACCCGCCGCCAGGCCGACGAGATGGGCGCCCAGACCCTGCAACTGGAGCATCAGGCCAGAGCACTCGAGGCCCAGCAGGGTGCCTTGCGCGCCACCGAGGCCTGGTATCGCGGCATCATAGAGGCGGCGCCGGACGGCATGCTGGTCATCGGTGCCGACGGCCTCATTCTGCTGACCAATCCCCAGCTGGACAGGTTGTTCGGCTACGCCGCCGGTGAGTTGAACGGTCAGTCCATCGAATGCCTGGTGCCAAAGAGCGGTCGCGATCAGCATGCGGCGCTGCGCAACCACTTCATCGCCCACGGTGGCACGCGCCAGATGGGGGCCGCCATCGAGGATCTGCAGGGGGTGCGCAAGGATGGCAGCCAGTTCTCCGTGGAAATCGGGCTCTCCCATCTGCCGACCCTGGTGGATCGCGGCATCTGCGTCTGTGCCTCGGTGCGGGACGTGAGCGAGCGCAGGGCCATGGGGGCCAGGCTGCGCACCGCCAGCGAGCGTCTGACCCTGGTACAGGAGGCGGGGGGCATAGGATTGTTCGACATCGATCTGGTGACCGGCCGCAACTACTGGACCCCGCAGCTGGAGAAGATGTTCGGGCTGGAGCCTGGTGGATTTGGCGGTAGCCAGGCGCACTGGAAGGCTTTGCTGCATCCAGATGATGCGGACTCTGCCAGCCAGGTCTTCGAGCGGGCCGTCGAGGAGGGAGCAGACAGGATAGAGCTCGATTTTCGCATCGTGCGTCAGGGGGACGAGGCCGTGCGTACCTTCAAGGCGCTCTGCCGCTTCACTCGCACCCCGGAAGGGGTGCCGCTGCGGGCAACCGGGGTCAATATCGATGTGACGGCGCTGACCGAGGCGCGGGCGGTGGCGGAGGAGGCGACCCAGGCCAAGAGCGCCTTCCTTGCCAACATGAGCCACGAGATCCGCACCCCCATGAACGCCATCATCGGCATGAGCCACCTGGCCCTGCACACCCAGCTGGATCGTCGCCAGCGCAACTACATCGAGAAGGTGCACCGCTCGGCGGAGAATTTGCTCGGCATCATCAACGACATCCTCGACTTCTCGAAGATTGAGGCGGGCAAGATGGAGCTGGAGATCATCCCCTTCCACCTGGAGGATGTGCTGGACAACTTCGCCAGCATGATAGGGCTGCGGGCCGAGGAGAAGGGGTTGGAACTGCTGTTCGATACCCCCTTCGACCTGCCCACCGCCCTGATGGGAGACCCACTGCGACTGGGGCAGATCCTTATCAACCTCGGCAACAATGCAGCCAAGTTCACCGAGCGAGGGGAGATAGTGGTGGGGGCCGAGGTGCTCAGGGAAGAGGGGGCACAGCTGGAACTGCATTTCTGGGTGCGGGATACCGGTATCGGCATGAGCCAGGAGCAGTGCGAGCGGATCTTCCAGTCGTTCAGCCAGGCCGACAGCTCGACCACCCGCAAATACGGTGGCACAGGGTTGGGACTCTCTATTTCCAGGCGGCTGGTCGAACTGATGGGGGGACGCATCTGGGTGGAGAGTGTGGAGGGCGAGGGATCCTGCTTCCACTTCCGTGCCCTGCTGGGGCGCCAGAGTGGGGCACAGCCGAGGCGCATGTTCACCCGGGATGAGTTGATCGGGGTGCGGGCCCTGGTGGTGGACGACAATGCCAGCGCCCGCGAGATCCTCTACGGCATGGCCAGCAGCTTTGGCATAGAGGTGGACGTGGCCGACAGCGGCCGTACCGCGTTGGCCATGCTGGTGGAGGCCGAGACCAAGTCGCTGCCCTATGATCTGGTGCTGATGGATTGGCGCATGCCGGGCATGGACGGGGTGGAGACGGTGCGCCAGATGCATGCGGCCAACCTGGCGCAGACGCCATCGGTGATCATGGTGACCGCCTTCGGTCGCGAGGAGGTGCATGAGCAGGCCGCAACCCGGGGAGTGCCTCTGCCCGTGGTGCTGACCAAGCCGGTGACCCCTTCCACCCTGCTGGAGGCGCTCGGCAGTGTGCTCGGCAAGGTACCTCTTATGGATAGCCGGGCGACCGAGCGCAGCGAACAGACCGCCAGTGCGAGCGCCAGCCTGCGCGGTGCCCGCCTGTTGCTGGTTGAAGACAATGAACTGAACCGGGAGCTGGCCAGTGAGCTGCTGCAGGAGGCGGGCATAGTCCTCGGTCTGGCGGCCAATGGTCAGGAGGCGCTGGATCTGCTGGCACAGGATGCCGATTTCGATGGAGTCTTGATGGATTGCCAGATGCCGGTGATGGACGGCTACACCGCCACCCGCCGGATCCGCCAGCAATCACGCTTTGCCAGTCTGCCGGTGATCGCCATGACGGCCAACACCATGACCGGTGATCGGGAGCGGGCGCTGGCCTCGGGGATGAACGATCAGATAGGCAAGCCCCTCGATGTCGCCAACATGTTTTCGACCCTGGCCAGATGGATCAAGCTGGGAAGCCGTCAGCTCTCCATGGTTGGCTCTAGGGTGACGGCCATGGTGCCTGACCTGCCCATCGCGATAGAGGGCATAGATCAGGCTGCCGGGCTGGCGACCTGTCAGGGGCGTACCGATCTCTATCGGCGCTTGCTGCGCAAGTTCCTCTCGGCCCATCAGGGTTTTGCCGGGCAATTTGCCGTTGCCCTCGCCGACCCGGATCCTGAGGCGGCGACCCGGCTCGCGCACAGCCTGAAGGGGACGGCTGGCAACATAGGTGCCTTCGAGGTTGCGAAGGCGGCGGCCGAGCTGGAACAAGGCTGTCGGGCCCGCCTCGGCAACGATGCGCTGCAGGCGGCGTTGGCCGGGGTGGAACAATCCTTGATGCCATTGATCACATCCCTCAGGGATGACGTGGGAAGGGAACCGGTGGCGCAGCCCACTGCCTTGGTGTCGGATAGTGCATTGCAGCCATGGTTGCTGAGGCTGGCTCATCTGCTGGCCGAGAGTGACAGCGATGCGGTTGAGGCGCTGGCGGTACTGAGAACTCTTGCCCTGGAACCGGTTTTGGCTGGGCTCCTTCAGCAGGTGGCGCTCAAGGTTGAACGCTATGACTTCGATGCGGCTCTGGCGCTGCTGGAAGGCAGAGAGGAAGGGGAGAAGGAGAGAGAGGGATAGTCATCGAGGCCCCGAAAATGAAAGAGCCGCATCACGCGGCTCTTTTCATCTTGTCCTGGCTCAGGACAGTCGCAGGTTGGTGATGGTCACATCGCTCAGGGAGGGCACTATGATGCCGCTGGAGATGCTCTTGGCGATCGCCTGGTTGCGGTTCTTGGAGTCCGTCTTGTTGGTGACCTGATTGAGGTGGAAGTTAACGGTACGCTCGCTGATGCCGAGTATGGTCGCTATCTCCCAGGAGGTCTTGCCCTCGCTGGCCCAGAACAGACACTCCTTCTCCCTGTCCGACAGTTCGGTGAGATACTTCATCAGATCCGGCCTGTTCTTGATGAGCTCCAGTGCGGAATTGAAGATGTAGCTGGCACAGAACGACAGCAAGGGAACGTTTTCAAACATCAGATCCGAACTGGATTTTTCCTTGCTGATGAAGGAGAGGATGCCGTGTTCCCCCTGCGGAGTGTGCAGCGGGAAGGAGACCCCGTTTCTGACCCCGAAATCGGCGGCCAGATTCATCACTTCCCGGCTGGCGCTGGGCAGCCAGGGAGAATCACAGTCGAGTTTGTTCCAGAAGATGGGCTGGGTCTGTTTCAGTCCGAGGAAGACCACAGGATCCTGAGTCAGGTAGCGCCGCTCCGAATAGGCGTCAAACCAGCTGGTGGGGCAATTGTTAAATAGGGCGACATGGGATTTCTGCATGCTGATGGGGAAAATAATCAGCAAACGGAAATAATCAAAGCCCATCTGGTGGCTGAAGCGTTCGAGTTGCTGCTGGATCTCGCTCGTTTTCTTGGCCTTGGTGAATCGATCTATGTGTTCCCAGATCGCATCGTTGAACATGTCAGTCTCCTTTTTCGATCATTTATCATCCTGATCGAAAAGACATTTTTTAGTTATTTAATGTGGTGTTGTGACGACCAACGCCAGTAACTCCCGTGCTTGTCTAAAAAGTATCCTGTTTTTTTGGCCGCAGGCCAAGAAAATCATCTGATTGCCAGTGGGGCGACTCTTTGAGACAATGAGAATAGTTATCATTGTTAAGATTATGTACCATGAAAAAGCTCTGGGGTCTGGCCTTGTTGCCACTGGCCGCTCACTTCGTCGCCAATGCAGACGATCTGGTTGCGCCCGCACTGAAAAACAGCATTGCTGATGGGAAATCATCCCAACAACGAGTCGAAAAAGCGGCCGATGCGGCCGTGTCTGCCAGGGCAGAGTTGCAGAGCGCACAGCTGCAACTGCGGGATCTGGAAGCCTACAACCGCTACATGCAGTCTCTGGTGGCCGATCAGCAAAATGAGCTGGGCAAGCTGACCACTCAGCTGGAAGCGGTAGAGCAGACCCGTCAGGGGCTGATCCCGCTGATGCTGCAGATGCAGGCCGATCTGGAGCAACTGGTACAGGACGATATTCCCCTGCGCAAAGACGATCGTCTGGCGCGCATCGAGCAACTCAAGGTGACCCTGGCCCGGGCCGATGTGAGCGAGGCCGAGAAATTCCGTCAATTGCTGCAGGCCTATCAGATTGAAGCCGAATACGGCAGCCGGATGGACGCTTATCCTGCCCAGTTGATGCTGGATGGCGCCGAGCGCCGGGTCGATGTGCTGGCCCTTGGCCGGGTTTCCCTGCTGGCCATGACGGCTGATCGCAGCCAGGCCTGGCGCTGGTCCGCCGAAGCCAAACAATGGTTGGCCCTCGATAGCCAGTGGCTCACTCCCATCGCCGATGCGCTGGACATGGCAGCCGACAAGAAAGTCCCGCAACTGTTGCACGTGCCCCTGTCTGTTGCCCGTAGCCAGGAGGCCCAATCATGAGAGCAGCCATGAAGTGGTTCCCCCTTCTCATCACCTTTTCCCTCGGCTCCCAACTGGCCCATGCCGAAGACTGGAAGGCTCAGGAACAGGCCCGTGAGCAGACGGCCAATCAAGATCTGGCGTCCGTCTCTACCGAGTTGAACAGCGCCCGTGCCAAGCTGGCCGCCGCCCAGAGCCTGGGCAAGCAGCTGGCCAGCCAGTTTGCGGAGAACGAAAAGAAGCTGGTGGAGCTCAATGCTCAGTGGGAGCAAGCCTCCGGCGACATGAATGAAATCTTCGCGGTCACCCGCCAGGGGGCGAGCGATGCCGTCAAGCTGCTGGCTGAGTCCTCGGTGCAGGGTCAGTACCCGGATCGTCTGACTGCTCTGCGCGCCATGGCGCAAGACAAGCAGGTGCCGGATCGCGCCGCGCTTGCGCTGCTGCCCGCCAGTCTGCTGCAAGAGATCCGCGAGTCTGGCCGGGTGGTTCAGTTCAACGGCAAGGTGCTCGATGCACAGGGGGCGGCCAGTGAGCAGTCTCTGACCCGGGTTGGCAGCTTTGCGTTATTTGGCGCTGGTGGCAGTGCCGGCTATCTGCAGGTAAGCGCAGAAGGGATTACCCCCGTACTGGGGCTGCCCGGTGCCGTGCACTCCGAATTGGCCGCCTATCAGGGTCAGGAAGGGGAAGCATTGCCGCTGGATCCCTCTCACGGCGTGCTGCTCGACATGTTGGCTCAGGCTCCCAGCTTCTGGCAGCAGGTGCAACAGGGTGGGCAGGTCGGCGCCATCATAGTGTTGCTGGCCGTCATCGGCCTCGGCATCGCCGGCGTGCGGCTCTGGACCTTGTCCCGGGAGCTCGGCCGGGTGCGTCGTCAGCTCAAGAGTGGTGAATATCACACCGACAACGCCCTCGGCCGGGTGCTGACGGTGGCGGATCAACACCCCGAGTTGAGCATGGAGACCCTCGAACTGAGGCTTGACGAGGCCATCTTGCAGGAAACCCCGCGACTCGAGCGCGGTATCGGCATGGTCAAGGTCATAGCAGCCATCGCCCCCATGCTGGGTCTGCTCGGGACCGTGACCGGGATGATCGGCACCTTCCAGGCCATCACCCAGTTCGGTACCGGCGATCCCAAGATCATGGCGGGCGGCATCTCCATGGCGCTGATCACCACGGTACAAGGCCTGGTGGCTGCCATCCCGCTGATCCTGGCCCACAGCCTGCTGCAGTCCCGCTTCACCGAGCTCTCCAACGTCCTGGAGCAACAGGTTGCCGGCATCCTGGCCGAGCGGGCCGAGAGCAACGGGGACGGGATGGAGCGGGTGGCATGATCGTCGACATCTGGCAACAGTTGCAGAGCTTCATGGGCCGTGGTGGCCCCGTGCTCTGGGTCATCCTGGCCCTGCTGGTGCTGATGTGGATCCTGATGATCGAGCGGGTGCTCTACCTCAAGCTGGGATTTGGTGCCTTGCAGCGGCAACTGTTCAGCCGCTGGCAGGACCGTGGTGAGCACCACAGCTGGCATGCCAGGGCCATCCGTGGCCGCTGGTTGGCCGAGGCGGAGCTCGAGCTCAACCGCCATCTGATCTTCATCCGCACCCTGGTGGTGCTCTGCCCCATGCTGGGTCTGCTTGGCACAGTGACCGGCATGATTGGCGTATTCGATGCGTTGGCCGCCGCCAACCGCTTTAACCCGGAGAGCATGGCTGGCGGGATCTCCCGAGCCACCATCCCCACCATGGCAGGCATGGTGGTGGCGCTGTCCGGCGTGTTGTTACTCAGCCGGCTCGAGAGCCTGGCCAAGCGTGCGCTGGCCAGGACCCGTGACGGTTTGCGAGAAGAGAAGGTAATGCAATGAGACGGCAATCCAAACGCCAGCGCGATGAAGTGCAGATCGACATGAC
>NZ_CP144204.1:4435000-4480000 GCF_051125555.1 Aeromonas sp. NJAU223 | reverse complement strand
ACATCCTGTCTGAACATGGGGGGACCATCCTCCAAGGCTAAATACTCCTGACTGACCGATAGTGAACCAGTACCGTGAGGGAAAGGCGAAAAGAACCCCTGTGAGGGGAGTGAAATAGAACCTGAAACCGTGTACGTACAAGCAGTGGGAGCCCTTCGGGGTGACTGCGTACCTTTTGTATAATGGGTCAGCGACTTACATTTTGTAGCGAGGTTAACCGTATAGGGGAGCCGTAGGGAAACCGAGTCTTAACTGGGCGTCTAGTTGCAAGGTGTAGACCCGAAACCGGGTGATCTAGCCATGGGCAGGTTGAAGGTTGAGTAACATCAACTGGAGGACCGAACCCACTAACGTTGCAAAGTTAGGGGATGACCTGTGGCTGGGGGTGAAAGGCCAATCAAACTCGGAGATAGCTGGTTCTCCCCGAAAGCTATTTAGGTAGCGCCTCGGACGAATACTACTGGGGGTAGAGCACTGTTTGGGCTAGGGGGTCATCCCGACTTACCAACCCCATGCAAACTCCGAATACCAGTAAGTAATATCCGGGAGACACACGGCGGGTGCTAACGTCCGTCGTGAAGAGGGAAACAACCCAGACCGCCGGCTAAGGTCCCAAAGTTCTGGTTAAGTGGGAAACGATGTGGGAAGGCTCAGACAGCTAGGATGTTGGCTTAGAAGCAGCCATCATTTAAAGAAAGCGTAATAGCTCACTAGTCGAGTCGGCCTGCGCGGAAGATGTAACGGGGCTCAAACCAGGCACCGAAGCCGCGGATTCACGCTAAGCGTGAGTGGTAGGGGAGCGTTCTGTAAGTCTGCGAAGGTGTATCGAGAGGTATGCTGGAGATATCAGAAGTGCGAATGCTGACGTAAGTAACGATAAAGGGGGTGAAAAGCCTCCTCGCCGGAAGACCAAGGGTTCCTGTCCAACGTTAATCGGGGCAGGGTGAGTCGACCCCTAAGGTGAGGCCGAAAGGCGTAATCGATGGGAAGCAGGTTAATATTCCTGCACGACTTGTAATTGCGATGGGGGGACGGAGAAGGCTAGGTGGGCCAGGCGACGGTTGTCCTGGTGAAAGTGCGTAGGTGGTGTTTCTAGGCAAATCCGGAGACACAACACTGAGACACGAGACGAACGCACTACGGTGCGGAAGCCATTGATGCCCTGCTTCCAGGAAAAGCCTCTAAGCTTCAGATTACAAGTCATCGTACCCCAAACCGACACAGGTGGTCGGGTAGAGAATACCAAGGCGCTTGAGAGAACTCGGGTGAAGGAACTAGGCAAAATAGAACCGTAACTTCGGGAGAAGGTTCGCTCTTGATGGTGAAGTCCCTTGCGGATGGAGCTGTCGGGAGTCGCAGTGACCAGATGGCTGGGACTGTTTATCAAAAACACAGCACTCTGCAAACACGAAAGTGGACGTATAGGGTGTGACACCTGCCCGGTGCCGGAAGGTTAATTGATGGGGTTAGCGCAAGCGAAGCTCTTGATCGAAGCCCCGGTAAACGGCGGCCGTAACTATAACGGTCCTAAGGTAGCGAAATTCCTTGTCGGGTAAGTTCCGACCTGCACGAATGGTGTAACCATGGCCATGCTGTCTCCACCCGAGACTCAGTGAAATCGAATTCGCCGTGAAGATGCGGTGTACCCGCGGCTAGACGGAAAGACCCCGTGAACCTTTACTACAGCTTGGCACTGAACATTGAACCTACATGTGTAGGATAGGTGGGAGGCTTTGAAGCGATGACGCCAGTTGTCGTGGAGCCGTCCTTGAAATACCACCCTTGTATGTTTGATGTTCTAACGCAGGGCCCTGAATCGGGCTCGCGGACAGTGCCTGGTGGGTAGTTTGACTGGGGCGGTCTCCTCCCAAAGAGTAACGGAGGAGCACGAAGGTTGGCTAATCCTGGTCGGACATCAGGAGGTTAGTGCAATGGCATAAGCCAGCTTAACTGCGAGACGGACAGGTCGAGCAGGTACGAAAGTAGGTCATAGTGATCCGGTGGTTCTGAATGGAAGGGCCATCGCTCAACGGATAAAAGGTACTCCGGGGATAACAGGCTGATACCGCCCAAGAGTTCATATCGACGGCGGTGTTTGGCACCTCGATGTCGGCTCATCACATCCTGGGGCTGAAGTCGGTCCCAAGGGTATGGCTGTTCGCCATTTAAAGTGGTACGCGAGCTGGGTTCAGAACGTCGTGAGACAGTTCGGTCCCTATCTGCCGTGGGCGTTGGATGATTGAAGGGAGTTGCTCCTAGTACGAGAGGACCGGAGTGAACGAACCTCTGGTGTTCGGGTTGTCACGCCAGTGGCACTGCCCGGTAGCTAAGTTCGGAATCGATAACCGCTGAAAGCATCTAAGCGGGAAGCGAGCCCTGAGATGAGTCATCCCTGACCCCTTGAGGGTCCTAAAGGGCCGTTGGAGACCACAACGTTGATAGGTGGGGTGTGTAAGCGCGGCGACGTGTTGAGCTAACCCATACTAATTACCCGTGAGGCTTAACCATACAACACCCAAGAAGTGTTTCTGGCCTTGTAGCAAGTGCATGAACTACTCAAATTCAGTGATAGCGACGAGCCAAGAGCGACATCGTTATTCACGTCAGCTTTCTAGATTAAGAATTTGCCTGGCGGCCATAGCGCCGTGGAACCACCTGATCCCATGCCGAACTCAGAAGTGAAACGCGGTAGCGCCGATGGTAGTGTGGCATTCGCCATGCGAGAGTAGGACACTGCCAGGCACCCAATTAAACAGTTGTGCACACATTGCGCGATTGGCTGCGAGGATGACACCTCAGATAAGCGGCAAAAGATTTAGCGAAAGCTAACCGAATGCGGAGCGGTAGTTCAGTCGGTTAGAATACCGGCCTGTCACGCCGGGGGTCGCGGGTTCGAGTCCCGTCCGCTCCGCCACTACTTAAGAAGCCCAGTCTAACGACTGGGCTTTTTTTCGTTTCAGCTATCTGAATCTGCCTTGTAAGCCTAACCCTTCATTCCCCGTACCCACCCTATCCTATCCGATGATGTCGTAGGTCGCCGTTGCCGCTATAATGGCCGCCCTCAAGCAAGGTGGTGGTATGAAAGCAGAATATCTACAGCGATTCGGGGGCATTGCCCGTCTTTATGGCCAGCGCGCGCTTGGCTCTTTCAGTCAGGCAAGTGTCTGCGTGGTGGGCATAGGCGGTGTGGGCTCCTGGGCGGCGGAGGCACTGGCCCGTGCCGGTATCAACCGGATCATCCTGATCGATATGGATGACATCTGCATCACCAATACCAACCGCCAGATCCACGCCATGCAGGGGACTGTTGGTCGTCTCAAGACCGAGGTGATGGCGGAGCGTATCCGTGCCATCAACCCGGATTGCGAAGTGACCGAGGTGGATGACTTCGTGACTGCCGACAACCTGGCCGAACATATCAAGAAAGAGTTCGACTATGTGGTGGACGCCATCGACTCGGTCAAGGCCAAGGTAGCGCTGATCGCCTTCTGTAAGCGCAACAAGATACCCGTGATCGTGGCGGGTGGTGCTGGCGGGCAGATGGACCCGACCCGGATCACCGTCGCCGATCTCGCCAAGACCATTCAGGATCCGCTGGCGGCCAAGGTGCGCTCTGACTTGCGCCGTCTGCATAACTTCAGCAAGAATCCGGCCCGCAAGTTCGGGGTGGAGTGCGTCTTCTCCACCGAGCAGTTGAGCTACCCGGATGGCAATGGCGGTACTTGTCAGGCCAAGGCAGCCAGCGATGGCAACATGAAGATGGATTGTGCCTCCGGCTTTGGCGCCGTGACGCCGGTGACGGCCACTTTCGGCCTGGTGGCTGCATCCCGGGTGTTGAAGAAGATCGCCGAACGGGGCGCCCGAGCCGAGAAATCCGTCGAGTAGGTTTGCAGACAACGCAGAAATAAAGAGAGCGCCCAAGGGCGCTCTCTTTATTTCTAGTGGTGCTCTTTATTGTGGTATTTGGTATCAGCCAGCTATCAGCTATCAGCCAGTGCCACTATGCCCTGCACTATGGCTCTGAGGCCGTTGCCCCGCGACGGGCTCAGGTGTTTCTCCAGCCCCAGTTCGGCAAAGTAGCTATCCATATCGAACGTCTGAATAGTCTCAGCACTTTGGTGATTGAGCGCCGCCAGCACGATGACGATCAGCCCGCGCACGATGCGGGCATCGGAGTCACAGGCGAAGTGCCAGCAGCCATCCTCGCACTGTTCTCCTTTCAGCCAGGCCTGGCTCTCGCACCCCTTCAGGCGGTTCTCTTCGATCTGCCACTCCATGGGCAGGGCAGGTAGCAGCTTGCCGAGCTGGATGATGAGCCGGTACTGGTTCTCCCAGCCCTTGGCTGCCGCAAACTGCTGACGGATGCTATTTGCGTCGGGCTCAACGCCTATCCGGGTATAGGTTGCGAGACTGTTCATTGGATGATCTGCCTTAGAAGAAGTCACAGAGTTTGTGCAGGGCGGCCAACAGGGTATCCACGTCGTTCTGATCGTTGTAGCAGGCCAGCGATACGCGCAGGGTACCGCCGACCCCGAGGCTCTCCATCAGCGGCATGGCGCAGTGATGGCCGACCCGCAGCGCTATGCCCTGCATGTCGAGCAGAGTGGCGGCATCCTGAGGATGGATCTCGTCCAGCAGGAAGGAGACGGCGCCGGCGCGCTGCCTGGGCGCGCCGACAAGGCGCAGGCCCGGAACCTGTTGCAGTCCCATCACCAGATAGTCGGTGAGGACCGCTTCGTGGCGGATCAGTGCGGCTCTGTCCAGATCCGCGATGAAGTCGATGGCGCTGGCGAGGCCGATGGCACCGGCGATATGAGGGGTGCCCGCCTCGAACTTGAAGGGCAGGATATTGAAGCTGGTGCCTGCAAAACTGACCCTGTCGATCATCTCGCCGCCGGCCTGCCAGGGGGGCATGCGCTCCAGCAGGTCGGTACGACCCCAGAGCACGCCGATCCCGGTGGGACCATAGAGTTTGTGGCCGGAGAAGGCGTAGAAGTCACAGCCAATCTCCTGTACATCCACGTCGAGGTGGGCCACCGCCTGGGCACCGTCGATCAGGGTCAGGGCACCCACCGCCCTGGCGGCTGTGACTATCTCCTTGACCGGGTTGACGGTGCCGAGGGCATTGGAGACATGAGCCACGCTCACCAGTCGGGTGCGCGGCCCCAGCAGGCTCTGGTAGGCATCCATGTCGAGATCGCCCCGCTCATCGAGGGGGATGACCCGGATGAGGGCATCGGTGCGCTGGGCGACGAGCTGCCAGGGGACGATATTGGCATGGTGCTCCAGGGTGCTGAGGATGATTTCATCCCCCGGTTGCAGCTCGCTCAGGCCCCAGCTCTGGGCTACCAGATTGATCGCCTCCGTGGTGCCCCGGGTCCAGATCACTTCCTGCGGGCGAGGAGCGTTGATAAAGCGGGCGACCGTCTCGCGGGCAGCTTCGAAGGCGCGGGTGGCACGGCCGCTCAGGGCGTGGGCGGCACGGTGCACGTTGGCGTTGTCGGTGCTGTAGTAGCGCGCGATCGCGTCCAGCACCCGCTGCGGTTTCTGGGTAGTGGCAGCGTTGTCCAGATAGATCAGGGGATGGTCGTTGACCTTCTGCGCCAAGGCCGGAAACTGGCTGCGCAGCCCGGCGTGTTGTTGCTGGTTCATGCTCCCCTCGTCATCTGCTGGAAAAGTCGGTCATGATCCTGAAAATGGTGGCCAAACACAAGGCGAAGTGATGGGGTCTGCGCGTGGTTTCGGCTGCCCGCGGGATCTCTGTTACAATGCCGCCCCTCATCATAAGCCAAGAGATCCGGCCCATGAAGCTCAACCCCAATCAGAACGAAGCGGTCAAGTTTGTCTCCGGCCCTTGCCTGGTGCTGGCGGGCGCCGGATCGGGCAAGACCCGCGTCATCACCAACAAGATTGCCTACCTGGTGCAGCAGTGTGGTTATAACGCCCGCAACATTGCGGCGGTCACCTTCACCAACAAGGCGGCGCGGGAGATGAAGGAGCGGGTGGGCCAGACCCTGGGCCGCAAGGAGGCGCGAGGGCTCATGGTCTCCACCTTCCACACCCTGGGACTGGATATCATCCGCCGCGAGCACAAGAGCCTGAATCTCAAGGCGAACTTCTCCCTGTTCGACGACACCGATCAGCTGGCGCTGCTGAAAGAGCTGACCGAGGCCGAGCTCGACAACGACAAGGACAAACTCTCCGCCCTCATCACCCAGATCTCCAACTGGAAGAACGATCTCATCCTGCCTGCCCGCGCCATGCGTATCGCCCGCGGGCCGGAAGAGGTGCTGATGGCACAGCTCTACGAGCGCTATCACCGTCAGATGGTGGCCTACAACGCGTTGGATTTCGACGATCTCATCGTGATGCCGACCCTGTTGCTCAAGAACAACGAAGAGGTGCGCACCCGCTGGCAGAACAAGATCCGCTACCTGCTGGTCGATGAGTATCAGGATACCAACACCAGCCAGTACGAGCTGGTGAAGCAGATTGTCGGTGAGCGGGCCCGCTTCACCGTGGTGGGGGACGACGACCAGTCCATCTACTCCTGGCGTGGCGCCAAGCCGCAGAACCTGGTGCTGCTGAACGAGGACTTCCCGAGCCTCAAGCTGATCAAGCTGGAGCAGAACTACCGTTCCAAGGGGCGTATCCTGAAGTGCGCCAACATCCTGATCGCCAACAACCCCCATGTGTTCGACAAGGCACTCTTCTCCGAACTCGACTACGGGGTGCCGGTCAAGGTGCTGTTCGCCAAGAACGAGGAGCACGAGGCGGAGCGCATCGCCGCCGAGCTGATGGGCCACAAGTTCATGAACCGCACCCGCTTCAAGGACTACGCCATCCTCTATCGGGGCAACCACCAGTCGCGCATCTTCGAGAAGGCGCTGATGACCAACCGCATCCCCTATCGCATCTCCGGGGGGACCTCGTTTTTCTCCCGCACCGAGATCAAGGACATCATGGCCTACCTCAAGCTGTTGGTGAATCCGGACGAGGACACGGCGTTCTTGCGGGTGGTCAACCTGCCGCGTCGGGAGATAGGCCCTACCACCCTCGAGAAACTCGGCCAGTACGCGAACCAGCGTGGCAAGAGTCTGTTTGCCGCCAGCTTTGAGTTGGGGCTGGAGCAACATTTGTCAGGCCGCGGTCTGGTCGCCTTGCAGGCCTTCACCAACTGGCTGGTGCGACTCGGGGACGAGGCCCAGCGCGGCAATGCGGTGGAGGCGGTGCGGGACATGATCAAGGAGATCCACTATGAGGAGTGGCTCTACGAGACCTCACCCAGCCCCAAGGCGGCGGAGATGCGGATGCAGAACGTCTCCACCCTCTATCGCTGGATCACCGAGATGCTGGAGGGGAACGAGCTGGACGAGCCCATGACTCTGCCCCAGGTGGTGACCCGACTCACCCTGCGGGACATGATGGAGCGCAACGAGGGGGAGGATGACGCGGATCAGGTGCAGTTGATGACGCTGCATGCCTCCAAGGGGTTGGAGTTTCCTTATGTCTATATGGTGGGGATGGAGGAGGGTCTGCTGCCACACCAGACCAGCATAGATGAAGATAACGTGGAGGAGGAGCGGCGCCTCGCCTACGTGGGCATCACCCGCGCCCAGACCGAGCTCACCTTCACCCTTTGCAAGGAGCGGCGTCAGTACGGGGAGTCGGTGCGGCCCGAGCCGAGCCGCTTCCTGCTGGAATTACCCCAGGACGACCTGGAGTGGGAAAACCAGAAGAAGGTGACCGCCGAGGAGCGCCAGCAGAAGGGGCAGGTCGGGGTTGCCAACCTGCGGGCCCTGTTTAAAAAGGATTGAGTGCCAAAAGGGCTGAACGCGATGGTTGAAACCTGCGTCAAGCCATGCCCGCCTGACCCAGCAGGGGGGTGATGTCGGCCCCCGGCAGAGGGGGCGAGATGTGGCGGCCCTGTCCCATGGCGCAGCCGAGATCGATCAGTTTCTGCAACTGCTGGGGACTCTCGATGCCCTCGACCACCAGGGTGAAGCCAAGATCCTGGCAGATGTCCCGCATGGCCCGGATCAGCGCCAGATCCTTGGGGGAATTGAGCATGCGATGGGTGAAGCTGTCATCCACCTTGATGTAGTCCACCGGGAAGTGGAACAGGGCATTGAGGGAGGAGAAGCCGGTGCCGAAGTCATCCAGGCTGATCTGGATCCCCTTGGCCCTGAGTTCATGCAGGGCGGTGAGGGAGTCGGCACTCTGGCGCGACAGCTCTCGTTCGTTGAACTCGAAGATGAAGTAGCCCGGCATGACCCCCTCTTCCTCCATGATGTTGACCAGCTGCAGGATATGCTCCCGGCTGGCCAGATGCTTGCCTGACAGGTTGAGGGCGACCTTGAAGCGACCGGGGCCGGACACCGGCAACCAGCGCTTGAGCTGCTGGCTGGTGCGGCTGAGGATCTGTCTGTCCAGCTCCTGGATGAGGCCGCACTGCTCCGCCAGCGGAATGAAGTCGAAGGCGTCTTTCAATTCCCCCTCCTCCGTGATCCAGCGGGCCATCACCTCCAGCGCCGTCAGGCAGCTGTCTTCGAGCCGGATCACCGGCTGGAAATAGGGCACTATCCTGCCTTCCCGCAAGGCTTTGGCGAGCCGCTCCTCCGGTGACCCCGCACTCTCCTTGCACGCCTCCGAGTAGTTGACGATGCGGCTGCGGCCGTTGCGCTTGGCCTGATACATGGCGAGATCCGCCTGATGCAACAGCTCGCTGACATCGTTGATCTGCTCGGAGACGCTGGCCACCCCCAGACTGACGGTGATGCTGAGCTCGTTGCCCTGCAGCCGGAACGGATGGGCGATGCGGCCGATCAGGCGGTTGAGTACCGGGCTGACATCCTCCTCTTCCTGGCTGTTGTCCAGGTAGATGACGAACTCATCTCCCCCGAGCCGCGCCACCATGTCGTTTTGCCGGATGCAGCTCTGCAGGCGTTTGCCGATCTCCTGCAGCAGTTGATCCCCTGCGCTGTGGCCGAGGGCATCGTTGATCTGCTTGAAGTGATCCACATCGAGGAAGATCAGGGTGAAGCCGGCCGTCCGGTAGCGGCGAAAACGGGTCATGGCGTGATGGAGATGATTCATCAGCAGGGCCCGGTTTGGCAGCATGGTCAGGGGGTCGTGCAGCGCGTTGAACTGCAGCCGACGCTCCAGCTCCTGATGCTGCTTGAGCTGCTTCTGCAACCTCAGGTTGGTCTGGCGCAACTGCTGCAGCCGTCGGTTGATGGACTCCTCGGAGTTGAGTTCATCCAACTGATGCCTGACGCGTTTCAGTTCCAGCAGCAGGGTCAGCTGATGGCGCAGAAAGTCGAGGAACAGCCGGTCGTCGGCTTCCAGGGGATGAGGGGTGTTGATGATGAGGTGCGCGAAATATTGCTGTTGCTGACGCAGGGGCAAGCTGTACCAGTACATGCCCTGCTCGCAGCGCTCGACGCCGTTGGTGCTGTGGCACAGGCCCCGGATGAAGTCAGCCGGGTGGGCAAGTTGTGCCGGGTAGAGCGTCTCCAGCCGTTGGCTGCCCTGATGAACGAGCAGCATGTCCTGGACGGCCAGCATCTGGCGCAGCACGGCTTCAAGCTGGGAGAGCAGAGCGTGTTGGGGCAGGCTGTGGGCCAGCCGCATGATGCGACTTATTTTCTCTATCTTCTGCTGCCAGTGGGGATCCCGCTGCATGAGGGGGGAGGCCTGCCCGGCTAGCTGGGTACCCGTCTGGGTTTCGTGCAGCCGCTTGGCCAGACACTCCAGCAGCAGGCGCAGGGTAGGCATCTGCTCCGGGGTCGAGCGGGCCAGCAACCACTGTACCTCGACGTGTTCCACGGGTTGCACGCACCAGCCCTGCTGTTCGTCGAGCTGGGTCAGTTGCTCCGTGAGACGGGGCTCTTCCCGTCCCAGCCACTGCTTGAACGTCTGGGGGAGCCGCTCTTCATACAGCCAGTGCACGCCGCCGTCGGCCAGGCCCAGCATGGCAAAGTGCTGCAGGGGGCAGAGTTGGTCGAGCTGCTGCACCAGGCGGCCATAATCCTGTGCAGAGGCGGCGCCGGGGGCGGGGAAATCCATGATGGAAGAGACGGTCGCCAGCAAGGGCGTGGCATCGTGCGGTACGGCTGGCTGAACGGACATGCAACACTCCCGATTGAACGTACCTTCAAGGGTAGCCGGAAGTAGACAGATTGAAAGGGCTACAATAGGAGCCCTTTCAATTACTTAGAGCTTATCGATCATGTAGTGGATGGCATTCTCGAGCTCTTCATCGCTACAGGCGGCGCAGGTACCCCGAGGTGGCATCATGCCGGTCTTGCCGGTGAAGCCCTCGATGGCGTGCTTGCGCAGGGTGTCAAACCCCTGGGCGATGCGAGGCTCCCAGGCGGCCTTGTCACCCCGCTTGGGGGCACCGGCAGCGCCGGTATCATGGCAGGCGAAGCAGGCACCCTTGAACACGGTTTCCCCGTCACGGGGGCCAGAGGAGGCAGCGGCCGCGGGGGCGGCTGCCGTGGCTATCCCTTCCAGATCCTTGGCGGTATAGACCTGACCGACAGGGGCGATGCGCTCGGCGATGGCCTCTGGCGACATCTCATCGGCGGCAAACGTGGCGCCGGACAGGCTGATGGCCGTGACACCGACAGCCCATAAATAGCTCAGTTTTCTCAACACGCTCATCCACTCCCAGCTGGTTCTTATTATCCCTAGAAAACGACGGGATTATAACCGAATAGTTACAGCCATTTAAACGCTTGTGTGTGAAGTGTTAAGCAATCTGTGAAGAAAGTTTCGACAGCGAACGAGGGGATCGACGGAGCGCAGGCAAAAAGAAACCCGGCGCTTGCCGGGTCTCTGGGGGTAAGGTCTTCACATCAATCCCAGTTCAGGATCACCTTGCCGGACTGACCCGAGCGCATGGCATCGAAGCCTTTCTGGAAATCATCGATGTGGAAGTTGTGGGTGATGATGGGGGAGAGATCCAGGCCGGACTGGATGAGGCTGGCCATTTTGTACCAGGTCTCGAACATCTCGCGGCCATAGATGCCCTTGATGAAGAGCCCCTTGAAGATCACCTTGCCCCAGTCGATGGCCATAGTGGCGGGGGGGATGCCGAGCATGGCGATTTTGCCGCCGTGGTTCATCTTGTCGATCATGTCCTGGAAGGCGCTGGGCACGCCGGACATCTCCAGCCCCACGTCGAAGCCTTCGGTCATGCCGAGCTCGGCCATGACATCGGAGAGCTGCTCCTTGGCCACGTTGACGGCGCGGGTCGCGCCCATCTTGCGGGCCAGCTCCAGCCGGTATTCGTTGACGTCGGTGATCACCACGTGGCGGGCACCCACGTGACGGCAGACGGCCGCGGCCATGATGCCGATGGGACCGGCGCCGGTGATGAGCACGTCTTCCCCTACCAGATCGAAGGAGAGCGCCGTGTGCACGGCGTTGCCGAAGGGATCGAAGATGGCGGCCAGCTCATCGGGCACGTTGTCCGGCAGCTTGAAGGCGTTGAAGGCCGGGATCACCAGGTACTCGGCAAAGGAGCCGGGACGATTGACGCCGACGCCTATGGTGTTGCGGCACAGGTGGGTACGACCGGCACGGCAGTTGCGGCAGTGGCTGCAGGTGATGTGACCCTCGCCGGAGACGCGATCGCCGACCGCGAAGCCACGTACTTCCTGACCGACGGCGACGACTTCGCCTACATATTCGTGACCCACCACCATGGGGACCGGGATGGTCTTCTGGGACCACTCGTCCCAGTTGTAGATGTGGATGTCGGTGCCACAGATGGCGGTCTTGCGGATCTTGATCAGCAGATCGTTGTGGCCGAGTTCCGGGGCCGGGACATCCGTCATCCAGATGCCGACTTCTTTCTTCAGTTTGGAGAGTGCTTTCATGACAGGGTTCCTCAGGGCACTTGGCCGAAGACAGAGGGTAATAAAATGGGGCCCAACCTTGGCCCCCGTTTTAATCAATCAGCCATGGGCTCAGATCACGCCCAGTTCGCGGCCGATGCGGATGAAGGCATCGATGGCCTTGTCCAGCTGCTCGCGGGTGTGGGCGGCGGACATCTGGGTGCGGATGCGCGCCTGGCCCTTTGGCACCACGGGGAAGGAGAAGCCCACCACGTAGATGCCGGCGGCCAGCATGCGGCTCGCCATCTCGGCGGCCAGTTTGGCATCCCCCAGCATGACCGGGATGATGGCGTGATCGGCACCGGCCAGGGTGAAGCCGGCGGCGCTCATGCGGGTGCGGAAGTAATCGCTGTTCTTTTTCAACCGGGCGCGCAGGGCGTGGCCCTCGGCCAGCATGTCGATCACCTTGATGGTGGCGGCAACGATGGAGGGAGCCAGGGAGTTGGAGAACAGATAGGGGCGGGAGCGCTGACGCAGCCAGTCGATCACCTCTTTCTTGCCGGAGGTATAGCCGCCGGAGGCGCCACCGAGGGCTTTGCCCAGGGTACCGGTAATGATGTCGACCCGATCCAGCACGTCGCAGTATTCGTGGGTGCCACGACCGTTCTCGCCGATGAAGCCGACGGCGTGGGAGTCATCCACCATGACCAGGGCGTCGTACTTGTCCGCCAGATCGCAGATGGATTTCAGATCGGCAATGACGCCGTCCATGGAGAAGACGCCGTCGGTGGCGATCAGCTTGAAGCGGGCGCCATCGGCGTTGGCCTGCTTGAGCTGGGCTTCCAGCTCGGCCATGTCGTTGTTGGCGTAGCGGTAGCGTTTGGCCTTGCACAGCCGCACGCCGTCGATGATGGAGGCGTGGTTGAGTGCATCGGAGATGATGGCGTCTTCGGCACCGAACAGGGTCTCGAACAACCCGCCGTTGGCGTCGAAGCAGGAGGAGTAGAGGATGCTGTCCTCGGTGCCGAGGAAGTCAGACAGCTTCTGCTCCAGCACCTTGTGCTGATCCTGGGTCCCGCAGATGAAGCGTACCGAGGCCATGCCGAAGCCGTGGCTGTCCAGCCCCTGATGGGCGGCGGAGATAAGCTCGGGGTGGTTGGCCAGTCCCAGGTAGTTGTTGGCGCAGAAGTTCAATACCTGCTCGCCGCCCACCGAAATCCGGGCCTGCTGGGCCGAGGTGATGACGCGCTCCTGCTTGTACAGGCCTTCCGCTTTGACCTGTTCGAGCTGCTCGGTCAGGTGACGATAGAATCCGTTAGACATCCTCGGTCCTCATTCGCTGTGTTAGCTGTGTCGTTCCGGGTCTGCCTGTGCCGGCCATCTGGCCGTTGCCGCCTTCATGATGAAACGCCAGCAGACCCTGGAGTGGGCGAGATTTTACTGCAACCTCTGCTCGTTAATTCAAATTATTGTGCTGATATTCAACAATTGTGAAACAGATCTCACCCAGCTGGTTGGGCCAGCTGGTGGTAGTGTTGTTCCAGCTGGCGGATCTGATCCGACACCAGGGGCTGCACATAGGGGCGCAGCAGGAAGAGTACGCGCAAGACCCCTTGATACAACAAGGGCTTGGTGATGCGGGTGGCGGGGGCCTGGGCTATCTGGAAGGGGATCCAGCAGGTCACCACCATCTTGATGGTCTGGCCAAGATCTGGCAGGTCATCGTCGCTGACGGTAATGATGCCGCCATCACGCAGGCTGCGAAGCAGGGCCTCCACGGCGGCCCTGAGCTGCTCCTGGGCCTTGAGATACTTCTGCTGCAGGGGGGCGTCGCGACTCAGAATGTCCGGCAGGTTTGCGTAGAAGAAGCGGAACTGCCACATCAGGTAGAAGATGGCGTCCAGGTAGCCCATCAGGTCTTCCAGCTTGATATCGTGGCTGCGAGCCGGAGTAAAGCTCTCGCTCAGGTGGCGGGCATATTGATCGAAGATGGAGTGGATGATGTCTTCTTTATTGCGAAAGTGGTAATACAGATTGCCCGGGCTGATGCCGAGATGGGCGGCAATGTGGTTGGTGGTGATGTTGCGTTCACCCTGATCGTTGAACAGCTCGGTGGCGCTGTGAATGATCCTGTCTCTGGTCTTCATCGCTGATCCCTCTGCCGGGCCCCTGCCGGGGAAAGTCATCGAGGTCGAATCCCCTTGCGGCCCGTGATAAACTTTTCGGCAATTTCAAATTGGCTCACTATACACAGCTTTAACAGGCAGTCACACGTGGCCATCAACGTATGCGAGGCAAACTCCATGATCGTAGTAACTGGCGGCGCTGGCTTTATCGGCAGCAATCTGGTCAAGCAACTCAATGCCATGGGACGCACCGATGTGGTGGTCATCGACGATCTGACCGACGGCACCAAGTTCGTCAACCTGGTCGACCTCACCATCGCCGATTACATGGACAAGGATGAATTCCAGGCGCGGATTGTCTCCGGCGACGAGTTCGAGGAGTGGGATGGCGGCATCGAGGTGATCTTCCACGAGGGTGCCTGCTCCGCCACCACAGAGTGGAACGGCAAGTTCATCATGGAGGTCAACTACGAGTACTCCAAGGATCTGTTCCACTACTGTATCGAGCGCGAGCTCCCTTTCATCTACGCCTCCTCCGCCGCTACTTACGGCGGGCGCAACGACAACTTCATCGAAGATCCCAAGTTCGAGCAGCCCCTCAACGTCTACGGCTACTCCAAGCAGTTGTTCGATCAGTACGTGCGTCGCCTGATGCCGGAGATAGACTCCCAGGTCGTTGGCCTCAAGTACTTCAACGTCTACGGCCCGCGTGAGCAGCACAAGGGCTCCATGGCTTCCGTCGCCTTCCACCTCAATACCCAGGTGAAACTGGGTGAGAACCCCAAGTTGTTCGAAGGTTGTGATGGCTTCCCGGATGGCGGTCAGATGCGCGATTTCATCTACGTGGACGACGTTTGCAAGGTGAACCTGTGGTTCTGGCAGAACCCGCAGCACTCCGGCATCTTCAACTGCGGCACCGGCCGCGCCGAACCTTTCCAGAATGTGGCGGAAGCGGTGATCAAGCATCATCAGCAAGGCGCCATCGAATACATCCCCTTCCCGGATCACTTGAAGGGTCGCTACCAGAGCTTCACCCAGGCCGACCTCACCCGCTTGCGCGGTGTCGGCTATGATGGCGAGTTCAAGACAGTGGCCGAAGGCGTGGCCGATTACATGGCCTGGCTAAACCGGGTTTGATGTCATTTTTTCAGTGACAAGGGCTACCCCTATATCGGGTAGCCCTTGTATTCTTTGTTCACGCCTTAAATTATGTGATTTCAAGTATGAAGAAAAAAGTGCTGTTCGTGATGAAAACCCTGGAGGGCGGAGGGGCCGAAAAAGTACTGGTCAACATACTCAATCATCTCGATGAAGCCAAATATGAAATAACCTTGCTGTTGCTGAAATATGAAGGAGTTTACCTGTCTTCATTGCCGAGTCACATCAAGGTGAAATATTTGCTGGGGCCTGAGCCTACGGGCTTCCTGCGTCGTGGAATCATCTATTCCATGAAGAAGCGCTGGTATTCCCTGATCCTGGCCAAGCCATGGCTGGCCAATATGCTGCTTCCCGACTATTACGATGTGGGTGTCTCATTTCTAGAAGGAGATGCCAGTTTGTTGCTCTCCTATCTCAACGGCCCTCAGAAAAAAATAGCTTGGGTTCATATCGACCTTGAACGGCACCACACCTTGCCGAGGGAGATTGAAAAGGTGGTGTACGAGCGGATGGATGAGGTCGTCTGCGTGTCGGAAGGTGTCAAGCAATCCGTACTGAATCTCCATCCTGCCCTCGAGAGCAATATTTCGGTTATTTATAATCCGGTTGATATTAACCATATCGCATTCAAAGGCCAGGAATGCATCAAGGTCGGTGATGGCTTGAATGTGCTGGCGATTGGACGATTGTTGAACTCACAAAAGGCCTTTGATCTGTTGCTGATAGCCCATCATCGGAATATTGCAGCAGGGCTGAATTATCATCTCACCATTCTTGGTGAGGGCTCGGATAGAGAGGGATTGGAAAAATATATTCAGGAGCACCAATTGGGCGCTCACACCAGCTTGTTGGGTTTTCAGGACAATCCTTATCCATATATAGCTGGCTGTGATCTCTTCGTGATGTCCTCTCGCTATGAGGGCTACCCGGTCGTTCTGGTTGAAGCCATGACACTGGGCAAGGCGATTGTCTCGACGGATTGTACCGGGCCGAAAGAGGCTCTGCATGATGGTGAATTTGGCTACCTGGTCCCCGTCAATGACGTTGATGCCCTGGCCGAGGGGATAAGGACCCTGTTGGAGGATGAGGAGGTCCGCGACCGCTACGCCAGTCTATCCAGGCAGAGATCCGATATTTTTAGCTTCAGACGAAGCATGATGGATGTCGAGCGCTTGCTAGATTCCTAATCCTCCGTTGCTTGTACCTGTTCGGCCACCGTTACCAAAGAAGTGTGGTTTTGTGGCAGAGTGGATGAGCAGTCTTAGTCGTGAGCCGAATAACTATGAATATATTGATGGCACTCTCCCAGCTTGAAGTGACGGGCGCCGAGGTTTATGCCACCACGGTGGGCAACGAGTTGACCCGCCGTGGCCACAACGTCTTCTACGTTTCTGACACCCTGACCAAGCCGACCCAGGGGCCTGTTTTCAAGCTGCGCTTCAACAAGCGCAGCATCTTGCGCCGCTTCTGGCATGTGTTTTACCTCATCTATCTCATCAAGAAGCATCACATCCAGCTGGTGCATGCCCACTCCCGAGCCTCCGGCTGGAGCAGCTACGTGGCCTGCAAGCTGACCGGCACGCCGATGATCACCACGGTTCACGGCCGCCAGCCGGTGCATGCATCGCGCAAGGCATTCCATGCGCTGGGCTACCGGGCGGTAGCGGTATGCGAGGACATCGCCCATCAGATCATCGACAACCTGGGCGTGGATCCCGCCAAGGTACAGGTGCTGCGTAACGGCATTGAAACCGACAAGTTCCAGCCTGTCTCTGCCCCCAACAATCCCAAACCGGTGATCGCCATCATAGGACGGCTGAGCGGTCCCAAGGGCGAGCTCTGCTATCGCTTGCTGGATGAGGTGCTGGACTTGGATGCCTGCCTGGTGCGGGTCGTCAGTGGCACTCAGGTGCCGGAGCGCTTTGCCCGTTTCAAGGACAAGGTTGAATTCGTCGGCTATGTGGACGATGTCCCTACCTTGTTGGCAGGTTGCGATCTGGTGATCGGGGCTGGTCGGGTGGCGATGGAGGCCTTGCTCTGTGGCCGTCCTGCCTTTGCCATCGGTGAGGCCAAGGCCATCGGGCTGGTGGATGAATTCAACCTGGACGAGGCGCTGGCCAGCAACTTCGGCGACATCGGTCCGAAGGATCTGGCGATCGATTTTGCCGCACTGAGAGCTCAGATTGTCTCGGCCCTTACCTGTACCGGCGTGCCCGATCCCATTCGCCAGCGTATCCATCAGGAATATGACCTGCAGGGCGTGGTGACGGGGCTTGAGTCCATCTATCAGGATGCCGTGGTGGAGACCTTGCGCCGTGAGGTGCCGGTCATCATGTATCATCGTTTCATCGAACATGAGAGCGAGAAGGGGGTGCATGGCACCTGGCTGCCCATCACCATGTTCGAAAAGCACCTCAAACTGATGAAGTGGCTCGGCTACGAGACCCTGACCTTCAGGGACTTTGCAGACAAGGGATTTATCCACCGTCTGCAATACGGCAAGAAATATCTGGTGATCACCGTCGACGACGGTTATCGGGACAACCTGACCCGCATGCTGCCACTGCTTGAAAAATATGGTTACAAAGCCGTGGTGTACATAGTGACGGGTGAAGATCACAATCGCTGGGACGTGGAGCATCCGACCCACCCGGACAGGCCGGTATCCCTGATGAATAGCGACGAAATTCGAATGTTGGGGGCATCTGAGCATATCGAGATCGGGGGTCATACCTTGACCCACCCACGTCTGAGCCAGCTTACCCCCGAGCAGCAGGCACACGAGATCCAGGCCAACAAACAGAGACTGGAGCAGTTGCTCGATCATTCACTCATCACGTTTGCCTACCCTTACGGGGATCTGAATGACAGTGCTAAAGCTCAGGTAACGGCTGCGGGTTATCGCTATGCTGTGGCTACCAACAGTGGCCCCAAAGCCATGCATCAGGATCCGCTCCAGATCCGCCGAATCGCCATCTTCCCCCGTACCGATATGTTCGGGCTGTGGCGAAAGATCCGTGGCAACTATGTGTTCAGGAAATAAGACTTGATGTTGATTAAGCCTCGTAAACTGCTCGATAGAGCAACGACCACTGTTTATGCACTGACCATCATGTTTGCCTTCTGCGGACTTTTCCTGGTTCCGTCTGGTCAAAGCATTCTATCCAATCTGCTGGTGGTATCAGGAGTGTTTGGTCTGCTGAATTATTTCGTGGGAGGCAACAGGGATGTCTTCTTTATCGATCGTCGTCTGCTATGGGCATTTATGTTTTATGCGGCGATAATCTTGCTTAACAGGGTTGTGCATGGTGATCAATATGGCATTATGCGAGGCCTGTTCTACGTGTCAATATTCTCTCTGATGATGCCCAAGAATAAAATAATACTCTCTCTGGGTTGGGTCGCGATTGTCGCTGGGGGAATTGGATTAGGTTTATTGAGTGTCTGGCAGTTCAAATCTGGGCTGATAAGAGTCGAAGGGTTTACCAACGCCATACTTTTCTCTCAGGCCGCACTGATTCTTGCCATATTAAATTGGTGTGCTTTCAGTCAGTCAAAAGAAAATGATATAATAAAATACATTGCCCTGTTTTCCATGATGTCCTCTATTGTTGCACTTTATTTCTCTCAGAGTCGGGGGGTGTGGCTGGCGTTGGGGGGCGTGATTATTATACATGTCATATACAAGGGCTTTCATAAGCCTGTTAAATATACCATTATTGCTCTCTTGCTGGCAGCCTCGATGGGTGGGATATATCAAACCAATACAATTGTGCAGGATAGAGTCGCCGATGCTGCCTCGGATATAAGAGGGATAGAAGGTGGGACTTATTACTCCTCATGGGGACTGCGAGTCGTTGCATGGGAGAGTGCGTGGCTAGGTTTCTTGAACTCACCGATCATCGGTGTCGGTACTGATGGCTTTACTGCGGTCAAAGAGCAGCAAGTTGCACAGGGCTTGGTATCCCCCTTGGTAATGGATCCGGCGTTAGTACATGCACATAGTCAATATATGCAGAATCTGGTGGTTAGGGGGCTTATCGGAATATTTGGTTTGCTGATTTTCATCTTCTACCCGATGAAGCTGCTGGTAGAGAAAACTGGCTGGGGATCTCTCTATATGATGATCCCACTGTCTATTTCTATTTGCGCATTCAGCGATGTCCCGTTTGAACATCAAAATGTACTCTATCTATATTCACTGAGTCTTATTTTTGCTTGGTGTGCGACAGAATTCACTATTAAAGAGAATCAGTCATGATCCCAGTCTTTGTCATCAGCCTTCTTAGAAGCCATGATCGCCGCCATTTTATCGATCAGCACTTGGGTGGTCGGGCTATCGACTTCGCATTTTTTGATGCCGTAGACGGAAAGTCATTGTCAGAAGATGAATTGAAAAAAGTGGATTTCCCCATGGCCAAGCAGTTTTGCGGTCACGACCTGAGTCTGGGGGAAGTTGGCTGCGCCATGAGCCATATCCGTATCTACGAGATGATGGTCGCCAGGAATATTGAGCGCTGTGTCGTGCTGGAAGACGATATCTATCTGCACAGCAACTTCAAGTCAATCCTGTCAAAAGCAATATCCGCCAGCCAGTCTGATATTATTTTCTTGCACCATGGCAAGGTGAAATCTTGGCCATGGATGAAGAAAATGCCGGAAGGATATCGCCTTGCCAGCTATATCTCACCGAGCCGCAACTCCAAGCGCGGAATCATATCGACGGCAGGATATATATTGACCTTGTCTGGCGCCAAGAAGCTGTTGAGCAAAGCCTACCCCATCCGGATGCCGTCTGATTATCTGACGGGAAGATTGCAGCTCAACGGCCTGACGGCTTCGGGGATTGAGCCCTGCTGCATGGATGTCGGCCTGTTCGATACCACTATTGATGACCGCAATTACGGCCCCCATGTGGGTGGTGAAGGGGCGTGATGGTGATAGGCTACCTTCAACTGCTGCGTGATCGGGTGCGTAGGGCCTTGGGCATCTTCTTGTTTGACAAGAAGATGCCGTCCGGTATCCAGGGGGAGATCCACCATATATTGGTGGTGCGCTGGGATGCCAAGCTGGGGGACTCCTTCATCTCCTCCTTTTTCTTCCGGGAGATAAAAAAGCTGCCGGGTAACAAGAAAGTAACGGTTATCACGACCCCAGCCCTGGCCAGCCTGTATCGGGATTGCTTTGGTGTCGATGAGGTCATCGAGATCAACAAGCGGCCCGGCTATGGTGCCATCAAGAAGATGGCCGCAGCCATTCCCCATGTCGATCTGGTGATACACCTCACCGAGGGGATGAAGATGAAGGATCTCTATCTCCTTCACCGGCTCTCTCCCACCCACGTTGCCTCGCTCGATGACAGCATCGGGCGTGTGAATATCAAGCTGTCCAAGGCGACGGCCGGTCTGCTGTTCCAGGATAAATACCGCTATCTGCTCTCTCTGCTGGGGGCTAAAGAGGTGGATCAGCAGTACATCATCCCGGTGGCGGGGAAGGGCAATGTGACCTCGCCCTGTGAGGGGCTCATCCTCATCAATCCCTTTGGCAGCACCCAGTACAAGTCCTTCTCCCACGACAAGGTGGTCAGCTTGCTGCAGACGTTGGGAAGGGAATTCGCGGATCACCGCTTCGGTGTACTGTCATCCCCGGCGACGGATACCGTGGCGAGAGCCATGGTCAACGCCTGTTCAACTAGCAATGTGATGCTGGTGGAAGGCGTATTGACGATAGATGATGCTATCTATTGCGTGCAGAAAGCGAAGGCTGTGCTGTCAGTGGATACCGCCATAGTGCATATCGCTGTCGGACTGCAAAAGCCGCTGGTAGCCATCTATCCACGCCACGGCGAAACGTTCAACCAGTGGCTGCCGACCAGCACGCCGCGGGTCCGGATCCTGTTCAGCGATTCCCCTGGTCTGAATGCCGACATGAACAATGTCGATGACAGGGCCGTCTGCGAGGCGCTGTCTAGTCTGCTGTCTGTGACTGAACCAGCAGAGCCGCGAGCCGCTGAATGACCAATTCTGGCGTAATTGAGCGGAACAGGGCCTCATCGAAGGCGTCCTTCTCCTGAGTCGGCAACTGATAATCTGCCCCCTTGGCATCGAAGATATCGATGGCCTGATAGCGGGGGTGGTTCACCGGGTTGGCGATGATCTTGTCGCCACCCGGGGCCACTATGGTCAGCAGCGGCAGGCCGATGGCTTGGGCCATGTGCCGCGGGCCGGTGTCGTTGCCGACGAACAGCTGGCAGTGGGCGAAGAGGCCGACCAGCTCCCGTACCGAGCGGGTCTGGATATGGTCAAACACGCTGGCTTGCAGCGTTTCTGGTAGCAGTGGCTTGAGGCCCCGGTTGTACTCTTCTTCCCCCGGGCCGCAGTAGATCAGGATCTGGGCGTCGTGCTCCTCGATGAGCCAGCGCGCCACCGCCGCAAAACAATCGATGGGCCAGCGCTTGTAGTGACCGAGGGAGTTGACGCCCATGGCGATGAGGGGCTTGCTCAGATCCACCCCGGCCGCCTGCAGGCTCTCGCGTCCCTGTTGCTTCTCCGCATCACTCAGCCAGAGATAGTAGTTGCGATCCTCTTGTGCTAGTCCGAGGGGTTTTAGCAGTGAGAATCTGTCGTCAACCAGGGTACTGTTGCCCTGATGTTCTGTGTCTTTGCGAAACCGCACTATGCGATTGTGGCCGAGTCGCCAGGGGAAGGAGTCAAAGCCGATGCGCAATCGGGCCCCGGACAGCAGGCAGGTCAGCAGGCCAATCATCTGGCCCTGGCTGTTCACCACCACGTCGTAGCGCTCGCGTCGAATATCAAGCAACACGTCTTTCATATAGCGCCATTCGTTGCGGCGCTTCTTCTCGATGACGATCAACCTGTCGATATTCGGGTTGCCCTCTGCCATGCCCGCGCAGTAATCCATCACCAGATAGTGCACTTCCCCAGCGGGATCATGCTGCTTGAGGTTGTTGCACAGGGCGGTGGAGATCAGTACGTCCCCTATCTGTTTGGTTTGTACTACCAGGTATTTCATGGAGAAGGCCTCGATGGAGGTCGGGTGGTTCGTGAGCCCGACAGCATATCGCACTCATTGGTCAGATGCTGCCGCGACGGTGTGAAAATCCGATCACCGGCACTGTGGTGACCAGATTTATTTAATCGGTGCGGGGAGATCCGCCACGCAGGGCGGGTTGATGCAGCGACATGTAAAAAGGCACGACCCCGGGTCGTGCCTTTTGTCGGCTATATCGTGGCGATGTCGGATCAGCGCACGATCAGGCCAAGCAGTATGCCTACCACACCGAAGTCGGCATCGCTGAAGGTGGTGTTGGCAAAGCCGAGATCCCCCAGCACCGGCAGCAGGAACACCGGCAGGAAGGTGATCAGCAGGCCGTTGGCGAAGGCACCCAGCAGAGCACCGCGACGACCGCCGGTGGCGTTGCCGAAGACCCCGGCAGCGGCGCCGACGAAGAAGTGCGGTACCACCCCTGGGATGATGACGGTGAGCCCCAGCAGGTAGAGCAGCACCATGCCTGCCAGGCCGGCGGTGAAGCTCGACAGGAAGCCGATCAGCACGGCGTTGGGGGCATAGGGGAAGACGATGGGGCAGTCCAGTGCCGGCTTGGCGTTGGGGACCAGTTTGTCGGAGATCCCTTTGAAGGCCGGCACGATTTCGGCGATGACCATGCGCACACCCTGCAGGATGACGTAGACACCGGCGGCGAAGGTGATGGACTGCATCAGGGAGAACATGAACCAGTGCTTGCCCTTGGCGACGCTGGAGACGAACTCGGGGCCGGCGAAGGCGGAGGTGATGAGGAAGATGATGCCCATGGTGAAGGAGATGGCCACCGGGGTATCGCGCAGGAACAGCAGGCTCTTGGGCACCTGCACCTCTTCACTGCTGTGGGCCTTGTTGCCGAACTTGGCGCCAATCCAGCCGGCCAGCACGTAGGAGACGGTGGAGAAGTGGCCGAGCGCCACGTCGTCCGAGCCGGTGATCTGCTTCATGTAGGGGTGAGCGAGGGCCGGGAACAGCACCATGGTCACCCCGACCACCAGGCTGCCGACCGCGATCAGCGGGATGCCGCTCATGCCACCGGCGGAGAGGATGGCGGCCACCATCATGGACATGAACAGAGTGTGGTGACCGGTCAGGAAGATGAATTTCCAGGGGGTGAGGCGGGCGATCAGGATGTTCACCAGCATGGCGAAGAACATGATCATCGCCATCTCCTTGCCGAACGACTGCTGGGCGATGGAGACGATGGCCTCGTTGTTGGGGACCACCCCCTTGATGCCGAAGGCGTGCTGGAAAATGGTGGCGAAGTCGCCGAGCGAGTTCACCACCAGGGTGGCGCCGGCCCCCAGGATGACGAAGCCCATGATGGTCTTGACCGTGCCCTTGATGCACTCGGTCACGGGTTTCTTCTGGGCAATCAAGCCGATAAGGGCGATCAGGCCGACCAGCACGGCCGGCTCCGACAGCACGTCAAACATCAGAAAATTGAAAAATTCCATGGTCAGCTCCAATCAATGGAAGAGGCGGCCCTCGGGCCGCAGTGTTGAACTCGCCGCAGGGTCACGAACTCAGAGTGCGCCCAGCTCGCGCAGGGCGGCGGAGAGCCGCTCCTTCATGGCAACCTTGTCGACCATGTTGTCCAGCGACACCAACCGGCCGTTGACCCCCATGCTGGTGAGTTGCTCGGCGATGTCGCGGGTGGCGACGAAGATCTCGGCGCTCTCGCTGCCGGCGGAGGCGAGATCCCGGTGATCCACTTCGGCGGTCACATTCAGCTCCTTCAGGATGCTCTTGATGCTCATCTCCATCATCAGGCTGGTGCCCAGGCCGTGTCCGCATACAACCAGAATTTTCATTGTCTCTACCTCTGTCAGGGCGCCGGGGCGCAGCTCAATAGCGCGCCAGGATGCGCAAGATGTCGTCTTTGGTGTCGGCCGCGATGATGGCCGCCACGTCTTCTTCGTTCATGAACAGCTCGGCCAGCTGGGCGATAGTCTCCACGTGGGAGTTGCTGTCGCTGGCGGCCAGGGTGACCAGCAGCTGGATGGGGTCATTGCCCTCCGAGTCGAAATTGACCCCCTCTTTCAGCACCGTCAGCCCCAGTCCCAGCCGGTTGACCCCGTCTTCCGGGCGGGCATGGGGCATGGCGAGGCCCGGGCCCAGCACATAGTAGGGGCCGAGTTCCTCGTGGGAGCGATACAGGGCCGCCACGTAGGAAGGCTCAATGGTGCCGTTGGCCAGCAGGGGCGCGGTGGCGAGCTCGATGGCATGGCGCCAGTCGCGGGCGCCCGCCTCGATGGAAATGACCTCTTCAGTCAGCAGTTCAGTCAGCATGGTGGTATCCGGCTGGTTGAGATGGGGCCAATCTAGCGATCTTGCCTCGGCATAACTGTGAGCCTGATCTCGAAAGTTAGCGCTACCAGATAGCGCTAACAGTGAATTGTGATAGCGCTATCATTTTATTGTTAAAAGGGAGTCATCCTAACCCCTGGCAGGTCGATACGGAGTAGAATCCGGCTTGAGCAAATAGTCAGTGCCCCGCTTTTGCCTTAAAGTGAGCAAGCCCGCATGCCGAGGAAGGAAATAGATGTCAGAAGTTAAGAAACGCCGCAGCACGGGTCGGGTGACCCTCAATGAGGTCGCCAGGCTGGCCGGTGTGGGTGCCATGACGGTATCGCGGGCGCTGCGTACTCCCGAGCTGGTGTCGGACAAGATGCGCGAGCGCATCGAGGCGGCGGTGGATGAGCTCGGCTATATCCCCAACCGGGCCGCCGGGGCACTCGCTTCCGCCACTTCCCAGACCATAGTGGTCATAGTCCCGAGCCTGGCGGAGCGCGGCTGTGGCGACATGGTCGCCGGTCTGCAGCAGACCCTGCTGGCGGAGGGTTACCAGATCATGCTGGGGGATGCCCAACACATGAAACAGCAGGAGGAGAGCCTGCTCGGCAACTTCCTGCAGCACAATCCGGCCGCCGTGGTGCTGTTTGGCGGCGATCCTGGCGAGACGGTGCGCACCCGCCTGAAGGCGGCACGCCTGCCGGTGGTGGAGGTGGGGGCCATGGCGCGTCAGCCCATCGACATGAACGTCGGCGTCTCCAATTTTGACGCGGGTTATCAGCTGACCCGCCACCTCATCGAACGGGGTTATCGCAACATCGGTTTCCTCTGCGCCCGCCAGGAGCAATGGATGCTGCAGCAACGCATGCAGGGCTGGCAGAAGGCCCTGCTGGACAACTATCTCTCGCCGGACGCCATCGTCAATACTTCGGAGTTGCCCAGTTTCAGTACGGGCGCCGCCATGCTGGGGGAGTTCCTGCTGCGCTGGCCCGAACTGGATGCGCTGATCTGCGTCAACGACGAGCTGGCTGCCGGCGTGCTATTTGAATGCCAGCGTCGCCACCTGAGCGTACCGGGCAAGCTCGCCATCGCCGGTTTCGACGATCTGGACGTGGCGCGGGCCTGTTACCCGGCCCTCACCTCGGTCAGGATCCCTTATCACCAGATGGGGCAGCAGGCAGCGGATCTCATCCTGCGCCAGCTGTCGGGGGAGGCCGTGGCAAATACGGCCCTGACCCTGGATTTTCAACTGCAAAAGCGTCAGAGCACCTGACGATACACAACCCGAGAGGTAAGCATGTTCAAGGCCCTGTTACTGGAAAACCAAGACGGCAAGACGATCCCCACCCTGACCCGGTTGGCAGAGAGCCAGCTGCCGGAGGGGGAGGTGCGCATCGCGGTGAGTTACAGCTCCATCAACTACAAGGACGGACTGGCCATCACCGGCAAGGGCAAGATAGTGCGCCAGTGGCCGCTGGTGCCGGGCATCGACTTCGCCGGGACCGTGCTGGAATCCGCCGACCCGCGCTATCAGGCCGGTGACAAGGTCGTGCTGACCGGCTGGGGCGTGGGTGAGGGGCACTGGGGCGGCATGGCCGAGCAGGCCCGCGTCAAGGCGGACTGGCTGGTGCCGCTGCCGGCCGGGTTGGATGAGCGTCAGGCCATGTGCATCGGCACCGCCGGCCTCACCGCCATGCTCTGCGTGCTGGCGCTGGAAGAGGCGGGCATCACCCCGGATTGCGGCGAGATCCTGGTGACCGGGGCGGCCGGTGGGGTGGGCTCCATTTCCATCGCCCTCTTGGCGGCGCTGGGTTATCGCGTGGCGGCCCTGACCGGGCGCCCTGAGGAGCAGGGGGAGATGCTGACGGCCCTCGGGGCGAGTCGCATCGTGCCGCGCAGCGAACTGCTGGAGCCCGCCAAGCCGCTGGAGAAACAGCTGTGGGCCGGTACCATCGACACTGTCGGCAGCCAGGTGCTGGCCAAGCTGCTGGCCCAGATGAACTACGGCGGCGCCGTGGCCGCCTGCGGGCTGGCGGGTGGCTTCGATCTGCCGACCAGCGTCATGCCTTTCATCCTGCGCAACGTGCGTCTGCAGGGGGTGGATTCGGTGATGTGTCCGCTGGCCCGCCGCCAGCAGGCTTGGGAGAGGCTGGCGCGAGACCTGCCTGCCCGCTTCTTCGAACAGGCGGTGACCGAGATCGGTCTGGAGCAGGTGGTCGCTGCCGCCGACGCCATTACCCGGGGTCAGGTGGCGGGCCGTACCCTGGTCAAGCTCTGAGCGAGGCACTGGCGAGCCCGGTGATTCTGGATAGACTTTGAAGGCCGGTGCACTATCCAAGGAGCATGAGCATGGGTGAACCAAGGTCGGATTACGAGCTCGACGATGACTGGGAGCCGGAATCCTGGGAGGACGAACTGGAGGAGCTGGACGACGAGGGGTGGCAGGATTTTGAATCCCTCGACGATCAGTGAATCCCGGTTGAGTGCGTGGGCGGGCCCTGGGGCTCGCCCTATTTTTTGTCTATTGCGCAGGATGCGGCTTGGTGGCCGTGGCGGGGCTGGTTAGAATGAATTGCTCAAATGGCGCTCAGATTGGATGAGCCGACGACAGGTCGTCACGCCAGCGAGCCCTGTCACCACTCACCCGACGCTCAAGGATGATTATGCGCTCACTCGTCATCATGCTGTTTGCCGCCCTGCTTGGGGGCTGCGTTTCCAACTCGGACGACCCGTGCGAGAAAGTCTGGGCCGATGTCGGTGAAGCCGACGGCAAGCTCGGCTTCGCCGCTGATCGGGTCGAATTCCACCAGACCCAATGCGCAGACAAGGTGGATGTGGCCATGTGGCAGCAAGGTCGCCAGAAGGGGCTGGCCTGGTACTGCCGTCCGGAGCACCTCTACCTGGCCGGTCGTGCGGGGGAGGAGTATCGCGGCGTCTGCCCGAACGATGTGCAGGCTCGTCGCTTGTTTGAGCAGGGACGTCAGGGCTGGACCGATCAATAAGTCTGACCCGGAGATTCACGGAGATGGCCCCGGGATCGGGGCCTCGGGATGAAGGGGGTCAGTCCCCCTTCTCTTTCAGGCGCAGCGGCTGACACAGGTACTGCTTGTCATTGGCGCTGCGGGCGCACTTGCCGCACACGAACTTGGGTTTGCGCACTATCTTGCGCAAGGCCTTGAGTTCGAACGGGATCTCGTGGCGGCGCCATTCACACAGCGTCTTGTGGCCCATGGCGCTTCATTCCTCGACAACAAAAAAAGGACGGATGGGGGGCTGGGTCAGCACTGTGTCACCCAGGGCTTATTGATACAGGTACTTGGTGAAGATGAGCTCGCGCACCGCCTTCTTGCCGCTCTCTTTTACCAGCAGCTCGTTGACCTTGTCCTGGCACTCCTTGCGCAGCTCTTCCCGGCTCGCCAGGGATTTGATCTGGGTGCCTGTCTTGCTGCCAATCAGACGGATGATGGCGTCGCGGATCAGCGGGTCATGTTGCTCCAGCAGTTTGAGATCCGCCTCGTTTTCGGCCATCAGCTCCACCGTCACCCGCACATAGCCCAGGGTTTTGCCCTCGCCCAGGTAGTTGGTGATGATGTCCGGATCCAGCGCGTGGTAGGCAAAGCCGGGTTTGACGGCCGCAGAGGCGGCATCGCCAGCCTCCTCGGAGGCGGAGGCAGTCAGCGCGGTAACACTCAGCAATAACATCAACAGGACCTGGATCATCTTCATCTGAATGGCTCGGCAACGATGGATGCCCCATTTTTGATGCTGTCATCGGGGCCGTCAAGCACGGATGTTCTTACATTTCGCCATTGATTTACGGATAATAAACCGGATTTTAACCTGATAACGGAAACCTCCGGATGGTGAAGCTGTGAAGTCTGAGCCGACTGTTCCCCTCATCCAGCTCGATCCCTGGCGGGTCCCCGAGTACTGTGAGCCCCCCGAGGCACTGCGCCCCTGGCTGCTGGAGGCCGACTCCATGACCCGGCGACTGCGTCGCCATCATCGTCGGCTGTCGGTGCAACTGCTGGCCAATCGCAGCGTGCCGCTCGCGGCCGACGAACAGGCGCTGGTCGCCGCCGACTGTCCCCAGGGCCTGTGCCGCGAGGTGATCCTGCACGGGGATGGCGGGCCCGCCGTCCTGGGCTGGACCCTGTTTGCCGAGGCGGCCCTGCAGGGCAGTGGTTTGCAGGATCTCGGTGAACAGCCATTGGGCGAACGTATCTTTGGCTCAGAGCCAACCCAGCGAGACAATCTGCTGCTGGCTCGCTTTGAGATAGCAGCCAATCCTTGCTGCCCGACCGCCATCGTCTGGGGTCGCCGTTCCCGTCTCTATCTGGGGCCGTGGCCCTTGCTGGTCCACGAACTCTTCCTGCCCTCGTTGTTGTCCCATTCGCCGTCATTGCCTAAGGAGCCGGAGTGAAGCTGTTAACCAAGGAGCGGGGACTGGCCTATGTGCAGTTGGCCCGCATCGACAAACCCATCGGCACCCTGCTGCTGCTCTGGCCCACCCTGTGGGCACTCTGGCTGGCGGCCGGTGGCGTGCCGAGTCTGTGGATCCTGCTGGTGTTCGTGGTGGGCGTCTTCCTGATGCGATCGGCTGGCTGCGTCATCAATGATTATGCGGATCGCAACTTTGACGGCCATGTGAAGCGCACGGCCGGTCGCCCCCTGCCCATGGGCAAGGTGGCTCCGCGGGAGGTGCTGGCCCTGTTTGCCGTGCTGGCGCTGCTCTCGTTCGGCCTGGTGCTGACCCTGAACCCGCTCACCATAGGGCTGTCGTTCGCCGGCTTGCTGCTGGCCGTCTGCTACCCCTTCATGAAGCGTTTCATCCCCATCCCCCAGCTGGTGCTGGGCATGGCATTCTCCTGGTCCATCCCCATGGCCTATGCGGCGGAGGCCAATGCGCTGCCCCCCGTGGCCTGGCTGCTGTTTCTCGCGAACCTGCTGTGGACCATCGCCTATGACACCCAGTACGCCATGGTGGACAGGGACGACGATCTCAAGCTGGGGCTGAAATCGAGCGCCATCCTGTTTGGCCGCCATGACAAGCGGATCATCGGCATGCTGCAACTGGCGACCCTGCTGGTGCTGCTGCTGGTGGGGGAGCTGATGGCGATGGGCGCCAGCTACTACTGGGGCCTGCTGGGGGCGGCGGCGCTGTTCGTCTATCAGCAGTGGCTGATCCGGGCGCGCCAGCGTGAAGCCTGCTTCCAGGCCTTCCTCAACAACAACTATGTGGGGGCTCTGGTGCTGCTCGGGGTCGTGGTTCACTACCTCTAGGCAGGCTCATGCACCAGGGGCTGAACCCATGAAAAAGGCCGCATCTGATGCGGCCTTTTTTTATGTTTCCCGACGCCTCGTCAGGGCATCAGGTGCGGTTGCCCGCCTCTATGGTGCGGCGGATCCGGGTGCTGAGCAGCGGCACTATGTTGTCGGCCAGGGCCTGGAAGCGGCCCAGATCCGGCTTGCTACCGGTATCCAGATAGCCTTCCTGGCGTAGGGAGTGGATCAGGGTGCTGAACAGCTTTTGGTCGAAGAACTCGGGGGCGTTGATGCCATGCAGGGTACCGAGACGCTCCGCCATCATCAGGCCGTCCGCTTCCAGCTGCTCCGCCTCGATGCGGGGCTGGGCCAGCAAGCGGGTCAGCACGATGGCGTAGCGTTGCAGCGTCTCCTGAATGCTCTCTGCCAGCAGCAGCAATCGCATCTGGTTGACCGGGTTGACCCAGTAACCGCCCTCGCGCAGCTCGATCAGCTGCTGGCGTTGCAGCTCGGCCAGCAGGGCGTCCACCAGTGCCGGCAGCTCCTCCTCGTCATAGCGCAGGAACAGCTCCGTCTTGAGCAGCGGATAGATGTCGATGCAGCGGGCGACGATCTCGCTGCGGCTTATGCCCTCGCAGCGTTCGATCAAGGCGGCCACCAGGGAAGGCAGGGCGAACAGGTGCAGTATGTTGTTGCGATAGTAGGTCAGCAGGATGGCCTGATAGCGATCCAGGCTGACTATCTGGCCGAGCTTGTCCTCGCTCACCTCGAACTTGTTGAGCTCCATCGCCTGATCCAGCAGGGTCTTGGCATCCTCGTCCGGCATGGTGCTCTGGGGGCTGTAGGGCACCTGCTTGAGCAGGTCCAGATAGGTGTTGATCTGGGCCTGCAGCTCGTCCCGGGTCAGGGCGTGGCGTTCGGCGGCCAGCAGGGCCAGGGCGCTCAGGGTCAGGCCGTTGACGGCGGCGGCGTCGTTGATGCGGGTCATCAGAAGCTCGGCCAGCTGGTTGACGGTGGGGGCCATCCATTCCGGGCGCTCTTCTTTGCCGATGCTCTCCTTCCAGTTCGGAACATGCTCACCGAGATAGCTGTTGAGGGTCAGCGGTTCGCCGAAGTTGACGAAACCGCGGCCGTAGTTGCGCAGCTTGCGCAGGATGCCGAGCACCTGCAGGAAGCTCTCCTTTTCCTTGCGGCTGCCCTTGAGCTCGTTGTGATAGGTGTTCACCTCCATCACGTGCTCGTAGCCCAGATAGACGGGGACCAGGGTCACCGGCCTGTCCAGCCCGCGCATCATGGCCTGCAGGGTCATGGCCAGCATGCCGGTCTTGGGGGGCAGCAGGCGACCGGTGCGTGAGCGCCCCCCTTCGGTGAAGAACTCCACCGAGTAGCCCTTGGCGAACAGCAGGTTCAGGTATTCACGGAATACGGTGCTGTAGAGGGGGTTGCCCTTGAAGGTGCGGCGGATGAAGAAGGCGCCGCCGTGGCGGAAGATGGGGCCCGCCGGCCAGAAGTTCAGGTTGATGCCCGCCGCGATGTGGGGCGGCACCATGCCCTGGTGGTAGATGACGTAGGAGAGCAGCAGGTAGTCCATGTGACTGCGATGGCAGGGGACGTAGACGATCTCGTGTCCCTCCTGGGCCAGCTGGCGTACCCGCTCGGCGCCGTTGACCGAGAGGCCGCGATAGAGCTTGTTCCAGAGCCAGCCGAGGAAGCTCTCGCCGAGGCGGATCAGCCGGTAGGAGAAGTCGGAGGCGATCTCGTCCATGTAGCCATGGGCGCGTTTCTGCGCCTTTTCCAGGCTGATGCCCTCACGCTCGGCCTCTTCCTCGATCGCCTGCTGGATCACGCTGGAGTCCAGCAACTGCTTGAACAGCAGGTTGCGGTTGGGCAGCTTGGGGCCGGTGGCGGCGAGCTGCTGGCGGCTGAAGTGGGTACGCGCCACCCGCGCCAGCTTGTGGGCGATGGCCTCGTCGGTGCCGTGTTTGTCCGCCATGTAGCGCAGGGAGAGGGGCGGAGAGAAGCGCACCAGGTTCTCGCGGCCCTTGAGGATCACAATCAGCGCCTTCTTGAGGCGGTTCGGTGCCAGGCTGCTGATGATGTTCCAGCCGGAGGCCTCTTCCCCTTCCCGGCCCGGACCGCGGCCCCAGAACAGAGTGACGGGAACGACCTGGATGTCCAGCGCCGGATCCTGCTTGTGCAGATCCAGCAGCTGGTGAAATTCTTGCAAGAAGGGCAGCGGTTTGGTGCGCTTGCCAAACAGGGGAGGCGGGCGATCCAGACAGACATAGCGCGGCAGCAGCTGACCGTTCAGTTCCAGCGGGGTGAAGGGACCGGGCAGACCGAGATCCTCGCAGCACTGCTGCAGGGTCAAGAGGTCGGTGATCGAGCTGGTTTTCAGGGCATAGACAATGGGTCTGGCCGGGTCCAGATCCAGTTCCGTAATGGGGTTTTCCGGCAGGCTCTTGTGATTGACCAAGCCGCTGACCGGCCATTGCAGAATGGCTCTGGAAATGTTCTGTCCGATGGACATGGGTGTCTGCTCTCCAAAAAAATGCGGCGTGAGCATAACAAATCACCGCTGGCTTGTCGCCGAGAGGTAGGATGAGTGGCGCACAGGATCAAGAATGGGTCATTTGCCGCAATAAGTGCGACGAAGACGGGACAAATATCAGCTACGCCTTGCCTTGGCCCCAGCACTGTATATACTGCCAGTGTGCTGTATAAAAAGACAGGTGCCCATGTTATGAAACCCCTTACTCCCCGCCAGGCTGAAGTGCTGGAGCTTATCAAGGCGAACATGAACGAGACCGGCATGCCGCCGACTCGTGCCGAGATTGCCCAGAAGCTTGGTTTCAAGTCGGCCAATGCGGCCGAGGAACATCTGAAGGCCCTGGCCAAGAAAGGGGTCATCGAGATCATGCCCGGCACCTCTCGCGGCATCCGCCTGCTGCTCGAAGAGGAAGAAGCGCCGGAAGAGAGTGGTCTGCCCCTCATCGGCAAGGTGGCCGCCGGCGAACCCATCCTGGCCCAGGAGCATATCGAGAGCCACTATCAGGTGGATCCCGCCCTGTTCCACCCACGGGCAGACTTCCTGCTGCGGGTGCAGGGCATGAGCATGAAGAACATCGGCATCATGGACGGTGATCTGCTGGCGGTGCACAAGACCCAGGACGTGCGCAACGGCCAGGTGGTGGTGGCCCGCCTCGATGAGGATGTCACCGTCAAGCGCTTCCAGCGCAAGGGCAGCCAGGTGTGGCTGCTGCCGGAGAACGAAGAGCTATCCCCCATCTCGGTGGATCTTGCCAGTCAGCACCTCACCATCGAGGGTCTGGCGGTCGGCGTCATCCGCAACGCCGACTGGATGTAATCTCGGCAGCCATCAGACGGCCTCCTGCGGGAGGCCGCGTCGTTTCTGTCTCCCCCGCATCTGCCGTACCCTTCGCCACCTTCGCCACCTTCGCCACCTTCGCCACCTTCGCCACCTTCGCCACCTTCGCCACCTTCGCCACCTTCGCCACCTTCGCCATTTTTGTTGCCCTCACACCACGCCACCACCACCGGGTCGGCATTTCAGATATATCCTTGGGTATGTCCGTCTCGCGCTGGCGGGCCAGGGGGGTTGCCATCCCCCGAAGGATTGCCTGAGCTGGCCGGGATAAGGCCGCAGGGATGCAACGCCGATGCTGCTGGGGCGGCACGGGATAGAAGGGAGAGTCGCTCGGATGTGGTCAGTGTCCATGTCTCGAAGCGACCCACAGCGTCAGTACGTGGTCCTGCATCAGCTTGCCGCTGGCAAGGGGGCGGCTCGACGTAGCCTGTTGCGCAAGGAGGACAGGTATGGCTTCAAGCTCACCATGGGATCCGGGTCCGGAGACGGCCCCCGCATCTTCTATCACCCGCTTCATCAAGGGCAGCCGGATGACGTGGTTCTACGCGCTCTGGGTGTATCACAAGGGGAGTGGCTGGACCATCTGGCTGGGGTGCCCCAAGGACAAGATAGTCCGTCTGGTGCGCCTGTTTCGTCGCCATCACGACATCGGCTTGCCGGATGCCCCCTGGACAGCTCCTGTCGTCCCGTTGCATGCCGTCATCAGGCGTCCCCAGGTTCGGCAGCGGTGGCGCCCCTGAGTGATCACCGCCCGTTTGCTCCAGGCCCCACCTTGTGTGGGGCTTCTGTTTTTCGGGCAAGCCCGAGGCAAAGCGTGGGAGTGGACGGCCTGCTGACCGTGCCAGCGGGATGGGGTCCTACCCCCTATTCAGACCTTGGGGTAGCCAGCGACAGGGGCTGGCAGGTTACAATGACCCTCGATTTGGTCCGATCCCCTGGCTGAACTCCCTGGCAAGGCAAATTTTATATGGTGAAACCCCGTTATCCCCTGATGTTCATGCTGCTGGTCGTTAGCATCATGGTCATTTATTACTGGAGTCGGCCCCTCCAGCCGGAGCAGGCCAATTACTATCCGGCGGGACGGGACATCAATCCCTTCACCCTGGTGGATGAGGATGGGAAACCCTTCACCGAGGCCAATCTGCATGGCCACTGGACCTTCCTGTTTCTCGGCTATACCTATTGCCCGGACATCTGCCCGACCACCCTGGCGGATCTGCGCGCCGTCTATCCGGAACTGAAGCAGATAGCACCGCGCAGTCAGGTGGTCTTCGTCTCGGCGGATCCCAAGCGGGACGACAGCGCCCGCCTCAAGGGGTATGTCGATTTCTTCCAGCCCGAGTTCAAGGCGGTGACGGCGCAGCACGATCATCTGTTCCCCTTCGTGCGCAACCTGGGCCTCGTCTACTCCATCGTGGAGCACGACAGCAAGGACTACCTGATCGACCACTCCGCCTCCATCGTGCTGATAAGCCCGGCAGGCAAGCTGGTGGCCGTGTTCCGCCCCCAGGCACAGGAGGGCCAGGTGCCCCATGTGTCGATGGCGACCATGGTGTCCGATTTCACCCGGATCGTGCGACTGGCTGGCGAGTGATGCCTGCCGCCGGAGATTGTGCATGCTGATCCCGCCCTGGCTTCGTGACCCCGGGCGTCATCGCGCCGTCTTTGCCCTGGCGCTGCCCATGGTGTTCTCCAACGTCACCACCCCGCTGCTGGGGCTGGTGGACACCTGGGTGATCGGTCACCTCGGCCAGGCCTGGTTCCTCGGTGGCGTCTCGGTCGGTGCCACTCTCATCAACCTGCTGTTCTGGCTGCTGGGCTTCCTGCGCATGTCCACTACGGGCTTGACTGCCCAGGCTCAGGGGGCGGGCAGTGCCGAGGGGCAGCTGGATACCCTGGCGCGGGCGCTGGGGTTGGCGGTCGGCCTCGGTGCTGCGCTCCTGCTGCTGTTGCTGCCCTTTTTACCGGCGCTCATCGCGCTGAGTGGTGGCTCGCCCGAGGTGCAGTTCCATGCCGGTGAATATGTGTCGATCCGGATCTGGAGCGCCCCGGCGGCCCTGTGCAACCTGGTCATCATGGGCTGGCTGCTGGGCATGCAGGATGCCCGCAGCCCCATGCTGCTGCTCATCTTCAGCAACCTGGTCAACATGGTGCTGGATGCCGGCTTCGTGCTGGGGCTGGGCTGGCAGGTGAAAGGGGTGGCGGCGGCCTCCCTGCTGGCCGATTACGGCGCCCTGGTGCTGGGGCTCTGGCTGGTGAGCCGCCGGTTGCGCCACCTGCCGACAGAGACCTGGCGCGGGGCCTGGCAACGCTGGCGTCAGTGGCCCGCCCTGCGGCGTCTGCTCGGCCTGAACCGGGACATCTTCATCCGTTCACTCTGCCTGCAGCTCTGCTTTGCCTTCATGACCCTGCAGGGGGCGCGGCTCGGGGACGTGGCGGTAGCGGCCAACGCGGTGCTGCTCAACTTCCTGATGCTCATCTCCTACGGGCTGGATGGTTTCGCCTACGCGGTGGAGGCCATGGTGGGGCGTGCCATCGGGCGGCGGGATCGGCAGGCGCTGCGAGAGGCCATCGCCCTCAACCTGGGCTGGGCCGGGCTGATCGCCCTGGGCTTCACCCTGGCGTTTGCCCTGGGGGGTGGACACCTCATCGCCCATATCACCGACATTCCGGCGGTGATCGCCGAGGCAAACCGTCAACTGCCCTGGCTGGTGGTCATGCCGCTGCTGGCGGTCTGGTGTTATCTGCTGGACGGGGTCTTCATCGGGGCGACCCGGGCACGGGAGATGCGAAACAGCATGCTGGTGGCGGTGTTTGCCGGTTTCTTCCCCATCTGGTGGCTGTGCCAGGACTGGGGTGTGGCGGCCTTGTGGGCCGCCATGGCGGCGCTGATGACGGGGCGGGGATTGACCCTTGGCTGGCTGTGCTGGCGGCTGGAGCGCGATGGCCGCTTGCTGGAACAGGTCCGGCCGGTGCAATCAGCCTAGTCGGCAAACGGATGGATTGACCGGGCGCCAGGCCTGAGGGACGGCGCCTGCAGGCAGCGACTCAGAGTGCGCCCTGATAATCGAACTGGCGCCAGCTCTCGTAGACGAACACGGATACCGCGTTGGCCAGGTTCATGCTGCGGCTCTGGGGCAGCATGGGGATGCGCAGGCGCTGCTCGAACGGCAGGCTCTCGATGATCTCCGCGGGCAGGCCGCGGCTCTCGGGGCCAAACAGCAGGGCGTCCCCCAGGGCGAACCGAACCGCCGAGTGGGCGGTGCGTCCCTTGGTGGTACAGGCGAAGACCCGGCTCGGTGCGACCGCCGCCAGAAACGCCTCATAGCTCGGCCAGCGCTTCACCTCGGCAAATTCGTGATAGTCGAGCCCCGCCCGTTTCACCCGCTTGTCATCCCACTCGAATCCCAGCGGCTCTATCAGGTGCAACCGGTAGCCGGTATTGGCACAGAGACGGATGATGTTGCCGGTGTTGGGCGGGATTTCCGGCTGGTAGAGCACGATGTCGAGCATGACGGGATCCTGAGGGAGGCGATAAGGGGCGCCAGCATACCCAGCGCCCGCCGTGATGAAAAGGGATTGTCACGCCATGGGCAGGCGGATGGTGATGACCAGGCCGTTCGGGTGGTTGGTGCCGGCCCGGATGGTGCCGCCGTGCCGCGCGATGGCTTCGGCGGCGATGGCAAGCCCGAGCCCGGTGCCGCCGGTCTTGGCGTTGCGGGCGTCATCGACCCGGAAGAAGGGCAGGAACAGTTGATCCTGCTGCTCCACCGGCACCCCGGGACCATCGTCGCGAATGGTCATCACCCACTCCCGACCTTCCCGATACCAGTCCACCTTGATGAACTCCCGCGCATATTTGAGGGCGTTGCGCAGGGGATTCTCCAGCGCCCGCCCCAGCAGCTCGGGCCACATCCGGATGGACTCCTCCGGCAGGGGCGGCAGCCTTAGCTGCTTGCCATTCTGGTTGGCTTCGAACATGGCGTCATCCAGGATGGGCTCCAGCAGATCCGCCAGCGGCAGCTCCACCGGAGCCTCTACGTGCTGCTGCACCCGGGAGAGATCCAGCAGATCGCCGATCAGCTTGTCGAGCCGGGCTATTTCCGCCTCGATCCTGGCCAGCTCGCTGCTGTCACCCTGTTTGCGGCGGATCAGCGCCTGGGCGAGCTGGATGCGGGTGAGGGGGCTGCGCAGCTCGTGGGAGATGTCGGAGAGCAGCTGTTTCTGCTTCTGGATCATGCGCTTGAGGGTATCCACCATGTGGCTGACATGATCCGCCAGCTGGCCGATCTCGTCCTGGCGTCCCAGGTTGGGGATCCGGGTCTCCAGCTTGCCCTCCGCCAGCTGGGAGACGGACTGCTGCAACTGCAGCAGGGGGCGGGTCAGTCGCCAGGCCAGCAGCAGGCAGAGCGGCGTGCTGACCAGCATGGCGATGCCGAGGATCTGGATGGGGTGATCCAGGATCTGGATGAACAGGAAGAGGTAGGAGTTTTCCACGTTGAGGCCAAAGTAGACGTGATAGTCCTGGCCGTGGTGCTGCATCAGGAAGGGGCCGGCGATGGCCCGCTGGTGCTCGCTGCCGAGCATGGGTTTGGTCGGGTCGTCCGACTCCAGCATGAAGCGGATGACGAACTTGCTGAGCCGGGTGGTGGATTGCATCTGACCCTTGGCATCGCGCAGATAGACGTTGTCCACCGGCAGCAGCCCCGCGGCGTCGATGGCCTGCATCAGCACGAAATCCTGCTCGGGGGCCGCCCCCGCCTGCAGTGCCCGCAGGTTGTTGTTCATCCGGGTCACTTCGTGTTCGGGCAGGGGGATGATGTTGCGCGGGTCCAGAGTAGGCAATATGACTACCGCAGCGACAACCAGTAGCAACATGAACCAGAACCAGAGGAAAATCTGGGTGGAGAGTCCGCCAAAGGGGCGGTGGGTGGTCATGCCTGCTCCAGCCAGAGGTAGCCTCGCCCACGCACCGTCTTGAAGCGGGGCTGGCCATCGGCCCGCTCCGGCAGCTTCTTGCGCAGGTTGCTCAGGTGCATGTCGATGGCCCGATCGAAGGGTTCGAGCTTCTTGCCAAGCACTTGTTCGGACAGCAGATTCTTGCTGACGATCTGGCCGGGGCTGCGTAGCAGACACTCCAGCAGGCCGAACTCGGTGGCGGTGAGCTCCAGCAGTTCGTCATTGCAGCGGGCCTGTTGCAGGCCGGGTTGCAGCACCAGATCCATGAATCTCAGCTCGTCCGGGGCGCCGCGCTGGGGCTGGGGGCTTTGGGTGCGGCGCAGGATGGCCCGCACCCGGGCCAGCAGCTCCCGGTCGTCGAATGGCTTGGCCAGGTAGTCGTCGGCGCCGGCCTCCAGCCCGTTGACCCTGTCCTGGCTGTCTCCCCGGGCGGTCAGCATCAGTACCGGGGTCTCATAACGCTTGCGCAGTCGGGTCAGCATGGCGAAGCCGTTGAGCCTCGGCATCATCACATCCAGCAACACCAGGTCGAACCGCTGCTCCGCCAGCCGCTGCAGCCCCTCTTCGCCGTCCTCGGCCACCGTCACCTCGAACCCTTCCAGGGTCAGGATTTCGGTCAGCAGCTGGGTCAGTTCGAGATCGTCGTCGACCAGGAGTATTTTGTTCATCTGGAGTCACTCCGTTGATTTTGAACGTCAAACAGGCGTTCGTGTCAGGGTATAATAGGGTTTTACGCGCCAGAGGAAAGCCGGTTTTGAGCCATCAACAATATTCTCGCTGGGTCACCCTGGCCAGCATGGCGGCGGTCACCGTCGCCACCCTGCTGATCGTCGGCAAGCTGGTTGCCTGGCTGATGACGGACTCGTCCAGCCTGCTGGCGTCCCTCACCGACTCCTTCATGGACGTCAGTGCCTCCCTCATCAACCTGTTCGCCATTCGCTATGCCCTGGTGCCGGCGGATGACGAGCACCGCTTCGGCCACGGCAAGGCGGAGTCCCTGGCGGGCCTCATCCAGTCGGCCTTCATCTCGGGCTCCGCCCTGCTGCTCATGATGCATGGCATCTCTTCCCTGCTCAATCAGGTGCCGGTGCAGCGGCTGGAGGCCGGTCTCTGGGTCAGTGGCGGTTCCATCCTGCTGACCTTGCTGCTGGTGAGCTTCCAGCGCTGGGTGGTGGCACGCACCAACAGCGTGGCCATCAAGGCCGACATGCTGCATTACCGCTCCGATCTGCTGCTCAACGCCGGCGTCTTGCTGGCCCTGGTGCTGGCGGGGCAGGGGTGGTACTGGGCTGACGGGTTGTTTGCCATCCTGATCGGGCTGTTTCTGGTGTGGGGCGCCGTCCAGATCGGCTACGAATCGGTGCAGGCCCTGCTCGATCGTCAGTTGCCAGAGGCGGAACAAGCGAGAATAATGGCCCTCTGCTGCGCCGTAGACGGGGTGCATGGCGTCCACGATCTGCGTACCCGCCAATCCGGGCCGACCCGCTTCGCACAACTGCATCTGGAACTGGATGATCAGCTGCCGCTGGTCAAGGCTCATCAGATAGCCGACGAGGCTGAACTGGCGGTCCGCCAGGCCTTTGAGCGGATGGATGTGATCATTCACATGGACCCCATCTCGGTGCTGACAAAAGAACAACAAGGCCCTCACCCTGAACAACAGTAGGCTGTAACATGGACGATCTGGTTGCCAACACCTGGCAAAAAATTCAGCAAGAAGCGCAATGCATGGCGGCCCAGGAGCCCATGCTGGCCAGCTTCTTTCACTCCACCATCCTCAACCACGGGGATCTGCGCTCGGCGCTGAGCTTCCAGCTGGCCAACAAGCTTGACAGCACCACCATGCCTGCCATCGCCCTGCGAGAGGTGATCGAGCTGGCCCTGCGCAGCGAGCCCGAGCTGCTGGCCATGGTCGCCGCCGACATCTGCGCCGTGCAGGACCGGGATCCCGCCGTCGACCTCTTTTCCACTCCGCTGCTTTATCTCAAGGGCTTTCACGCCCTGCAGGGTTACCGGGTCGCCAACTGGCTGTGGCGCCAGGGGCGGCGCTCCCTCGCGCTGTATTTGCAGAACCAGATCTCCGTGGTGTTCGGGGTCGACGTGCACCCGGCGGCGCGGATCGGCAAGGGGATCATGTTTGACCACGCCACCGGCATCGTCGTGGGTGAAACGGCGGTGATCGAGGACGACGTCTCCATCCTGCAGAGCGTGACCCTGGGGGGAACCGGCAAGGAGAGCGGCGATCGCCACCCCAAGATCCGGGAAGGGGTCATGATAGGGGCGGGGGCCAAGGTGCTCGGCAATATCGAGGTGGGGGTGGGTGCCAAGATCGGGGCCGGCAGCGTGGTGATCAATCCCGTGCCACCCCATACCACTGTGGCCGGCGTCCCCGCCAAGATAGTGGGCCGACCGGAGTGTGACAAACCCTCCTTCGACATGAATCAGAACATCTAGGGACGCATGGTCAAGCGCTGGTCAGGTTTTCTGATCCTGGGGATGTGGCTGCTCAACCTGCTGCATCTCTATCTGGGATTCTCCCCCTGGCCGGCCGCCATCGCCGCCTGGGCCGCCTCTCTGCTCACCTGGCCCTGGCTGGTGGGGGCCGCGCGGCGCCAGGCCCTGGCCCTGTATGGGGCGGCGCTCCCGCTGTTACTCTTATCCTGGTGGCGCGGGGCCAGTCTCAGTCCCGGGGACTGGCTGCTCCCCAACATCAACATGCTCACCATGTTCGCCGCCGTCAGTACCCTCAACCTCGCCACCTCGGGCCTGCTGACCGGCACCACCTCCTGGTCCGGGCGCAAGGGGCTGTGGAGCACCATGGCGAGCCTCAATCTGCTGGGTGCCGTCATCAACCTCTCGGTGCTCTTCATCATCGGCGATCGGCTGGAGAAAAACGGCACCCTGGAGCGGCGTCAGGTGATGGTGCTGAGCCGTATCTTCTGCGCCGCCGCCTTCTGGTCCCCCTTCTTCGTCGCCATGGCGGTGGCGCTCACCTATGCCCCCGGTTTGAAGCTGGCCAGCATATTGCCGTTCGGCATACTGGCCGCCCTGCTGGCCATGGGGCTGACCGCCTGGCAGGTGGAGCGACTCGGGGTGGCGGACTTTGCCGGTTACCCGCTGCGGCTGCAGACGCTCGGGCTGCCGGTGACCCTGGCGCTGCTGGTGTTGCTGGTGCACCAGTTCTGGCCGAGCCTCAGCATCTTGGCGGTGATCGCTCTGGTGGCCCCCCTGCTGGCGCTGCTGTTCATGCCGAGCGCCGGGCGCGGGGCCGCCCTCAAGCGCCAGGTGGTGGAGCGCTTCCCCGCCATCGGCGGCCAGCTGGTGCTGTTCCTCGGGGCGGGCCTCTTGGCGGCGGGGATCAACAGCGCGCTCTCGGTGCTGGATCTCGGGGGTGGCCACGGCCTGCCGCTGTTCAATCACTTCGGCTGGCTGGAGGCGAGCCTGACCCTGCTGCTGATCTTCCTGGTGGCCATCGTCGGCGTTCACCCCCTCATCAGCATCTCCGGGGTGGCGCCCCTGCTGTGGCCCCTCTCGCCGGATCCCAGCCTGCTCGGCATGTGCTTCCTGCTCGGCTGGGGGCTCGCCACCGGCACCAGCCCGTTGTCCGGATCCAACCTGGCTCTGGCATCGCGCTACAACCTGAGTGCCGGTCTGCTGCTACGCTGGAACCTGCTCTACGGCCTGTTGATGTACGGGGTCGCCTGCCTGTTGATGGGGGGCTTCATCGCCCTGAATGGGTGAGGATTGCGGTGAGATGAGACGCTGCCCGATCCCGTGTTTCACCGCGTTGTTGTGCTGCTTCCCTTATCCTGACCCGCTGTTCATGCTGCCTGCGAGAAAAACAGACGCATATTTAGGCAATACGGGGATGGAGGGCGCATTTTCCGGCGCGCCGTCTTGTTTGTGCCGAGCGCATCGGGGTATGCTCATCTCACGCGCTTGAATCGCCCGCGTCGGGGCATCGCAATTGAACAAACAGGTATGCACATATGTCACTAGAAGTCCTTGAGCAACTCGAATCCAAAGTCCAATCCGCCGTCGACAACATCTCCCTGCTGAAGATGGAGCTGGACGAGCTGAAAGAGCAGAACAGCAAGCTGCAAGACGAGAACCATCAGCTGCGCAACGAGCATGTTGCATGGCAAGAGCGTCTGCGCGCCCTGCTGGGCAAGATGGATCAGATGGGCGAAGCCATCTAATCTGGCAGTTTCTGCTGACAAACACGAAAAAGGCCGCTTCATGAGCGGCCTTTTTGTTTTATGACAGACTGTCGCGGGGTGAGCGGTTACAGGGTCAGCAGCCGCTTGACCGTCTTCTCGATGCCATCGGCGGCCTCCACTATGTTCTGGGCCAGCATGTAGGCGGGGGTCGAGATTACCTTGTGGGTCTCGTCCACCACGAACTCGCTGACCGGGCAGGCGAGATGCTTGCCACCCATGGCCTCGATGGCACCGGCGGTGCCCGCGTCGTGGCCGATGGTGGCCAGGGTGCCGGCCCCGTAGATGAGCGGGATCATGGCTGGCGCTATGCAGATATAGGCCGCAGGCTTGCGGGCCCTGGCGAAGCTCTGGCAGGCCTTGAGCACGTCCGGCTGGATCCGGCAGTCCGCCCCCTGGATGGCGAGATCGCACAGATTCTTGGCGGCGCCGAAGCCACCCGGTACCAGCAGGGCGTCATAGTCCGCCGCATCCAGCTCGGCCACATCCTTGATCTGCCCACGGCAGATGCGGGCCGCCTCGACCAGCACGTTGCGGCTCTCCCCTTCGCTCACCTCGCCGGTCAGGTGGTTGATGACATGCAACTGGGGGATGTTCGGCGCGAAGCACTGGACCTGGGCCCCCTGGCGGGCCAGCGCCAGCAGGCTGATGACGGCCTCATGGATCTCGCTCCCGTCGAAGACGCCGCAGCCACTCAAGATCACTGCCACTTTTTTCATGGTGAACTCCTTTATTGATGAAAATGTGAGCCAGGGTAGATTGTTGGTTTTTTGTATGGTTATCCCTTGCCTCTCGCTGGTCAAGTCATCCCGCTGTGCTAGGATTGTTTCGTTTTGGATCCTGCCGTACTGACCCCCTTGAAATTTTTTCCACATTGATCGAGATCATCTTAACGAAATGATGCTCTCGATGTGTGATTTCATGTCATTGTTTTAATTGTGTTTTTGTTTTTTTTTCACAGCTTGATCACTGTGGGAACGGCGAGCCTGCAATTTTGAACACAGAGTTATCCACAGAAAAAGTGCTCGCGCCCGACCCGAAAGCATGCTTGTACGCCCCTTGGTGTGCCGCGGGCCCTGTGGCATCCTAGCGACTGTTTATTCTTGGCAGGACTATTTTCATGGCCTCTAGCAATCCCCTCATCCTGGTCGACGGCTCTTCTTACCTCTATCGCGCCTTCTTCGCCTCCCAGCAGGCCGATCTGCGCACATCGACCGGGTTGCCAAGCGGCGCCGTCCGGGTGATGGCGAACATGATGCGCAGCCTGCGCAAGCAATATCCCGATAGCCACGTGGCCGTGGTGTTCGACGCCAAGGGCAAGACCTTCCGCGACGACATCTACCCCGAATACAAGGCGACCCGTGCCAGCATGCCGGACGATCTGCGCAGCCAGGTCGCCCCCATCCACCAGATGATCAAGGCCATGGGCTTCCCCTTCCTGATGGTGGAAGGGGTCGAAGCGGACGACGTGATCGGCACCCTGGCCCGTCAGGCCACCGAGAAGAAGCTGCCGGTGCTCATCAGCACCGGGGACAAGGACATGGCGCAGCTGGTCTCCGACCATGTCACCCTGATCGACACCATGAAGGACGTGACCACGGATCGGGAAGGGGTGATCGAGAAGTTCGGCGTGCCGCCCGAGCTCATCATCGATTACCTGGCCCTGATGGGGGACAAGGTGGACAACATTCCCGGCATGACGGGGGTGGGGGAGAAGACGGCCCTGGCCCTGCTGCAGGGGATAGGCAGCATTGACGAGATCGCCGCCAATCTGGACAAGGTGGCGGCGCTGGGCTTTCGCGGTTCCAAGGCATTTGCGGACAAGTTCCGCGAGCAGGAGGAACAGGTCCGCCTCTCCTATCTGCTGGCGACCATCAAGACCGACGTCGAGCTGGAGCAGCAACTGGAGCAACTGCAACTGGGCCCCATCGACAAGGAGTCCCTGCTGGCGGTCTACCGCGAATACGAGCTGCGCAACCTGATCAAGGAGCTGGAGTCCGGTGATGAGGGGGCCAGTGCGAGTGCCGGCCAGGAGTCGGTGGATGAAGAGGCTGCCCCAGCCGCGACCATCGAGACCGACTATCGCTGCATTCTGGACGAAGCCGAGTTCGATGAGTGGCTGGCGCGCCTCAAGGCTGCCCCGCTGTTTGCCTTCGACACCGAGACCACCAGTCTGGATTACATGGAGGCGCGGGTGGTTGGCGTGTCGTTCGCCATCGAACCGGGCAAGGCCGCCTATGTGCCGTTCGGCCACGACTACCTGGGCGCGCCGGCCCAGCTGAGCGAAGCGCTGGTGCTCGGCAAGCTCAAGCCGCTGCTGGAAGACCCTTCGCTGCTAAAGGTTGGCCAGAATCTCAAGTACGATCGCAACGTGCTGAAGAATCACGGCATCGATCTGCAGGGGATCGCGTTTGATACCATGCTCGAGTCCTATGTGCTGAACTCCACCGCCAGCCGTCACGACATGGATTCCCTGGCCAGCAAGTACCTCGGCGTGGAGACCATCTCCTTCGAGGAGATCGCCGGCAAGGGGGCCAAGCAGCTTACCTTCAACCAGATCGAACTGGAGCAGGCGGCCCCCTACGCGGCGGAAGATGCCGACATCACCCTGCGTCTGCATCAGACCCTGTGGGGCAACCTGAGCAAACTGCCGGAGCTTGCCAAGGTATTCACCGAGATAGAGC
>NZ_CP144204.1:4220000-4430000 GCF_051125555.1 Aeromonas sp. NJAU223 | reverse complement strand
CGAAACCGGGTGATCTAGCCATGGGCAGGTTGAAGGTTGAGTAACATCAACTGGAGGACCGAACCCACTAACGTTGCAAAGTTAGGGGATGACCTGTGGCTGGGGGTGAAAGGCCAATCAAACTCGGAGATAGCTGGTTCTCCCCGAAAGCTATTTAGGTAGCGCCTCGGACGAATACTACTGGGGGTAGAGCACTGTTTGGGCTAGGGGGTCATCCCGACTTACCAACCCCATGCAAACTCCGAATACCAGTAAGTAATATCCGGGAGACACACGGCGGGTGCTAACGTCCGTCGTGAAGAGGGAAACAACCCAGACCGCCGGCTAAGGTCCCAAAGTTCTGGTTAAGTGGGAAACGATGTGGGAAGGCTCAGACAGCTAGGATGTTGGCTTAGAAGCAGCCATCATTTAAAGAAAGCGTAATAGCTCACTAGTCGAGTCGGCCTGCGCGGAAGATGTAACGGGGCTCAAACCAGGCACCGAAGCCGCGGATTCACGCTAAGCGTGAGTGGTAGGGGAGCGTTCTGTAAGTCTGCGAAGGTGTGTCGAGAGGCATGCTGGAGATATCAGAAGTGCGAATGCTGACGTAAGTAACGATAAAGGGGGTGAAAAGCCTCCTCGCCGGAAGACCAAGGGTTCCTGTCCAACGTTAATCGGGGCAGGGTGAGTCGACCCCTAAGGTGAGGCCGAAAGGCGTAATCGATGGGAAGCAGGTTAATATTCCTGCACGACTTGTAATTGCGATGGGGGGACGGAGAAGGCTAGGTGGGCCAGGCGACGGTTGTCCTGGTGAAAGTGCGTAGGTGGTGTTTCTAGGCAAATCCGGAGACACAACACTGAGACACGAGACGAACGCACTACGGTGCGGAAGCCATTGATGCCCTGCTTCCAGGAAAAGCCTCTAAGCTTCAGATTACAAGTCATCGTACCCCAAACCGACACAGGTGGTCGGGTAGAGAATACCAAGGCGCTTGAGAGAACTCGGGTGAAGGAACTAGGCAAAATAGAACCGTAACTTCGGGAGAAGGTTCGCTCTTGATGGTGAAGTCCCTTGCGGATGGAGCTGTCGGGAGTCGCAGTGACCAGATGGCTGGGACTGTTTATCAAAAACACAGCACTCTGCAAACACGAAAGTGGACGTATAGGGTGTGACACCTGCCCGGTGCCGGAAGGTTAATTGATGGGGTTAGCGCAAGCGAAGCTCTTGATCGAAGCCCCGGTAAACGGCGGCCGTAACTATAACGGTCCTAAGGTAGCGAAATTCCTTGTCGGGTAAGTTCCGACCTGCACGAATGGTGTAACCATGGCCATGCTGTCTCCACCCGAGACTCAGTGAAATCGAATTCGCCGTGAAGATGCGGTGTACCCGCGGCTAGACGGAAAGACCCCGTGAACCTTTACTACAGCTTGGCACTGAACATTGAACCTACATGTGTAGGATAGGTGGGAGGCTTTGAAGCGATGACGCCAGTTGTCGTGGAGCCGTCCTTGAAATACCACCCTTGTATGTTTGATGTTCTAACGCAGGGCCCTGAATCGGGCTCGCGGACAGTGCCTGGTGGGTAGTTTGACTGGGGCGGTCTCCTCCCAAAGAGTAACGGAGGAGCACGAAGGTTGGCTAATCCTGGTCGGACATCAGGAGGTTAGTGCAATGGCATAAGCCAGCTTAACTGCGAGACGGACAGGTCGAGCAGGTACGAAAGTAGGTCATAGTGATCCGGTGGTTCTGAATGGAAGGGCCATCGCTCAACGGATAAAAGGTACTCCGGGGATAACAGGCTGATACCGCCCAAGAGTTCATATCGACGGCGGTGTTTGGCACCTCGATGTCGGCTCATCACATCCTGGGGCTGAAGTCGGTCCCAAGGGTATGGCTGTTCGCCATTTAAAGTGGTACGCGAGCTGGGTTCAGAACGTCGTGAGACAGTTCGGTCCCTATCTGCCGTGGGCGTTGGATGATTGAAGGGAGTTGCTCCTAGTACGAGAGGACCGGAGTGAACGAACCTCTGGTGTTCGGGTTGTCACGCCAGTGGCACTGCCCGGTAGCTAAGTTCGGAATCGATAACCGCTGAAAGCATCTAAGCGGGAAGCGAGCCCTGAGATGAGTCATCCCTGACCCCTTGAGGGTCCTAAAGGGCCGTTGGAGACCACAACGTTGATAGGTGGGGTGTGTAAGCGCGGCGACGTGTTGAGCTAACCCATACTAATTACCCGTGAGGCTTAACCATACAACACCCAAGAAGTGTTTCTGGCCTTGTAGCAAGTGCATGAACTACTCAAATTCAGTGATAGCGACGAGCCAAGAGCGACATCGTTATTCACGTCAGCTTTCTAGATTAAGAATTTGCCTGGCGGCCATAGCGCCGTGGAACCACCTGATCCCATGCCGAACTCAGAAGTGAAACGCGGTAGCGCCGATGGTAGTGTGGCATTCGCCATGCGAGAGTAGGACACTGCCAGGCACCCAATTAGAAGAAGCCCGCTCATCTGAGCGGGCTTTTTTATTGGCTGATATTTATCATTTTTACGCTATAAACCCCTGCCTCTTCGCTATTTACCGATCATGTCGGCTCTGTTCCCCGCAGGGCAGCAGCATATTCACTACCCCATCTTCCAGCTGGATATCGATCTGGAATCCCAGCCGCTTGGCCAGGTTGATCATGCCGCGATTGCTCGGCATGGTCATGCCGGAGAGTTGGCCTATGCCGCGCTCGCGAGCGTAGCGGGCGATCTTCTCCATCATCAGCTTGCCGAGCCCCATTCCCTTCAAGTCGGAGCGCACCAGAATGGCGAACTCCGCATCGGCGAGATCCGGCGTGGAGATGGCCCTGACCACTCCCAGGATCTGCTGATCGAAGGCGCCATCCTGACCGACGGCGACGAAGGCCATCTCCCGGTCGTAATCGATCTGGGTCATGCGGGCCAGCTCTTCATGACCCAGTTCCCCCACGTCGGCGAAGAAGCGCTTGTATCTATCCTCATCGGAGACCTGAAGCACGAACGCCTTGTGAGCGGGTTCGTCTTCCGGGCGGATGGGGCGCAGCAAGACATGGCTCTGGTCCTTGAGCCAGGCCCCCTCTTCCAGCTCGGTAGGATAGGGGCGAATGGCCAGCGGCAGCGCTTGTTGGCCCTTCTCCATCAGCACCAGTCTCGCATCCAGGATCACCATCTCCTCGCCACTGGCCTGCAGCGGATGCAGGTCCAGCTCCTGGATTTCGGGGAAGGCGAGCAGCAGCTCCGACAGCTGGCACAGCACCTGGCTCAGGGCGTTGATGTCGAGCCGCACCGGGCTGGCCTGCTCGCGGATCTTGCCGCTCTTGAGGGCGCCGATGATCTGGTAGCGAGCGAGCGCCTGGTTCAGTGGCGGCAGGGCTGCCACCATCTGGTGAGGCTCGGCGCCGGATTCTCCGAGCAGGATGACGGGGCCGAACACGGGATCCTGTTGCAGGCGGATACGCAGCTCCAGGCCACCGCTACGACGCGCCATGCGCTGCACCAGCAGGCCTTCGATGCGTGCCCCGGGGTCGTGCTGGCGTACCCGGTCCAGGATGGCATCTGCCGCCTGGGCCACCTCGGCCGAGGTACGCAGGTTGAGCATGACGCCATGCACTTCCGACTTGTGGGCGATATCCGGTGAGCGCAGCTTCACCGCCACCGGGTAGCCTATCTGTTCCGCCGTCAGGGCTGCCTCGCTGGCATCCGAGACGATCCAGGTCGGCAGGGTGGCGAGACCGGCAGCCTGCATGATGGGTTGCGTCAGGTGAGTATCGAGCACGAGTTGTTTGCGATCCTGCGCCTGGCGGATCAGCTGCTGGCAACGCTGGACATCGAGCCTGTCTCCTTGCAGTGACGCCGGCGTCTCCATCAGCTGCTTCTGATTGCGACGGTATTCCACCATGTGCATGAAGGCGGCGACCGCGCTCTCCGGGGTTCGGTAGGTGGGGATGCCCGCCTCATTGAACAGGCGGCGCCCTTCCTGGGCCGAGTACTCCCCCGCCCAGTTGGTGAGGATATTGAAACGCCTGGCCCTGGGGTGCTGCTTGATGAAGTCGATCAGGTGATCCGCCAGGGTCATCCCGCGGGCGGTCAGGGACGGGGCGTGGATCAGCAGGATGGCATCGGCCTTGTCCCCTTGCAGCAGCTCGTCCAGGGCGTTGCGATACGCCTCGATGTCGGCGTCACTGCCGATATCGAGCGGCGCCATGGCAAGCTTGCCACCCCGTTCCAGCAGCACGTCGGCGGCCATGTTGGCGAGGCCGCGACCATTGGAAAGGATGGCGAGCCGCTCCCCTTTGAGGGTCAGGGAGTGGCTCAGGGTCTCGACGGTGGCGAACAGTTCGTGGGTGTCGCGCACCCGCAGCATGCCGGCCCGGCGGATAGCGGCGTCATAGACGTTGTCGAGGCCGTTTGCCGGATCGTGGCGGCCGCTCTTGAGCACCAGGATAGGCTTGTTGCGGGAGGCGGCCCGGGCCGCCGAGAGGAAGTGACGGGCGTCGTGCAGCTTGTCCATGTAGATCAGGATGGCGCGGGTCGTGCCGTCACGGGAGAGCTGATCCAGCAGCTGGCCGAAGTCGATGTCGCAGTGATCCCCCAGCGAAACGAAGGCCGAGAAGCCGAGTTCACGCTGCTTGGCCCAGTCGAGGATGGTGGTGCTGACCGCCGCGGACTGAGACAGAAATGCGACCTGGCCCGGGGTGGCGGCGATGGGGGAAAAGCTGGCGTTGATGCCCTGGCCCGGCAACAGCATGCCCATGCTGTTGGGGCCGAGCAGGCGGATGCCGTACTGGCGGCAGAGCCGCTGCAACTGCAGGCGCTCCTCGGGGGTGAACTGGGCGGCCAGAATGATGGCTGCTCCCGTTCCCTTTTTGCCGAGCGCCTCGATGATCCCGAGTACCCGTTCGCGTTTGGTGCAGACGATGGCGAGATCCGGCGAGAGAGGCAGGCTCTCGATATCGGGATAGGCGAGTACGCCGGCAACGGCCTGGCTATGGGGGCTGACCGGCAAGATGGGGCCCTTGAACTGGCCTGCCAGCAGGTGGCGTATCACCACCTGGCCTGCCTTTTGTGGATCGCTGGAGGCACCGATGACGGCGATGGATTGGGGTTTGAAGAGCCGGTCCAGGCCGCTTGGTTTCATGGACACTCCTGATGGCGACCCTCGAGGCGAGGGTGACGGATGGTGCCAGTCTAATACGCTTTATGGATGCTTACTGTGACCGATTGCGGATCACGACCGGGCCAGGGCGCTGGCACGCAGATAAAACCTCAACTCTCCCTGGATGCGCCGTATCGTGGCCAGATGGCGATCCTGCAGGTAGATCTCCTGCTCGCTGTCGAGCTTGCAGCGGCTGACCCCCAGGCTGTGAAGGTACTCTTCAAACAGGTGAGAACCCTTGATCTCGACAAGATGCTGCATGGCGGACTCCTTTTCCAATGACGATGATCAGCGGTGGAGTCTCCCCTCTTCCGGCTTGCATTCCTACTGGCACATTTGACACTGGCATTGTGGCGTAAATGAGCCACCCAGGGCTCAACGCCCTCCCTGACCGCGGGCCGTGTCCCAGAAGGCGCGGATCAGCGGCTCCTCCAGCCGCTTCTTGAGCACGGCAATGCCCACATCGAACGGCTTGAGCGCCGGCTTGGGTTCGACGATGCGCACCTTGTCTCCCATGGGGCTGTGATCGATCACCGCCGCGGGCACCAGACCCACGCCGAAGCCGAGCGCCACCATGGCGACGATCCCCTCGTTTCCCGCGACCTCGGCATAGATGTTGGGGGAGATCCCCTTGTTGCGCAGCCACTGATCGCAGCGCTTTCGCGCCAGTCCCTGCTCGGAGAGGATGAGGGGCATGCGCTCCCAGTCCGGTGCGCCATTGTGGTACCAGTGGGCGGGAGGCGTGCTCTTCGGGGCGATAAACACCAGAGGGACCTGTTGCAGGCTGGCGAACTCCAGCTTGGCGGAGAGGGCATCGGGGCGGGCGGCGATGGCGAGATCGGCCTCGTCAGCCAGGATCTTGTCCACCGCCAGCGCTGGGTCGCCGGTCTCGAGCTTGATCTCGAGCTGAGGGTAACGACGGCGAAAGCGCTCCAGCACCTCGGGTAGCAGGAAGTAGCTGGCGGTGACCGAGCAGAACACGCGCAGCCGCCCCTGCAATGGCTCGTCGCTACGCTTGATCTCCTGCTTGAGTCGGCGCCACTCCTGCAGCAGGCTGCCGCCGAACTCCCGCAGCTTCTCGCCGGCCGGGGTGAGGCGCACGCTGCGGTTGTCCCGCTCGAACAAGATGCAGCCCGTCTCCTGCTCCAGCCGCTGGATGGCGCGACTCAGGGTGGAGGGGCTGACCGCCATGGCATCGGCGCTCTTGCCGAAATGGAGGGAGTCGGCAAGGTGGAGAAACAGTTCGAGATTGCGAAGATCCATCTTTCATTTCCTGCTGCGGCGCGAGCGCCAAATCGATTGCTACGGGCCAACTCGCCTGCTGATATCGACGAAAAGAGGGGGATATGGGGCCGGATAGCCTTTCATTTATTGCAACGTACTGTTTCGAATATATCAGTTCAGGCAATAAGTGTCCCGCGCTATAGTGGGTCCGACAACGCCGTCATCCGGCATGGAATCAATCGAACGGAGCAATCACCATGGCTAATTATTTCAACACCCTGAACCTGCGTCAGCAGTTGGCCCAGCTGGGCAAGTGTCGTTTCATGCTGCGCGAGGAGTTCGCTGACGGTTGTGCGGTGCTCAAGGGCAAGAAGGTGGTGATTGTGGGCTGTGGCGCCCAGGGTCTGAACCAGGGTCTGAACATGCGCGACTCCGGGCTGGACATCTCCTATGCCCTGCGCAAGGCGGCCATCACCGAGAAGCGTGCCTCCTGGCAGAAAGCCACCGACAACGGCTTCGTGGTCGGCACCTATGAGGATCTGATCCCTACCGCCGATCTGGTGCTGAACCTGACCCCGGACAAGCAGCACTCCGACGTAGTCAAAACCGTGATGCCGCTGATGAAGCAGGGGGCCGCTCTGGGCTACTCCCACGGCTTCAACGTGGTGGAAGAGGGTCAGCAGATCCGTGCCGACATCACCGTCGTCATGGTGGCGCCCAAGTGCCCGGGTACCGAGGTGCGTGAAGAGTACAAGCGTGGCTTCGGCGTACCGACCCTGATTGCGGTGCACCCGGAGAACGATCCCCAGGGCGAGGGCATGGCCATCGCCAAGGCGTGGGCCTCCGCCACCGGCGGCGACCGTGCTGGCGTGCTGGAATCCTCCTTCGTGGCGGAAGTGAAATCCGACCTGATGGGCGAGCAGACCATACTGTGCGGCATGCTGCAGGCCGGCTCCCTGCTGTGCTACGACAAGCTGGTCGCCGAGGGCACAGACCCGGCCTATGCCGGCAAGCTGATCCAGTTCGGCTGGGAGACCATCACCGAAGCCCTGAAGCAGGGTGGTATCAGCCTGATGATGGACCGCCTCTCCAACCCGGCCAAACTGCGCGCCTTCGAGCTGTCCGAGCAGCTGCGCACCCTGATGCGCCCGCTGTTCGAGAAGCACATGGACGACATCATCGCCGGCGAGTTCTCCCGCGGCATGATGGCTGACTGGGCCGAAGACGATGCCAAGCTGTTCGGCTGGCGCGAGGAGACCGGCAAGTCTGCCTTCGAGAATGCCCCGGCCTATGCCGGCAAGATTGCCGAGCAGGAGTACTTCGACAACGGCGTGGTCATGGTAGCCATGGTCAAGGCGGGTGTGGAGCTGGCGTTCGAGACCATGGTGGCCTCCGGCATCTACGAAGAATCCGCCTATTACGAATCCCTGCACGAGTTGCCGCTCATCGCCAACACCGTCGCCCGCAAGCGCCTGTACGAGATGAACGTGGTGATCTCCGATACCGCCGAATACGGTAACTACCTGTTCGCCAATGCCGCCGTGCCGTTGCTGCGTGAGCATTTCATGCCGACCCTGCAGACGGGCGATCTGGGCAGTGGCCGTGCCGAGAGCAAGGCCGTGGACAACCTGGCCCTGCTGGCCGCCAACGAGGCGACCCGCAATCACCCCATCGAAGCGATCGGCCAGACCCTGCGCGGCTACATGAAAGACATGAAGCGTATCGCCGTCGGTGGTTAAGTCTTAACGGACAGGCATGAGGAGGGGCGGGGATGACGATCCCCGTTACCGGCTGGCTTAGACACCTGGCTGGATGTCCGAATTGTGCAAGCCGTCAGATTGGTTGCTGGCGATGTGACCGGCAATAAAAAGCCCCGCTCATTGAGCGGGGCTTTTGCATTCAGGAAGCTTGGAGAGCTCAGGCTTTCCAGGCTTTCCAGGTGTTGATGAGACCATTGGTGGAGCCGTCGTGGCTGGTGACGGCCGCGTCCGTGTTGAGCTCCGGCAGTATCTTGTTGGCCAGCTGCTTGCCCAGTTCCACGCCCCACTGATCGAAGCTGAAGATGTTCAGGATGGCGCCCTGCACGAAGATCTTGTGCTCGTACATGGCGATCAGGGCACCCAGGGTCTTCGGGGTCAGGCTCTTGAACAGGATGCTGTTGGTGGGGCGGTTGCCTTCGAACACCTTGAACGGCACCAGATCCTGCACCTGCTCCAGCGTCTTGCCAGCCGCCAGGAACTCGGCTTCGACCTCTTCCTTGCTCTTGCCGAAGGCCAGGGCCTCGGTCTGGGCGAAGAAGTTCGCCAGCAGTTTCGGATGGTGATCACCGATGGGGTTGTGACTGATGGCCGGCGCCAGGAAGTCGCAGGGGATCAGCTTGGTACCCTGGTGGATCAGCTGGTAGAAGGCGTGCTGGCCGTTGGTGCCCGGCTCACCCCAGATGATGGGGCCGGTCTGGTAGTTCACCTTGTTGCCGTTGCGATCGGTGAACTTGCCGTTGGACTCCATGTTGCCCTGCTGGAAGTAGGCGGGGAAGCGGTGCATGTACTGATCGTAGGGCAGGATGGCTTCGGACTCGGCACCGTGGAAGTTGTTGTACCAGAGGCCGATGAGCGCCAGCAGCACCGGTACGTTCTGCTCGAAGGCGGTGGTGGCGAAATGCATGTCCATCTCGAAGGCGCCTTGCAGCAGGGCCTCGAAGTGCTCGAAGCCAAGAGACAGTGCGATGGGCATGCCGATGGCGGACCAGGAGGAGTAACGACCGCCGACCCAGTCCCAGAACTCGAACATGTTGTCGGTGTCGATGCCGAATTCGGCCACGGCCTTGCCGTTGGTGGAGAGCGCCGCGAAGTGCTTGGCGACGTGGGCCTTGTCACCGGCTAACTGGATGAACCAGTCACGGGCGGTCAGGGCGTTGGTCATGGTCTCCTGGGTGGTGAAGGTCTTGGAGGCCACCAGGAACAGGGTGGTTTCCGGGTCGATCTTCTTCAGCGTCTCGGCGATATGGGTGCCATCGACGTTGGAGACAAAATGCATCTGCAGGTGATTCTTGTAGGGGCGCAGCGCCTCGGTGATCATCACGGGGCCGAGATCCGAACCACCGATGCCGATGTTGACCACGTGCTGGATGGTCTTGCCGGTATAACCCTTCCACTCGCCACCGATGACCTTCTCGCAGAAGCCCTTCATCTTGGCCAGGACGGCGTTCACCTCCGGCATCACATCCTTGCCATCCACTTCGATGGGGCGATCCGAGCGGTTGCGCAGGGCGGTGTGCAGCACGGCGCGGCCTTCGGTCATGTTGATCTTGTCGCCGTTGAACATGGCGTCGATGGCGCCGCGCAGGTCGGTCTCCTCGGCCAGCGCGAGCAGCAGGGTGAGGGTCTCCCCGGTGATCAGGTTCTTGGAGTAGTCGACCAGGATGTCGCCACCGAAGGTGAGGGAGAACCTGTCGAAACGTTTGGGATCCTGTGCGAACAGATCCTTGAGACGCATCTCTTTATGGGCCGCGAAGTGGGTTTCCAAAGCCTGCCAGGCCTTGGTCTGGGTTGGATTGATGTTTTTCATAGGATTCCTGAGATTCCAAGTTGTGTTTGAACCTTGCAGGCAAGGCTCCCGCCAAACCTTATTGTTCGAGCATTATACCGGGCTCTGTGTGCGGCCCGTGTAACAGAGCATTACCAATTGTCTGCCATCGAGGGAGTTTACAACCAAAACGCTGGGATTATGAGCCAGCAACGTCGCCGGGATCTTGCGTTTGCGCATGCTTCTCCCGTCTTGGTTGTGGCGAAAAGGCTTTCAAGTTCACCCGTTTGCGGTCATGGGATCCGCGCCCTTGAAGAGGCCCTGCCAGCACATCTTTTCGCCTGTTTTATGCGCAAACGCAAATTTGCGCCGTCCGGAGCCGGTTATGATCTGCCCGGATGGACGATTCTCCCAGGGATGGCCACAGTGTTGGAACGAGGAGATCGACATGAAACGCGTATTGTCCCTGTTTGCCCTGAGCCTGATCGCCACCGGCCTCATCGGCCTGCTGACCCTGGCGATGACCACGGCCGCCCCGACCCTCGAGATGCGGGTACTGGCGGTGATGGGAGCCGTACTGGGAGGCTATGTGCTGGTGCAGCCACTGCTCAACCGGGTGGCACGCAAGCTGGCCTGAGCATGGCTCTTGAAGGGGATGCCGAGTTCGGCCTTGAGTGACGTAACGAGGTGAACGAGAGACCGGCCCGGGTGGCCGGTTTTTGTATGGCCCGGAAATGATAATGCCAGCCCGGAGGCTGGCATTGTGGTCATCAGGGCTGTGCTCAGGCCTGGTTCTTTTGCATGTGCATGACCATCTGCGGGAAGGGGATTTCGATACCTTCGGCATCGAAGGCCAGCTTCACCTGCTCGTGGAAATCGAACCAGACACCCCAGTAATCGGCGGTCTTGACCCAGGGGCGCACCACGATGTTGACCGAGGAGTCGGCCAGGGCGGCGACGGCGATGGTAACGGCCGGATCCTTCAGGATGCGCGGCTCTTCACTCACCAGACGCTCCAGGATCTGCTTGGCCTTGCGCAGATCCGAGCCGTAGCCGATGCCGAAGGTCATGTCGACCCGACGGGTCTCCATGCGGGAGTAGTTGACGATGGTGCCGTTGAGGATGGCGGAGTTGGGGACGACCACCATCTTGTTGTCGGCGGACGAGAGGGTGGTGGTGAACAGCTGTACGGACTGCACCACGCCATTGGTACCCGCCACTTCGATGAACTCACCGGCCTTGATGGGACGGAAGATGATCAGCAGGAAACCGGCGGCGAAGTTGGAGAGCGAGCCCTGCAGTGCCAGACCGATGGCCAGACCGGCGGCACCGATGATGGCGACGAAGGAGGCGGTCTGCACCCCGACCCGGCCCAGCGCCGCGATCACCACGAACACCAGTATGGTGTACTTGAGGATGCTGCCGATGAAGTGGGTGACCGTGGTGTCCAGCTTGCGGGCCTGCATGACCTTGGTCACGCCGCCACTGATGATATTGGCTGCGATGTAACCGACCAGCAGGGTGAGCAGGGCGGCGGCGATGTTGACCGCGTACTCGATGATCAGCCCCTGGTTGTTGACCAGCCAGGTCTGCGCGTCTGTGATGATCTCGGGTTCCATAGAATTTCCTGTTGGTGTAAAGGTTTATGGCGGATGAATCTAACACCGGAGCGCGACAACTTGGGTCGCATCTGGTGCTTATGTTGTGCCACAAAAAACAAGGGAGGCCAAGGCCTCCCGCTTCGCACAACCAGTATGGCTCAGCTCTGCAGCAGTTGGCTGCGCATGAATTGCCACTGATCTTCAAAGCCGGCGGTGGGCTTGAGTTTGAACTCGGATCGGACAAACTGGCTGATCCGCCCCTCGGCATAGGCCAGCAGCAGATTGGCCAGCATGGTCTCGTCGAGCTGGAAGCCCTGGCCTTCCCGCAGCCGCTTCTCCCGCAGTGCCTGCTTGAGCTGGGTTTCCAGCTTGTCGAACAGCGCGCTGATGCGATCCCGCAGCCGGTCGTGCTCACCCAGCAGGGCGTCGCCGTTGAGGATGCGGGTGATGCCGGGATTGCGCTCGGCGAACACCAGGAGCAGCTGCAGTATGTGGTGGCAGCGGGCCATGGTGTCCTTCTCTTCGGCCATGATCAGGTTGACCCGTGACAGCAGGGAATCCTCGATAAAGTCGATCAGCCCCTCGAACATCCGCGCCTTGCTGGGAAAGTGCCGATAGAGGGCCGCCTCGGAGACACCCACCTCGGCCGCGAGGCGGGCCGTGGTGATGCGCTGGCCCGGGCTGGTTTCCAGCATATGGGCGAGTGCCTGCAGGATTTGATCGCGCCGACTCTGTTTCTGGTTACTGCTTGCCATGGATTCCCCTAAAAAAACAATGGCTTGATTCCGTTATTAGGCACAGGCCCGAGGGGGCTGTGTGGTCTTGTTATTGGCGACCAGAAGAACCAAACCCGCCTTCACCCCGTTCGCTCTGATTGAACTCGTCGACCAGCTGGAAGCTGGCCTGAACCACCGGCAGGATCACCAGCTGGGCGATGCGCTCGCCGGGTTGCATGGTGAAGCTGTCGTTGCCGCGGTTCCAGACCGAGACCATCAATTGACCCTGATAGTCGGAGTCGATGAGGCCGACCAGGTTGCCGAGCACGATGCCGTGCTTATGGCCGAGGCCGGAGCGGGGCAGGATGGTGGCGCACAGACCCGGATCCTGGATATGAATGGCCAGGCCGGTAGGCACCAGGGTGGTATCGCCGGGGGCCAGGGTCAGCGGCGCGTCCAGCAGGGCGCGCAGATCCATGCCGGCGGAACCCGGTGTGGCATAGGCAGGCAGCGGGAAGTCGGTGCCGATGCGGGCATCCAGGATTTTGAGTTCAATTTGTGTGTTCATGAATCGCTTTTCAATGAGATCGCACTGCGGCGATCGAATGGCTCAGTGAATTCTGCTGCTGGCGCTGACACAGGCAGTGTCAACGTCCGCTGAATCGGTTTGTCGGGATCGCGAAAGGCGATCGGATCGCTTGGCGTCGTTGCTCAGGAGCGATAATGACGCGCAATCAAGGCGATGAGATGACGGGCCAGTGTCAGCTTATCGGCAAGTGGCAGCGGGGCTTGACCCCCTTGCCAGAACACGGTCAGGGCATTGTCATCGGCATTGAACCCCTGGCCCGCGCGGGATACGTCGTTGGCGGCGATCATGTCCAGCCGTTTGCGTCGCAGTTTGTCGAGGGCGTATTGTTCCACATCCACGGTTTCGGCGGCAAATCCAACGGTGTAGGGCTTGTCTGGTAATGCTCCCACGGCGGCGATGATGTCCGGGTTCTTGACCAGGGTCAGCTGCATCTGATCGCTGTCGACACGCTTCTTGATCTTCTGCTCGGCTACCTGCTCGGGGCGATAATCCGCCACGGCGGCGCAGCCGATGAAGAGATCGCACTCGCTCACCCGGCTCATGACGGCCTGATGCATCTGCTGGGCGCTCTCCACATCGACGCGCACCACCCCTTGCGGCGTGGCCAGAGCGACCGGGCCACTCACCAGGGTCACCTCGGCGCCTGCCTCACGGGCGGCGCGGGCGATGGCGTAGCCCATCTTGCCGGAGCTGTGGTTGCTGATGTAGCGCACCGGATCCAGTGCCTCCCGGGTCGGGCCGGCGGTGAGCAGCAGCCGGACGCCGGCCAGCAGGGGCTCGGCGGCGAGCTGCTGGCAGCAGCGCTCCACCAGCTCGAGGGGATCCAGCATCCTGCCCGGACCCACGTCGCCGCAGGCCTGGCTGCCGGAATCCGGCCCCCACAGCAGGATGCCGCGGCTGGCCAGCGTATCCAGGTTGGCCTGGGTGGCGGCGTTGCGATACATCTGCTGGTTCATGGCCGGGGCCAGCGCCACGGCTGCCGGGGTGGCCAGACAGAGGGTGGTCAGCAGCTCGTCCGCCATGCCGGCGGCCATGCGAGCCATCAGGTTGGCGCTGGCGGGGGCGATCAGCACCAGATCGGCCCATTTGGCCAGTTCGATGTGGCCCATGCCCGCCTCGGCGGCCGGATCCAGCAGGCTGTCGGCGACCGGATGACCGGAGACGGCCTGCAGGGTCAGCGGGGTGATGAACTCCTTGGCGGAGCGGGTCATGACCACCCGCACCTCGGCCCCCTGATCCTTCAGGCGGCGTACCAGCTCGGCACTCTTGTAGGCGGCGATGCCACCACTGACACCCAACAGGATGCGTTTATCGGCCAATCTCATCTGCACCATCTCTTGCGGTTCAACTGGTCGGCTAAGATACCACAGGCTGGGGATGACGACAGAGGCTGACATGGGGGAGTTGTGCTCGGGCTCCCGCGATTTTTTGCTATGTTTTTCCTCAGCCCCTGCGAGGAGAGACAAATGAGCATCAAGGAGTGGCCCGAGGACGAGCGACCCAGAGAGAAGCTGCTGCGGCGGGGAGCCGGGACGTTGTCCGATGCGGAGTTGCTGGCGATCTTCCTGCGCACCGGGGTCAACGGCCTGAGCGCGGTGGATCTCTCCCGCCAGTTGCTGCAGCAGTTCGGATCGCTGAGGGCGCTGCTCGGCGCCGAGCAGCGGGTCTTCTGCGAGGCATATGGGTTGGGACCTGCCAAGTATGCCCAGCTGCAGGCGGTGCTGGAGATGGGCAAACGCCATCTGGCGGAGCAGTTGCAACGGGGGGAGGCCCTCACCTCGCCCCGGCTGACCCGGGACTATCTGCAGGCCCAGCTGCGGGATAGACCGCGGGAGGTCTTTGCCCTCTTGCTGCTGGATAACCAGCACAGGGTCATTCAATTCGTCGAGCTTTTTTACGGTACCCTGGACGCGGCGAGCGTCTGGCCCAGAGAAATCGTGCAGATCGCGCTCAAACATAATGCAGCCGCCGTGATTCTGGCGCATAATCACCCGTCCGGCGTGGCCGAGCCCAGCCGGGCCGACCGCCAGATCACGGATCGTATCCTGGCCGCACTGGCCCTGGTCGATATCAGAGTGCTGGATCACTTGGTGATCGGTGACGGCATCACGGTTTCTTTTGCAGAGCGTGGTTGGCTATAAACTGGGCTCTGGCACTGTATTAGTTGATCTTTGATCACGGATGCTGTATAAAATGCCGCCTTCTGTTTGCCCCGCAATCGAAGGCCAGCGGGGCAGATATTTGCTCGAGCAATGAAGTAAGATTTGGAGAGACTGACATGTCTAGAGTATGCCAAGTAACCGGCAAGCGCCCGGCAGTTGGTAACAACCGTTCGCACGCTAACAACGCTACCAAGCGTCGTTTCCTGCCGAACCTGCACACTCACCGTTTCTGGGTTGAGAGTGAAAAACGCTTCGTGAGCCTGCGCGTATCCGCAAAAGGCATGCGTATCATCGACAAGCGCGGCGTTGAAGTGGTTCTGGCTGAACTGCGTGCCAGCGGCGTTAAGGTATAAGGAATTAGATCATGGCTAAAGGTATTCGCGATAAGATTCGCCTGAACTCCAGCGCCGGTACTGGTCACTTCTATACCACTACCAAGAACAAGCGCACCATGCCCGAAAAAATGGAGATCAAGAAATTTGATCCCGTTATTCGTCAGCATGTGATCTACAAAGAAGGCAAAATCAAGTAATCACTTGAATTTGCTTAAAAGCCCGGCCTCGTGCCGGGTTTTTTTATGGCCGCAATTCAGTACACTGCCGCTTCAAAGGGAGAGTTGCCATGTTCAAATTGAGCCGCAAAGGCTGGAATAACGTGATCATCGTGGCGGTGCTGATCGTGATTACCCTGTTGCACCGGCTGGATCAGGCCCAGCAGGAGAACAGTGCCAAGCGGTCACGGCCCCTGCTGCCGGAAGCCGCCGTGGTGTTGACCTGGCAGGGTCCGAGCTGGCAGATAGAACGCATCGGCCAGGGCTGGCGCAGCGGGCCGGATCTGGGGCTCGACAGCGACCAGCTGGCCGCCCACATCGAAGCCTGGCAGGGCTGGTTGCTGCCCCCTGGCGACGCCCTGCGCGGCAATCCCGTCAGCCTCAAGATCTGGGTCGCCGGCCAGAGCGATCCCATCGAGGTGGCGCTCTATCAGGACAACGGCAAGTTCGCCGCCCTGCTGCCCCCCTCGACCTGGCTGACCCTGAGCCCAGAGCAGTACCGCAGCCTGCTGCGGCCCACCCCCTGATCCACCCACAACGAGGAGCGCGTCATGCCTGAATTACCGGAAGTCGAAGTCAGCCGTCAGGGCATCTCTCCCTGGCTCACCGGCATCAAGGTCACCCGGGTCGTGGTGCGGGACGGCCGCCTGCGCTGGCCGGTGCCGGGAGAGATCCAGGAGCTGGTGGACCTCACCATCCACAGGGTCAGTCGCCGTGCCAAGTACCTGCTGCTGGAGACCGATTTTGGCACCGCCATCCTGCATCTGGGCATGTCCGGCAGCCTGCGGGTGCTGGACATCGGCACCCCGGCCGAGAAGCACGATCACGTGGATATCGAGCTCGCCAACGGCAAGCTGCTGCGACTCAACGATCCGCGCCGCTTCGGCGCCCTGCTGTGGACTCGCGAACCGGCAGAGGCCCATGCCCTGCTGGCCAGACTCGGTCCCGAACCTCTCACCGATGCGTTCAGTGCCGACTATCTGCGGGAGCGTGCCAAGGGGCGCAGCACCCCGATCAAGACCTTCCTGATGGACAACCACGTGGTGGTGGGGGTCGGCAACATCTACGCCAACGAGGCGCTCTATGCCGCCGGCATTCACCCCAAGCAGGCGGCGGGCAACATCAGCGCAGAGCGGCTGGGAACCCTGGTGGCCGAGATCAAGCGGGTACTGGCGGCTGCCATCGTGCAGGGGGGCACGACCCTCAAGGATTTCACCAGCGCCGACGGCAAGCCGGGCTATTTCGTGCAGCAGTTGCAGGTCTATGGTCGCGGTGGCCAGCCCTGTTTCCATTGCCAGACCCTGCTGAGCGAAATCCGCATTGGACAACGTACCACCGTGTTTTGTTCACATTGCCAGCGCTGACGGACACTATTTTTCGCCAAAGTGGCGATGTTGTAAGAGAGTATTTCCGGTCTGTTGAGAATGTGACCGCTCATTTCTAGTATCCCGTCTGTTCAGGCAAGACGAGAAATTAAAAATGACAACAAAATCAATAGACTGGGATCATCTGTCCCGGCAGGGGCACTTTTGTGCCCAGCAAATGGCCCGCTACCTCTACCCCGAGGAGAGTGCCCGCAAGACCTTCAATCGCGTCAAGTTCGTGCTGCGCAGTCTGCTCTATCGTTCGCAGCTGACCCAGGTGTACGAGCTGTTCCTGGCGGAGCCGCTAAGGGATCTGCCCGCCCGCTATCCCGAGCTGCTCGACAAGCCGATGCGCCCCTATCGTTTCGCCAGCTCCACCGTCAGCCAGCGGGCTGCCATGGTGGAAGATCACTATCGGCTGCTGCTGGCCCGCTACCCGGCGCTCATCGAGCGGCTCTATCTGGGGGAGGGCTTGGAGCTGGGGCGTTTTCCCGATCAGGACTACCGCATCGTGCTGCGCCACGACGGCACCTTCCGTCGGGAGGCCGAGCTGGCCCTCTCCATCGTCAACGCCCGGGGTGAGCGGCTCTACAGCTGCGCCTTCTCCCTGGCCGGCAACGAGCGCGAGCTGGCGGTGGTGATAGGGTCCATTCAAGGGCCAGCCCCCTGTGTGGCACAGCCGCAGGAGAGGGTACGGGTGCTGACCAAGGCGGGCCACGGCCTGAGGCCCAAATCGCTGGTAGTGATGATGGTGTTGGCACTGGCGCAGGCCATGGGAGCGAGCCGGGTCACGGCGGTGCGGATGAAGGCGCACATCTATCAGGCCAGTCGCTACAGCAAGCGCAAGAAGGCCTGCCTGCAATCGGATTATGACGAGCTGTGGCAGGAGTTTGGTGCCGTGGATCAGGACGAGAACTTCGTGCGGCTGCAACCGGCGGAACGCACGCCGCTGGAGGCCGTGGCTGCCAAGAAGCGGGCCATGTACCGGCGTCGCTACCTGTGGCTGGACGAGCTGGCGCTGGCTTGCCAGCAGGCCCTGGCGTGCGGCCAGGAGAGCCGCTGACGCCGGGATGCAACGGGGAGGCGAACCTCCCGGTCTTACTTGCCGAGCTTGGCGCCGATGGCCTTGGCCACCAGGGGGGCGACAAACTGGTGGATATCGCCGCCGTGCAGGGCGACTTCCTTCACCAGGGTGGAGGAGATGAAGGAGTTCTCCGCCGACGGGGTGAGGAAGACGCTCTCCAGTTCCGGCATCAGGTGGCGGTTCATGTTGGCGAGCTGGAACTCGTACTCGAAGTCGGAGACGGCGCGCAGCCCCCGGATCAGCACATTGGCCTGGTGAGTCTTGGCGAAATCCACCAGCAGGCCGGAGAAGCCCACCACCTTGACGTTGGGCAGATGGGCGGTCACCTGACGGGCCAGCTCGACCCGCTCGGCCAGATCGAACAGCGGGCGTTTGCTCGGGCTGTTGGCCACCCCGACCACCACCTCGTCAAACAGCCGGGCGGCCCGTTCGATCAGATCGGTGTGGCCGTTGGTGATGGGGTCGAAGGTGCCGGGGTATATTACCTTGTTGGTCATGGTGCGGATTCCTGCAGCCGGGAGAGTGGGTCGCATTATAGGGGCAGTTGCGGGATCGCCGCGACTGGGATGGCCGGAGTTTTGTGCGGGATCTGGCGTGTGAGGGCGCTCTTGACCACCCAAATTGGCCTCAGATAGCCGCATCGCTTGAGAATAGCCCGCCATCAGGCAAGAATACCGGCACCGCGCAGCAAGCCATCCTGCATTGGTGACAGGAGGCAAAGGGATTGTTTATGAAACGCATTCTGGTAGTACGCAATGACAAGATTGGTGACTTCATGCTGGCCTGGCCGAGTTTCGCCATGCTCAAGGGCTCCATGGATTGTCATGTGACTGCTCTGGTGCCCGCCTACACGGCGCCCCTTGCCCGTCTGTGCCCCTGGATTGACGAGGTGATCCTGGATCCGGGTGCCAAGGCCGACAAGGAGCAGCAGCGCGCCCTGCTGGCTCGCATCAAGGCGGCCGCCTTCGACGCCGCCATCTGCCTCTTCTCCAACACCCGCAACGCCAAACTGGTGTGGAAGGCGCACATTCCCTACCGGCTGGCACCCGCCACCAAGCTGGCCCAGGTGCTCTACAACCAGCGCCTGGTCCAGCGCCGCTCCCGCTCCCAGAAGCCGGAGTACGAATACAACCTGGATCTCGTCCGCCGCTTCCTCGCCGACCAGCAGCTGAGCGCAGTGGAGCCCCAGGCCCCCTATCTCAGTTTCGATGCCGCCTGCCTGCAGCAGGTGCGCGAGCAGGTCGCCACCCGGCTGAAGCTGGATGCCAGCCGCCCCTGGCTGATGGTGCACGCGGGCAGCGGCGGCTCGGCCAACAATCTCTCCATCGAGCAATACGCCCGTCTCATCATCAAGCTCAACCAGGCCTGCCCCGAGTTGCAGTGCGTGCTGACGGCGGGGCCGGGGGAGGAGGGCAAGGCCGAGCAACTGGCGGCAGAATTGCTGGCCCACGGCGGCAACGGCTGGATCTATCGCTCCGACGAGGGGCTGCCGAAGTTCTGTCAGGTGATGGCAAATGCGGCCCTGTTCGTGGCGGGCAGCACCGGGCCGTTGCACATCGCCGCGGCCCTGGATGTGCCGACCATCGGCTTCTTCCCGGCGCACCGCTCCGCCACCCCGCTGCGCTGGCGTCCCCTCAACAGCGAGGGTCGCCACCTGGCGTTCAGCCCGCCGGAGGACAGCGATCATCCGGAGGACATGAGCCAGCTCGATCCCAAGGCCATGGCGGCGGCGATTGCACGCTGGGCACCGCCCTTCTGGCAGATAAAAGAGTAGGAAATGCAAACAGGGCCCGTCATGGGCCCTGTTTTTATTGTGCCAGGCAGCATGGACTGCTGCCGAAGATGCGCCGTGGGGGCGGGGTCGAGGCGGTTTACTGGCCGCTCTGATCCGGTGCCTGGGGCTGCTGGCGGATCCAGAGGTCGGCGTACTTCACGAAGGTGGAGTGGGCGGAGAGGATGGCCAGCAGCAGCCCCTGCTTGCCGTCGAGGAAGCCTGCCTTGAGCAGGTACATCTTGAGGAAGCAGCCGAGCGCATGCACCAGCCCCTGGCCGAGGGAACCCTTCTTGCCGCGGGCGGTGCGCTGATCGGCCCAGGCTCTGGCATAGCCGGCGGATTTCACCAGGTAGTGCTCCAGATCCCGGTAGGTGAAATGCAGCAGGTCGCCATGCAAGTTGACGATCTTCATGTTGGCGCGCACCTCTACCTTCTCGTGCACCAGGGCCTCGTTGTAGCCGGTGAGCGCCTTGGGGTAGAGGCGCAGCACCCGGTCCGGATACCAGCCGCTGTGGCGGATGAAGCGGCCGAACACCCAGGAGAGACGCGGGATGGAGTAGATGGTCTCCTGGGCCGGGTTGGCCATGACGGTGGCGATGGAGGCCTTGAGCTCTGGGCTGAGGCGCTCGTCCGCATCCAGCCACAGCACCCAGTCGGACTGCACGTGGGACTGGGCGAGACGGCGCTGACGACCGAACCCCGGCCACTTGGCGTTGACGAAGAAGCGGGCGCCGTATTCGGCGGCGATAGCGGGGGTGTCGTCCTGGCTGCCGGAGTCGAGGATGACGATCTCATCCACCAGATCCCCGAGGGAGGCGAGGCAGGCACGTAGGTTGTCGGCTTCGTTCTTGACGATCAGAACGGCCGCCAGGGTCGGTTTGTTCACGGATATGGCTCTCGTTGGCGCCCGGCTGGCGGGCCACGGTCAAATTGGGGCCCATTCTAGCCTAAAACGGCGGCCGGGGCAGCGGGATTGGGCTGTGCAATCCGCTGCTGGCGCGCCCTGTTTGCGAAGCGGGGAGGGATCTTCTGTTATTTCTCCGGCCATTCTTGGGGCATAATCTCGACCAGTAACGACCAACCGCCGGGCCTGACCCGAGAGATGCGCGAGATGAAGATATTGGTGATCGGCCCCTCCTGGGTCGGCGACATGGTGATGTCCCAGAGCCTCTACAAGGCGCTCAAGAGCAACCACCCGGGCAGCGAGCTGCATGTGATGGCACCGGCCTGGTGCGTGGCGCTGCTCGAACGGATGCCCGAGGTGGACAAGGCCATCCCCATGCCCCTTGGCCACGGTGACTTCAAGCTGGGGGCCCGCCGCCGGCTCGGCAAGCAGCTGGCGGCCGAGGGCTACGATCAGGCCATCATCCAGCCCAACTCCATGAAGTCGGCGCTGATCCCCTGGTTCGCCGGGATCCCGGTGCGCACCGGCTGGAAGGGGGAGCACCGCTTCGGCCTGCTCAACGATCTGCGCAGCAACAAGAAGGCCTTCCCGCTGATGGTGGAGGGCTACCTGGCCCTGGCCTACCCCAAGGCGCAGATGAAGAGCCGGGCCGACATCCCGGCCATCCCCCATCCATCCCTGCACGTGGATCTCGTCAATCAGGACAAGGCGCTGGAGCGGCTCGGACTGGATCGCGCCCGCCCCGTGCTGGTGCTCTGCCCCGGTGCCGAGTTCGGCCCGGCCAAGCGCTGGCCGGAGGGGCACTACGCCGTGGTGGCCCAGAAGCACCTGGACGAAGGCTGGCAGGTGTGGATCTTCGGCTCCGGCAAGGATGTGGAGGTGGCCAACACCATCCGCGACCGGATCAATCCCCTGTCGCGCCCCAACTGCCACGTGCTGGCAGGCAAGACCAGTCTGCACGAGGCGATCGACCTGATGGCGCTGGCCGGTCGGGTCATCGCCAACGACTCCGGCCTGATGCATGTCGCCGCCGCCCTCAACCGGCCGCTGATCGGTGTCTATGGTTCCACTTCGCCGCTCTACACGCCGCCCCTGGCGGATCGGGTGGAAATCGTGCACACCGACATCGAGTGCCGCCCCTGTTTCAAGCGCACCTGCAAGTTCGGTCACCTCAAGTGCCTGATCGAGCTGATGCCGGAGCAGGTCATCGCGGCGGGACAGCAGCTGGAGCGCAGCGAGGCAGCGGATCTGACCATCGCCTTGCAGCCGGTGGATGGAGCCGCTACCAAACCCGAAGGAACCTAGCATGATCTACCAGTTGCTCTACAACCTGCTGATCCATCTGGGCTTGCCGTTGGCGTTGCTGGCCCTCTATCGGCCCAAGAAGGGCAAGCCGGGCTTCGGGGCGCGCTGGGCCGAGCATCTTGGTCGCTTCCCGGCCAGTGATCGCCTGGGCGAGCCGTCAGCATCACCACTCTGGATCCACGCGGTAAGCGTGGGGGAGACATTGGCGATCAGCCCCTTCATCCGTGCCCTCAAGGCGGAGCGGCCGGATCTCCCCATCCTGCTCACCACCACCACGCGCACTGGTGCCGAGCAGGCCGAGAAACTGGGGGATCTGGTGATGCATCGCTACGCCCCCCTCGACTACCCCTGGGCGGTGGCGGGTTTCCTCAATACCTTCAAGCCCCGCGCCCTCTGGGTGGTGGAGACGGAGCTGTGGCCGAACTGGCTGGCGGCCTGCGAGGCGCGCCACCTGCCGGTGACCATTCTCAATGCGCGCCTGTCGGAGCGCTCCTGCCAGCGTTACGCCCGCTTCCAGGGAGCCTTCGACGCCCTGAGTCGGCCGCTGAGCCATCTGCTGTGCCAGCACCAGGATGATGGAGACAGGTTCCATCGCCTCGGCATCGGCCGCGAGCGGCTGGCGGTGACCGGTTCCATCAAATTCGACATCCGGCTGGGGGACGAAGTGATCGACCGGGGCCGCGCCCTGCGCCAGCAGCTCGGGCAGGATCGGCCGATCTGGATCGCCGCCAGCACCCATCAGGGGGAGGATGAGCAGGTGCTCGCCGCCTTCGAGCGGGTGCAGCGGGATCATCCGCAGGCCTTGCTCATTCTGGTGCCGCGCCACCCCGAGCGGTTCGATCGGGTAGCCGAACTGTGCGCTCCCTATGGCTGCGTGCGGCGCAGCCGTCAGCAGGGAGAGCCGCTCAAACCGAGCGATGGCGTCTATCTTGGCGATACCATGGGGGAGTTGCCGCTGATGCTGGCGGCCTCTGATCTGGCGTTTGTCGGTGGCAGCCTGGTGCCCATCGGCGGCCACAACCTGCTGGAGCCGGCGGCGCTCGGCAAGCCCTGCCTGACGGGCCCCGCCTATTTCAACTTCAGCGACATCACCCGCCAGTTGCTGGCTCAGGGTGGCGCCGCCCTGGTGGCGGATAGTGCCGAGCTCGGTGACAGGGTCAGTGCCCTGCTGGCGGACGAGGGCGCCCGCCGCGAGATGGGGGAGCAGGCCCGCGCCGTGGTGCTGCGCAATCAGGGGGCCCTGGCCCGCACCCTGTCCCACTGCCTCGCGAGCCTGGAAAGCGGCTGACCACGAGGGCCCGGCTTCGGTCGGGCTCCGCTTGTCGCGGTACTCGGGGATGCGGCTGAAAACGCCAGCGACAATCCGGGGGGCTTTCCTTTATGCTCTTCGCTTTCCCCTTGTCACGACGATCCGATGAACCGCGCTCCCCTGCTGCTGATGGTGCTGGTCACCCTGCTGGCCGCCACCGGCTGGCTCTTCTCCAAAGAAGCCATTCAGGAACTGCCCCCCGCCGCCTTTATCGGCAGCCGCTTCCTGCTGGCCGCCCTCTTGCTGCTGCCCCTCGCCTGGCTGCGCGAGCCGCCCCCCAGCCGGGCCCAACTGCTGCGTGCCGCCGGCTGCGGTACCCTGCTCGGGGCCAGCCTGTTGTTCTGGGTCACCGCCATCAGCCAGAGCGATGCGCTGGGCAGCGGTGCCTTCATCATGAGCGTGGCGACCCTGATGGCGCCGCTCGCCGCCTGGGCCGCCTTCAAGGCCAGACCCGGTCGCCACTACTGGCTGACCCTGCCGCTGGCCATCGCCGGGCTGCTGCTGCTCTCCAGCAGCACTCACTGGGGCGTTTCCCTCTCCCTGTTCTGGTTTCTGGCGGCGGCTGCTACCCTCGGCATCCAGCTCGCCGTTCACCGCCACTTCGCCCAGTCCATTCCCCCCACCTGGCTCACCTGCGTCCAACTGGCGATGACGGGCCTGCTCGGCAGCTTGCTCTCCCTGCTCACCGAACAGTGGCCCGCCGACATCGGTCACGGCATCTGGGGCTGGTTCGCCGCCAGCGTCCTGATCGCCACCACCCTGCGGTACTGGCTGCTGACCCATGCCCTGAGCCGGATGACCACGGCTCACGCCGCCTTGCTGATGCTGCTGGAACCGGTCTGGACCCTGCTCCTGAGCACCTTTTTCTATGACGAGCCGCTGGGGGGCGCCAAGCTGGCCGGCGCCGGCCTGGTGCTCGGCGCCCTGGTGATCTATCAGCTCCCCCTGCTGCTGCGAAGCGCCAGGCTCAAGCAACCCGTCTGACGGTGACAGAGACGCATGAAACCATCAGGGGCCTGCCATCGCAGGCCCCTGATGGCTGAAGAGGGGGTGGGTCGCCAGGGCGCTTCACACTGGCAGCAACAAAAAGCCCCCGCATGGCGGGGGCTGATGCATCGAGCGGGAAGGTTACTCGATGTTCTGGATCTGCTCGCGCATCTGCTCGATGAGGACCTTCAGCTCGACGGCGGACTGGGTCACCTCGGCGTTGATGGACTTGGAGCCGAGCGTGTTCGACTCGCGGTTGAACTCCTGCATCATGAAGTCGAGACGGCGGCCGCAGGCGCCCCCCTTCTTCATGATCTTGGTGGTCTCGCCAATGTGCATCTCCAGGCGGTCCAGCTCCTCGGCCACGTCGATCTTCTGGGCCAGCAGCACGATCTCCTGCTCGATGCGGGCGGGATCCAGCTCCACCTTGGCATCGCTCAGGCGGTCGGTGAGCTTCTGGCGCTGCCATTCGATGATCTGGGGCAGGTGTTCGCGCACCTTCTTCACTTCCACCTGGATGCCGTCGAGGCGCTGCTCGATCAGCGCCTTGAGGTTGGCCCCTTCGCTGGCGCGGGAGGCGAGGAAGTCGTCCAGGGTGAGGTCGAAACCGCTCATCAGCTCGGTGGCGACCACGTCCATGTCCTGCTCGGCGGCGGCCATGACGCCGGGCCAGCGCAGTACGTCCACCGGGTTGAGTTGACCCTGGCCCGCCTCTTTCATCACCCAGCTGGCGCTGTCGATGATGAGTTTGGCCAGTTCTTCATTGATGTGGAGCTGGCTGGCGGCAGCCTGGGCAGCCTCGAAACGCAGGTTGCACTCCACCTTGCCGCGCTGCAGCTTGGCACGGAACCGCTCGCGCAGCACCGGCTCCAGGCTGCGCAGCTGCTCCGGCAACCGGATGTAGGTCTCCAGATAGCGCTGGTTGACCGAACGAATTTCCCAAACGGCTGTGCCCCAGTCGCCCTTGAGTTCCTTGCGGGCGTAGGCGGTCATGCTGTGAATCATTGATTGTTCCGGGCTTGATGAAGTGTGGGGCCAGTATACCCAGCCGGGCTCCCCCCGTCAGCCGCGGCCTCGGTTTTAGCGGCTGATATTTGGGCTGGGATCACTTATACTCCTGCGCCAATTCCGCCAGCCCAGAGGTCAGTTCCATGTCCCGTCCCAGCGATCGCAGTGCCGCACAAGTGCGCCCGGTTACCATCACCCGCCACTTCACCAAGCATGCGGAAGGCTCCGTACTGGTGGAATTCGGTAATACCCGGGTGCTGTGCACCGCCAGCGTCGACACCAGCGTGCCGCGTTTCCTGAAGGGCAAGGGGCAGGGCTGGGTCACCGCCGAGTACGGCATGCTGCCACGCTCCACCCATTCGCGCATGAACCGCGAAGCCGCTGCCGGCAAGCAGAGTGGTCGCACCCTGGAGATCTCCCGCCTGATCGCCCGTTCCCTGCGCGCCGCCGTGGACCTGACCGCCCTGGGTGAGCACTCCATCACCGTGGATTGCGACGTGCTGCAGGCAGACGGCGGCACCCGTACCGCCGCCATCACCGGTGCCTGCGTGGCCCTGGTGGATGCGCTGAACTGGATGGTCGAGAAAGGCATGCTCAAGCAGAGCCCGCTCAAGCAGATGATCGCCGCCGTCTCCGTCGGCATGTTCGAAGGGGAAGCCATCTGCGATCTGGAGTACATCGAAGACTCCGCCGCCGAGACCGACATGAACGTGGTGATGACCGAAGATGGTCGCATCATCGAGGTGCAGGGCACCGCGGAGGCTGAGCCCTTCACCCATGAGGAGCTGCTGGCCATGCTGGCGCTCGCCAAAGATGGTATCGCCGATATCATCGCGCTGCAGAAGCAGTCGCTCTCCTGATTTCTGTTTTGAAAAACGCGGCATTGACCGCGTTTTTTTATATCCCCACACAAGTGAAAGACACGCCAAGCAAGGAGCCAGAATGAAAGCCTACCAGCGTCAATTTATCGAGTTCGCCCTGGAGAAGCAGGTCCTCAAATTCGGTGAGTTCACCCTGAAATCCGGCCGCAAGAGCCCCTACTTCTTCAACGCCGGCCTGTTCAACAGTGGTCGCGATCTGGCCCGCCTCGGCCGCTTCTATGCCGCCGCCCTGATGGATGCGGGCATCGAATTCGACGTGCTGTTTGGCCCGGCCTACAAGGGGATCCCCATCGCCTCCGCCACCGCGGTGCAGTTGGTGGAGCAGCACGACGTGGATGTGCCCTGGTGCTTCAACCGCAAGGAAGCCAAGGATCACGGCGAGGGTGGCAACCTGGTGGGGAGCCCGCTCAAGGGGCGCATCATGCTGGTGGACGATGTCATCACCGCCGGTACCGCCATCCGTGAGTCCATGGACTTGATCCAGGCCAACGGCGCCTCCCTGGCCGGGGTGCTGATCGCGCTGGATCGCCAGGAGAAAGGCAAAGGGGAACTCTCCGCTATCCAGGAGGTGGAGCGCGACTACGGTGCCCACATCATCGCCATCATCCAGATGGCCGATCTGATCCAGTATCTGGAAGAGCAGCAGGCAGAGCGCCCCGAACTGGCCGAGCAGCTGGCGGCCATGAAGGCCTATCGTGCCCAGTACGGGATCTGACGACCTGTAGCCCCCGCGCTTTGCCCGGTTCAAGCGAAGATCGGCATGGCATTGCAGGAGCGAAAAAGACGGCGCCAACAGGCGCCGTTTTTTATTTGCACAAAAGTGGGGACAGGTGCTTGAGCTTACCCTTACAGTAAAGGTTAATGTTTGTGGGTCAGCTTTGAGGAGCATCGTTATGACCATGCACATTCAACTTCCCATCAGCGGCATGAGCTGCGCTAACTGCGCCAGCCGGATCACCGCCGCCCTCAACAAACTCGACGGGGTCGAAGCCACCGTCAACTTCGCATTGGAGCAGGCGGCCATCGAGCTGAGCCAGGCTACCCAATTGCCAGCGGTGCTGGAGAGCATCAAGGCACAGGGTTACGACTACGGCGAAGAGACGCTGCTGTTTCAAATTACCGGCATGACCTGCGCCGGTTGTTCGGCTCGACTCAGCAAGATGCTGAGCGCGCTGCCGGGTGTCATCGCCGCGGACGTCAACTTTTCCCTCGAGCGGGCCCGTATTACCCTGGTGCCTGGCGTCCAGACGCCGGCCTCCCTGCGCGAGCAGATCGAAGGGCTGGGCTTCGGTGCCCAGCTGGCGCAGGGCAGTGCCAGCGCCCGCCGTCAGCAACTGCTGGCCCGGGAAGAGCAAGAGTCCGCCGCCGCCCACAAGGCGCTGATCCAGGTCAGCGTCTCGGCTCTGCTCACTCTGCCGCTGCTGGTGGGGATGCTCGCCATGGCCGGGCTGCTGCCCTGGCATCTGCCCGCCTGGCTGGAGCTGGTGCTCGCCACCCCGGTGCAGTTCTGGATCGGGGCTCGCTTCTATCGCGGTGCCTGGCTCGCCATCAAGAACCGCTCCGCCAACATGGACGTGCTGGTGGCGACCGGCACCAGCGCCGCCTATTTCTACAGCCTCTATCTGCTGGCGACTCTGGGCATGGCCGCCAGCGGCAAGCTCTACTTCGAGGCGAGCGCCATCATCATCACCCTGATCTCCCTCGGCAAACTGCTGGAGGCCAGGGCCAGACGCAGCACCCAGTCCGCCATTCGCGAGCTGATGGCCCTGCGCCCGGAGAGTGCCACCGTCTGGCGCGCCGGGAAGTGGCAGAGCCTGGCCGTCGACGAGGTATTGCGTGGCGACAGGCTGCGAGTACTGGTGGGGGAACGGGTGCCGGTGGATGGCAAGATCACCAGCGGTGAGAGCGAACTGGATGAATCCATCCTCACCGGTGAGAGTCTGCCGGTGCTGCGCACCCTGGGGGACAACGTGCTGGGGGGCGCCATCAACCGCTCCGGCGTGCTGGAGATCGAAGCCACGACTGTGGGGGAGGATTCCAGCCTCAGCAAGATCATCGCCCTGGTGGAGAATGCCCAGATGGGCAAGGCTCCGTTGCAACAGCTGGTGGACAAGGTCTCCGCCGTGTTCGTGCCGGTGGTGATGGTGATCGCCCTGTTTACCCTGCTGGTGTGGTACGCCCTCACCAACGATTTTGGCCAGGCCCTGCTGGCGGCGGTGGCCGTACTGGTCATCGCCTGCCCCTGCGCCCTGGGGCTGGCCACGCCGGCCGCCATCGTCACCGGTACCGGGGTGGCGGCGCGCCACGGCATTCTGATCAAGGACGTGGATACCCTGCAGAAAGCACATGCCATCAAGGCGCTGATCTTCGACAAGACAGGTACTCTCACCCAGGGGAAACCTGTGCTGGCGAGCTGGAGTGGCAACGATGAGCAGCTGCGTCTGGCTGCCGCCCTGCAACAGGCGAGCGAACACCCGCTGGCGCTGGCCATGCGGGAGGCGGTAAGCGGTGCTGAACTGCCCCAGCCGGAAGCAGTGGAGGTGCGGGTCGGTGCCGGCATTCTCGGCAAGGTCGCGGGTCACCAGGTGGCCATCGGCAATCCCTCCCTGCTGGCCGGGCTTGGCATCACCCAGCCTGTGCAAGGGGCGCTGGATACGGATAACGACGGGGCGACCCGGGTCTGGGTCGCCATCGACGGGGTGGCGGTCGGCATCGCCGCCCTGGCAGATACCCTGAGGCCCGAGAGCCCGGACGCCATCGCTACCCTGCGCCAGCGTGGCATCGCCAGCTGGCTGGTGAGCGGCGACGCGCCGGCGCCGGTGGCCCATATCGCCGCCAAGCTGGGACTGGATGGCGCCTTCGATTCCGTGCTGCCTGCCGGCAAGGTGGAGAAGGTCGAGGCCCTGCGTAGCCAGGTGAGCGGTCTGGTGGCCATGGTGGGGGACGGGGTGAACGATGCTCCGGCCCTGGCGGCCGCCGACGTGGGGATCGCCATGGGTTCGGGCTCGGATGTGGCGATGGAGACCGCGTCCATCACCCTCATGCGCTCTGATCCGCGGCTGGTGGCGGATGCCATCGACATCTCGGCAGCCACCTGGCGCACCATACAACAGAACCTGTTCTGGGCCTTCGTGTTCAACATCATCGGCATTCCGCTGGCGGCGCTGGGTTATCTTAGTCCCGAGCTGGCCGGTGCGGCCATGGCACTCAGCAGCATCACTGTGCTCAGCAACTCTCTGTTATTGAAACGCTGGCATCCCAAGGCGGGTTCCCATGTCAGTACTCATTCGCATGTTTAAGGAGGCACGCATGAACATCAGCAAGGTTGCCAAGGCGACAGGCCTGACCGCCAAGACCATCCGCTACTACGAGAGCATCGGCCTCATTTCGGCACCGGTACGCAGCGACAACGGCTACCGCAGCTACAGCGACGGGGCATTGCGGGAGCTGCGCTTCGTCAAGCGGGCGCGGGAGACCGGTTTCAACCTGGAGGAGTGCCAGGAGTTGCTGGCGCTCTATCGGGATGAGCACAGGACCAGCGCCCAGGTCAAAAAGCTGGCCCAGGAGAAGATCGTCGATCTGCGCACCCGCATTGCCGGCCTGCAGGCCATGCTGGCCTCTCTCGAGGAGGTAGTGGGTTGCTGCCACGGGGATGCGAGCCCGGAATGCCCCATTCTCGACGAGCTGGAACGGGGCTGAGGCGAGCAGGCGGAGCAGTGAGATTCATACTGACCCGCCTGCCACGCTGAGTCGCAGCTTAATAGCGGCTGATTGATTGTTGGCACGGAAGGGGCGGTGGTAGACTGGTCGGCTAATGTACAGGGAGCAAGCCGTTGACCCAGAGCGTCACACGTCAGGTGCAGCAGGCCATCATGGGTCAGCTCTATGCCAATGCCTTATTCAGTCTGCCTTGTCTGGCGCTGCTGGCGGTTGGCTGGAGCCTGCTGTTCCATGATTATCTACCGGCCGAAGAGGCGCTGGGGTGGCTGGGGCTGGTCTGCCTGCTGCTGCTGGGACGCTGGTGGCACCTGTGCTGGCGACGCCCCAACCTGATCCACCTGCCCCTGCCGGTACTGGAGCGGGAGCTGTTCATCGGGGCCACCATCACCTCCATCATCTGGGCGCTCGGGGTGCTGCTCTACATGGACAAGCTGCCCGATACCTATCGCGCCGCCATGCTGATGCTCTCCAGCCTGATCCTCACCGGCAGTGCCATCATGCTGTTTGGCAGTCGCCGTACTCTCTATGGGGCCGTGCTGCCGCTGGGATTTGCCATGTTGTTCGAGCTGAGTGTCGGCAACGAGCAGGAGCGCATCGTCTCCTGTCTGCTGGCGGGTTATCTGTTCGTGTTTCTGCCGACGCTGCTGCGCCGCTTGCGGCGGGATCAGGCCGCCTCTCTCTATCATCGTTTCTCCAACGCGGATCTGGTGGCCGAGCTCAAGGCGGTCTCCGAGCATCTCAGGCTCACCTCCAGGCTGGATGGCTTGACCGGCATCGCCAACCGGGCTCACCTGGATGACAGCCTGGCCCGGGCGTGGCGCCGTTGCCACCGGGCGAGGGCGCCCCTCTCCCTGGTGCTGGTGGACGTGGATTACTTCAAGCAGTTCAACGATCACTACGGCCATCAGCTGGGGGATGAGTGTCTGCAGCAGGTAGGGGGGCTGCTGGCGGAAGTATTGAGGCGGGAGGACGATCTGGCGGCTCGCTACGGCGGCGAGGAGTTTGCCCTGCTGTTGCCTTGTACCAGCCAGCAGGGGGCGCTCCAGATCGCCGAGCAGGTACGCGCCGCTCTGCGTGCCCAGGGGATCCCCCATCAGAAGTCGCTGGTTTCCGGTCGGGTCAGCTGCAGCTTCGGGGTGGCGACTCTGGTGCCGGATCAGAGCCTCTCCATGGCCGAACTGGTCCAAAAAGCGGATGCGGCCCTCTATCAGGCCAAGCATAATGGACGGGATCGTATCGAAGTAGCCTTGATGGGTAAGGTTGCCTGAGTTTCACAAGACAGATTTAAAGAGGTCGTCTATGCAATGTCATCGTATCGAAGAGCTGCTGGAGCTGCTGCAACCCGCCTGGATCAAGGATCAGGATCTGAGTCTGGTACAGTTCATCGCCAAGTTGGCGGCGGAGGCCGGTTATGACGGCGCCCTGTCCGAGCTGACCGACGACATGCTGATCTACCACCTCAAGATGCGCGAGTCCGACAAGCAGGCGATGATCCCGGGGCTCGCCAAGGATCAGGTACCCGACTTCAAGGAAGCCTTGCTCAAGGCCCGCGGCATCAAGTAAAGCCTGACCCTGCCGGAAAGTTGGATGGTTTTCAAAAGAGACCACCAATAAGGTCCATCAGTCAACTGACGATGGGCCTTTTTTGTTATCTGAAATTGCGACGGGACTCGAACTATAGATACATTTAACCCACACAATTAGCAGGTTGTTTAAGATATAATCGGCTTCATAACAAGATAAGTGGAGCGATGTGTTGCAATGGCCGACAAGGACAAGATCGATATCAAGGATGTCTCCGGCGATGTCACCGGGACCTTCAATCCCCACACGTTCAAGGCCGGTGATGACAGGTTCAACCCCGGCAACCGCATCTATGTGAGATCCCAGACCGGCTACTGGCAGCGCGTGCGCAAGGCCATGGGCTGGTTCTTCGTCGTTCTCTTCGTCGTCCTTCCCTGGTTGCGCTATGACGGTCGTCAGGCCGTGCTGTTCGACCTGGAGCACCAGCAGTTCCACATCTTCGGTGCCACCATCTGGCCGCAGGATCTGACCCTGCTGGCCTGGGTATTCATGATCGCCGCCTTCGGCCTCTTCTTCGTCACGACCTTCCTCGGGCGGGTCTGGTGCGGCTATCTCTGCCCGCAGACGGTGTGGACTTTCATGTTCATCTGGTTCGAAGAGAAGCTGGAAGGCTCGGCCAACAAGCGCCGCAAGCTGGATGCCGCCCCCTGGAGCGGCGAGAAGCTGGCTCGCAAGGGGGCCAAGCACCTGGCCTGGATCCTGCTGTCCCTCGGCACCGGTCTCACCTTCGTCGCCTACTTCCAGGATGTGTACCGGCTGGTGCCCGAGTTCTTCACCCTGGCGGCGGGTGGCTGGGTCATTTTCTGGGTGCTGTTCTTCGCCGCCTGCACCTATGGCAACGCGGGCTGGATGCGAGCCATCATGTGCATCCACATGTGTCCCTATGCCCGTTTCCAGTCCGCCATGTTCGACAAGGACACCTACATCGTCGGTTATGACACCAAGCGTGGCGAGGCACGGGGCCCTCGCGGTCGCAAGGCGGATCCCAAGGCGCTGGGGCTGGGGGACTGCATCGACTGCGATCTGTGCGTTCAGGTCTGCCCGACCGGCATCGACATCCGCGACGGCCTGCAGTACGAGTGCATCAACTGTGGCGCCTGCGTCGATGCCTGCGATCAGACCATGGACCGGATGGGCTACCCCAAGGGGCTCATCAGCTACACCACAGAGCACAAGCTGGCCCACAACCAGACCAAGGTGGCGCGGCCCAAGCTGCTCGGCTATGGCCTGGTGATGGTGATCATGCTGGGCGTCTTCGTCTACAACGCCATGTCCATCATGCCCATGGGGCTCGACATACTGCGGGATCGCAACCAGCTGTTCCGGGAGAACAGCGAGGGGCTCATCGAGAACACCTACACCCTCAAGATCCTCAACAAGACGCTGCAATCCCAGCGTTATCAACTGGATGTGGAAGGGCTGCCCGAATATGAGTGGTTCGGCCCGCGGGAGGTCACCCTCAAACCGGGCGAGATCTACACCCTGCCGGTGAGTCTGGCGGTGGATCCCTTCAACCTGAAGCGGCCCACCCTGGACATCCAGTTCGTGCTCACCCGAGAGGGGGCGGCGCCGGACGATCGCAAGGGCCACCTGCGTCAGGCCAGCAAGTTCATCGGCCGGCTATGATGCCGGGTCCGGGTCCGGCTGGCATCTGATGGGAGCAAGGGTGGCCGATTAGGCCCACCCTTGTGATGAGTGGTGATAGTATGGGGCGCAACAGCGCCCCTTTCTCATGGTGGATGACATGCGTTTCAACTATTCCGACCTCAATCCCGACCTCATCATGGATGCCATCGATCTCAGCGGCCTGCGCATCGATTCCGGCCTCATCGAGCTCAACAGCTACGAGAACCGGGTTTACCAGTTTCAGGACGAGGATCGCCGCCGCTATGTGGTGAAGTTCTATCGTCCCGGTCGCTGGGACAGGGCCCAGATCCTGGAGGAGCACGGCTTCGCCGCATGCCTCAACGACGAGGAGATCCCGGTGGCGGCGCCGCTCGCCTTCGCCGGTGAGACCCTGCTGGAGCATCAGGGCTACGCCTTCGCCATCTGGCAGAGCGTCGGCGGTCGCCAGTTCGAGGTGGACAACCTGGATCAGCTGGAGTGGGTGGGTCGCTATCTCGGCCGTATTCACCGGATCGGGGCCAGCCGTCCCTTCCACCACAGGGTCAGGCTGGATGTAGAAACCATGCTGCACGAACCGCGCCAGCTGCTGGCCGCCGGAGAGTGGGTGCCGAGCGGACTGGCCAAGCAGTTCTACGGGGTGCTGGACGAGTTGATCCACCACGTGTGTGACGCCATGACCCTGGAGGTGGCCCAGATCTCCCTGCACGGGGATTGCCACCCCGGCAACATCCTGTGGCGCGACGGCCCCCTGTTCGTGGATCTCGATGACTGCCGCACCGGCCCCGCCGTTCAGGATCTGTGGATGCTGCTCTCCGGGGATCGCAACGAGCAGCAGATCCAGCTCGATACCCTGCTGGCGGGCTATGAGGAGTTCATGGAGTTCGATCCGCGGGAGCTGGCGCTGATAGAGCCCCTGCGCGCCATGCGCATCGTTCACTACATGGCCTGGCTGGCGCGGCGCTGGGAAGATCCGGCCTTTCCTCGTCACTTCCCTTGGTTCAACAGCGATCACTACTGGCGCCAGCAGATAGCGACCCTGCACGATCAGCTGGAAGCTCTGAAGGCTCCGCCCCTCAGCCTGATGCCGAACTGGTAAGGGGCGGGGGCTTTTCCTGCGGGCGGGGAGGAGCACTCCGCCATCGCGCCTTTGTCATTGACGGCGAAGGGGTGACGCAATAGGCTTGGACTGCTTCGGTTCGCCGGGCGTGCCTCACTGTGATCCCTTAACAGGAAACGTCATGAAAAAAGTACTATTTTTCCTCGCTGCCATGCTGATGATCCCCATGGTTCACGCCGCCCCGCAATTCAAGGAAGGCGTCAACTATGACGTGGTGACCCAGACCGGCAGCGCTCAGCCAGAAGTGCTGGAGTTCTTCTCCTACTTCTGCCCGCACTGCGCCAAGTTTGAACCGATCGCCGAAGATCTGGCCAAGAGCCTGCCGGAAGGCGTGCCGATGAAGAAAAGCCCGGTGGCTTTCCTCGGCCGCGAGATGGGCCCGGAGATGCAGCGTGCCTACGCGGTTGCCAACTTGCTGAACGTTGAAGGCAAGCTGACCCCGGCGATCTTCGACAAGATCCACGTCCAGCGTCAGATCCCGCAGAGCCGTGCCGATGTGAAGCAGATCTTCGTGGACAACGGTGTCGCGGCCGAGGAGTTTGACGGCGCCGTCGACAGCTTTGCCGTTTCCGGCATGGTTTCCCAGTTCGATCGCAACACCGAGACCTACAACGTGCGCGGTGTGCCGGCCTTCCTGGTCAACGGCAAGTACATGGTGAAGATTGAATCCATCACTTCCCAGGAGCAGTTCAACCAGCTGGTGAAGTTCCTGCTGGCCAAGAAAGACTGATCCAGGCTGAATCCATGAAAAAAGCCCGCCGGTGCGAACCGGCGGGCTTTTTGTTTGATGGCTCATCGCCATCCGGAGGCTCAGATCTGGCAATCGCGCGGGGAGCTGGCTCGCGGCAGACGGGTGCGGCGGCTGATGGCCTCCGCCAGCCAGACCAGCAGCAGTATGGCCAGCAGCAGGGTGGCGGCCTGATCGTAGCGGAACAGGCTCAGGGAGACATAGAGCTGCTGCCCAAGGCCGCCGGCACCCACCACCCCCAAGATGGTGGCGGCCCTCAGGTTCATTTCGCCGCGATAGAGGCTGTAGGCCAGCCACTGGCGGGCGACCAGGGGGAAGAGCCCGTACCAGAAGCTGGCGATCCGCCCGGCTCCGGCCAGTTGCAGGGCGAGCCGGGGGGCTTGTTCGGCATTCTCCAGGGTTTCCACGAACAACCTGGCCAGCACGCCCGTGGTGTGCAGAGTGAGCGCCAGTATGCCCGCCACCGGGCCGAGCCCGACGGCGATGACCAGGATGCTGGCAAAGATAAGCTCGGGCACGGAGCGCAGCAGGTTGAACAGCAGCCGCAGCGGCCAGCAGTGGCGAGCCAGCACCGCCAGGGGCAGTGCCAGCAAGGCGCTGAAAAGGGTACTCAGCACGGCCATCTGCACCGTATCGAGCAGGCCACCGGCGACCAGACGCAGGAAGGGCCAGGACCAGTCCGGGGTGAAAAACTCAGCGATGAACTGCCCAAGCCCGGCGGGGGAGAAACTCAGCATGCGCCAGTCCAGCAGCCCCAGCGCCATGACGCCGGCCAGCACCAGGCAGGCCAGCAGCAACAGACCGGGGAAGCGGCTCTGCCGCAGCCAGGCGCTGAGGCCGTCGGCCAGAGTGACCAGCAGGATGAAGGCCAGCAGCAGGGTCGCCACTTCCGGACCTGCGAACATGCGCAAGGAGAGCTCGAGCTGCTGGCCGAGCCCGCCTGCGCCGACGAAGCCCATGATGACCGAGGCGCGTAGGGCGCACTCCCAGCGATAGACGGTGTAGGAGAGCAGCTCTTGACGTACCGCGGGCAGCACGCCGTACCAGAGCGCCTGCAGGCGGCCGCTGCCGCTGAGCAGCAAGGCTCTGGCCGGTTGCAGGGCGCCGTTCTCCATGATCTCGTTGTAGACCTTGGCCAGCATGCCGCCATAGCTGACGGCGATGGCCAGGATGGCCGCCAGCGGTCCCAGGCCGGACAGGCGCACGAACAGCAGGGCCCAGATGAGCTCAGGCAGGCTGCGCAGCAGGATGGCGACCAGGCGTGAGAACGCACGCAAGGCCGTGCGCAGCGGGCTGGGTATCGGGCCCAATTCCGCCAGCGACAGGGCTCGGGAGCCCAGCAGGGCGAATGGAATGCCGAGCAGCAGGGCGCCAAAGAGCCCGAGGGTGGCCACGGCCAGGCTCTCCAGGGCGGCCCTCAGGGTCAGCAGGAGGAAGTCTGAATCCAGCCGGGGGGGCCAGCTGGTGGCGAGGAAGTTGCCCATCTGTCGCCAGCTCTGGCCATCGAACAGGCCGATCCAGCCCTGGGCTTGCTGCCAGAGACTGAGCCCGACCAGTGCCAGCAGCCAGGGCAGGGGGTGACGCCAGCGGCTCAGCGCAGGCATGCACTCGCCTCGTCGTCACCGGCGTAGAGGGCGGTCAGCATGGTCTGGCTGACCTCGCTGGCAGGGCAGTCGAACTGGATGCGGCCCTGGCGCAGGCCGATGATGCGGGGGAACAGGCCGAGGGCCAGCTCGACCGCATGCAGATTGGCAATCAGGGTGCTGCCCCGGGCACCGGCTTGGTGCAGCAGGGCCTCCAGACTGCTCCTGGCGAGCACGGGATCGAGGGCAGACACGGGTTCGTCCGCCAGGATCAAGTCCGGCTGCTGATAGAGCACCCGGGCGATGCCGACCCGTTGCAACTGGCCGCCGGAGAGTTCGCCGCAGCGTTGTTGCCCCTTGTCGGCCAGACCCAGGCGCTGGAGTTCGGCCAGGGCACCGGCGGGATCGCAAGGACGCAGCAGCGAGCAGAGCGCCCGGCCGAGGGACCACTGGCCGAGCCGACCCGCCAGCACCGCCGTCATGACGGATTGGGCGGCGGGGAGTGGCGGCTGTTGCCAGACCATGCCGATCCGGCTGCGCAAGCGCTGGCGTGTGCCGGTGGAGAGGGCCCAGGGATCCTGGCCCCACAGCGTCAACCTTCCCTGGGCCCGCAGTTCGGTGCCGATGAGTCGCAGCAGGCTGGTCTTGCCAGCCCCGCTCGGCCCTATGATGGCGACCGTCTCTCCCGCCTCGATATGCAGATCCAGCGGGTGCAGGATGCGGCTCTGGCCGAGCGTCAGTCCGGCGCCGGCCAGCGTCACGGCGGTCACTTCAGCAGACCGGCCTGGGTGGCAGCCGCTTCGATGCCCTGATAGTTCTCGGGTTTGGTCTCGATGAAACTGCTGGCCCGCTGCAGCTTGAGGATCTCGGCCTGGGCCGGGATGGCCGGGTCCAGGCTGAGGAAGGCCTGCTTGAGCTGAGCCTGCAGCGCCGGATCCAGATCGCCGCGCACCGTCCAGTTGTAGTCAAAGTAGGTCGGCGTGGTCCAGATCACCTTGACCTTGCTGGTATCGACCTTGCCCTCTTCGACCAGTTTCTCCCAGACCGAGGCGTTGAGCACACCGGCCGGCACCTTGCCGGAGGCGACCCAGGCGACGGTGGCGTCGTGGGCGCCGGAGTAGGCGACATGGGTGAAGTCACGGTCCGGATTGATGCCCTGTTCGGCCAGGAAGTGGCGCGGCATCAGGTGACCCGAGGTGGAGGAGGGGGAGCCAAAGGCGAAGTCATGGCCCTTGGTGTCGGCCAGGGTCTGGATGCCGCTGCCTGCATTGGCGATGAACTTGGAGGTGAACTGGGCATCCTCCTGGCGCTGCACCAGGGGAACCACCTTGTCGGCACGGCGGTGTGCCTGCACATAGGTGAAGCCCCCCAGCCAGGCCATGTCCAGCTTGCCGGCGGCCAGCGCCTCGACCACGGCGGCGTAGTCATTGACCGGCACGAATACCACCTCGCGGCCAGTCTTCTCGGCCAGGTATTCCCCGAGGGGGGCGAATTTGCGCTGCAATTCGGTGGGGGCTTCATCGGGAATGGCGGAGACGCGAAGCGGCTCGGCGGCCAGGGCCGCCTGACTGCCCAGCAGGCTGGCAAACAGGGTGGTGAGGGCAACAATCCAGTGACGGCGCATGAACAAATCCTTTTGCAAAGGGGACAAGAGAAAGGCCCGACATGCTGTCGGGCCTGGGATGGGGGTTATGGTAGGGGGCTGTCGGCCCGATGCGCAAGCGGCGGGCCGCAAAATTGCTCAGACCCCGATGTGGAAGGCCTGCTTGAGGTTGCGGATGAAGTCCGCATCCCGGCACAGGGTCTTGCCCGGGCTGTCGGAGATCTTGGCGACCGGGCCGCCGTTGCACTCCATCAGCTTGAACACGATGTTCATGGGGCTGACGCCGGGCAGATCGCAGGTGAGCTTGGTGCCGATGCCGAAGCTGGTGTTGATGCGGCCGCGGAAGTGGCGCAGCAGCTCCACGGCTTTGTCCAGATTGAGGCCGTCGGAGAACACCAGCGTCTTCTCGGTGGGGTCGATGCCGAGGCGCTGGTAGTGGCTGATGGCCTTCTCCCCCCACACCACGGGGTCACCGGAGTCGTGGCGCAGCCCCTGATAGCGGCTGGCCAGCTCGAAGTCGAAGTCCCGCAGGAAGGCATCCATGGTGATGCAGTCGGTCAGGGCGATGCCGAGGTGATTGGTGAATTCGTCGAGCCAGCTGGTGAGGGCGGCGCGCTGGCTGTGCTCCAGCGGGAAACCGAGCTGCTGATGAGCCTGGAACCACTCGTGGGCCTGGGTGCCCACCGCGGGCAGGTTGTACTTCTGGGCCAGCTGGTAGTTGCTGGTGCCGCGAAACGCCGGCAGGCGTTCCTTGAGGCGGCCCACCACGGCATCCTGCACGGCGTGGGAGAAGCGGCGACGGGTGCCAAAGTCGATGAGGTTGAACTCCTGCATCTCCTCGGGGCTCAGATCCCGCTCCAGCTTGTCGATCTTCTGATCCAGCCGGGTGAGGGCCTGGCTCACCCCGAACTGGGGATAGCGGAAGCGGTTGCGCATCTCGCTGATGATGGCGAGGACGGGGATCTCCCACAGGATAACGTCCTGCCAGGAGCCTTCTACGCGAACGTTGATGCGGCCATCTCGCTCGAACACCCGCAATAATGATGCATCCAGCGGCTTGCGGCGCAGGTGATCCAGGTAGTCGGCGGTGAAGAAGGGGCGCTCGGCGAGGAAGTTGAGCTCCGGCCTGGTCAGTCGCAATGAGCCGGCCAGGTGCAGTTGCTCTTCGATCTCCCCCATCATGGGGAGCAAGTCTTCCTCGTTGCGGCTGTGGAATTCGGCCACCACCTCGGCATCGGGATAGCGATGGAACACCGCCTGCTGCATGTGCAGCTTGTAGGCATCGGTGTCGAGCAGACTGTTGAGGATGGGAGGCATATCAGGCTCCTCGCAGGCGGGAGCGAACGGCATCGTTCCCCTGCTGCATGGATAGCTCGCGGGCGTCGGTGTCGACGAGACGGGTGAGGATGGGGGACATATCAGGCATCCAGCAGCTGTTGTACATCGGTCAGGGTCTGGGCCAGTTCGGCGCCAGCCTCAGTCATCTGGGTGCGGGCCTGGGCTATCGTCTCGGGGGCGATGCCGCGACAGGCATCGAGGTGAACGATGACCCTGAAACCGGCCCGGCGCAGTTGCAACACGCTGGTCTTGACGCAGTAATCGGTGGCCAGACCGCCCACCAGCAGGGTATCGACGCCGCGCGCCTGCAGGAATTCGATGAGCCCGGTGCTGCGACGCTCCGCCAGATCGTGGAAGCAGGCGCCGTAGGGATGCAGATCGGGCTCGACTCCCTTCCAGACGAAGAAGTCGTAGTCGATGGGGGCGGGCAGGCCGTCCAGCAGCTCGAAGCCCGGGGTGCCCGGCACGCAGTGGGCCGGCCAGGTGAGATCGGCGTTGGGCAGGTCCAGGGGCAGCAACATGCTGGCGGGGTCGGTCACGACCCAGGCCGCATTGCGGGGATGGGCATCCTTGCTGCCGACTCTCAGGCTGGCGAGGGCCGCCTGGGCATTGAGCGCAGCCGCGATCTCATCCCCGCCCGCGACGGGCAGTTCGTTCGGGCAGAGGGGGGTGAAGCCCTTCTGCGCATCAATATCCAGGCTGGCGACGATTCCCATGGGTGGCTCCTGCACATAATATTCTTGTGATATTATCTACCAAACATTATTAGAAGGCGAGCAGGTCGACCGAGATGCCGAGAATGAGTCTTGATATGGTGGTGCTGCGGCTGAACGATGAGCGGTTGGAACTGCTCCTCGAAACCCGCGATCGCCCCCCCTTTGCCCAATGCTGGCAACTGCCGGCCTTGCGCATCGACGAGACCCGTGACCGGGATCTGGATGCCGCTCTCCACCGTCTGCTGACGGAGTGGGGCCTGGGGCTCTGCTACAGCGAGCAGGTCTGCACCCTCGGCAATCTGGAGCGGGATCCCCGTGGCTGGTCCACCACCCTGGTTTATCTGTGCCTGGTGGAGCCCGAGGTGGAAGTGGTGCGTGGTCGCTGGCACCCGCTCTCTGCCCTGCCGGGGCTGGGTCTCGCCTTCGACCATGTCCAGCTCATCGCCAAGGGGGTGGAGCGACTGCGGATCAAGAGCCGCTACAGCACCCTGCCGCTGCAACTGCTGGGGAGCGAGTTCACCCTCTCCGAGGTGCAGCGCACCTTCGAAATCATCCTGCAGACGCCCATGAACACGGCGGCCTTTCGCAAGCGGATCCACCGGGCCGACGTGCTGGTGGATACCGGCCGCAAGCGCACCGGCAAGCAACGCCCCGCCATCCTCTACCGGCTGGAGAATCCTTGCTGCGTGATGTTCGATCAGGTGATGCACGGAGCGGAAGCATGAGTGAAGCCGGAGTGCAGAAAGTGCAGAAAGTGCTGGTGAGTGCCTGCCTGCTGGGGCAGCCGGTGCGTTACGACGGCCAGAGCAAGGGGATCCTCAGCGACTGGTTGACGGCCCTGGGGGCCGAGGGGCGAGTGCTGTCGTTTTGCCCCGAGGTGGCGGGCGGCCTGCCGACCCCGCGTCCTCCTGCCGAGCGGCAGGGAGAGCGGGTGGTGACCGCGAGCGGGCTGGATGTGACGGCCGAGTTCGATGCAGGCGCCGAGCTCGCGCTGCGGCTCTGCCAGGCCCAGGGCATTCGCTTCGCCCTGCTCAAAGAGGGGAGCCCCTCCTGCGGCAGTGGCCGCATCTACAACGGCCGCTTCGAGGGCATTTCCGTGACGGGGGAGGGCAAGACCACGGCCCTGCTGCGCCGCCACGGGATCCGGGTTTTCAGTGAGGATCAACTGCCCGAGTTGGCCTCTGCGCTCTTGTCTGACGCCGCCTCGATGACGGGAACCGGTTCGGCCTGAGCCGCCTCTGCCCCCTGCCACTGGGCCAGCACCTGATCTTTTTCCTGCCAGCGCTGATTCAGCCATTGCTGGAAGCCACGCTTGAACTGCTTGTCGTTGAAGTAATCCCCCACCAGCTCCTCGTCCACCGGCAGCTCCTCGATGCGCACCCGGATACGCTTCATCCGGCCCATCAGGAAGTCCTTGAACGGCGTCTCCATGTTGTCCGGGTAGCTGATGGTGACATTGATCAGGCTGTCGAACTGATCCCCCATGGCCGCCAGCGTGAAGGCAAGCCCCGCCGCCTTGGGGGGCATCAGGTGGTGGTAGGGGGAGCGCGCCGCATCCCGCTTGGGTTCGGTAAAGCGGGTTCCCTCCACGAAGTTGATGACGGTGGTGGGAATATGGCGGAATTTTTCACAGGCGCTGCGGGTTGTCTCGATATCTTTTCCTCTCAAATGAGGATTTTTCAGCAGGAATGACCGTGAATAGCGGCGCATGAAGGGCATGTCCAGCCCCCAGCAGGCGAGCCCCAGCAGCGGTATGTAGATGAGCTCGTGCTTCATGAAGAACTTGGGCACCGGCAGCCTGTCCCGGAACAGGTGGCCCAGCACCACGATGTCGGTCCAGCTCATGTGGTTGCTGACGATGAGATACCAGCCATCCTTGCGCAGGTGGGTGTCGTCCTCCACCTGCCACTCGATGCGGGTGGTGAGGCGGATCACCAGGGCGTTGCAGGCCAGCCACAGACGCATGAAGCGGTTGTTGAGGCGGCTGCAGGCGCGGCCGAAGGCCGGGATGGGCAGCAGCAGCTTCGCCAGGGAGACCAGCAGGATCAGGCTGGCGCACAGGGCGGTGAAGAGGATGGTCAGGCCGGCGCTGATGAGCAGCACCAGCGGGCCGGGGAGCAGGCTTAGCATGGCGTCCTTGAGGGCGTCTCGTTCGCCAGCAGCTGGTTCAGGGTCTGATCCTTCTCGTGCCAGATCCCGTTCAACCACTGCTGAAACTCTTGTTGGAACTCGGGGTCATTGAAGTAATCCCCCACCAGATTGCGTTCGATCGGCAAGAAGCGGACCCGAACCTTGACCTCCCTGACTCGACCGCACATGAAATCCCAGTAACTGGGGACGCCGCCCGGGTAGGCGATGGTGACATCCACCAGCTTGTGCAGCTGATCCCCCATGGCGGCCAGGGTAAAGGCGACGCCGCCAGCCCTCGGGTGCAACAGATGACGGTAGGGGGCGGCCTGCTTGTCATGCTTGCGGGGGGTGAAGCGGGTGCCCTCCACGAAGTTCATCACACTCACCGGAATGTGGCGGAACTTGGCACAGGCCTTGCGGGTTGTCTCTATGTCTTTTCCCTTCAGATGGGGGTGCTTTTCCAGAAATTTACGGGAATAACGCCGCATGAAGGGAAAATCCAGCGCCCACCATGCCAGACCGAGAAAAGGTACCCAAATCAGTTCTTTCTTGAGGAAAAACTTCAGGAAGGGGATTTTTTGATTAAAAATCCGCTGCAATACCAGTATGTCGACCCAGGATTGATGGTTGGCGATGACCATATACCACTCATTCCGGCTCCCTTTGTCCACTCCGACCACCTCAAAAGGGGTTCGGATGATGACTTTCTGGATCAGATTGTTGAAACCTATCCAGCAGCTGGCGCTGCCGTCCAGCAGTGCATTGCACAGGGTGCGCCACCCCTTGAGCGGCAGCAGCAGCTTGAGCAGACCGAGCAGCAGGATGGGGACAAACCAGAACAGGGTGTTGAGGAAATAGAGCAGGGTCGAGAGGCTGCCGCGCAGCCCCTCAATCAGCTTGTTGGCCATGAGTCGGGTCCGTTTCTTGTCGGTGGAAGACCAGCAAGTGGTCAGATCTGTGCCCATATTATCAGCCGTCGACCTGTTAAACCATGGAGAGGCACCTCCCGAACGGAGCCCTCGTCGCCGTCTCCTGCCTGGTTCAGCCGCTGCGCAGGCGGGACAGCAGCCTGTCCATGGCCCGGTAGCCGAGCGCCTCGATCAGGTGCTCCTTGCCGATATCGGGCTGGCCGGCCAGGTCGGCAATGGTGCGGGACACCCGCAGGATGCGGTGCCAGGCCCGGATGCTGAGGCCGAGCCGCTGGATGGCATTCTCCAAAAACTCGGCATCTTGCGCCGATAATCGACAAACGACTTCGATTTCACGACTATCCAGCAGGTGGTTGAGCTTCCCGCCGCGAGCCAGCATGCGCCCTCTCGCCCCCAATACCCGCTCTCGGATATGCACGCTGGATTCGCCGCGCTCCGCCTTGCCGGTGAGGCTCCCCTTGGGCAGCAGCGGCACCTCCACCGTCAGGTCAAACCGATCGAGGAAGGGGCCGGAGAGCTTGCCGAGGTAGCGCAGGATCTGATCCGGGCTGGCGCGGGTCTGGCCGTCCCCATAGTGGCCGCAAGGGCTGGGGTTCATGGCGCCAATCAGCTGGAAACGGGCGGGAAAATCCACCTGTCGCGCCGCCCGGCTGATGGTGATGTGGCCGGTCTCCAGCGGCTCGCGCAGGGCATCGAGCACCTTGCGCTCGAACTCCGGCAGTTCGTCCAGAAACAGCACTCCGTTGTGGGCGAGGGAAATTTCCCCCGGTCTCGGGTGACTGCCACCGCCGACCAGGGCCACGGCGGAGGCGCTGTGATGAGGGGTTCGATAGGGCCTGTGGTGCCAGTGACCGGCCCGCGGGGTCAGGCCGCCGATGGAGTGGATGGCGGCGGTCTGCTGCGCCTCCTGCTCGCTCAGCGGTGGCAAGATACCGGGCAAGCGGCTCGCCAGCATGCTCTTGCCGGTGCCGGGTGGCCCGATAAACAGCAGATTGTGGCTGCCGGCGGCGGCGATCTCCAGCGCCCGCTTGGCCTGGGACTGGCCGATCACATCCTGCAGATCCGGGATATCGGGCAAGCTCTCCGTACTCTGGGGCTCGGGCAGGGGCAGCTCGTACTGGCCTGCCAGCCAGGCGGTGACCGCCAGCAGCTGGTGGGCGGTGCGCACCTCGGCATCCTGGATGAGGGAGGCCTCTTGGCCGTTTTCCCGCGGCACCAGCAGGGTGCGACCCGCATCCCGGCAGGCCAGCACCGCGGGCAACACTCCCAGCACGGGGCGGATCTCGCCGGTCAGGGCCAGCTCCCCCAAAAATTCATGATCAAGAAGGTATTTAGCAGGTATCTGCTTGGAAGCGGCAAGAATACCGATGGCGATGGCCAGATCGAAACGCCCTCCCTCCTTGGGCAGGTCGGCGGGGGCCAGGTTGACCGTGATGTGCTTGGAGGGAAACTCGAAGTTGCCGTTGAGCAGAGCGCTGCGCACCCGATCCCGCGACTCCTTCACCGAAGTTTCCGGCAGCCCCACCATGTTGAAGGCGGGCAGGCCGTTGGAGAGGTGGACTTCCACCGTTACCTGAGGGGCAGAAATACCCAGGCTGGCACGGCTATAAACCACAGCTAATGACATAAATACCGTCCTTGGTTTGATGTATATGCTGGCCAACCGTTTTTTATTAGTTTTTTGTTCCAACCCGGGCGCGGTGACCAGCTGGAAATCAGAGTCTTGTCAGGTAAAAAGTGCTTGCCCAATAAAAATCACCGTGCTAGTTCTAATAGCCATTCGCGGTAAGCACCGCTCCGATTTCACAGGATTTCCGGTTGTAACTATGAACATGGCCTCCCGTTTCGTCAGCATTATTGTGGTCCTAGTGGTGATTATTATCTCACCGCTCGGGGCTCGTTTGGCTGCACGGAACAAGGGATAGACCCAACACCGGACAGAACGAAACAAAGCGACCCCCGAGCCTCACGGCCCGGGGGTTTTTTTTCGACCAAAGGACAGGATTTTCCACATGAACGGCGCGCAGTTTTTGGTACAGGCTCTCAAGAAACAGGGTGTGACCCAGGTGTTTGGCTACCCGGGCGGGGCCATCATGCCGGTCTACGATGCCTTGTATGACGGCGGCCTGGCCCATCAGCTGTGCCGCCACGAACAGGGGGCCGCCATGGCCGCCGTGGGTTATGCCCGCGCCTCCGGCCAGGTGGGGGTCTGTATCGCCACCTCGGGCCCGGGGGCCACCAACCTGGTGACAGGTCTGGCGGAGGCGCTGCTCGATTCCGTCCCCCTGGTCGCCATCAGCGGCCAGGTGCCCTGCGCCGCCGTGGGCACCGACGCCTTCCAGGAGGTGGACGTACTCGGCATGTCGCTCTCCTGCACCAAGCACTCCTTCATGGTCACGGATGCAGCCGAGCTGGGGCAGGTGTTGGCAGAAGCCTTCGCCATCGCCACCTCCGGTCGCCCCGGCCCCGTGCTCATCGATTTTCCCAAGGATATCCAGCTGGCGGCCGTGCCGAAACAGAGCCCGCTGTTTGCGGTGGAAGAGCCAGGTGCCCTGGTTCTGGCCGAGATCAACGCCGCCCGCGCGCTGCTGGCCGCCGCCGAGCGCCCCGTGCTCTACGTCGGCGGCGGGGTGGGCATGGCGAATGCCGAACGTCAGCTGCGCGACTTTGCGGCTGCCACCGGCATGCCGGCGGTCACCACCCTCAAGGGCATAGGGGCGCTGGATCCCGACAGCGACGTTTACCTCGGCATGCTCGGCATGCACGGCACCAAGCCCGCGAATCTGGCGGTACAGCAGTGCGATCTGCTGGTGGTGGCCGGGGCCCGTTTCGATGATCGGGTGACTGGCAAGCTGGACGAGTTCGCCCCCCACGCCAAGGTGATCCATCTCGATGTAGACGCCGCCGAGTTTGGCAAGCGCCGCGCCGCCGAGGTGGGGATCACCACGGATCTGACCCTGGTGCTGCCGGCGCTCGCCATGGAGCTCGACATCACCCCCTGGCGCGAGCACTGCGCCGCCATGGCCCGGGAATACGCGTTTCGCTACGACCACCCGGGCCAGCCCATCTATGCCCCGGCCTTGCTCAAAGAGCTCTCAAACCGCCTGCCAGAGAGCAGCGTGGTGGCCTGCGACGTGGGTCAGCACCAGATGTGGGTGGCCCAGCACATGCGCTTCACCAGCCCGCGCAATCACCTCTCCAGTGCCGGTCTCGGCACCATGGGCTTCGGTCTGCCCGCCGCCATCGGCGCCAAGATGTCGCGCCCGGAGGATGAGGTGGTGCTGGTGAGCGGGGATGGCTCCTTCATGATGAACGTGCAGGAACTCGGCACCATTCGCCGTGCCCAGCTCAAGGTGAAGATGGTGCTGCTGGACAACCAGCGCCTCGGCATGGTGCGCCAGTGGCAGGAGCTGTTCTTCGACGGCCGCTACAGCGAGACCATCCTCTCCGACAACCCCGATTTTGTCGCCCTGGCTGCCGCCTTTGGCATCCCTGGCGAGAGCATCACATGCAAGGAACAGATAGCACCGGCCCTGGATCGCCTGCTGGCGAGCGAGAGCGCCTACCTGCTGCATGTGGCGATTTCAGAGGAAGAAAACGTCTGGCCCCTGGTGCCCCCGGGAGTCGCGAACCACAAGATGATGGAGCAACGCCCATGAACCAGCACAATCAGCACCAGCACACCCTGCATATCCACGCCCAGCCCAGGCCCGAAGTGATGGAACGGGTGCTGCGGGTGGTGCGCCACCGCGGCTTCGCCCTCAATGCCCTGCACATGGAGCAGGATTGCCAACAGCTGCGGATCACGGTTACTGTCGAGTCGGAGCGTCCCATCCAGCAGTTGTGGAGCCAGCTGGTCAAGCTGGTGGATGTCTCCCGGGTCGATGCACTGGAACAGCAACCCCGGATCAGCGCTTAAAGGAGCCAAGCCAATGTCACAGCCTTCTCATCCTCAATACATCTGGTTCAACGGCAAGATGGTGCCCTGGCAGGATGCCCAGGTCCACGTCATGAGCCATGCCCTGCACTACGGCTCCTCCGTGTTTGAGGGGGTCCGAGCCTACGACACCCCCAAGGGGACCTGCATCTTCCGTCTGCAGGAGCACACTCGCCGCCTGTTCGACTCCGCCAAGATCTATTGGATGGACGTGCCCTATAGCGAAGCCGAGGTGAACGAGGCCTGCCGCGCCGTGGTGCGTGAGAACGGCCTGAAGAGCGGCTATCTGCGCCCGCTCGCCTTCATCGGCAACGTGGGGCTGGGGCTGCATCCGCCGCTCGATGCCAAGGCCGACCTCATGGTCGCCGCCCTGCCCTGGGGCGCCTATCTGGGGGAAGAGGGGCTGAAAAACGGGGTGGATGTGTGCGTCACCTCCTGGAACCGGCTCGCGCCGAACACCATTCCCACCGGCGCCAAGGCTGGCGGCAACTATCTGTCGTCCCAGCTCATCAGCCGGGAGGCCAAGCGCAACGGCTTCGCCGAAGGGCTAGCGCTGGACGTGAATGGTTATCTTAGCGAGGGGGCGGGGGAGAACCTGTTCCTGGTGAAGAACGGCGTGCTGTTCACCCCGCCCGCCACCGCCGCCATCCTGCCCGGCATCACCCGCGACACCATCATGACCCTCGCCCGGGATCTCGGCTATGAGGTGCGCGAACAGGCGCTGCCGCGCGAAGCCCTCTATGTGGCGGACGAGATCTTCATGACCGGCACGGCGGCCGAGGTGACCCCGGTGCGCTCGGTGGATCGGATGCAGATAGGTGCTGGTCGTCGTGGCCCGGTGACCGAGCAGTTGCAGAACGCCTTCTTCGGCCTGTTCAATGGCCAGACTGAGGACAAGTGGGGCTGGCTCACCCCGGTCAAGGATTGATGACGACGGGGAGGCCAAGCCTCCCCGAGTCGCTTCTGCTCAATGGCGCCAGCGTGCATTGAGCAGAGTCGATTGCCGACTCGCGAGTCACATTCATGTTTCAAAGATAATGAGCCCCATGGGCATTCAGGGAGTAGAGACAATGCCGAAGTTGAGATCCGCCACCACCACCCACGGACGTAACATGGCCGGGGCCCGCGCCCTGTGGCGTGCCACCGGAATGACCGATCAGGATTTCGGCAAGCCCATCATCGCCGTGGTCAACTCCTTCACCCAGTTCGTGCCCGGTCACGTCCACCTCAAGGATCTGGGCCAGCTGGTCGCCCGCGAAATTGAGGCCGCCGGCGGGGTCGCCAAGGAATTCAACACCATCGCCGTGGATGACGGCATCGCCATGGGCCACGGCGGCATGCTCTATTCCCTGCCGTCCCGGGAGCTCATCGCCGATTCCGTGGAGTACATGGTCAACGCCCACTGCGCCGACGCCATGGTCTGCATCTCCAACTGCGACAAGATCACCCCGGGGATGCTGATGGCTGCCCTGCGCATCAACATTCCGGTGATCTTCGTCTCCGGCGGTCCCATGGAGGCGGGCAAGACCAAGCTCTCCGATCAGATCATCAAGCTGGATCTGGTGGATGCCATGATCCAGGGGGCCGACCCCAAGGTCTCCGACGCCCAGAGCGAACAGGTCGAGCGTAGCGCCTGCCCCACCTGCGGCTCTTGCTCCGGCATGTTCACCGCCAACTCCATGAACTGCCTGACCGAGGCGCTCGGCCTCTCCCAGCCGGGCAACGGCTCCATGCTGGCGACCCACGCGGATCGCGAACAGTTGTTCAAGCTGGCCGGTCAGCGCATCGTGGCCCTGGCCAATCGCTACTACCAGCAGGACGACGAGAGCGCCCTGCCGCGTAACATCGCCACCAAGGCGGCCTTCGAGAACGCCATGGCGCTGGACATCGCCATGGGCGGCTCCACCAATACCGTGCTGCACCTGCTGGCGGCCGCCCAGGAGGCGGGAGTCGACTTCACCATGGCCGACATCGACCGTATGTCCCGCAAGGTGCCCCAGCTGTGCAAGGTCGCCCCGTCCACTCAGAAATACCACATGGAAGACGTGCACCGCGCCGGTGGCGTGGTCGCCATCCTGGGCCAGCTGGAGAAGGCCGGTCTGGTGCACGGGGACACCCGCAACGTGCTCGGCACGTCGCTGGTCGAGCTGCTGGCGCAATACGACGTGAGCCGCTGCGACGACAAGGCGGTGCACGACTTCTATCGCGCCGGTCCGGCGGGCATCCGTACCACTAAGGCATTCAGTCAGGACTGCCGCTGGCCCGAGCTGGATCTGGACCGTGCGCAGGGTTGCATCCGCTCCCTGGACAACGCCTACAGCCTGGAAGGGGGCCTGGCCGTGCTCTCCGGCAACCTCGCCATCAACGGTGCCATCGTCAAGACAGCAGGGGTGGATGACGAGAACCTCTGCTTCCGCGGCCCGGCCCGGGTGTTCGAGAGCCAGGACACGGCGGTCGCCGGCATTCTGGACGGCACGGTCAAGGCCGGTGAAGTGGTGGTGATCCGCTACGAGGGCCCGAAAGGCGGCCCCGGCATGCAGGAGATGCTCTACCCCACCACCTATCTCAAGTCCATGGGGCTCGGCAAGGCCTGCGCCCTCATCACCGATGGCCGTTTCTCCGGCGGTACCTCCGGGCTCTCCATCGGTCACGTCTCTCCGGAGGCGGCGTCCGGCGGCACCATAGGGCTGGTGGAAGACGGGGACATCATCAACATCGACATCCCGGCTCGCAGCATGGTGCTGGAAGTGGCCGACAGCGTGCTGGCCACCCGCCGCACCGCCGTGGAAGCCCGTGGCTGGAAGCCGCTCAACCGTCAGCGTCAGGTCTCCTACGCCCTGCGTGCCTACGCCATGCTGGCCACCAGTGCCGACAAAGGTGCGGTGCGCGATCTCAGCAAGCTGGAGGAGTGAGTCATGGTCTCTGCGGCGGATTATCTACGCAAGGTGTTGCTCTCCCCCGTTTATGAGGCGGCGCGAGTGACACCGCTGCAAACCCTCAAGAAGTTGTCCGAGCGTCTCGGCAATCAGGTTTCCCTCAAGCGGGAGGATCTGCAGCCGGTTCACTCCTTCAAGTTGCGGGGGGCCTATCACAAGATCGCGACCTTGAGCGCCGAGCAGAAGGCGCGCGGTGTGGTGGCGGCCTCTGCCGGCAACCATGCCCAGGGGGTCGCCCTATCGGCGGCCAAGCTTGGTATCAAGGCCATCATCGTCATGCCCACCACCACGCCAGACATCAAGATCGATGCGGTGCGCCGCCAGGGCGGCAATGTGCTGCTGTTTGGCAACAGCTTCGACGAGGCCTATGGCGAGAGTCGCCGTCTGGCCCAAACCGAGGGCTACACCCTGATCCCGCCCTTTGACGATGTCGAGGTGATCGCGGGCCAGGGCACCATCGGCAAGGAGCTGCTGGAGCAGGACACCCACCTCACTCACGTGTTCGTGCCGGTGGGGGGCGGTGGTCTGGCTGCCGGGGTGGCGGTCTATATCAAGCAACTGCTGCCGGACGTGAAGGTGATCGGGGTGGAGGCGGAGGGCTCCGCCTGCCTCAAGGCGGCTCTGGCGGCCGGCGAGCCGGTCAACCTGGAGCGGGTCTCCCTGTTTGCGGACGGGGTGGCGGTCAAGCGCATCGGCGAGGAGACCTTCCGCCTGTGCAACCAGTATCTGGACGAGGTGGTGACCGTCTCCAACGACCAGATCTGCGCCGCGCTCAAGGACATCTTCGACGACTGCCGTGCCATCGCCGAGCCGTCAGGGGCTTTGTCACTCGCGGGCCTCAAGGCCTACAGCGAGCGCGAACAAATCAAGGGCGGCCGGATGGCGGCCATCTTGTCCGGCGCCAACGTCAATTTCCACAGCCTGCGCTACGTGTCGGAGCGCTGCGAGATCGGCGAGAAGCGCGAGGGCATGCTGGCGGTGACCATCCCCGAGCGCAAGGGCGCCTTCCTCGACTTCTGCCGCCAGCTCGGGCCGCGCATGGTGACCGAGTTCAACTACCGCTACGCCGATGCCGAGCAGGCCTCCCTGTTCGTCTCGGTGCGCCTGAGCGGTGGTGACGAGGAGCTCGGCCAGATCATCGATCAACTCGGTGGCAACGGCTACCCCGTGGTCAACATGACCGAGAGCGAGCTGGCCAAGAATCACGTGCGCTACATGATTGGTGGCCGTCCGGCCCGGCCCCTCGGCGAGCGGCTCTACAGCTTCAAGTTCCCGGAGCAGCCGGGGGCCCTGATGCGCTTCCTGGAGACGCTCGGCTGTCGCTGGAACATCAGCCTGTTCCACTACCGCAACCACGGCGCCGACTATGGCCGGGTGCTGTGTGCCTTCGAGCTGCCGGACGAGGACGTGGCCGCCTTCCACGACTACCTGCACGAGCTGGGCTACGGCTGGAAAGAGGTGAGCGAGGATCCCGCCTACAGGTTGTTCCTGGCAAGCCAGAGTCGGAGGGACTGAACGCCCGACCTTGGTCCACGACCGGAGAGCCTCGCTCTCCGGTTTTTTTATGGTGCGTTGCACGAGGCCTGCGATGGCTGGCAGGAGATTAGCGAGGATCCCATCTACACGGTTGTGCCTGGCGAGCTAGACTAGGTTGCTGGCAACCGTCTGAAAACGAAGGGCTTTGCCCTTCTTTTTTATGGGCGGTGCGGGGAAAGGGGCTGTGTCTGTCGATAATGTCGCCAACATCACACTCCTGAGTCCCTGGTCATTTGAGGCTGGTCACAGATGGGATAATCTGGGCACGGGGCTTGCGTTCAGGGCCCCGTCAGGGAAGAGAGGCGCATCCAGCGCCATAACAATTCATTGCAGGGGCTCATCATGAACAAGTCTATGCTCGCCGCCCTCATCGGCGGCCTGATGGCATCGGGGGCGGTGCAGGCTACCGCCCAGGACAACACCTGGTATGTCGGCGGCAAGGCCGGCTGGTCCAATTTCTATGGGGTGGATTACAACGCTCAGGTGGAAGAGCTGTTTGACGCGACCAAGGTCAACGAGAACAGCGACGACCTGGGGCTGGGGGCCTTCGCGGGCTATCAGATCAATCGCAACCTGGCCGTCGAACTCGGCTATGACTGGCTCGGCAAGTACCAGGTCGACAAGCATTACTCGGGTAATGGCGTTGATTTCGGGTTGGAGGGCGAGGCCAAAGCCCAGATGGTGCAAGCCACCATGAGGATCATCCTGCCCGCGACTTCGGCCCTGGATATCTATGGCCGTCTGGGAGGGGCTTACGCCTGGACCGAGAGTTCTCTCAACGTCAGAGCCAGCGATGGCACCAACTATCTCTCCGAGTCCCATGATGGCAACAAATACCACGGCGCCGCCTTTGTGGGCGCACTCGGGGTGGAGTATGCCATCGACAAGGATTGGGCTGCCCGCCTCGAGTATCAGTACACCACGCCGCTTGGCAAAACCTCCCTCGACGAGTCCGGCATCGAGATGGACAACGGCCTGCTGTCGGTGGGCATGCTCTACCGCTTCGGCCAGGTCGGTGACGAACCGGTGGCGCCGACCCCGGCCCCGGAACCCGCCCCGGCTCCCGTGCTGGTGGAGAAGCAGTTCAGCCTGGATTCCGACGTGCTGTTCGAGTTCAACAAGGCGACCCTGAAACCGGCCGCGAGCCAGGCGCTGGACAACCTGTTCGCCCAGATCCTGGCCGCCAATCCCAAAGACGGGGTGGCGACCGTCATCGGTCACACCGACCGTCTGGGGTCTGACGCCTACAACCAGTCTCTGTCCGAGCAGCGCGCCCGCACGGTGGCGGATTATCTCATCGCCAAGGGACTGTTTGCCGACAAGGTACGGGCAGAAGGGCGAGGCGAGTCTTCCCCGGTGACCGGCGGCAGTTGCCCGGACGGCGCCAAGGCGCAGATGATCGCCTGCCTGGCCCCGGATCGCCGGGTCGAGGTGCGGCTGAGCGGGGTCTCCCAGGCCGCCGAATAAGCCATGTTTTCCTGGCGATCAAACAACGAGGGGGCCAAGGCCCCCTCGTTGTTTTCTGACTATTCCCTCATCCCCAACCCTTCTCCCGCGAGGGGAGAAGGGAGCAAACCCACCATGGCGGGTGTCCACTATCGCTAGTTCAACTCCGTGGGGTCGATATCCAGGCTCCAGCGCACTTTTTTGGTTTCGGGCCAGCCGTCCAGCTCCTTGACCGCCCAGTCCAGCAGTTGGGAGAGCGGGGCCCGGTTTGGCCCCTGCACCAGCAACTGCATGCGGAACTTGCCCGCCTTGCGCTCCATGAAGCCGCTGATGGGCCCCAGCACCTGTACCTGGGGGTAGCGGGCACTGCGCAGGGTGTCGGCGAGGCGGCCGAGGAACAGCTGCACCTCGTCGCGGCCGTTGGCCTCGGCCCGGAACAGCCCCTGGTAACTGAAGGGGGGCAGCCCCAGCAGGCTACGCTCCTTGAGCGCCGTGTCGGCGAAGTGGCCATAGCCGTTCTGAGTCAGATCCTGCAGCAGGGCGTGTTCCGGGTGGTGGCTCTGCAGCACCACCAGACCCGGCTTGCTGGCGCGCCCGGCGCGACCCGCCACCTGGGTGTAGAGCTGGGCCAGCTTCTCGGCGGCGCGAAAATCGGCGGAAAACAGGGCCCCATCCACATCCAGCAGGCCCACCAGGGTCACATCCGGGAAGTGGTGTCCCTTGGCCAGCATCTGGGTGCCGATGAGGATCTTGTACTTGCCCGCCTTGATGTCGCCGAGATGGGTCTCCAGCTCCCCCTTGCGGCGGGTGTTGTCCCGGTCGATTCTCACCACAGGATATTGCGGGAAAACGGTGGTCAGCAGTTGTTCCAGCTGCTCCGTGCCCACGCCGGAGCCGATCAGTTCGCTGCTGCCGCACTCCGGGCAGTGGTGGGGCAGGGGCCGCACGCTGTCGCAGTGGTGGCAGTGCAGCCGTCGTCCGGCCTGATGCCAGGTGTACCAGGCGTCGCAGCGCTCGCAGGCGGCGCTCCAGCCGCACTGGTGGCAGATGAGGGCCGGTGCATAGCCGCGCCGGTTGAGAAACAGCATCACCTGATTGCCCGCGGCCAGGTGTTCCGCCATCAGCTGCTCCAGCTGGGGGGAGAGACCGGCCTGCAGCCGCACGTTCTTGATGTCCAGGATCACCTGGCGGGCGGTCTGGGCATTGCCGGCCCGCCGCGTCAGGTGCAGGTGGTGATACTTGCCGCTGCGGGCGTTGTGCAGGGTCTCCAGAGAGGGGGTGGCCGAGCCCAGCAGTATGGGGATGCCGGCACGATGGGCCCGCATCACCGCGAGATCCCGGGCGTGGTAGCGGAAGCCGTCCTGCTGCTTGAAGGAGCCATCGTGCTCCTCGTCGATGATGATGATGCCGAGACCCTTGAACGGGGTGAACACGGCGGAGCGGGTGCCGATGAGGATGGCGGCGCCGCCATCGCGGCAGGCGAGCCAGGCATCGAGCCGCTCCCTGTCGTTCATGGCAGAGTTCATGGCCACCACCGGCACCTGGAAGCGGCGCCGGAAGCGGTTGATGGTCTGGGGGGTGAGGCCGATTTCCGGCACCATCACCAGGGCCTGCTTGCCCGCCTTGAGCAGGGGCTCGAGGATGCTCAAGTACACCTCCGTCTTGCCCGAGCCCGTGATGCCGTCCAGCAGGAAGGCGCCGAATTTGTCGCTCTGGCTGGTGACGGCGGCCACCGCCAGCGCCTGCTCGCCGTTGAGGCGCAAGCCTTCCCCCGTATCGAAGCGGGTCGCCCAGTCCCCTTGCACGCTCGGCTCCAGGCTGCGCTTCTCCAGCAAGCCTTTCTTCTCAAGGGCGGTGAGGGTCGCGCTCGAAATCTCTTCCAGCTTGAGGGCGGAGGGGGTCTGGGGGCCCTTGCGCAGGAAGGCGAGGGCCTGCTGCTGTTTGGCGGCGCGCTTGAGTTCGTTGAGATCGAGCGCCGTGCCCGCCTCGGTGGCAAACCAGAACTCCAGCTCCCGATAGGCGGCGGGCTCCCCCTTGCGCACCAGCACCGGCAGGGCGTGGGGCAGCACTTCCCCCAGCGGATGCTGGTAGTAATTCGCACTCCAGGCCATCAGCGCCAGTATGTCCGGGCCGAGCACGGGTTCGGCATCCAGCACTCGCTTCAGGGGCTTCAACTTGTTGCGCGGCACCTGGCTCTCGGTGGGGTGGGCCACCACCAGGCCGACCAGGGTCTGGGGGCCGAAGGGGATCTCGACCCGGCAACCGGGGGCAGGCAAGGGCAGGGGGGAGAGATAGTCGAAATGACGGCGCAAGGGCACCGGCACAGCGACACGAACCAGATCCAGGGTTTGGGAAGAATTCACCAGAGATTGCCTATTTTTTCTGCGAAGCCACTTGCCTGAACTCAGGCATTTCCTATATTATTCGCAGCCTTTGAAACTGTGTTCAACAATCGTGTGGTGTCCGACAAGAGATCGGATGGCGACACGGCCTATTATCGAGGTTGTCCATGAAAGCTGGTATCCATCCTGACTACGTAGCCATCACCGCCAAGTGCTCTTGCGGTAACGTCATCAACACCTTCTCTACCCTGGGTAAAGATCTGAACCTGGACGTGTGCTCCGAGTGCCACCCGTTCTATACCGGCAAGCAGAAAGAAGTTTCTAGCGGCGGCCGCGTAGACAAGTTCAACAAGCGTTTCGGTGCGATGACCACCAAGAAGTAATCATACTTCTAAAGCATTCTGAAAAAGGCGCCCAATGGGTGCCTTTTTTGTTGCCCGGCGTTCTGTATTGCCCCGCTTTGCCCTATGGTGGACGTTCCCTTCTCCGTGTGCCGTGAAGGGGTGGCCAATGGGAAATAGGGAGTGTGTACATGCGTGACTGTCTGGTGATGGGAGCTGCGGGTTACCGTATGGATTCTTACCTGGTGCCCGGTTTGCCGGTAGTGGGTTTCTAATGCTTGGCTCGAATAAAACAGGGAAAATACCGATGAGAAACTGTCTGGTGATGGGGGCGGCGGGTTATATAGGTTCCTACCTGGTGCCTCACCTGCAGGGGTTGGGTTATCGGGTGATCGCCGGGGCGCGGCGCCCCTGCCGCCTGCCACAGGGGGTGGAGTTTCGCCTCGCCGACAGCCTCAAACCCATCACCCTGCTGCCCGCTCTGGCCGGGATCGATACCGTCTTCTACCTGGTGCATGCCATGGGGGCCGGCGCCGGTTTTCACCGGCTGGAGCAGCAGGGGGTGAAGAACTTCGCCGCCGCCGCCCGCGCCGCCGGGGTGCGGCGCATCATCTACCTCGGTGCCATCCAGCCCGAGCCCTGCAACAGCCGTCACCTCAACTCCCGCCGTCACTGTGGTGAACTGTTTCGCGAGGCGGGGGTGCCCACGGTGGAGTTGCGGGCCGGCATCATCATAGGCCCGGGCTCGGCGGCCTTTGAGGTGATGCGGGATCTGGTGTTCAACCTGCCCATGATGGTGACGCCCAAGTGGGTGCGCTCCCGCACGCCGCCGATTGCGCTGTCCAACCTGCTGCACTATCTGGCGGGGCTGGTGGAGGCCGACGGGGTGGATGGTCAGGTGTTCAACGCCGCCGGCCCCGAGCTGCTCAGCTACCAGCAGCAGTTGCAGAAGTTTGCCGTCCACATCGGCAAGCGCTGCCCCATCGTTCCCATCCCCTTCCTGAGTCCGCGCCTGTCGGCCTGGTGGTTGCAGTTCGCGACCTCGGTGCCCCAACCCATCGCCAAGGCGCTGGTGGGGGGGCTCAAGCACGACATTCCGGCGGATGACGGCCCGCTGCGTGCCTTGCTGCCCCAGCATCTGCTCAGCTTCGACGAGGCGCTGAGCGAGAGCCTGGCTCTGGAGCAGAAACTGGGTGCCGAGCAGCAGGGAGAGGAGACGCCGCTCGGCTTGCGCTGGCGCCATCCGGAATACGGCTTCTACGATCGCACCGCGAGCGGGGAGGCGGTGTGTCTCGCCACCCCCGAGGTGGTGTGGCAGGTGTTGCAGCTGCTCGGGGGGGAGCAGCGCTACTTCTACATGAACGAGCTCTGGGCGGTGCGCGAATGGATGGATCACCTGATAGGCGGCCCGGCCCTGACCCGGGGGCGCACCAATCCGGCCCGGTTCGTGAAGGGCGACATGCTGGACTCCTGGCAGATCCTGGGGGTGGACGAGGGGCGCAGGCTGGATCTCTTGTTCAACATGAAGGCCCCCGGGGTGGGGCGGCTCGAATTCAACATACAGCCGCTGGAGTCCGGCCTGACCCGGCTGAGGGTCACGGCCCACTGGCATCCGCAGGGTGCCTGGGGGCTGGCCTACTGGCTCGCCATGCTGCCGTTCCATCTGTTCATATTCCAGGGGATGACGGAGGCGATCGCTCGCCAGGCGGAGGTGCGGGCGGGCATACCCGTGATGGATTGAAACCATATCTATAACTAAATAGGTATGATTGGGTGGTGTGACATGCTGCCAATCTCTTTGTCAGTAGTGAAAGGCGATAGTTTATGCTGTGAAAGCCAGATGGTTTTCTTTATGATCCCGAGCCCTCGTCCCTGGCGAGTCACGCACCACTCAATTCACTTCCGTATCGGGGTCCCCCATGTCCGATCTGCGTCAACAAGCGCTCGATTATCACGCCCAACCCATTCCCGGCAAGATTGCCATCGCCCTCACCAAGCCCGCCGAGACCGCCCGCGATCTGGCGCTGGCCTACAGTCCTGGGGTGGCCGAGCCGGTGCGCGAGATAGCCGCGGATCCGGACAACGCCTACCGCTATACCGGCAAGGGCAACCTGGTGGCCGTCATCTCCAACGGCACCGCCATTCTGGGGCTGGGCAACCTGGGGCCGCTGGCCTCCAAGCCGGTGATGGAGGGCAAGGCCCTGCTGTTCAAGCGCTTCGCCGGCATCGACGCCATCGATATCGAAGTGAAGCATGAGACCAGCGCCCAGTTCATCGATACGGTGGCCGCCATCGCCGACACCTTCGGCGGCATCAACCTGGAAGACATCAAGGCGCCGGAGTGCTTCGAGATAGAGCAGGCACTGATCGAACGCTGTGACATCCCCGTGTTCCACGATGATCAGCACGGCACCGCCATCGTCACCGCCGCCGGCCTGCTCAACGCCCTGGAAGTGCAGGGCAAGACGCTGGCCACCAGCCGCATCGTCTGCATGGGGGCCGGCGCCGCCGCCACCGCCTGCATGGACTTGCTGATCACCTGTGGCGCCGCGCCGCAGAACATCTTCATGCTGGACCGCCAGGGGGTGATCCACACGGGGCGCACCGATCTGAACCAGTACAAGCAGCGTTTCGCCAACGACACCCCGTTGCGCACCCTGATGGAGGTGATCGAAGGGGCGGACGTGTTCGTCGGCGTCTCCGGCCCTGACGTGCTGCCCGCCGAGGCGGTGGCCCTGATGGCGCCCAACCCGGTGATCTTCGCCTGCTCCAACCCGGATCCCGAGATCAAGCCCGCCCTGGCCCACGCCGTGCGCGCCGATCTCATCATGGGCACCGGTCGCTCCGACTACCCGAACCAGATCAACAACGTCATCTGCTTCCCCTTCATCTTCCGCGGCGCCCTGGACGCCCGCGCCAGCCGCATCAACGATGCCATGAAGGTGGCGGCGGTGGAGGCCATCCGCGCCCTGGCCAAGGAACCCGTGCCCGCCGAGGTGTTGACTGCCGCCGGGGTGAGCGAACTGAGCTTTGGCAAGGATTACGTCATTCCCAAGCCGATGGACGCCCGTCTGCTGCCGCGGGTGGCCCGCGCCGTGGCGCTGGCTGCCGTGACATCCGGGGTGGCCCGCATCGCCCTGCCGGCGGACTACATGCAAGGCTGAGCCCGGGTTTGACGATGAACCGATGAAAACAGAAGGGGCCCCGTGATGGGGCCCCTTTTTCATGGCTGGCGCGGATCAGGCGCTCTTGGGGGTGACCTTCTTGGCGCTGGGCGCCACCTTGGCGTGGGCCGCCTGGTGGTGTTTCTTCACCACCTTGGTCTGGGTGGCGTGAGGGGCGGCGGCCTGGGTCGGAGTGGCGGCCAGGGTGAAGCCGGAGGTCAGGGTGAAGACGGCGGCAAGGCTCAGGGGGATCAGCTTGTTCATATTCACTACCTCGTGGAAGTCATGGAGCGTTTCTCCATGACTTCATTCTGGGGGGAAAGCCGACGGGTTTCAGTGAGCAGTGGGTGACGGCTTGTATCCGTATGTACGACCAGCGGCCCTGTCTGGCGAGGGGCAAAAACAAAGGGGCCCTGTCGGGCCCCTTGGCAGTGAAATCTCAACGCGCTTACTTGGTTTTGGGGGCGACCTTGACGGCCGGCGCCTTGGCGGTCTTGTGATGTTTCTTCACGACCTTGGTCTGGGTAGCCTTGGGAGCGGCACCCTTGGTGGGGGTGGCAGCCATGGTGAAGCCGGAGGTCAGGGCGAAGACAGCGGCCAGGCTCAGGGGGATCAGCTTGTTCATATTCCAGTTCCTCATTCGGGTTGATGTTATGGAGTTCAGCTCCATGACCTTCATCCTAGGGGGATCCGGCCCCGGCTTCAGTGAGTGGCTGGTGACGGCTTGTATCCAAATGTACGGGCAGGGTCAGGCAGAAACGGGCCCCCGTTTCGCCAGGCAGCAGCTGCACCTCGCCGCCGTGGTGACGGGCGATGCTGCGCACGATGGCGAGCCCGAGACCGGCACCGCCGGTACGCCGGTCCCGGCTCTGGTCGAGGCGCACGAAGGGCTCGAAGATCTGGGGGGCCAACGCCGGATCGATGCCGGGGCCGTCGTCGCTCACCGTCAGCAGATAGTGTTCCCCCGCTCGTGCCATGGTCAGGGTCACCCTGTGCTGCGCATGGCGCAGGGCGTTGCCGATGAGATTCTCCAGTGCCCGCGCCAGCAGCCGGGCATCCCCGCGCCAGGGCAGGGGCTCGACGGGGGGCGTGAAGCTGAGGGACTTCTGTGGCTGCAGGGCCTGCCAATCGCTCAGGTGCGCGTCGGCCCAGCGCCCGAGCTCCAGGTCGCTGCACTGCAGCGGCAGTTCGGGTCTATCGAGCCGGGCATAGGTCAGCATCTCCTCGATGAGGGAATCCAGCGCTCCGAGGTCGCGCTCAATCCCCTGTCTGTCCGCCTCTGCGGGTTGCGGCTCCAGCATGGCGAGCCGGTAGCGCAACCTGACGAGGGGGGTGCGCAGCTCGTGGGCGATGGCGTCGGTCAGCTGTTTGCGGCTGGCCAGCATGGCCTGCAACTGCTCGGCCATCAGATCGAAGGTGCGGCCGACCCGGGCCAGGCTGCTGCCGGGGGACAGGCCGGTGCGGCTGGAGAGATCCCCGTCCCCGACGCGGCGGGCGGTCTGTTCGAGTTGTTGCAGGCCGCGCCAATGGGGCCGGAGCCAGAGCAGTATGGGCAGGCCGAGGGAGAGACCGATGAGCAGCAGCAACCCCACATCCACCCAGTGCAGCTCGTGCAGGTAGGAGAGGTAGGGGACGGGGCCGACGATCAGCACCTGATCGGTAGCGGGGATACGCTGCAGGAAGGTGTCGTCCTCCTCGACGATGACGATGTTGCCCGCCGCGAGGAAGGCCTGGTCCTCCCGGGCAAGAGGCTGGCTGCTGAGGGCGCCGATCTGCAGCGGCAGGTTGAGCTGACGGCTCTGCTCCCCCATGCGGGCGGGCCAGTGCTCCGGTGGCAGGCGCGCCAGCTCGCCGGTGAGCAGGCCGAGGGAGCCTTGCATCATGTGTTCGAGATAGCGATCCCCCGCCCGTTCGGCGCTGACCTGATAGACCAGGCCGATCAGCAGAATGGCGAGGCCGAAGCAGCCGATGAGCAACAGGTAGAACTGGATAAACAGGCGGCGCACGATGGCCCTCCTTGCGAGATGATGAGACCCCTATTCCCAGGCCAGGGGTACCGGCAGGCAGCTTTCCTGGCGCATCGTCCCGATTCGGCCGGGGAACATCGCCCGGGATGCGGGTGTGCAGGCGGGCGAATGGGGATTCATTCCCAGGCCTGGGGCACCAGCAGGTAGCCTTTCTGGCGTACTGTCTTGATCCGGCTCGGGTTGTTGGGATCATCGCCCAGCTTGCGGCGCAGGCGGGAGATGGCCACGTCCATGCTGCGATCCTGGCCGTCGTAGTCCCGTCCCCGCAGGCTGCGAAACAGCGCCTCCCGCCCCTGGATGTGGCCGGCGTGGCAGGCGAGCTCCCACAAGAGATCGAAGTCGGCGGTGGAGAGGGGAATGCTGCTGCCATCGAGGCGCACGTCCCGCGCCGGGCCGTCTATCTGCAGACGGCCGAACTGCAGACGCTGGGGCGGCGGGCTGGCCGGGGCGGCCTGCGACGCCTGACCCTGCTGGCGGAACTGGACCCGCAGCCGGGCCAGCAGCACGGAGGGCGGCGTGGTCTTGAGGATGTAGTCGTTGGCACCGAGCTCCAGACTCAGGATCTGGTTCATGTCGCTGTCGAGGGAGGTGAGCATGACGATGGGGCCGGCAAAGCGCGGGCGCAGATCCCGGCACAGGGAGAGGCCATCCTGACCCGGCAGCATGATGTCCAGCAGCACCAGATCCGGCTGTTCGGCCTCGACCCGGGCCAGGGCTTTGTCCCCCCGGGTCTCCAGCAGGACCTCGATATCGTGGCGGCCGAGCCAGCTGCTGATGAGCTGGCCAATCTCGGGATCATCTTCAACAAAGAGAACGCGTGGCATGGTGATATGGCACCCCGGCAATGGCGCGAATGCGCGTCCCGCCAGCATAACGGCTCCCGCCACGACCTGCACAGCGATAAATAATCAGACGGGGCCCTGGGCCCCGTCGTCATGTTGCTTTGAATATTGTTCGGTTTAGCTCGCCTTGCGTTTCAGATAGACCCCGGCTTCCATGTGGTGGGTCCAGGGGAACTGGTCGAACAGGGCGAAGCGGGCGATCTCGTGGGTCTCGCCGAGCACCGCCATGTTGGCCTGCAGGGTCTGTGGGTTGCAGGAGATGTAGAGGATGTTGTCGTACTCCTGCACCAGCTTGACGGTGGCATCATCGAGGCCGGCGCGGGGCGGATCCACGAAGATGGTGTTGCATTGGTAGCTCTGCAAGTCGACGCCCTTGAGGCGATTGAACGCCCGCTCGCCGCGCATCGCCATGGTGAACTCCTCGGCGGACATGCGCAGTATGATGAGGTTGTCCACCCCGTTGGCGGCGATGTTGTACTGGGCGGAGTCCACGCTCGGCTTGGCGATCTCGGTGGCCAGCACCTTGCGGAAGTTCTGGGCCAGGGCGATGGAGAAGTTGCCGTTGCCGCAGTAGAGCTCCAGCAGATCTCCTTCGCTCCCCTTGGTCACGTCCAGCGCCCAGCCCAGCATCTGTTCGTTGATGGCGGCATTGGGCTGGGTGAAGCTGTTCTCCACCTGCTTGTAGATGAGCTCCCGCCCTTGCACGTTGAGTCGCTCGATGACGAACTCCTCCCCCAGACAGATCTTCTGCTTGTGAGCGCGGCCAATCAGTTGCAGATCGAAGCCCTGGGCACGCAGATCAGCCTGCAGGGCCTCGGCGGCCTGCTGCCACTCGGCTTCCAGCTTGCGGTGATAGAGCAGGCTCACACAGATCTGGCCGGACTGGGTGGAGAGGTAGTCAATCTGGAACAGTTTGCGGCGCAGCACCGGGTGCGGACGCAGCCCCTCGACCAGCACCGGCATCAGGCGATTGATGAGCAGGCTGGCGGTGGGGAACTGATCGACCCGGATGATCTCCTTGGTGGCCGGGGCATACATGCAGTGGAAGAGATCATCCCCCTCGTGCCAGATGCGAAACTCGGCGCGCATCCGGTAGTGCTCGGCGGGGGAGGCATGCACTTCCAGGGCCGGCGGGTTGAAGCCGGCGAACAGCTCGGTGAGCCGAGTGTTCTTCTCGTCGAGCTGGGCCTGGTAGTCAGCAGGAGTTCGCTGGGATTGAGTCATGGATACCTCGCATGCGCCGGGCTGAGCCGGGTAAAAACCGGGGGAGGCCGAACAGCCAACCAAAGGGGCAAGATTGTAAAAGGGCGGCGCAGATTCTCCAAACTTTTATGGTCAAGAAGTGTTCACTCGGGCCGATAACCGATTTACCACCATTGGCGGGAGGAAGAGAGATGCAAATTGACGGCGTGGGCGCGGCCCAACCCAAGGGAGCGGGTGCCTCCCCCAAGGCAGTCCAGACCAGCGCGCAGAAACCGGCGCAGGAGGGGGATCAGGTCTCCCTCAATCAGCCACCGAAATGGGCGCAGCGGCTGATCCAGCAGGCGCTGCAGTTCTCCCTGGCGATCAACGGCCAGCATTATCAGGCGCCCAGGAGCCAGGAGTTCAAGCTGGAACCGGTAGAGGAGATTACCCCGGAGACCCTGTTCGACTACCAGTCGGTGGCGGACAACGTGTTGCAGTTCGTCACCGGGCGGTTGGGGGCGGCGCGGGCGGACGGCAAGAGCGACGAGGATCTGGCCGAGATGATGGCCCAGGCCCGCAAGGGGGTCGACATGGGCTTCGGCGGCGCCAGGGAGCAGCTCGGCAGCTGGGCGGACAACGAAGACATCAAGACCGGCATGGATCAGAGTTACAAGCTGATCCAGGAAGGGCTCGAGTCCTTCGAGAAGGAGTTCTTCGGCCAGCTCTCTCCCACCGAGCTCGGGGATGCCGAGATGGCGAGCCGCCGACAGGGGGCCCTCGAGATCGAGACCCGCGACGGGGACAAGGTGATCCTGCGCTTCAGCGACAGCTGGCAGTTCAAGTCCCGCCACGGGGAGGAGGGCAACCAGTTCAGCCTGGCGTCGAGCCAGGGGGTTGATCTGTCGGTGGAAGGGGAGTTCGGTGGCAGCGAGATCGACGCCATCATCAAGCTGGTGAAGGGGCTGGATGATCTGGCCAGCCACTTCTTCAACGGCGATGGCTCCACCCTGGCAGACAAGCTGAGCGGCTTGCCGCTGGATGACAGCCAGCTCGCTGCCTACTCCCTCAAGCTCAGGCAGTCGAGCCGGCTGAGCCAGACCTATCAGGGAGCCCACTCGCTGCAGGAGAGCCTCAAGCCCCTGGCGGACTACCTGCCGAGGCTCAGTCAGTGGCAGCAGCAGGCCGATGCCCTGCTGCCCGCCTCCCAGCAGCAGGCGCTCACCCCGGTCGTGCTGGCGGCGCGGGGCCAGAACGATGCCGCCCTGGGTGCCGGTTTCATGGGCTTCAACCAGCGGATGCTGGAGGCATCGCACCTGCTCGGCCAGCAGATGGCGGCCGGCTAGACGGCGTGGTCGCAGCCCCGCGAGCCGGGGCCGCGTGGATGGTTTGCCAGTCCTGTTTGCTCGGCAGTGGCAGGGCTGGCACACTGCCCTTTTCCCCAAGACAGATGCGGCCATGAACCCCAAGAAGCCAAGAGACAAGCGCGAGCTCTGCTACCCCTTCATCTTCGAGACCCAGTTCCAGTGCGACTACGAGATCGCCACCGACGAGCTCTGCTGCCAGGTGGGAGCCGTGCTCGCCGCGCTGCCTGCCGAGGCCGAGACCCGCGAGATGGCGGCAGATCTGGCGACTCTGCAGCGACTCATCTACAACCTCAACGGCTCGGTGCGCGGCAGGCTCGGCATCTTCGAGGAGGATCTGGTGTGGCTGAAGGGACGTTACGATCACTACAACGAGGCGAGCCGCGGCCGGGTGACCGGCTTCGTGCTGCCCCAGGGGCCCCAGCCCATCCCCACCCTGCACCTGTGCCGCTGCGGCAGCAAGAAGGTGGTGCGGTTGCTGGTGCGCCTCGAGGAGAGCGGGGTGCGTTTCGATCCCATCCTCTACCGCTTCGCCAACCTGCTGGCGAACTTCTTCTTTGTGCTGACCGTCTTCCTCAAGCTGCACTGGGATGTGCCGGAAGTGCCCTATGTTAGCATCAACTACTGACTAATCTGGCCATTAAAGGATTTTCATTATGCTGGTTTGTGCAGGGCAGTGTGATGACGCAGTAAAGTGATGAAATGGCAGCGTTATCCACTGATGGCGATGCCAGATAAAAAAACCGGAGCCCAGGCTCCGGTTTTTTTATGGTCGCGGCACTCAGCTCGACAGCAGCACCCTGGCCGAGTTGGCCGGGATGGTGAGCTGCACCTCCCCATGCACCACCTCGAACTTGTCGCCGTTGAAGGCGTCGGTGAAGCGGCTCGCCGGGCTCGCAGTCTGCCACAGAGGCAGGCTGATGGTGCGCGGCTCCGTGGGGTGGCGGTTGCAGGCGACGACGACCTGGTCGCTTTGCAGGGTGCGGGCGAACACATAGCTGTGGGGGCCGGCGTAGAGGGTCTGGATGTCCCCCCGGCGCAGGGCCGGACGCTGGCGGCGCAGCTGGATCAGGCGGCGGTAGTGATCGTGCAGCACGTGATCCCAGTTCGTGGTCTCCCAGGGGAAGCAGCGGCGGCAGTCCGGATCGTTGCCGCCGGAGAGCCCCACCTCGTCACCGTAGTAGATGGAGGGCACGCCGATGTAGGTGATGAGCAGGGTGGCGGCGAGGCGCATGCGCTGCTTGTCCTCCCCCAGCAGGTGCAGGAAGCGGGCGGTGTCGTGGCTGTCCAGCAGGTTGAACTGGGCCAGCTGGTTCTTGAACGGGATATGGGCCCGCGCCAGCTTGAGCCAGCGATCCAGCTCTTCGGCGCTGATCTTGATGGGGTGATAGGCGATGTCTTGCCCCGCCAGGAAGGCGCGGATGGGGTGGGCGAAGCCGTAGTAGTTCATGGCGCCGTCCTCCTGATCCCCCTGCAGCCACTGGCTCGCCTCGAAGAAGTGTTCGCCGAGCACGTAGGCGTCCGGGTTCTCCTGCTTCACGGCGCCGCGAATGGCGCGCACATGGCCGCTGTTGCCGATAGCCGAGCCCCGCTCCCCCAGCATGTGGATGACGTCGAAGCGCCAGCCGTCGATCTGATACGGCGCCCTCATCCAGTAGCGCAGAATGGCGTTGTCGGCACGGTAGACAGCGTCTTGCACCTGCTCGCTGGAGAAATCCAGCTTGGGCAAGCTGCGAATGCCCTTCCAGCTGACATAATCCCCTTCCTTGTCGAAGGTGTAGAAGCTGCGCCAGGGGGAGTCCGGATTGCTCTGGGCACCCAGCGGCGGGCAGAACCAGGGGTGTTCGGTGGAGGTGTGGTTGACCACGGCATCCAGGATGATCTTCATGCCACGCTGGTGCAGGTTGCGGGTCAGCTCGGCGAACTGTTCGTTGGTGCCGAGGTGGGCGTCCACCTTGAAGTAGTCCTGGGTGTCGTACTTGTGGTTGCTCGGCGAGTCGAAGATGGGGTTGAGGTAGAGCGCCGTGATGCCGAGGGATTGCAGGTAGTGCAGCTTGGCGTCGATCCCCGCCAGATCCCCGCCGTAGAACTCGCAGGCACCGTGCCCTTCCTCGTGGCGGCTGACCGGCTCGCCCCAGGCCTTGCTGATGACCGCCTTGCCCTTGTACTCGTATTCGTGATGACGAACGCTCAAGGACGGATCGCCGTTGCAGAAGCGGTCGGGGAAGATCTGGTAGAACACCTGATCCTGTACCCAGGTCGGCGGCTGATGGCGGCTGTTGAAGCGAAAATGCTGCTCCCGCGGCGGCATGGCGGCACTGACGCCGGCCCCGTGCAGCCACCACTGCTCTTCGTCCGTGATGCACTTGAAGCAGTAGAGGTGGATCTCCTGACCCCGGATGAGGGGCAGCTCGACCTGCCACACCTGCAGCCTGTCCCGGGTGGAAACGGGGCGCATGGCCAGCAGGTACTCTTCGTTGTCCGGTTCGTGGCGCAGCCACACCTCCCGGATAGGCGCGTCCAGCTCGCTGAACAGGGTGAGTTGCAGGGCGTCGGCACTCTCTTTGAACCAGGGTGCCACCTGGGGGTGAAACAGGAAGGGATGGGTCATGGTCTCTACTGCGTCAAAGGTCGGCCAGGGCAATATTACCCCGTTCGTTTTCTTGTGTATGTGCGGGTTGACCAGAATGGGACGCGGATCCTGCCCGTTCTGGCCACGCCGGTGTGAGTCTACTGGGTGAGCAGATCGGCAAGGGCATTGCCCTGCTCATGGAGCTGTTCGAGCTGGGAACCCAGGGTGGCGGGATCCAGTCCCAGTTCGTCCGCCAGTGGCTTGGGGAAGCGGCTGATGATGGCCTGAGCCGGTACCCCGGCATGCCAGGCGAAGGAGACGAAGACGGCGAGGCGGATCAGCACCGCCTCCTTGCTGACCGGCCGATAGGAGAGGGGATCCAGCTGCTGGGCAATGGCATCGACGAAGGATTCCGCCAGGTTCCAGCGCCGCGCCAGCTCGGCGCCGAGCTGGGCATAGTCGTATCCCAGCATCTCCCGCTGGGCATCGACCCGGCTGCTGCCCTTCTCCATGGCCAGATTGATGAGCTCGGCCTCTTCCGGCAGGGTGCTCTGGATCAGCAGTTCGCCGATGTTGTGGATGAGGGCGCAGGTGAAGGCAGTCTCCGCATCCACCACCCGGGTCTGCTGGGCCAGGGTGCGGGCGATGGTGGCGACCTGGAAGGTCTGGGTCCAGAAGTGGTGCTTGTCGAAACTGGGGGGAGCCTTGAAGCTGCTGATGATGCCGGAGGCCACCACCACGGAACGCAACCGGTTGAAGCCAAGCCGGATCACCGCCTGCTCGATGGAGGTGACCTCGTTGCCCCGGCGCAGGGCGGCTGAATTGGCCATGCGCAGCACCTTGACGCTGATCACCTGGTCCATGGCGATCTTGGCCGCGATCTCGTCGATGCGCGCATTCTCGTCGCTGAAGCTCTGCATCAGCTCGTGCAGCAGCTTGGGAATAGTGGGCAGTTGTTTGATCTTGTCAAACAGGCGATCCATCGACATGGCTGAGGCAGCCTCCATTGCGAACAGTGCCTCATATTGTGCCACAGCCTGGTCAGTTGTTCCTGTGAGGGGCTCAGATTTCGTGAGTGCGAAAGGCGGTTAGAACACCCAGTCCCGCAGCTTGTATTCCAAACGGTGCCGTTTCCCCTGCAGGATCAGAGCCTCCTGAGAACCGTCCAGGGTTGCCCCTTCCATCAGGGTGGCGAGGACGGCCTGCTCGATCAGATCGAGCTGGGGCTGGCAGGCCATGGCGGTGCTGCCGAGGCTGCTGACCCAGAACCTGTTGCCTTCGAGGTTGCCCTGGCCAAAGTAGCGGTTGCAACCGGCGATGCCGTTGACGGTGAAGTGCTCGCCAATCTCGATGTCGGGACGGTTGTCCGGGCCGCTGGCAACGGGTTGACCATCCAGCCTGTCGAGCACCCAGTGATGGTGCTGCAAGTCTTGCTGGGCGAAGCGAGGCGTACTGCTGCAGGCGCTGAGCAGGAGCAGGGCGAGCAGGAGTAACAACATTCTGGGCATTGCTGGGGCTCCGGTGATGGGAGTGACAAGCATACCTGCACCCCGGGCCCCGGGGCAGGGCGGGCAGGGGGAGCACCGACCGCTTCTGTCGCCCCCTGTACGGGAGGGGTGTCGGTAAATGGCAACACCCGCCCCGGCCGAGCCTCGTCGGATGAAAAAGGGGCCACAATGTGGCCCCTTTTGTTCTCATGTCGCGCTTAGGCGCTGGCGAACAGCCGCTCGGCGTAACGGGCCAGGCCAGATGCCACCGAGCCGAAGTCATCACCCCCTTCCAGCGGGGTCTCGGGAAGCTTGTGGCGGATGAATGCCTTGATGAGGGGCGACTTGGCGCTGCCGCCGGTGATGAAGATCCGGTCCGGTTGCACGCCGGCGGCGGTGATGGCCTCATCCATCAGCTCACCGATCTTCTCCAGCAGTGGGGCAGAGGCAGAGGCCAGCTGATCACGGCTGAGTTCCGCCGCCAACCCTTTCTCCAGCTCGCTCAGGGATTGCTGATTGAGCTCGTGGTCGGAGAGGGCGATCTTACCCTGCTCGGCACGCCACACCAGCTGGTGGCTCAGCTTGTGGGCCCGCAGGCTGGCGAGACGGGTGAGCTTGGTGCCGGGCTGGCTGTCGAGCTGCAGGTCTTGGAGCTGGCGAGCGGTATCCAGGCTGTAGAATCGACTCTGGGCGCTGACGTCGTTGATGGCGGCCGCGTCCCAGAACAGCGGGTGGGGCAGGGGCTTGCCAGTCTTGAGGGTCTCGTGCATGCCGAGCAGCGGCATCATGCCCTCCACCGTCAGCCGGATGTCGAAGTCGTTGCCGCCGATGCGCTGGCCACTGTGGCTGAGCAGATCGCCGCTGCGATCCAGCCGATCGCGATGGCTCGGGCCCATGCGCAGCATGGAGCAGTCGGTGGTACCGCCGCCGATGTCCACCACCAGCACCACGGCATCCTCGTCGAGGCGGGCCTCGAATTCGAAACCGGCCGCCACCGGTTCATAGAGGAACTCCACCTGCTCGAACCCGGCGAGGCGGGCCGCCTCGGTCAGGATGGCGATGGCCTGGCGGTTGCTCTCCTCCCCCGCCAGCCCCTGGAAGTTGACCGGACGGCCGATGACGGCGCTGCGCACCGGCTGGCCCAGCTGCTGCTCCGCCTCTTCGCGCACCTGCAGCATCATGGCGCAGACGATGTCCTCGAACAGGGCGATCTGGGGGGCCTTGAGGCCGTAGGCGCCGAGGAAGGATTTCGGCGACTTGATGTAGTAGCCGTCGTCTGGCTCCTCCAGGTAGCGCTCGAGGGCCGCGTTGCCGAAGCTGAGCTCGTCGATCAGGCCCTCTTCGCGCATCTGGCGACGCACCGCCTGGGCCCGGGTGACCACGGGGCCGCGCAGCTTGAGATATTCGCTCTGCCGGGCAGGGGTCAGCCGCTCCGCCAAGAGGCCTGCGATGGCATCTCTGTGGGGGGCATGCAGGGTGGAGGGGAGGTAGCGGGAGCCTGACAGGGTCAGCAGCCGGGGGCTGCCTTGCTCCATCACGGCAACGGCGCAGTTGGAGGTACCGTAATCAAATCCGATAAACATGGGCGGCCAGGCTCCTGTTCAAAAAAGGGCTGGTAGCCTACCCGAAGGCGCCGGGTCTCACAACCCGGCGCGGCTGAATGGCGGGTGGTTTATTCCACCTCGTTGTCGCAGTGGCCCTGGCGCTCGATGGCCTGGATGTTGCTGAGGGTGGTGTCGGCGATGGCGTGCAGCGCCTCCCGGGTCAGGAAGGCCTGGTGGCCGGTGAACAGCACGTTGTGGCAGGCGGACAGACGGCGGAAGACGTCGTCGGTGATCACCTCATTGGACTTGTCGGAGAAGAAGAGATCTTCCTCCTCCTCGTAGACGTCCAGCCCCAGGGCGCCGATGCGGGCGGTCTTGAGGGCCTCGATGGCGGCGTTGGAGTCGAGCAGGCCGCCGCGGCTGGTGTTGATGATCATCACCCCGTCCTTCATCTTGGCGAAGGCCTCCTTGTTCAGCAGGTGGTAGTTCTCCTTGAACAGGGGGCAGTGCAGGCTGATGACGTCGGACTGGCGGAACAGGGTGTCGAGATCCACGTACTCGGCGCCGAGATCGATGGCCGCCTGGTTTGGATAGGGATCGCTCACCAGCAGGCGCATGCCGAAGCCCTTGAGGATGCGCAGGGTGGCGATGCCGATCTTGCCGGTGCCGAGGATGCCGGCGGTGCGGCCGTGCATGTTGAAGCCCACCAGCCCTTCCAGGGAGAAGTTGGCGTCGCGGGTACGCTGATAGGCCTTATGGATGCGACGGTTGAGGGTCATCATGAGGCCGACCGCGTGCTCGGCCACCGCCTCCGGGGAGTAGGCGGGCACGCGCACCACTTTCAGCCCCAGCTCCTTGGCGGCGACCAGATCCACGTTGTTGTAACCGGCGCAGCGCAAGGCGATCACTTTGGTGCCGTTGGCGGCCAGATCGGTCAGCACCTCCCGGTCGGCATCGTCGTTGACGAACAGGCAGACCACGGGGAAGTGGTGGGCAAGACGGGCGGTCTTGGCCTCCAGCCGCACGTCGAAGAACTCCAGCTCGAAGCCGTACTGGCTGTTGGCCTGATGGAAGTGTTCCTTGTCATAGCTCTTGGTACTGAAAACGGCGACTTTCATGGTGCGCTCTCCGCAGATATCGATGTGGTTAAATTACAACAACCGTCGGCCTTCATCACGGGATAAATCGTGGGGAATTAGCCCCAGGGCATGATGGGAACCGCGCTCACCGCACTCTTGTAAGAACCATCCACTAGCTTGGTGCTGTAAGTCAGATAAACCAGGGCGTTGCGTTTTTCGTCGTAAAAGCGCACCACTTTCTGCTCCTTGAACACCAGGGAGGTGTTGACGTCGAACACCTCCTCCCCGGCTTTCAGCTTGGCGGGCAGGGTGATGGGGCCTGTCTGGTGGCAGGAGAGAGACGCGTGAGAGGGATCTTCCGCCAGCCCGAGCCCGCCCTTGACGCCCCCGGTCTTGGGCCGCGCCAGATAGCAGGCGATGCCGGCAATCTTGGGGTCGTCGAATGCCTCGATCACTATCTTGTGATTGGGGCCCACCAGCTTGAAGGCGGTGCTCACCTCGCCGATGGGGTCGGCCTTGTCCGCGAGGGCGGGACCGGTGATCAGCAGGGTCAGCAGCAGGGACAGGATGCGGTAGGACATGTGATTTCTCCTGGCCTCAATAGGGGAGGCCCAAGCGGCGATAGAGGCTGGCCAGCACCCAGGCGGGGCCGATCAGCAGAAATTGCAGGTCGGCGAGGAAGGAGGGTCGCTTGCCCTCGATCTGATGGCCGACAAACTGGGCGACCCAGAGTACCACGAAGCCGATGAGCGCCGGCAGCAAAAGAGGCCCTTGCCACCACTGGCAGGCCAGCAGGCCGAGGCCGGTGAGGGCCGCCATGCCGAAGAACAACGGAAGTGAGAGACGCAGGTAGAACAGCAGCACCGGGATGGCCGCCACCATGGCCCAGTTGATACCTGATGGCAGAGGCCCATTGGGCAGGCACCAGAGCAGGGCCAGCCCGCACAGATAGATGCCGGGCACCGCCACCTTGTGGATGGCGATGTTGACCGGATGGCGGTGGCTCTGACCGTAGTCGCTGAACCATTGTTCGAGTCGTTTCATGGCACCTCCCTGGTGCTGTAGTGACGCGGGTCTGCCATCCATCCTGGATGGCTCTGGTTTCCTGAGCCGCCCCGAGCCCGGGTGTGCGGCAGAGGGCGGTCATGGCTGTCAGGGTGCGGGCGAAGGTGACTGCACCGGTGGATAATCCCAGTACTGGGCCGGAATGCTTCGAAGCAGCGGCGTCATGTCCGGGTTGGTCAGAGGGATGGTGAGGCGACCCTCCAGGTTCGCGCTGGCCAGGGCCTCGCGGATCTTGGGATTCTCGCGGAAGAACTTCATGAAGCTGCCATCGGCATAGGCGCGCTCGAGGCCGGTCTGGATCGCCTTGGCCAGTTTGGGGCTCTCTGGACTGACGAAGAAGAATTCGGCGAAGGGGTAGCGCAGCAGCAGGTGTTGCTCGACGGCGAGGTTGGGGTACTGGGCGCTCAGTTCGGCCCGCTCGGCGAAGATCTCCACCACGTTGCGGGGGAAGAAATCGAGCTTGTCACCGTCATTGATGAGGCGGAACAGGTTGTTGTAGCGACCGGCATAGGTGGGGATCCCCGCCAGTTCCAGGATCTTGTTGTCGGCCCAGCCGACCCCCTGCGCCGCCTTCAGCTTCTTGAGGTCGGTGAGGCTGTTGACCTGGTTGAACTTCTCCTGGGCATCGGCGTGGATGAAGGAGAGCCGCAACCCCTCCAGCCCGCGAAACAGCGGGATGGGGACCGGAATGAGGGAGGATTCGAGGGCACTGGAGGTTCCCATCCAGTACACATTGATGTTTTTGCCCTTGCTGAGTTCCTGCTGCAGGCTGAATTGGTTGAGATTGAGCTCGACCTGCTCAAGTTTGAACGGCTGGTCGGCACGGGTGAGCGCCAGCTCCAGCAGCTTGAGCTGATAGTCGTTATCGAGTTGATTGACGGGCCGGCTGGGGACCTTGACGGTGAGGGTCTGTGCTTGTGCCAGCAGTGGCAGGCACAAACACAGCCTGATGAGCCATTTCACTCTCTGCGCTCCTGTGAGATTCCAAGACTTGCCCGGAGTCTAACAGAACTTGCCACGCTCTGGCTGTGATGCCGTGAGTGAACCGCTGGCGCCGCCCGCATCCTGATACGCCTGCATGCACACCGGTCGCTCGGCGTCTTGGCGATGCAGGGATGCTCTGGGCGGCATCAGGCCGAGTCAGGCGACCCGGCGGAACACGTGGGTATCGTTGAATTCCTTGGTGCTCTGACACTCGACGCAGAAGCGGGATTCAGGACGAGCCTGCAACCGCTTCAGGGAGATCTCGTCACCGCAGGATTCGCAGTAGCCAAAGTCCCCTTCGTTGATGCGTTTCAACGCCCCTTTCAGTTTACGCAGGTGCAACTTGTCGTGCTCGATGCGGTTCAGCTCCAGACGGCGGGCCTCCTCGACGCTGGCACGGTCAATTTCATCGGCCATCTCGTTGGTATCGGTGGCGATGGCCTGGCTGGCTTGAGAGTTGAGACGCTCCTCGAGCTCGATGATTTGGCGCTCGATCTGACCCTTGTAGAAGGTCAGCTGGTCTTCAGTCATGAAATCACACATATGGTTTTCTACCAGTCAGTTTCCCAATTTTTCCCATTTATGGGGGCTGTCTGTCTGCAGACCAAGCCCTTGTATCCCGTTTTGCACCAATTCCATGCAGGAGAGTGCAAATCAGGGCGGGCCTTGTACCAAAAAAATGCAGGCATGCAAAGTAAATCGGATAAAGAGTGTGCGTCCCTACAAAGAAATGGTCCTCATCTGACAAGGTATGACTGAGAAGCCGGGCTGTAGCGGCGGTCGTTGGCATCGCCTTTGCAGTAAGCTGATCGCGACACAAGGTGTTTAGTATTTGGTGTCGACATGGTCATTATATAGGCCATTGTTTATAGTTTTTTAAACACCATCGCTTGACAAAGGGCTTTGTCACGGGCTTTTATGGTGTTGCTGATTACATTTTCTTAACAAGGGTGTTCCTTATATTAGACACCCTTGCCAATGGCAACCGTAGAGTCGGGGTTTAACATGGACAGTATCAAGGGCTGGATGGAGAGCAATCGCATCACCGAGGTGGAGTGTTTGTTTCCGGATTTCACCGGCAATGCCCGAGGCAAGATCATCCCAGCCAACAAATTTCTGCGCGAAGGGGGCATGCGGCTACCCGAGGTCATCTTCACCCAGACGGTGACCGGGGAGTATCCGGATGACGACAGCATGATTGACCCGCTGGAGCGGGACATGCAGCTCTACCCCGATCCCAATACCATTCGTTTCGTGCCCTGGGCCCTTGAGCCGACTGCTCAGGTGATCCACGACTGTTTCGACATCAATGGCAAGCTCATCGACATCGCGCCGCGCTCCGTGCTGCGCCGGGTCCTGTCATTCTATGAGAAGCAGGGCTGGAAGCCGGTGGTCGCTCCCGAGCTCGAATTCTACCTGGTCAAGCGCAACGAAGACCCCGACTATCCCCTGGTACCGCCGGTGGGCCGCAATGGTCGTCCGGAAACGGCCCGCCAGTCCTTCAGCATCGATGCGGTCAACGAATTCGATCCCATCTTCGAGGACATGTACGACTACTGCGAGGCCCAGGAGCTGGAGGTGGACACCCTGATCCACGAGTCCGGTGCCGCCCAGATGGAGATCAACTTCCTGCACGGCGATGCCATCGACCTCGCCGACCAGGTGTTCCTGTTCAAGCGCACCATGCGGGAAGCCGCCCATCGCCATGGCATCTATGCCACCTTCATGGCCAAGCCCATGAGCGACGAACCGGGCTCCGCCATGCACATCCACCAGAGCCTGGAGGACATGGACGGTCACAACCTGTTCGGTACCAGCGAGGGGGGCAACTCCGCCCTGTTCATGCACTTCATCGCCGGTCTGCAGAAATACACCCCGGCGGTGACCGCGCTGCTGGCGCCGAACGTCAACTCCTACCGCCGTCTCACCTTCGGTGAGAGCGCCCCGCGCAACGTGCAGTGGGGAGTGGAGAACCGGACCTGCGGCCTGCGGGTACCCTTCTCCGAGCCGAGCGCGCGACGGGTGGAGAACCGCTTCGCCGGGGCGGACGCCAACCCCTATCTGGCGCTGGCGGCCACCCTGGCTTGCGGCTACCTCGGCATGCTGGAGAAGCTCGAGCCCATGCAGGAGATGAAGGCGAGTGCCTATGACCTGCCCTACAGCCTGCCCCGCTCCCTGGAGGAATCCCTGAGCCATCTGGAGCAGTGCGAGCCCATCAAGGACATGCTGGGGGAGCGTTTCATCCGCGCCTTCGTCGCGGTCAAACGCAAGGAGTACGAGACCTACTTCGGGGTGATCAGCCGCTGGGAACGGGAATTCCTGTTGCTGAACGTGTGACCCCGCCTCAGGGGAAGCCGGCGCCGGCTTCCCCTGTCAATCACCAGCCGTCAAGGCTGACGCCGTGACCCGTGTGCGAAAGCGCCATCGCCCCGTCACAGCAGCACAATAATATATCGCTTCAGAATGATGGAACCGGGGTGCCGTCAGCGCAGCCGAGCGCCTGTGCTTTGCTGCCCACCTCATTGATCCATAACGAACATCGTCTAAATCGCTAAATCGAAGGAACCGAGGAGCAAGCAATGCAGCACAGTACCCGTGAGTGGCAACAACTGGACGCCAGCCACCATCTGCACCCCTTTACCGATTTTCAGGCCCTGAACAAGAAGGGCAGTCGCATCATCACCAAGGCTGAGGGGGTCTATCTGGAAGACTCCGACGGGCGCCGCATCCTGGACGGGATGGCGGGCCTGTGGTGCGTCAACATGGGCTATGGCCGCCAGGAGCTGGTGGATGCCGCCACCCGGCAGATGCAGCAACTGCCCTATTACAACCTCTTCTTCCAGACCAGCCATCCGCCCGCAGCCGAGCTGGCGACCCTGCTGGCCGAGGTGGCCCCGGCCCATCTCAACCACGTCTTCTTCACCGGCTCGGGTTCCGAATGCAACGATACCGTGCTGCGCATGGTGCGCCATTACTGGGCCAGCAAGGGCCAGCCGGACAAGCAGGTGATCATCAGCCGCCACAATGCCTACCACGGCTCCACCGTGGCCGGTGCCAGCCTCGGCGGCATGAAGGGCATGCATGCCCAGGGCGGCCTGCCCATCCCCGGCATAGTCCACATCGATCAGCCCTATCACTTCGGTGAGGGGGAGGGGATGAGTGCCGAGGCATTCGGATTGGAGCGTGCCGGCCAGCTGGAGAAGAAGATCCTCGAACTGGGCGTGGACAAGGTGGCCGCCTTCATCGGTGAGCCCATCCAGGGCGCCGGTGGTGTCATCATCCCCCCCGCCAGCTACTGGCCCGAGATCCAGCGCATTTGCGACAAGTACGGCATCCTGCTCATCGCGGACGAGGTGATCTGCGGCTTCGGGCGCACCGGTCACTGGTTTGCGAGCGAAGGCTTTGGCATCAAACCGGACCTGATGTGTCTGGCCAAGGGCATCACCTCGGGCTATCTGCCGATGGGTGCCGTGATGGTGGGAGACAGGGTCGCCAAGGTACTGGTGGAAGAAGGGGGAGAGTTCAATCACGGCTTCACCTACTCCGGTCATCCGGTGGCCTGTGCCGTGGCCATTGCCAATATCCAGCTTATGCAAAGTGAGAGCATAGTTAAGCGCGTTCATGATAACATCGGCCCCTATTTGCAGCGCCGCTGGAGCGAGTTGGCCGATCACCCGCTGGTGGGGGAAACCCGTGGCAAGGGTCTGGTCGCCGCGTTGGAAATAGTGCAGGACAAACAGACGAAACGCCGTTTCCCGGCTGAGCTTCAAGCCGGGATGACCTGTCGGGAGTTCTGCTTTAACAATGGCTTGGTGATGAGGGCGGTCGGCGATACCATGATCATATCGCCCCCCTTGGTGATCACCGAGGAACAGGTGGATGAATTGGTCAAACTGGCCAGGATCAGTCTGGATCTGACAGCGGCAAAGCTGCGGGAATAGGCTGTGACCGGGCAGATTGGCTTACGCATACAATTTGCTTAGGAGACAAGGACTATGTCTTTTAAAAAGGGAATGATGGCTGCTTCCGTGGCGCTGGTCATGATGAGTACCGGGGCGATGGCCGACGAGAAGGTGCTGCACGTCTACAACTGGAGCGATTACATCGCGCCGACGACGCTGGAAGATTTCCAGAAAGAGACGGGCATCAAGGTGATCTATGACGTGTTCGACAGCAACGAGGTGCTGGAAGCCAAGTTGCTGGCGGGCAGTTCAGGTTATGACATCGTGGTGCCGTCGAACCCCTTCCTGGCCAAGCAGATCAAGGCAGGCGTCTTCCAGAAACTGGACAAGTCCAAACTCTCCAACTGGAAAAACCTGGATACCGCGTTGCTGAAGGCGCTCGAGCCGAGCGACCCGGGTAACCAGTACTCCATCCCTTACCTGTGGGGCACCATCGGTTACGCCTACAACCCAGAGAAGGTGAAAGCCGTACTGGGTGCGGATGCGCCGGTGGACTCCTGGGATCTGGTGTTCAAGCCGGAAAACATGGCCAAGTTGAAGGAGTGCGGTGTCTCCTTCCTCGACTCACCGACCGAAATGCTGCCAGCCGCCCTGCAATACCTGGGCTTCAAGCCGGATAGCCAGAAGCCGGACGAGTTGAAGAAGGCTGAGGAGCTGTTCCTCTCCATCCGTCCCTATACCGCCTATTTCCACTCCTCCAAGTACATTTCGGATCTAGCCAACGGCAACCTGTGCGTGGCGGTCGGTTACTCCGGTGACTTGCAGCAGTCCAAGTCCCGGGCGATTGAGGCCAAGAACGGCGTCAATCTGACCTATGTGATCCCAAAAGAGGGGGCAGGCAGCTTCTTCGACATGCTGGCTATTCCGGCAGATGCGAAGAACGTGGAATCGGCCCATGTGTTCCTGAACTATCTGATGCAGCCCGAGGTGATCGCCAAGATCTCCGACGCGGTCAGCTACCCGAGCGGGAACAAGGCGTCCGTGCCGCTGGTGTCCGAAGCGATCCGCAACGATCCGGGCATCTACCCGAGCGAGGCGACCCTGGCGAAGATCTACACCTTCCCGGATCTGCCGGCCAAGGTGCAGCGTCTGATGACCCGCAGCTGGACCAAGATCAAATCAGGTAAGTAAGTGACGAGTACCCCTCCCGGTCCGCAGTTCGGCCGGGAGGGTGGTGACCCACCCGACAGGTTGGACGGCGCGTAAGGATGCGCGACGGATAAATCACACAATGAGAGGACTGAACAAGTGCACATGACCAAGATAGCGACGCTGGCCCTGACCCTGGGGTTTGCAAATCTGGCCCAGGCAGCCCCTGTGGTTCATTTTTACAACTGGTCCGACTATATCGGCGAGACCACCCTCAGTGACTTCCAGCAGAAGACCGGGATCAAGACCGTCTATGACGTGTTTGACTCCAACGAGACGCTGGAAGGCAAGCTGCTGACCGGCCGTACCGGTTACGATCTGGTCGTGCCCTCCAACAATTTCCTGGCCAAGCAGATCAAGGCGGGGGCATTCCAGAAACTGGATCCCGCCCTGCTGCCCAATATGGTCAATCTGGATCCCCTGCTGCTCAAGCAGCTCGACAAGGTGGATCCGGGTCATCAGTACGCCGTGCCCTACCTGTGGGGTACCAACGGCATCGGCTACAACGTCGAGAAGGTCAAAGCCGTGCTGGGGATCGACAAGATCGACTCCTGGGCGACCATCTTCGAGCCGGAAAACATGAAGAAGCTGTCCAGTTGCGGCGTCGCCTTCCTCGACTCGGCGGACGAGATGATCCCGGCGGCCCTCAACTATCTGGGGCTCAACCCCAACAGCCATGATTCGGCTGACATCAAGCGGGCCGAGGCGCAACTGCTGAAGGTGCGCCCTTATATCGCTTACTTCCACTCCTCCAAGTACATCGCGGATCTCGCCAACGGCGACATCTGCGTGGCCGCCGGCTTCTCCGGTGACATCTTGCAGGCGGCGGCCCGTGCCAAGGAAGCGGGCAAGGGGATCAATATCGCCTACAGCATTCCGAAAGAAGGCGGCAATCTCTGGTTCGACATGATGGCTATCCCGGCGGATGCCACCAATGTCAAAGAAGCCCATGCCCTGATCAACTACATTCTCGATCCGCAGGTGATCGCCAAGGTGAGCGACTACGTGGGGTATGCCAACCCCAACACCAAGGCGGGCGAGTACATGGACAAGCAGGTGCGTGATGATGAGTCAGTCTATCCCCCCCAGGCGGTGCTGGAGCGGTTGTATGTGCAGGAAGCCCATCCCCGTTCAGTGCAGCGCCTGATCACCCGGAGTTGGACCAAGATCAAGTCCGGAACCTAACCTTGGCGCCCATCCCGGGGCGCCAGATTGTATTGATGGATCGGCCCCGGCCGGTAACACGTTTGGGAGTTTGGTGATGGCGATAGCCTCCAGTGCCTACAAGAAAGCCCTCGAGGGCAGCCAGCAGCGTAAAGAAGTGCTGGTCAAAATAGACAGGGTAAGCAAGCAGTTCGACGAAACGCTGGCGGTCGACAACGTGTCCCTCAACATCCACAAGGGCGAGATCTTCGCCCTGTTGGGGGGCTCTGGCTCCGGCAAGTCCACCTTGCTGCGGATGCTGGCCGGGTTTGAACGCCCCACCGAGGGACGGCTGTTCCTGGATGGCGTCGATATTACCGACATGCCACCCTACGAGCGTCCGATCAACATGATGTTCCAGTCCTACGCCCTGTTCCCCCACATGACGGTGGCGCAGAACATCGCCTTTGGCCTCAAGCAGGACAGTCTGCCCAAGGCCGAGATCGATGCCAGGGTCGAGGAGATGCTCAAGCTGGTGCAGATGACCCAGTACGCCCGTCGCAAGCCACACCAGCTCTCCGGTGGCCAGCGTCAGCGGGTAGCGCTGGCCCGTTCGCTGGCCAAGCGTCCCAAGCTGCTGCTGCTGGACGAGCCCATGGGGGCGCTGGACAAGAAGCTGCGCTCCCAGATGCAACTCGAGCTGGTGGAGATCATTGAACGGGTCGGCGTGACCTGCGTCATGGTGACCCACGATCAGGAAGAGGCCATGACCATGGCCGAGCGGATTGCCATCATGCACCTCGGTTGCATCGAGCAGATTGGCAGCCCCATGGATATCTACGAGACTCCGGCCAGCCGGCTGGTGTGCGAGTTCATCGGCAACGTCAACCTGTTTGACGGCCTGCTGGTGGAAGATGAACAGGACCATGCCACCATCGCCTGTGCGGATCTGGAGCAGCCCATCTACGTGGGCCACGGCATCAGTTCTCGCGCCGAGAACAAGAAGGTGACCTATGCCCTGCGGCCAGAAAAGCTGCTGATGAGCCTGCAAAAGCCGGTGGAGATAGAGCATCCGGACTTCAACTGGACCAAGGGGCAGGTCTACGACATCGCCTATCTTGGCGGACACTCCGTTTACCACATCCAGTTGCCCTCGGGCAAAATCGTGCAGGCCTTCATCGCCAACGCCGAACGCCACGGCAAGCGGCCGACCTGGGATGACCAGGTGTTCCTCTATTGGGAAGATGACAGCGGCGTGGTGCTGCAATCATGAAGTCATTGCGAAGACTGAAGAAACTGGGCGGGCGCCAGCTGGTGATCGGCATCCCCTTCTTCTGGCTGTTCCTGTTCTTCCTGCTGCCCTTCATCATCGTCGTGAAGATCAGCTTCGCGGAAGCGGACGTGGCCATCCCGCCCTACACGGACGTGGTAAGCTGGGCGGATGAGCAGCTCACCATATTGCTACACATGGGCAACTATCTGTTGCTGCTGGACGACGAGCTCTATCTTGCCGCCTATCTGGGCTCCCTCAAGATGGCCTTCGTCAGCACTGTTCTCTGCCTGCTGATCGGCTACCCCATGGCCTACTCCATCGCCCGGGCGAAGAAGGAGACCCAGACCGTCCTGCTGCTGCTCATCATGATGCCGACCTGGACGGCGATCCTTATCCGGGTTTACGCCTGGATGGGGATCCTCAGCAACAACGGCTTGCTCAACAGCCTGCTGATGGGGATTGGCCTCATCAACGAGCCGCTGACCATCCTCAACACCAACCTGGCGGTCTACATCGGCATCGTATACTCCTACCTGCCGTTCATGGTGCTGCCGCTCTATGCCAACCTGGTGAAACATGACCAGAGCCTGCTGGAGGCAGCCTCCGATCTCGGCGCCCGCAACCTGACCCGGTTCTGGCAGATCACGGTGCCCCTCTCCAAGAACGGCATCATCGCTGGTTGCATGCTGGTGTTCATCCCGGTGGTGGGGGAGTTCGTCATCCCCGAGCTGCTTGGCGGCCCCGAGACCCTGATGATCGGCAAGGTGCTGTGGCAGGAGTTCTTCAACAACCGCGACTGGCCGGTGGCGTCCGCCCTGGCGGTGGTGATGCTGGCGGTGCTGATCGTACCGATCATTCTGTTCAACCGTAACCAGGCCAAAGAGCTGGAGGGCAAGGTATGAAGCGTTTCAGTTTTGCCACCCTGATGTTGTGGCTGGGGTTGCTGTTCATCTACCTGCCCATGGTCATCATGGTGATCTACTCCTTCAACGCCTCCAAGCTGGTGACGGTCTGGGGTGGCTGGTCGTTGAAATGGTACTTCGGCCTGCTCGACAACAAGCAGTTGATAGGCTCTGTGCTGCGCTCTCTCGAGATCGCCTTCTACACCGCCATCGCGGCGGTCGCGTTGGGGACGGTCGCAGCCTTCGTGCTGACCCGGATCCCGCACTTCCGCGGCCGGACCCTGTTCGGCGGCATGGTGACGGCGCCTCTGGTCATGCCGGAGGTGATCACCGGTCTCTCCCTGCTGCTGCTGTTCGTGGCCATGGCCCAGCTGGTAGGCTGGCCGGCGGAGCGGGGCATGGTGACCATCTGGATAGCCCACACGACCTTCTGTACCGCCTATGTGGCGATCGTGGTGTCGGCACGGCTGCGGGAGCTGGATCTCTCCATCGAGGAGGCGGCCATGGATCTGGGGGCCAAGCCCTGGAAGGTGTTCTTCCTGATCACCATCCCCATGATTGCGCCATCGCTCGCGGCGGGGGGCATGATGTCGTTCGCCTTGTCGCTCGATGATCTGGTGCTGGCGAGCTTCGTCTCCGGCCCGGGGGCGACGACGCTGCCGATGGAAGTGTTCTCGGCGGTACGCCTCGGCGTGAAGCCCGAGATCAACGCCGTGGCCAGCCTGATCCTGCTGTCGGTATCGCTGTTTACCTTCGGTAGCTGGTATCTGATGGCCAAGGCGGAGAAACGCCGCCGCGCCGAAATTGCCATGACCACCCAGATGCAGGCAGTCGCCTGACGTCGTGATAATATCCGCATTCTCTCATCCATCAGGAGGATAGAATGCGGATCTCCCTCTTCATCGGCCAGGGTGCCGAGTTGAATGCCGAACAAGCCCCCGGTCTCGTCAGCGCCATCCACAAGCAAGCCGTCACACACCCAGTTTGGTGTGGTTTCCTCGGTCTGGTTGGGGATGAGCAGAGCGATCAGCGCCACCACGGTGGCCCGGAACGGGCGCTGCATTACTATCCCGCCGATCACTATCCCTGGTGGCTGACCTGGCAAACCGCCTTGGGTCTGCCTGCTCCGCGAACTCCCTGGCAGCCGGCGGCTTTTGGCGAGAATCTCTCCGGCCTCGGGCTGACGGAAGCCGAGGCCTGCATCGGCGATGTGTTTCGCTTAGGCGATGCCCTGGTGCAGATCAGCCAGCCGAGATCCCCCTGCTTCAAACTCAACCAGCGCTTTGGCTATGCCCATTTATCCCAGGTGATGCAGCTCAGTGGTCGCTGTGGCTGGCTGTTGCGAGTGCTGGAGCATGGCGTGGTGGCGGATTGGCGACGCCGGTTGCTGGGGCCAACCGAATTCCAGCTGCCGACAAAATGACCTCGTTCCGGAAGAGGGAGCCATCGTCTTGCCAAACCTTGCACAATTCGCTGAATTATTGAGCGCAAAGCCATTTTTTTCTGCTGAACATCAAAAAAGGCTTGTGTCATGTCTGGGCTTTCGGTAAATTCTCGCCCCGCAGACATCGGTGTGTAGCGCAGCTTGGTAGCGCACTTCGTTCGGGACGAAGGGGTCGGAGGTTCGAATCCTCTCACACCGACCACATTAGAAAAGGCCGCTCAATGAGCGGCCTTTTCGCATTTGTCGTTTGTCAGTCAGCGCGGTGGGGAATCGCTATGGTGGTTTGGATCCCATGGATGATCGCCATGAAAAGGGCCACCGCTCGGTGGCCCATGGGTGGAGTCTGATCCTGACTCCGGCACGGCTTAAGTTGTGGCAATCTCGTTGTGGCTCTGCTTTATGGTGCCCTCCTTGCGCCTTGGGCGCTTGCTCAGATGTGCCAGTGTTGATGGCACAATGCCTTGAAGCCACGTTGAGTCTGCAGAGTCGCATGCTTGGGGTACTCGCTGATGAAGTGGCCGAGACCCTCCACCAGTTGTGAGCGCAACGAAGACACGGGCTCATGCCAGGCTTGCAGGCAGAGATGGCCGGGGATCAACTGCTCTCGATACGCTTCCAGCAGATGTTCTGGCCAGGGTTCGATACCGGAATCATGTCGCAGTAGATAGTGGGCGGCGGGTTGGCGGGCATAGATGAACTGAACTTGGGCCAGGTCGCGTTGGCTAAGCGTTTGACTGCCGATGTGGCAGGTCAAATATTTTCCCGTCTTCAGATCCAAGAAGTGACCGCGTTGCCGACAGGCGATGATGCGATACCAAGGCAGGGGTGAACACAGAGAATACCCCTCCAGCTCCTGTTCCAACCAGTGACGACACTCGGGAGTGTGCACCTCGTCGAGCATGCACTCGATCTGTGTCAGCAAGGCTCTGGATGGTTTGGTCGCCAGTATCGCGCTCATGGTCTGCAATCCTCCCTCTGCACATGATCCCGACTACCAGTATGGACCTCAGCGGGCGGAGGGGGTAAGGATTCTAATGATTAAAATCGGCTTAGAAGTGCAGTTTTTATGCAATAAAGCCCTTAGCCGACGAGATAAGTACCGGTTCCGAAGGCGATGTGAGTCCCTTCTTCGTTGTGCAGTTCCATGCGGGCAACGGCCACCTTGCTGCCGGCGCGGATGATGTGGGCGGTGGCGATGAACTCGTTGCCCCGGCCCGGGCGCAGGTAGTCCACTCGCAAATCGATGGTACCGAGGCGGGAGAAGCGCTCCTTGAGGTAGCTGGGGGAGAAGTCTTCCAGCTCGTCGATGCAGGAGGCGGCGACTATCATGCCCCCCGCCACATCCAGCAGGCTGGCGGTGACGCCGCCGTGCAAGATGTGATGGAAGGGGTTGCCGATGAGCTTCTCCTCCATCTTGATGCGCAGCTCCACCTTGTCGAAGTCGTAGTGGGTCACCTGCATGCCGATCAGCTTGTTGAACGGCATCCTTTCGGCAAACAGGTTGGCAATGCCACTGAGCGCCATCTTCTTCAGCATGTCTTTCATGTCTCGATCCCAATCCCTGGCGGTTCAACCGAGTAAAAACTCCAGCCAGTCTGCAACACTTCCTTAACACTCGCAATGGCAGGTTTATTGTGAACGGCGGCTGCTTTAGAATGACGACCCCAAAGGAGAGCCCATGACCGCCATTGCCGACATCCAGCCAGACTCTCAGCCCGATGCTGTGCCAGAGACGCCCCTTGCCCTGTTGCAGGCGGTGTTCGGCTACCAGCAGTTTCGGCCGGGTCAGCTCGAGATCATCGAGCAGATAGTGGCGGGGCGCGATGCCCTGGTGCTCAAGCCCACCGGCGGCGGCAAATCCCTCTGCTACCAGATCCCGGCCCTGCTGCGTCCCGGACTGGGGGTGGTGGTCTCGCCCCTCATCTCGCTGATGAAGGATCAGGTGGACAGCCTGCGCGCCAACGGGGTGGCGGCGGTCTACATCAACTCGGCGCTGAGCCGGGAGGAGATGATCCAGAACTTCGCCGCCATGCGTCGCGGCGAAATAAAACTGGTCTATGTCTCACCGGAGCGGCTGCTGCAGCACGAGTTCATGGATCGGCTGGCAGAGCTGCCGCTCGGTCTGTTCGCCATCGACGAGGCGCACTGCGTCTCCCAGTGGGGGCACGATTTTCGGCCGGAATACGCGGCGCTCGGGCGACTCAAGCAGTGGTTCCCCCAGGTGCCCGTGGTGGCGCTCACCGCCACCGCCGACGAGGCGACCCGCAGCGACATGCTGCATCGCCTCGAGTTGCACGACCCCTTTATCCACACAGCCAGTTTCGATCGGCCGAACATCCGCTACAGCCTGGTGGAGAAGTTCAAGGCGGCGGAGCAGCTGCTGCGCTACGTGCAGAGCCAGAAGGGCAACTGTGGCATCGTCTACTGCTCCAGCCGCAACCGGGTGGAGGAGGTGGCGGAGCGGCTCTCCCGCCACGGCTGCAAGGCGGCCCCCTATCACGCCGGCCTGCCGCTGGCCCAGCGCCAGCAGACCCAGGAAGCCTTCCTCAAGGATGACATCGAGATCGTGGTGGCGACGGTGGCGTTCGGCATGGGTATCGACAAGCCGAACGTGCGCTTCGTGGTGCACTACGACATCCCCAAGAATATCGAATCCTACTATCAGGAGACGGGCCGCGCCGGTCGTGACGGCACCCCGGCGGAGGCGCTGCTGCTCTACGATCCCGCCGACATCGGCCGGGTGCGCCGGTTGCTCGACAACATCGAAAACCCCCAGCAACTGCAGGTGGAGCAGTACAAGCTGAATGTGATGGCGGCCTTCGCCGAGGCGCAGACCTGCCGCCGCCAGGTGCTGCTGAACTACTTCGGCGAGTACAACGACAAGCCCTGCGGCAACTGCGACATCTGCCTGGATCCCCCCAAGAGCTATGACGGCACCGAGGACGCCCAGAAGGCGCTCTCCTGCGTCTGGCGGGTGGGGCAGAACTTCGGGGTGGGTTATGTGGTGGAGGTGCTGCGCGGGTCGCTGAACCAGCGCATCAAGGATCACGGCCACGACAAGCTGTCCACCTACGGCATCGGCAAGGAGCAGAGCCACGAGTATTGGATGAGCGTTATTCGTCAGCTGATCCACAAGGGGCTCCTGACCCAGAACATCACCCGCAACCTGGTGCTGCAGCTGACCGAGGCGGCCCGCCCGGTGCTGCGCGGCGAGCTGGCGCTGGAGCTGGCGGTGCCGCGGCTGCAACCCATCTCCAGCCGCAAGGAGAAGCGCAGCGGCCTGCTCGACAGCGCCAACTATGACAAGCGGCTGTTCAAGGAGCTGCGGGCCCTGCGCAAGCAGATCGCCGAGGAGGAGGAGGTGCCGCCCTACGTGGTGTTCAACGACAGCACCCTGGTGGAGATGGCGCAGCTGATGCCGATGACCGAAGACGAGCTGCTGGCGGTCAACGGCGTGGGTCACCGCAAGCTGGAGCGCTTCGGCGAGGCCTTTATGGACCTGATCATCGAGTACTGCCGCCGCTAAGAGTGGCTGCAGGTGGAGATGGGGTTGCGACGATGCCCATGATCGAAGACGAGCCACGGATGCCGACCATCTTGCCAAGGGCAGTTTAACGAACTGCCTTTGTTGTATTTGATGAATTAATTCACCATAAGGACGATATTTTTCACTGCTGCAGGCTGGCGTAATAAGCCGCCAGGTTCTCCATATCCGCCTCGGTCAGTGCCGCCATAAAGGGGGCCATCATGGGATCCTTGCGCTGACCCTCCTTGAACGCCTTCAACTGCTTGACGAGGTAGGGGGCGTGCTGTCCCGCCAGATGGGGATAGAGAGGCACGCTGGCCTTGCCCTCGGGACCATGACAGGCGGCGCACAGCACGGCCTTTGCCTTGCCCGCGGCCACATCGGCGGCATGAGCGGGGTGGCCGGAGAGCAGTGCCAGCAGGGGCAGGACATAGACCCATTTTTCCATCTTCCACTTCCTCGAATTGAAATAGCAGTATCGACCGTTGGCCCGAGAGGGGCCGATGGCGGTATAAAGAGTGACACGAGCATACGCAGGGACGATCCCCATCACCATGAAGCTGATCAACACTTTCGCCACCGAGCTGCCCTGGGCCTGTGAACCCGTGGCCCCCCAGCCCCTGCAGGGGGCCAGGCTCTTGCACCTGAATCACGGCCTGCTCGGCGAGCTGGGGCTGACGGATGTCACCGAGGCAGACTGGCTTGCCTGCTGCGGCCAGGGTCAGCCCCTGACGGGCATGCAGCCGGTGGCCCAGGTCTATGCGGGCCATCAGTTCGGCGGCTACAGCCCGCGTCTCGGCGATGGCCGCGCCATGCTGCTGGGGGAACAGCAAGCCCCGGATGGCAGCCATTGGGATCTGCACCTGAAGGGGGCGGGCAAGACCCCCTTCTCCCGCTTCGGCGACGGTCGCGCCGTGCTGCGCTCCAGCATCCGCGAATACCTCGCCTCCGAGGCGCTGCACGCCCTCGGCATCCCCACCACCCGCGCCCTGGTGCTGGTGGGCAGTGATGAGCCCATCTATCGGGAGCAGGCCGAAAGCGGCGCGACCGTGCTGCGCACCGCCCCGAGCCACCTGCGCTTCGGCCACTTCGAGTATTTCGCCTGGAGCGGGCAGGGGGAGAAGATCCCCGCCCTCATCGACCATGCGCTGCGCCACCACTTCCCCGACCTGGCAAACGGCGCCGAGCTGTTTACCGAGGTGGTGCGCCGCACCGCGCGGCTCATCGCCAAGTGGCAGGCTGCCGGTTTCTGCCACGGGGTGATGAACACCGACAACATGTCTTTGCTCGGACTGACCCTGGATTACGGCCCCTACGGCTTTATCGACGCCTATGTGCCTGATTTTGTGTGCAACCACTCCGATCCGGGAGGGCGCTACGCGCTGGATCAGCAGCCGGCGGTCGGTTACTGGAACCTGCAGAAACTCGCCCAGGCGCTGGCGGATCACGTGGATGGTGAGGCGCTGGCGGCGGCGCTGGCCCAGTATGAGCACCAGCTGATGCTGCACTACTCGGAGCTGATGCGGGACAAGCTCGGCCTGGAAACCTGGGAAGATCAGGATCCGGCGCTGTTTCGCGAGATGTTCCAGCTGTTGGCGAGCCAAGGAGTGGACTACCACCTCTTCCTGCGTCGGCTGGGCGAGCTGACCGCCCAAGGCGACTGGCCTGCACCCTTGCTGGCCCTGTTGCCGGATCCCGCCAGCTGGCAGGGGTGGCTCGAGTCGTATCGGCAGCGCCTCATCCGTGAAGGGAGCGACGATGCGGCCCGCAAGGGGCGGATGGATGCGATCAATCCCAAGTACGTGCTGCGCAATGCCCTGGCCCAGCAGGCGATAGAGGCCGCCGAGCGGGGCGACATGGCGCCGTTCGAGCGGTTGTTTGCGGCCCTGCAGCGCCCCTATGACGAACAACCTGAATATGACGAGCTCGCCACCCCGGCCCCCGCCTGGTATTGCGGCGGCGAGCTCTCCTGCAGCAGTTGAGGACCCGGATGAAAGAGATGACGTGGCAAGTGACGGCGATGGACGAGGAGGCAGGTGTGCTGACTCTGGACTGCCCCGGGCTCTGCTGGGACAACTTCCCCACCCTGGCAGAGGCACTGGTGCAGGGGTGGGAGCTGACAGCCCTCGAGCGGGATTGGGGCGCCGATCGTCACAGCTGGCTGCTGGAGTTTGAAGGCAGCCCGCTGCGGCTGGAGTTCGAGCACCATGGCGGCTGCTGGCTGGAGGTGGTGCATCCGGTCGATCGGGAGGTGGTGCTCTGGCTGGGCCGCCAGCATCGGGGGTGATCCCTCGCGGATCTGCGGGTCGCGCCCTCTGCCCGTGGCGGCTGGGGTTGCCCTTTCCAGGGCGCCGTGACCACGCTCATCCGCCGCATAAAGATTGAACTATCGGTCGCGGGGCGTATAATCTCGCCCCTCAATTATCGCCAATGGTGGCGGTATGGGTTCCCTAACCCCATTAACCAAAAAGGTCACAACATGAATCTGACCCCTGCTCAGCACCAGACGGCGCTGGTGCGTCTCGCTTTGTTCCACATCCTGATCATCGCCAGCAGCAACTATCTGGTGCAGCTGCCGATCACCATCTTCGGCTTCCACACCACCTGGGGCGCCTTCAGCTTCCCATTCATCTTCCTGGCCACCGACTTGACGGTGCGGATCTTCGGTGCCGGCCTCGCCCGCAAGATCATCCAGACGGTGATGCTGCCGGCGCTGGCGGTCTCCTACGTGCTCTCCGTCCTGTTCTTCGAGGGCAGTTATCAGGGGCTGGGCCACCTTGCCGAGTTCAACCTGTTCGTGGCACGTATCGCCCTGGCCAGCTTCATGGCCTATCTGGTGGGCCAGTTCATGGACGTGGTGGTGTTCAATCGCCTGCGCCTGCTCAGGGCCTGGTGGGTGGCGCCGGCGGCCTCGACTCTGTTCGGCAACCTGGTGGACACCATCGCCTTCTTCAGCATCGCCTTCTGGCGCAGCACGGATCCCTTCATGGCCGAGCACTGGGTCGAGATAGCGACCGTGGATTATGTATTCAAGCTGCTGATTAGCCTGGGATTATTCGTGCCACTCTACGGCGTCTTGCTGCGCTATCTCAGCCGCAAGCTGGTGGGAGAGGTCGGATTGGACGGCCTGCGAACCGCGCCCCGTCAGGCATGACGATGATGACCACCTCCGGGTGGTCATTTTTTTCGCTTTTTTTGCAAATAAAACTTGCACAGTTAAATGAGAATGATTATTGTTAACTTGTTTTCCGGGAAAGACTTCATTCGTTCCAACGTGATGGACTTCTTGTGAAGGCACGACATTGCTCACATTGCTTCCAGTTAAGGGGCCAGTAGTTTACTGGCCCTCTTTTTTTGTATTTTTTCAGCCACTTGTCGCCAGATTACGGGCATAAAAAATGGGAGCCAAGGCTCCCATCTTCAGTCTGTGTCTGCTTACTCGATGTCGAGGGCATCGGGGGAGAGGATCACCCCGGTGGTGTCGGCATAGAGGTGATCGTCCGGCAGGAAGGTGACGCCGCCGAAGTTCACCGGCAGATCCGTCTCACCCACGTCCTTGCTGTCGGCGCCGACCGGGATGGCGGCCAGGGCCTGGATGCCGATGTCGAGATCTTCCAGGATGTCGACCTCGCGCACGCAGCCATAGCAGACGATCCCTTCCCACTCGTTTTCCGCCGCCGTGGTAGCGATCTCGCTGTCGATCAGGGCCCGGCGCATGGAGCCGCCGCCGTCGATCAGCAAGACGCGACCGGCGCCGTTCTCTTTCACGAGTTCACGGATAAGGCCGTTGGATTCGAAGCATTTGACCGTGGTGATGACGCCGCCGAACGAGGCGCGGCCGCCGAAGGAGCAGAGCATGGGCTCGAGCACATCCACCATGTCCTGATAGATGTCGCACAGTTCTGAAGTGTTGTATTCCATTGTGTCAGATCCACCGCTGGAAACAGGTGGAACCAGTATAAGGAGTGAGGGTGGCATTTCAATGAATATTCCTTGAACGGACATATGGATGTCGTATTCTGCCCGCGATCGATGCAGTCCACCCCAGCGCCCCAGAGGTTTACCATGCTGATCCGCCACAAGTTGATACTGAATACCGCCCTGGTCGCCACGGCCATGCTGACCCTGAGCGGGCTTTTCTTTTACGCCAGCAAGGAGAGCCGGCACATGATGGAGGCGCAGCGCCGGGTCGATGGACTCGAGCTCTCCATGGTGCAACTGAGGCGCGCCGAGCAAGACTTCTTGCTGCACAAGGATCTGGCGGTCATCGACAGATTCAACATCATGCTGGCGCAAACCCATGCGCTCGATCAGGCCCTGAGTGCCGATGACAGCCTGGATGCTGCCCGGGCGGGCTTGATGGGGCTGGATACCCAGGTCAGCGCCTATGGCAAGGCCTTCAACGAGCTGGTCGCCCAGCAGCAGAAGATAGGGCTGGGACCCGAGGATGGCCTCTATGGTCAGCTGAGGGCGGCGGTACACAAGGTGGAGGAGGCGCTCAAGGCACAGGATCAACAGGCTCTGCTCATCACCATGTTGCAATTGCGGCGGGCGGAGAAGGACTTCATGCTGCGCTCCGATATCCAGTACCTCGCGCGTTTCCAGACCCTGCATGCCGACTTCCAGCAGGGGCTCGGCAACCTGCCACAGGAGCAGCGCGGCGTGCTCGAACAGGCCAGCGAACAGTACCGAAATGACTTCGTTGCCCTGGTTCAGGGGATGCAGGTGCTGGGGCTGGACGAGGCCTCCGGACTGCGTGGCCAGATGCACACCCTGGTGCAAGAGGCCGAACAGGCACTCGAAAGCGTCGGCCAGCAGATCGAGGATGAACTGGCCAGCCAGACGGCGAGTTTCAACCGGCTGATGCTGATCTGCGGCGTCCTGATCATCATGGTCATCGGCTTCATGAGCGTGCTGCTGGGGCGCAGCATCGGCAGACCCATCGCCCGGGTCAATGACACGGTCAATCGCATCCGTCAGGACAACGATCTGCGCCTGCGCATCGCCCTCAAAGGGGATGACGAGATGGCGCAACTGGCGGGCAATCTGGATGTGATGCTGGATGGCTTCCGTCAGCTGATCGGGGATGTGAAGCAGAGCGTCAACACCCTGACCGGTGCGGCGGATCACCTCTCGGACAACGTGCGCCGAACCAGCGAGGGGGCCCAGCGCCAGTTGCTGGAGACGGATCAGGTGGCGACCGCCTCCACCGAGATGGGCTCCACCATCGAGGAGATCGCCCGCAGTACCGAGCAGGCGGCCAGCGATGCTGCCGCCACCAACCACAAGGCCGATGAGGGGCGCGGAGCGGTCGAGCAGACCGTCAACCAGATCCACAGCCTCGCGGAGCAGCTGGAGCAGGCCTCCGGCGAGGTCGCCCAACTGCAGAAGGAGAGCGAGACCATTGGCTCTGTGCTTGGGGTGATCCGGGGCATAGCGGATCAGACCAATCTGCTGGCCCTCAATGCGGCCATCGAGGCGGCGCGGGCGGGGGAGCAGGGCCGTGGTTTCGCGGTGGTGGCGGACGAGGTGCGCAACCTCGCCATCCGCACCCAGCAGTCGACCCAGGAGATCGCCGCCATCATCGGCTCACTGCAACAGCAGACCGACAACATAGTGGGTAGGATGGCGCTCTGCCGGGAGCAGGGGGGCAACAGTGCACAGCAGGCGACCCAGGCCGGTGAGCTGCTCGGCCAGATCACCCAGGATGTCACCCGCATCATGGACATGAGCACCCAGATCGCCGCCGCCATCGAGCAGCAGAGCTTGGTGGCCAACGAGGTGAACCGCAACGTCAGCAGCATCCGCGATATCGCAGAGGCATCGAGCCAGATGGCGCAAGACAACGCCCAGTCCAGCCAGGGATTGAGCGAGCAGGCCAGGCTGCTCAACCGGGCGGTGGAACAATACCGGGTGTGATGCATCGACCTGCCTGAATTGAAAAGGGAGCCTTAATGGCTCCCTTTTTCATGGGCGACGGGGAGGGTCAGAGCAGGAACAGGGTCGCCAGCCCGAGGAAGATGAAGAAGCCGCCGGTGTCGGTGATGGCGGTGATCATCACACTGGCACCGAGGGCGGGATCCCGTCCCAGCCGGGTCATGGTCATGGGGATGATGACCCCCATCAGGGCCGCCACCAGCAGGTTCAGCACCATGGCGAGGGTCATGACGGCGCCCAGCGCCGCGTCCTGATAGAGGAAATAGGTGACGACCCCCATGGTCCCCCCCCACACCAGGCCGTTGATGAGGGCGACTCCCAGCTCCCGCCACAGCAGGAAGGAGACGTTGCCGGTCTGGATCTGCTGCAGTGCCAGCGCTCGCACTATCATGGTGATGGTCTGGTTGCCGGTGTTGCCGCCGATGCCCGCGACGATGGGCATCAGGGCCGCCAGCGCCACCAGTTGCGAGATGCTGTGCTCGAACAGGCCGATGACCCGGGAGGCCATGAAGGCGGTACAGAGGTTGATGGCGAGCCAGGCCCAGCGGGTCTTCACCGCCTTGGTGACGGGGGCGAACACGTCTTCATCCTCGCTGATCCCCCCCATGCGGCGCAGATCGGTATCGCTCTCCTCATAGACCAGGTCCACCACCTCGGCGACGGTGAGGCGTCCCATCAGCTTGCCCTTGGCATCCACCACGGCGGCGGAGACCAGATCGTCCCGCTCGAAGGTGCGGGCCGCCGCCTCATCGTTGTCTTCCGGGTCGAAGGTGACGGGATCTTTCTCCATCACCTCCCCGACCAAGGTCTCTGGTTTGTGCAGCAGCACAGTGGTGAGGGGCAATTCCCCCTGCAGCCGGTTGCGCTTGTCGGTGACGAACAGTTTGTCGGTGTTGGGGGGGATCTGGCCGCGCAGGCGCAGGTAGCGTTGTACCGCCCCCAGGCTTATCTCGGCGCGCACCGTGACGAGATCGAAGTCCATCATGGCGCCGACCGTGTGCTTGCCGTAACGGATCACCTCCCGTACCCGATCCCGCTGCTCGGGGGCCATGGAGGTGAGCAGCCGTCCCATCAGGTTGCGGGGCAGGTATTGGCCGAGATAGATCTGGTCGTCGATGTCGAGGCTGCGCAGGGCGTGCAGCAACTCTTTGTCGCTCATGCCGCTGATGAGGCTGTCCCACACCGTCTCCGACGCCTCCACCAGGATCTGGCCGTGGCGCTCGGGGTTCACCTGCTGCCAGAGTACGTGGCGCTCGTCCGGGGGGAGGGACTCCAGGGCATCGGCAACGTCGGCGGCGGGCAGGCTGTTGACCAGCTGGGTCAGTTCGCGGGTCTGGTCCCGCAGCTCGGCATCCTGCCCCCCTTGGGGGTCGAGCAGACTGTCGGTGAGCGCATCGTCGGCCAGCAACAGGGTGAGGATGCGGGATCTGTCTTGTTCACGCTGTTTGGCGTTGTTCTTGGCGGGGAGAGACATGCAACAAGATTCCTGAATTCGAATTCGGTGGGCCGGATGACCATGCCCATAGGATACCAGACTCAAAACAAGAGGTTATGACAGTCGGCGCAGTAAAAAAGAGACCACCCTGGGGTGGTCTCTCACATTGGTCTGTGCTGGCGGGCTCTTCAGGCAGAAACCTGGGCCTGCTCCGGGCCGTTGGCCTGGCCGAACCAGGCGAGTTGATCGGCCAGGGTGACGACAGATCCCACCATGATGAGGGCAGGGCTCTCGACGCCGACCGCCAGCTCCGGCAGTTGGTCTAGCGTGCCGCGAATGACCCGCTGGCAGGGCTGGGTGCCGCGCTCGATGAGGGCCACCGGAGTAGAGCCGTCCTTGCCGTGGGCCATCAGCTGCTCGCGGATGGTGGTGCAGGACGAGAGCCCCATGTAGAACACCAGCGTCTGTTTGTCTCTGGCGAGCAGGGGCCAGTCGAGATCCTGGGTGCCCCCCTTGCCGTGGGCGGTGACGAAGCGCACGCTCTGGGCGTGATCCCGGTGGGTCAGCGGAATCCCCGCGTAGGCGGCGCAACCGCTCGCCGCGGTGATCCCCGGCACCACCTGGAAGCCCACCCCGCTGCCGACCAGGGTCTCCAGCTCCTCGCCGCCCCGACCGAAGATGAAGGGGTCGCCCCCTTTCAGCCTCACCACTCGCTGCCCTTTCCTTGCCTCATCCAGCAGGAGCTGGTTGATCCCCTCCTGGGGCACGCAGTGGTTGCCCGCCAGCTTGCCGACGAAGATGCGTTTGGCATCCCGGCGCACCAGGGCCATCACCTCGTCCGATACCAGCCGGTCATGGACCACCACGTCCGCCTGCTGCATCTGACGCAGGGCATGCAGGGTGAGCAGACCGGGATCGCCGGGACCGGCACCGACCAGGATCACTTCTCCCTTGGCGGCAGCATCATTGGCAAACAGGTGGTCGGCGAGCTGGTTGGCAGCGGCCTGATCCCCCCGGGCCAGGGCCTGGCCGAGGCGATCGGCGCCGAGCAATCGCTCCCAGAACTGGCGCCGCTCCCCCATGCTGGCGAAGCGGGCCTTGACCCGCGCCCGCAGGCCACCGGCGAAGGCTGCGACGGCACCCAGATGCTGGGGCAGCAGGGCTTCCAGCTTCTCCCGCAGCAGGCGGGCCAGTACCGGGGCCTTGCCGCCGGAGGAGATGGCGACCATCAGCGGCGAGCGGTCGATGATGGACGGCATGATGAAGCTGGAACGCTTGGGGTCATCCACCACGTTTGCGAAGATGCCGGCCTGGTTGGCGCTCTGGTAGACCAGGGCATTGACCTCACGCCTGTCGGTAGCAGCCACCACCAACCACTTGCCAGCCAGCTGATCCGGCTCGAATTCACCGGCCAGCCAGTGGATTGTTCCGTTGGTAGCCAGGGTAGCCAGCTCGGGATCGAGCTTGGGGGCCAGCACCGTCAGCCGGGCACCGGCGTCCAGCAGCAGGCGCGCCTTGCGCTCCGCCACGTCGCCGCCGCCGACCAGCAGCACGGGTTTGTTGTCGAGTCGACAGAAGATGGGCAAGTAGTCCATGGGGCCTCCTGATCAGGCGGTCTGGGTCTGGCTGACAGTGTCAGCGGTGTCGGTCACGGCGACCGGGCGCTCGGCCTTGGGGGTGGCATACCAGTAGCCCAGACCCATGAAGAGGGCGCCGGAGACGGTGTTGCCCAGGGTCACCCACAACAGGTTGTGGCCGATGCCGCCCAGGGTATAGGCATCGGAGTGAGCACCGAACCAGGAGAGGGCGAACAGGGTCATGTTGGCGACCGAGTGCTCGTAGCCGGAGGCGATGAAGGCCAGCAGGCACCACCAGATGGCGATGAACTTGGCGGCGCCCTCGGTGCGCAGCGCCATCCAGATGGCGAGGCAAACCAGCCAGTTACAGAGGATCCCTTTCATGAACAGGGTCAGGGCCGGGGCCTGGGTCTTGGCCAGCGCCACCTTGTGGGCCAGGCTGCCCGCGTCCGGCAGCAGGTTGCCGCCGTAGGAGTAGATCAGCGCCACCGCGATGGCGCCGAGCAGGTTGCCGGCCCAGGTCTGGGGCAGGATGCGCAGCAGATCCCCCATGGAAATCTTGCCGGTCTTCACCCCGAAGGTGAGGAACATGGTGTGGCCGGTGAACAGCTCGGAGCCGGCGATGATCACCAGGGTCAGGGCGATGCCGAAGGTGGCCCCCATCACCAGCGGACGCACGCTGGCATCCACCAGGTTGCCCAGGGTGAAGATGAGGATGATGCCAAGGCCCACATAGGCTCCCGCCATGGCGGAGCTGAGCCAGAAGCCGAGCTTGTCGCTGCGCTCGAAGCGGTTGATGCGGGCCGCGTTGGCGGCGCACTTGTTGATGGTTTCGGTATACATGTTTGTTTCCTTCAAGAGGGCCGCCCGTGGGCAGCCCTGATATGCACGGTGTTAGACGGCGACCCAGACCTGTTGGTCGCGGATTTCAGCGGGGTAGCTCTGCATCGACCATAGACTGGGTGTTTTCGGCATCAGATGGCGACCCAGACCTGTTGGTCACGGACTTCGACGGGGTAGCTCTGCACCGACATGGCCGTGTTTTCGAGGCAGTGACCGTCGCTCAGGCGGAAGTGCTGCTTCTTGAGGGGACTGGCGACCCAGAGTTCCCCCTCGTGTTCGCAGATGATGCCCCGCGACAGCACGCTGGCGGCGAAGAAGGGATCCCGGTTGTCGATGGCGAACACCTCGGGCGCTTCGCTCGGGCGGAACAGGGCGATCTGGCGTCCTTCCAGCAGGGCGCAGACGCCGGTACCCGGGAATATGTCATTGAGTTGGCATGCGAGTTTCATCACTTTGCCTCCATTTCTATCTGGTAGACGGGGATGCGCTCGGCCGGGGTGGCCGGTCTGTGCTGCTCCCGCTCGGTGACGAACTGCACGTCCGGATCGCGCTTGTCACTGTTGATGAAGTGGCTGAAGCGTTTGAGCTGCTCTTCTTCATTCAGGGTGCGGGACCACTCGCATTCGTAGCTGTCGATGAGGGCCTGGATGTCGCGCTCCAGGGTCTCGTTCAGCCCGAGCTTGTCATCGACGATCACCTCGCGCAGGTAGTCGATACCGCCTTCCAGGCTGGTGAGCCAGCTGGCGGTACGCTGCAGTTTGTCGGCGCTGGTGACGTAGAACATCATAAAGCGGTCGATCAGCTTGATCAGGGTCTCGCGGTCGAGATCCGAGGCGAGCAGGTCGGCGTGACGCGGTTTCATGCCGCCGTTGCCGCCGACATAGAGGTTCCAGCCCGCATCGGTGGCGATGATGCCGACGTCCTTGCCCTGGGCTTCCGCGCATTCGCGGGTACAGCCGGAGACACCGAACTTCATCTTGTGGGGGGTGCGGATGCCCTTGTAGCGGTTCTCGAGGAAGACCCCGAGGCCGACGCTGTCCTGCACCCCGAAGCGGCACCAGGTGCTGCCGACGCAGGTCTTGGCCATGCGCAGCGCCTTGGCGTAGGCCTGGCCGGTCTCGAAACCGGCGGCCAGCAACTTGCGCCAGATGGCGGGCAAGTCGTCTTTCTGGGCGCCAAACAGGCCGATGCGCTGGGCACCGGTGATCTTGGTGTAGAGCTGGTAGTCGCGGGCCACTTCCGCTACCGCCAGCAGGCCTTCCGGCGTGACTTCACCACCGGCCATGCGCGGGATGACGGAGTAGGTGCCGTCCTTTTGCATGTTGCCGAGGAAGATGTCGTTGGTGTCCTGCAGCTGGGTGTTCTGCGGGGTCAACACATAGTCGTTCCAGCAGGAGGCGAGGATGGAGCCGACGGTGGGTTTGCACACCTCGCAGCCGTAGCCCTGACCGTGTTTGGCCAGCAGCTCGTCGAAGCTCTTGATCCCTTCCACCTTGACCAGGTGGAACAGCTCCTGACGGGAGTGGGGGAAGTGGGCGCAGAGGTGGTTGTTGACCTCGATACCCTGCTTCACCAGCTCGGCGTTGAGCACCTGGCTGATGAGGGGCACGCAGCCGCCGCAGCCGGTACCGGCCTTGGTGTGCTGCTTGATGGCGGCGAGCGTGGTGTGGCCCTCGGCGACCGCCCGGGCGATGTCGCCCTTGGAGACGTCGAAGCAGGAGCAGATCTGGGCGGATTCCGGCAGGGCGTCGACCCCCAGGGTCGGCTTGGCACCGGCGTAGGCGGGCAGGATCAGCGCATCCGGGTGGGCCGGCAGCGGCAGGGCATTGAGCATCATCTGCAGCAGGTTGCCGTAATCTTCCACGTCACCCACCAGCACGGCGCCGAGCAACCGGCTGTTGTCCTCGCTCACCACGATTTTCTTGTAGACGCCAGCCTGATCGTCCTGGAACACATAGCTGTGGCTGCCCGGGGTGCGGCCATGGGCATCGCCGATGGAGCCGACGGAGACGCCGAGCAGCTTGAGCTTGGCGCTCATGTCCGCCCCCTCGAAACGGCTGTTGCCGCCGAGCAGGTGATCGACGGTGACCTGGGCCATCTTGTAGCCCGGCGCCACCAGGCCGAAGAAGCGTCCCTGCCAGGCGGCGCACTCGCCGATGGCATAGATGTCGGGATCCGAGGTGAGGCAGCTGTCATCGATGGCGATACCGCCGCGCTCGGCGATGGCCAGCTCGCAGTAACGGCCGAGGGTGTCTTGCGGACGGATACCGGTGGAGAAGACCACCACGTCCACTTCCAGCATGCTGCCATCGGCGAAGGCGAGGCGATGCTTCGCCTCCTTGCCGCCGTGCATCAGGATCTCGCTGGTGCTCTTGCTGGTGTGAACCTGCACCCCCATGGATTCAATCTTGCGGCGCAGCAGCTGGCCGCCCTGGCCGTCGAGCTGCTCCGCCATCAGCACGGGAGCGAATTCCACCACGTGGGTCTCGAGGCCCAGCGCCTTGAGGGCACCTGCGGCTTCCAGACCGAGCAGGCCGCCGCCGATCACCACGCCGCTCTTGCCGCTTTTGGCGGCGCTGCGGATCTCTTTCAGATCCTCGATGGTGCGATAGACGAAGCATTCGTGGTGCTGGCTGCCCTGAATGGGGGGAACCCAGGGGTAGGAGCCGGTCGCCAGGATCAGCTTGTCATAGGCGACCACAGTGCCCTTGTTGGAGTGCACCTCGCCCTTGGCGCGATCGATGAGTTTGACCGCTTCGCCGAGCAGCAGGCGGATGCCGTGTTTCTCATAGAAGCCGGGTTTGACGAGGGAGAGATCTTCGCTGGTGTGGTGGGAGAAATAAGAGGAGAGATGGACACGATCGTAGGCGGGGCGGGGTTCTGCACCGAAGACGGTGATCTCGAACTGGCCGGGGTCGGCCCGCTCGATCAACTCTTCGATGAAGCGGTGCCCCACCATGCCGTTACCGATGACGGCCAGTCTGACTTTGCTCATGATTGCCTCTGGTTTGGAGTAATAAAACATCAATCTGACGTTAGGCTACCCAGTTGCAGGGGGCGGGCAATTGATGCAAATCAACTGTCTATTTATATATCTCCTATGGGGTAATTCGAGCAGGTTGAAAGGCTATCCATAAATGGGTGTCTGAATGGCTCTACTCCCCATGGTGAATGGGATTGGGGTATGTCGGCGTCGCGACCTCAGGGGGGGCGGGATCTGGCCCCAGTGGTGGGGCTGGAAAACCAGGGTGAGTGCAGGGGGGTGGCTGATTTTTATACCGGGTCTGTCGTTAACTTTCGTCGGTCAGTTGCCATAGGGTGGGCGGGCACAGAGATCCCGGATCAGATGGCGCAGCCAGCGATGGGCCGGATCGGCGTCCAGTCGCGGGTGCCAGAGCAGGACCAGGGTGATGGCGGACAGGGAAAAGGGCAGGGGAAGTCTCACCAGATCCGGATAGAGGCTGGCGCAGTGCAACTCGGGCACGGTCGCCACCAGATCGCTGGCCTGTACCAGCGCCAGGGCCGTGGCAAAACCCGGCACTAGGGTCGCGACATGGCGCTCCAGCTTGAACACGGCGAGGGCGTCGTCGATGGGGCCGTGCTCCCGCCCGCGCCTCGATACCATGACGTGCTGGGCGGCGGCATAGCGGGCGGCGGTCAGGGGGCCCTGGCACAGGGGATGATTGGGGCGTACCACGGCGACGAAGTGATCCCGGAACAGGGCCTGGGTATGCAGCTCGGGTGCCGTGCTGGCGCCTATCACCCCGGTTTCGAAGTCCAGTTCACCGTGGCGCAGGGCGCCGCTCTCCTTGTCGGGCTTGGCCACGAAGTGCAGCCGTACCCCGGGTGCCTCGGTAGCGAGCCGGGCCAGCAGGGCGGGGCCGACGGTTTCCACGAAGCCATCGCTGGCACGCAGGCGGAAGGTTCGCACCAGCCTGGCGGGCTCGATCTCCTGCAAAGGGCTCAGCATGGCGCCCGCCTCCTGCACCAGTGCGCCGACCCGCTCCCGCAGCGCCAGGGCGCGGGGGGTGGGCACCAGCCCGCGGCCCGCCCGTACCAGCAGGGGATCCCCCGTGGTGTCACGCAGGCGGGCAAGGGCCCGACTCATTGCGGAGGGGCTCAAGCCCAACCGCCTGGCGGCGCCCGCCACGCTGCCCTCGTCGAGCAGGGCTGTCAGGGTGATCAGCAGATTGAGATCCGGTGTGCTCATGATGATGCCCTCGCCGAGTGATACCTTGAGCCCGCGGTGACGCTGCCAGCCCTTCTTGCTCATCATACAAGATGCCACGGCGGGATATGTGGTGTGAGATGCACTGATTAACTGCAAGTCATGCGTCTTCCGCCCGCTCAGCCCCCTGGCTAGGCTGTCGGCATCTTCCCTCTGCCGAGATCCGCCTATGTCATCCCCCATGGCCACCCCTGTTTTCACCGCTCGCTCCATGGGCCTGCCGGCCTTGGGGTTCTCGACGTTGTTGCCCATGCTGGCGGGCAGCATGGGTAACATAGTGCTGCCGGCATTGGGGGTCGAGTTGGCCATCCCCCTCGCCAGCCTGCAGTGGGTGCTGGTTGCCTACCTGCTGGGGATCACCAGTCTGTCCGTGGTGGCGGGCCGCCTGGGCGATCGTCTCGGCCGTCGGCGGTTGCTGCTCTGGGGCGTGGTACTGTTCACGCTGGCTTCCCTGCTCTGTGCCCTGGCGCCGAGCATGGGTTGGCTTGTCGCTGCGCGGGCTCTGCAAGGGTCGGGGGCGGCCTGCATGCTCTCCCTGGCGCTCGCCATGGTGGGCCGGCAAGTGGCCCCGCAGCGGCGCGGCTGGGGCATGGGGCTGCTCGGCACGCTGTCGGCCTGCGGTACGGCCCTCGGCCCCCTGATGGGCGGTTGGCTGGTGGACCGTCTGGGCTGGCAGGCTCCCTTCCTGCTGCTGGTGCCCCTGGGTCTGCTGGCGCTGGTGCTCGCGCTGACCGGTCTGCCTGTTGACGAGGCTGGCCCTCGGGGTGATGGCGTGAGGCTGGGGAGCCTGCTGCCACTGGCACTGCTGCGGGAGGCACCCCTGCGGGACGGCCTGCTCGGCAGCGCCCTGGTGGCGAGCGTGATGGTGCTGACCCTGTTGATCGGCCCCTTCTATTTGCACGGAATGTTTGGTCTCAGCCTGACCGAGGTGGGCCTCTGGATCTCGGGTGGCCCACTGTTGGCGGCATGTACAGGCCTGCCAGCCGGTTGGCTGGTGGACAGGCTGGGTAGCGGAGCCGTGCTGCGGCTCGGTCTCGGGCCCATGCTGCTCGCCACCCTGGGGCTGGTGATGCTTCCGATATCCTGGGGGCCCCTCGGCTATCTGTTGCCCATCTTGCTGCTGACGGCGGGGTATGCCCTGTTCCAGACCGCCAACAACGGCGCCGTGGTGGGTGGGGCGCACGAGCGGGATCGTGGCGCTGTGGCGGGTTTGCTGACCCTGGCCCGCAACCTGGGGCAGTTCGGTGGGGCGGCCGGACTCGGCACCCTGTTCAGCGCCCTGGTCGGGAGTGAAATGGGGGGAGCCAGCGCCATGACTCTGAGAACGGGCATGCAGCTTAGCTTCGTGGCGGCCGGGTTGCTGCTCGGGCTGGCGCTCTGGTTGAATCGTCGTGCCGGGTGAGAAGTGTCCCGGGCATGAATTGCGGATACAAAAACGCCTCCGCGAGGGAGGCGTTTTTACCGGGTCTGAGTGCACTTACAGGATGAAGCGGCTCAGATCCTCGTCCTCGATCAACTTGCCGAGGTGGGCGTTGACGTAGTCGGCGTTGATCACGAAGGTCTCACCGGACTTTTCGGAGGCGTCGTAGGAGATGTCTTCCATCAGCCGCTCCATCACGGTGTGCAGGCGACGGGCGCCGATGTTCTCGGTGCGTTCGTTGACCTGCCAGGCAGCCTCGGCCAGGCGGCGGATGCCATCCTGGGTGAACTCGATCTTGACCCCTTCGGTAGCCATCAGCGCCTGGTACTGATCGGTCAGGGAGGCGTTCGGCTCGGTCAGGATGCGCTCGAAGTCTTCGGTGGTGAGCGCGGTCAGCTCGACCCGGATCGGCAGACGGCCCTGCAGCTCGGGGATGAGGTCGGACGGACGGGCCACCTGGAAGGCGCCGGAGGCGACAAACAGGATATGATCCGTCTTCACCATGCCGTGCTTGGTGTTAACGGTGCAACCTTCCACCAGAGGCAGCAGATCCCGCTGTACCCCCTCGCGGGAGACGTCGGGGCCCGAGCTCTCGCCGCGTTTGCAGATCTTGTCGATCTCGTCGAGGAAGACGATGCCGTTGTTCTCCACCGCGTGGATGGCCTTCTGCTTCAGCTCTTCCGGGTTGACCAGACGGGCGGCCTCTTCTTCGATCAGCGCCTTCATGGCCTCTTTGACCTTGATCTTGCGCTTCTTCTTCTGCTGCTGGCCCAGGTTCTGGAACAGGCCCTGCAACTGGTTGGCCATCTCCTCCATGCCCGGCGGGGTCATGATGTCGACGCCCATGGGGCTGGCGGAGAGCTCCAGCTCGATCTCCTTGTCATCCAGCTGACCCTCCCGCAGTTTCTTGCGGAAGATCTGGCGGGTGTTGGAGTTGTCGGCCTTCTCTTCCTCACCCCAGCTGTTGCGCGGGTTCGGCAGCAGGGCGTCGAGGATGCGCTCCTCGGCGGCCTCTTCGGCGCGGTACTTCATCTTCTCCATCTCGGTCTCGCGCACCAGCTTGATGGCGACATCGGTCAGGTCACGGATGATGCTGTCCACTTCCTTGCCCACATAGCCCACCTCGGTGAACTTGGTGGCCTCCACCTTGATGAAGGGGGCGTTGGCCAGCTTGGCCAGGCGACGGGCGATCTCGGTCTTGCCGACGCCGGTCGGGCCTATCATCAGGATGTTTTTCGGGGTCACCTCGTGGCGCATCTCCTCGGAGAGCTGCATGCGGCGCCAGCGGTTGCGCAGGGCCACGGCCACCGCGCGCTTGGCGTCGGCCTGACCAATGATGTGGCGGTCCAGCTCGTGGACGATTTCTCTCGGGGTCATCTCGGACATGATGCAATTCCTGTATCCGGGGCGGGCAGGGCCCACCCCTTGCAAAATGGGGTCGCCTTATTTCGGCTCGTAGTCCAGCACTTCAATGGTGTGGTTGCCATTGGTGAAGACGCAGATATCGCCCGCGATCTTGAGGGACTTCTCGACGATGCTCCTGGCATCCAGATCGGTATTTTCCAGCAGGGCGATGGCGGCGGACTGGGCGAAGTTGCCGCCGCTGCCGATGGCGATGAGGTCATGCTCCGGCTGCACCACGTCACCGTTGCCGGTGATGATGAAGGACTTGTGCTCATCGGCCACGGCCAGCAGGGCCTCGAGGCGACGCAGGGCGCGGTCGGTGCGCCAGTCTTTGGCCAGGGCCACGGCGGCACGTTCCAGGTTGCCCTGGTGGGCCTGCAGCTTGGCCTCGAAGCGCTCGAGCAGGGTGAAGGCGTCGGCGGTGCCGCCGGCGAAACCAGCCAGTACCTTGCCGTTGTAGAGGCGGTGAACCTTGCGGGCGTTGCCCTTCATGACGGTGTTGCCCAGGGAGACCTGGCCATCGCCACCGATCACGACTTGGCCGTTGCGGCGGACAGAAACTATGGTAGTCACTTTACTTACCTCGCTTGAGCCGAAAAACGGCCTGACTGTGCATGGCAAGAAAGATGGGGGTCGGATCCGGGCTTTTCAACCCTGAGTCGCAAGGGGGGCAAAAGGGGGCTCGTTTGGGTTGAAGGTTATCTTGCAGATAAAAAGAAGGCAGGGCACCGGCCCTGCCTTCCTGTTTTTGGTGAAAGGATCAGCCCTTCTTGGGGATGCAGCCGCTGATGCCGGCCCCTTGCAGCTTGCGGTTGGCGCCATCGGCGGCGGCCTTGCCGTTGAAGGGGCCGACCATCACCTTGTAGACGGCGCCATTGGCACCATTGACCACCTGCAGGCTGGAGGAGAGCCCGGCGGTGAAGGCGATGCGGGCCTTGAGCGACTCGGCAGAATCCTGCGAGCGCAGGGCGGCGCACTGCATCATGTAACGCCCGCCGTCGGCCGCTGCCGCGGTCTGGGAGGCGGCCTTGGCCTTGGCGGCCTGTTCCCGCTCCATCTCGGCGCGCAGCTCCCGCTCCATCCGGTCACGTTCGGCCTTGCGATCGATCACCTGCTCCTGGGCGCTGGCCACCGGCGCGCCGGTGGCGGGCTTGGTCGGCTGCACCGGCTGCGGCTGATAAGGCTTCACCTGCCCGATGGGGGTGCCCGGTTGCGGGATGGCGGTCTCCACCGGTTTGGGCAGCTTGTCCGGCTGCAGGGTCAGGGTCTCGGCAGGAGGCGGTGGCAGTACGCCCGGCTGGGGCGGCGGCTCGATGACGTCCACCTGCTTGTTCTCCAGTCGTTCGATGTAGCTCCACTTCTCCTGGGGCAGGCCATTGCCTTGGGCTTTGGGCTTGTTGGCCTTCACCTGCTCTTCGATGGTGGGGGCATCGGCCCCCTTGCCATTGATGAGGTAGAGGAAGGCACCAAAGCCGACCACCAGACCCCCGGCCAGCAGTGCCGGGATAACAGGAAAGCGGCGAGGTGCCGCTTTCTTGGTGTTACGACCACCGGCCCGACGTCTCGGGCTGTTGCCGACGTAATCCCGGGTTGCCATCTATTACATGCGCTCCAGGGTGTGGATGCCCAGTACGCCGAGGCCGAGTTTCAGTACCTTGGCGGTGGCGGCGCACAGCAGCAGACGGCTGTTGCGGGTGGCTTCGTCGACGCCATCCTTGTTGATCGGGCAGGCTTCGTAGAAGGTCATGAAGTTGCCGGACAGCTCGTACAGATAGGTGCAGAGCAGGTGCGGCATGCCCTTGTCCGCGACGCTGTTGACCGCGTCGGAGAACTGGATCAGCTTCTGGGCCAGGGTCTCTTCCGCTTCCTTGTTCAGCACTATCTTGCCGGTCAGGCTGGCTTCGTTGACGCCGGCCTTGCGGAAGATGGACTGGATCCGGGTGTAGGCGTATTGCAGGTAGGGTGCGGTGTTGCCTTCAAACGACAGCATCAGATCCCAGTCGAAGATGTAGTCGGTGGTGCGGTTCTTGGAGAGATCCGCATACTTGACCGCGCCCATGGCGATGGCGTGCACCACCTTGGCCTTCTCTTCGTCGGAGAGATCGCTGTTGCGGCTCTCCAGCAGGGCCTTGGCGCGCTCTTCGGCCTCGTTCAGCAGCTCGACCAGCTTGACGGTGCCGCCGGAACGGGTCTTGTAGGGACGACCGTCCTTGCCCAGCATCATGCCGAAGGCGTGGTGCTCGAGGGGCACGGAGGCTGGTACATAGCCCGCCTTGCGGGTGATGGTCCAGGCCTGCATCAGGTGCTGGTGCTGACGGGAGTCGATGAAGTACATCACCCGATCGGCGCCCAGGGTTTCATAACGGTACTTGGCACAGGCGATGTCGGTGGTGGTGTAGAGGAAACCGCCATCGCTCTTCTGGATGATGACCCCCATGGGCTCCCCATCCTTGTTCTTGTACTCGTCCAGATAGACGACGGTGGCACCTTCGCTCTCGACCGCGAGGCCACGGGCCTTCAGATCGGCCACGATGGCGGGCAGCATGTCGTTGTACATGGACTCGCCCATGATGTCTTTCTCGGTCAGGGAGACATTCAGGCGGTCGTAGTTGCGCTGGTTCTGCTCCATGGTCATGTCGACCAGCTTCTTCCACATGGTGCGGCAGTACTCATCACCACCCTGCAGCTTGACCACGTAGTTGCGAGCGCGCTCGGCGAAGGCCTCGTCTTCGTCATACAGGCGCTTGGCCTGGGTGTAGAAGGCTTCCAGATCCTTGAGCTGCATGTCGCTGGCGTGCTCGTTTTCCATCTTCTCCAGATAGGCGATCAGCATGCCGAACTGGGTGCCCCAGTCGCCGATGTGGTTGGCACGGACCACCTTGTGGCCGAGGAACTCCAGGGCGCGGGCCGCCACGTCACCGAGGACGGTGGAACGGATGTGGTGCACCGCCATCTCCTTGGCCACGTTGGGGGCGGAGTAGTCCACCACCACGGTTTGCGGCGCGGGCAGCTTCACGTTGGCGTTGTCGCTGTGCACCATGGTCTCGACCTGACCGGCCAGCCAGCTGGTGTCGAAGAAGAAGTTGATGAAGCCGGGACCGGCGATCTCCACCTTGGCGACGAGGTCGGAGGCGGGCAGATGCTCGATGATGGCGGCAGCCAGCTCGCGGGGATTCTTGCGGGCTGGTTTGGCCAGCAGCATGGCCAGGTTGGTGGCCAGGTCACCGTGAGCTTTTTCCTTGCATCGATCCACTTGCACCCGGGCTTCCAGGTCGGCGGGCAGGACGCCTGCGGACTTGAGATTGGCTACCGTTTGTTCAAGTAGATGATGAATATGCTCTTTCATAACTGACCACCGAGGTTGCGCGTCGAAAAATGACTGACTGGATAAGGGCGTGAATTTTACCCGCATCGGGCCGAGAAAACTACAGGAATGGCCCGCCCCTGTCGGGGTGGCGGATATTTCACTGCTTTTGGCCGGTAATTCCAGAATATTACGTGGAATAACTGGTGCTTATCCATTTCTACTGCATATCGAAGCGACTTGTCCAGGCTATTTTCCCCTGTTTGTTAAAGGGTCTTTCGGCCGCCATTGTCATGAATGATCTCCTCGCCCCGGGCGGTCGTATCATTAGGTGACATCGACCGAGGATGATTTCGATGAAACTGGCGCTCTTCCCCCTCTCCGCTCACCTGCTGCCCGGCGGCATCATGCCGCTGCGCATCTTCGAGCCTCGCTATCAGCGCATGGTCGCCGAAGCAGAGCGCAGGGAGTTTGCGCTCTGCATGCTGGATCCCCGCCAGCCCGAGGCGCTGCGCAACATGTATCCGATCGCCACCCGGGTGCGGATCGCCGACTTCGATTTGCTGCCGGATGGCCTGCTCGGCATCACGGTGCTCGGGGTGAGCCGGGTGCGGATCACCGATCTCTGGCAGGAGTCCGATGGCCTGCGGGTGGGAGAAGTGGAGCCATTGCCGCCCTGGCAGACCAGTCGGCTCAACGCCGATCAGCACTCCCTGGCCAAGGCGCTGCAGGATGTGTTCAACGACTACCCGGAGTACGCCGCCCTCTATGCCCAGCCGGACTGGGACGATGCCAGCTGGGTGGTGCAGCGCTGGCTCGAGGTGCTGCCGATCCCGGTGGAACACAAGCAGTGGCTGGTGGCGGCGGAGAACAACCAGCCGGCGCTCTCCCTGCTGAGCGGCCTGCTGGTGGCAAGCCACTGAATCCGGGTGCCTCGTGATCCTTTTCCGGCGGACGTCGTATCTCTTTGCATCTATGGATGGGTGACCACCGAGGCAGGGCGAGATGACATATACTAGCCAACCATCACATGTTCCATCCAGGACCTCGTCCCCCATGGATAATCCCGATGGTGATCTGACCGCCCAGCTGCTGCGGGTGGCGGAGCAGGCCGACAAGGCCGCCTTTGCCGCCCTGTTCCACCACTTCGCGCCGCGCATCCGGGGTTATGGCCTGCGCCACCTCGGCAGCGAGGCCAATGCCCTCGAACTGGTGCAGGAGACCATGCTGCTGGTGTGGCAGAAGGCGCGGCTCTATCGCCCCGACAAGGGGGCCCCCACCACCTGGATTTACACCGTCATGCGCAACCAGTGCTTCGACATGTTGCGCCGTCGCCGTGCCAGTAAAGAGGATCTCTGTGCCGAGGAGCTCTGGCCCCTGCTGGAATTCAGGGCGCAGGAGGATCAGCTGAGTGACGGGGAGGGGAGCGTGCTGACGAGCCAGATGGCCCATCACCTCGCCATCCTGCCGCAGGCCCAGCAGCAGGTGGTGCGCGGCATCTACCTGCAGGAACTCTCCCAGCAGGAGCTGGCGGAGCTGCTCGGCGTGCCGCTCGGGACCATCAAGTCGCGGCTGCGACTGGCACTGCAGAAACTCAAGGAACAAGTGGAGCAAGACCATGATTAAAGCCCATCCCACCCCGGCCCTGCTGCGCGCCTACGCGGCCGACGAGCTGCCGCTGCCGCTGACGGTCGGGGTCGCCGCTCACTGCGAGCTTTGCGCCGAATGTGGCGCTGACGTGAACGTCTGGGAGGCGGAGCTGGCGGCCAGCCATCTGGAAGAGGCGGCCCCGGCCCCTGCGCTGGATGCCGTGCTGGCGGCCATCTTGCAACAGCCGGTCTCTCATCAGGAGGTTCAGGCCCGACCGGCCACGGAGCTGAGGGTCGGGGATCGGGGCTATCCCTTGCCCCGAGCGCTGGCCCGCTATCACCAGGCGAGCTGGCGGCGTATCGGCGGCATCCGCCACTGTCGCCTGCCGCTGGCGGAACAGGGGATACGGGCCAGCCTCTTGCACGTGGCGACGGGCGGGCAGATCCCGGATCACACCCACCAGGGCTATGAGCTGACTCTGTTGCTGGCCGGCAGCCTGCAGGAGGGGGAGGTGCGCTATCAGGCGGGAGACTTCATCTGGCGGGATGCCCGCCACCATCACAGCCCCCATACGCCGGACGGCTGTCTCTGCTACATAGTGCAGGATGCCCCCATCCGCTTCACCAAGGGGTTGCCACGGCTGCTCAACCGTATCAGCCATCGTCTCTATTGAGCTATCAGACCCATAAAAAAGGGACCCTTGCGGTCCCTTTTTTCATGGCGGCTCGGCCCTGTCAGGCGACGAACACCAGGTAGACGGCGAAGGCCACCACGAAGCGGTAGATGGCGAACGGGATGAAATCGAGACGACGGATCAGCGCCAGGAAGGTCTTGATGGCGATCATGGCGACCGCGAAGGCGGTGATGAAGCCCACCGCAAACATGGGGAAGTCCGCCATGGAGAGGAAGTCCCGGCTCTTGTAGAGATCCAGGCCGCTCGCGGCCACCATCATGGGCACCGCCAGGATGAAGGAGAACTCGGCCGCCGCCTGACGGCTGATCCCCATCAGCATGCCGCCGCTGATGGTGGCGCCGGAGCGGGAGAAGCCCGGCCAGAGCGCCAGACACTGGAACAGGCCGATGCCGAGCGCCTGCTTGTAGCTGATGTCATCCAGGGTTTCGGAGCGCACGGCGGGGCGGCACTTCTCGGCGATGATGAGCAGGATGCCGCCGGCCACCAGGGCGTACATGACGGTCTCGGGTCCGAACAGATTGGCCTTGATCCAGCTGTGGATGGCCAGACCGATGATCACCGCGGGCATCATGCCGAGGATGATGTGTACCAGGGAGAGGGTGGCGTGGCCAGGCGCCGGTTTCTGACCGAAATGAATACCGATCAAGCCGAACAGGCGGCGCCAGAACACGGCGACCACCGCCAGAATGGAGCCCAGCTGGATCACGACTTCGAAGGTGGCAGCCTTGGGGCCCTCGAATCCGAGCAGGTGGCCGACGATGATCATGTGGCCGGTGGAGGATACGGGTAAAAACTCGGTCAGGCCTTCCACTATGCCCAGCACGAAGGCGACAAACAGGGCGTAGGAATCGGTCATGGATCAGGTCTCTTGGTTGATGGTGCCGGATAAAATCAGCCCCGAGCGGAGTCGGGGCAGCCAATGATGGCGGAAAAGCCCGCTGGCAACCAGAGAATATTTTGGCGTCACTCGCTGGTGCTGGCGGGATATTTTGCTGCAATTTTCCATCCCATGATGGCATGGCAATAATTAAGGAAGAATTAACCCTCTCAACATTCTGCTCAATCCATGATGGTCAGGATCTTCTGCTGCAGCTCTGCCTCCAGGGGGGGCAGACTCAGGGCATCCACCGCGCTGACAATCTGCTGCGCACTGCTGGCACCGATCAGGGCGCAGCTCACCACGGCGTCCCGCAGTACCCATTGCAGGGCGAGCTGTGACAGGGCTTGTCCCCGCTGTCTGGCCAGGGCGTGCAGGGCGCGGATTTTCTCCAGCTTGTCCGGGGTGATCTGGTCGGGCTGCAGGAAGGGACTGGCGCTGGCGGCGCGAGAGTCGCTCGGGATCCCGGCCAGATAGCGATCGCTCAGCAGGCCGCCCGCCAGGGGGGAGAAGGCGACCACGCCCACCCCTTGTTCACGGCAGACTGGCAGGGTCTGCGCCTCGATGTCCCGCTGAAACAGGGAGTACTTGAGCTGATTCACGAGGCAAGGGGTGCCGAGCTCGGCCAGCCGGGTCGCGGCCCTGGCGGCAAGCTCGGCGGGGTAGTTGGAGAGACCGATGTAGAGCGCCTTGCCCTGACGGACCATGAGCGCCAGCGCCTGGCAGGTTTCCTCCAGCGGCGTGCGGGGATCCGGCCTGTGGTGATAGAAGATGTCCACATAGTCGAGACCGAGCCGGCGCAGGCTCTGGTGCAGGCTGGCAAACAGATATTTGGCGCTGCCTCCGTCACCGTAGGGGCCGTCCCACATCACATAGCCCGCCTTGCTGGCGATGATGAGCTCGTCCCGATAAGGGGCCAGGCTGCCCTTGAGCAGGGTGCCGAACGTGGTCTCGGCGCTGCCCGGCGGGGGGCCGTAGTTGTTGGCCAGATCGAAGTGGGTGATCCCCAGATCGAACGCCTGATGCACCATGGCCTTCACCCTGGCGGGATCGCTCCCCTCGCCGAAGTTGTGCCAGAGCCCGAGGCCAATGCTGGGCAGACGCAGGCCATGGCGGCCAGCGGGTCGGTAAGGTTGGCGCTGATAGCGGTCAGCGGCGGCCTGGTAGTGCGCATCCATGTCCATCAAGACTCCTGTGTCGATTCGACGCTGATGGCCCCTGGCCCGCTTCCTGAGACACGGGCCAGGGCGGCATCAGCCGGCGGGAATAAAACGGTAACGGGTTTGGTGGTGATAACGCTGGCCCGGCAGCAGCCAGGGATCCCCCAGCGCCGGGCGATTCGGGCTGTCCGGCAACTGCTGCGCCTCCAGGCAGAAGCCGGCGTGATCCCCGTAGCCCCGGCCGGTGCGATCCGGTGTGTTGGCGAGCCAGTTGCCGCTGTAGAACTGCAAGGAGGGCTGATTGGTATAGACCTCCATCGCCAGCTGCCGATCGGCGGAACGCACGCGGGCCGCCCAGGTCTGCCCGGACTTGCCCTGCTGCTCCGCCCCATGCAGCAGATAGGCGTGATCGTACCCCTTGGCCTGCATCTGCTGGGCATGGCTCAGCCAGGCCTGGCCGATAGGGCGCTCGGCGCGCAGATCGAAGGGGCCCTCCACCGGGGTGATGGCCAGCGGCAACCCGCTGGCATCGGTGGGCAGGAAGCTGTTCGCCCGCAGGGTGATGGCATGCTGACGCACATCCCCAGCGGGGCTGTCCCCATCCAGGTTGAAATAGGCGTGGCTGGTGAGGCTGACCGGGGTGGGGGCATCGCTCTTGGCCTCGAAATCGATCACCAGATCCTGCCCCTCCAGCCGATAGGTCAGCGTGACCCGCAGCTGACCGGGGAAGCCCTGATCCCCCGCCGGAGAGACCAGGCTCAGGCTGATGCTGTCGCTGGTCTGCCGAACCCGCTGCCAGCGGCGGCGATGAAAGCCATCGCGGCCGCCGTGCAGGCAGTGGGGGGGCTGGTTGGCATCCAGCTGCCAATGTTGACCGTTTCGGGTCAGTTCGGCGCCGCCGATGCGGTTGGCAAAGCGCCCCGCCACCGCCCCCAGCCACACCTGCTGGGCGGGGTAATCCTCGTCGGCGCAGCCGAGCAGCACCTCTCGTCGCTCTCCCCCCACCAGCAGGCTGAGGGAGGTCAGGGTCGCGCCGAAGTCGAGGCCGCGCAGGCGCAGCCCCGTCTCGTTCTCCAGTTCGAAGGGGATCAGGGGGTCGTGCGCCTGTCTGGCCTGGGTCATAGCCTGCCCGCCCCGGCCTTGGCGCTGCAGACATAGCAATCGGCCTTGAGACCGAAGCGGGCCGGGTATTCGGACTCGACCCTGGCGATCACGGCGTCCACCTGTTCCGGGCGCAGCAGGGCGACGATGCAGCCGCCAAAGCCACCCCCCGTCATGCGCACGCCGCCCTCAGTGCCGATCTGGGCCTTGATGATCTCCACCAGACCGTCGATGGGGGGCACGGTTATCTCGAAGTCGTCCCGCATGGCGGCGTGGGACTCGGCCATCAGTTCGCCGAGGCGCACCAGATCGCCGCTCGCCAGGGCATCGGCGGCGGCCAGGGTGCGACCATTCTCGCCCACCACGTGGCGGGCGCGGCGATAGCTGGTCTCATCGAGCCCCTCCTTGCCTGCTTCCAGCGCGGCCAGATCCAGGTCGCGCAGCGCCTTGACCCCGTAGTGGCGGGCGGCGTGCTCGCACTGCTGGCGGCGGGTGTTGTATTCGCTGTCCACCAGGCCGCGACGCACGTTGGAGTTGACGATGAGCACCGCCAGGTTGGTTGGCATGGGGATGAGGCGGGTTTCCAGGGATCGGCAATCCAGCAGCAGGGCGTGATCCACCTCGCCGCTGGCGGAGATCATCTGATCCATGATGCCGCAGTTGCAGCCGACGAACTGGTTCTCCGCCTGCTGGCCGTTGAGGGCGATCTCGGCCTGACTGATGTCGAGCCCCAGCGCCTCCTTGAAGGCCTGGCCGATGGCCACTTCCAGGGAGGCGGACGAAGAGAGCCCCGTGCCCTGGGGCACGTTGCCGGAGACCACCAGGTTGAGGCCGCGCAAGGCATGACCGCGCGCCTGCAGGTATTTCACCACGCCGCGGATATAGTCGCTCCAGCGCTGATCCGGGTGGTGGGTGATGGCTTCATCCAGGTTGAACAGGTCGCGCTGGTTGCCGTAGTCGGCGGCGATCACATGGACCAGGTGGTCATCGCGCAGGCCGATGGCGACGCAGGTCTCGTAGTCGATGGCGCAGGGCAGCACGAAGCCGTCGTTGTAGTCGGTGTGCTCGCCGATGAGGTTGACGCGGCCGGGGGCGCGCACCAGCAGATCGGGCTGGCGTTCAAACTGTTCTGCGAAGACGGCGCTGACGCGTTGGCTGGGGGTCATGGGGTCACCTCATTGGCTTGCTGCTTGTAATGAATGGGGGAGAGCGCGCGCAGCCGCTCTGCGGCCTGTTCCGGCGTCAGGTCTCGCTGGGTTTCCGCCAGCATCTCGAAGCCCACCATGAACTTGCGCACGGTGGCGGAGCGCAGCAGGGGCGGGTAGAAGTGGGCGTGCAGCTGCCAGGCCTCGGGGCTATCCGTGTTCGGCGGGGCGAAGTGCCAGCCCATGGAGTAGGGGAAGCTGCACTCGAACAGGTTGTCGTAACGGCTGGTGAGCTCCTTGAGCGCCACCGCCAGATCCTGTTGCTGGGCCGGGGTGAGGTCCAGCATGGAGGGCACATGGGCCTTGGGCAGCAACAGGGTCTCGAATGGCCAGGCCGCCCAGAAGGGCACTACCGCCAGCCAATGTTCCGTCTCCACCACGATGCGCGAACGATCCGCCAGCTCCCGCTGCACATAGTCGACCAGCAGCGGGCTGCCGTGCTCGGCCAGCCAGGCGCGCTGATTCGCCTCCTCACGGGCTATTTCGTTGGGCAGGAAGTCGCTGCCCCACAGCTGACCGTGGGGATGCGGGTTGGAGCAGCCCATGACGGCGCCCTTGTTTTCGAACACCTGCACCCATTCCCACTGCCGGGACAGCTCGGCCACCTGGCTCATCCAGGTGGTGATCACCGCCTCGATGGCGGGCAGAGACAGTTCCGGGAGTGTCTTGCCATGATCCGGCGAGAAGCAGATGACCCGGCTGGTGCCGCGGGCGGCTTCCAGCTTGAGCAGGGGATCCTGTTCGGTGGCGGCGGCCGGGGTGTCCTGCATCAGGGCGGCGAAGTCGTTGGTGAAGACGAAGGTGTCCCGATAGTCGGGGTTCTGGTCGCCGGAGACGCGCTTGTTGCCCGCGCAGAGGAAGCAATCGGGATCGTGGGCCTGGCTCGGCGTCTGGCTTATCTTCTCGATCTGACCCTGCCAGGGGCGCTTGGCCCTGTGGGGGGAGACCAGCACATACTGGCCGGTCAACGGGTTGAAACGACGGTGGGGGTGATCAATCGGGTTGAACATCATCACTCCAGATAATGAGGTAAGAGAACATCGTGGGGAGCAGGCCTGGGCCTACTCTTCGTAACCGTTCGGGTTGGCGGACTGCCAGCGCCAGCTGTCGGCACACATGGCCGCGAGATCCCGGCTGGCACGCCAGCCCAGCTCGCGCTCGGCCTTGGCCGGATCGGCCCAGCATTCGGCGATATCCCCCGGGCGTCTTGGCTCGATGCGATAAGGCAGGGGACGACCGCTGGCCGCCTCGAAGGCCGCCACCATCTGCAACACGCTCTGCCCCTGGCCGGTCCCCAGATTGTAGGTATGGACGCCACCCCGACCCGCACAGTGATGCAACGCCTTGACGTGTCCTTCGGCGAGATCCATCACGTGGATGTAGTCGCGTACCCCGGTGCCGTCCGGGGTGTTGTAATCGTTTCCAAATATGGAGAGGTACTCGCGGCGACCGATGGCGACCTGGGTCAGGAAGGGCATCAGATTGTTCGGTACGCCCTGGGGATCTTCCCCCATGGTGCCGGATTCATGGGCGCCGACCGGGTTGAAGTAACGCAGCAGCGTCATGCTCCACTGGGACTCGGCGGCCTGCAGATCCTCAAGGATCTCCTCGATGATCAGCTTGGATCGCCCGTAGGGATTGGTGGCGCTGCGGGGGAAGGCTTCCCGGATGGGAGTGCTGGCCGGATCGCCGTAGACGGTGGCCGACGAGCTGAACACCAGATTGTGGACGCCAGCCTGCTTCATGGCCTGCAGCAGGCAGAGGGTGCCGGCGAGGTTGTTCTGGTAGTAGGCGAGGGGAATGCGGGTGGACTCGCCGACGGCCTTGAGAGCGGCGAAGTGGATGACGGCGGTTATCTCCTGCTCGCTGAAGATGCGGGTCAGCAGGGCCTCGTCGCGGATGTCTCCCTCGTAAAACAAGGGCTCCTGGCCGCTGATGGCGGCGATCCTGGCCAAGACGGCTCGCTTGCTGTTGCAGAGGTTGTCCACCACCACCGGCTCCATGCCGGCGGCCTGCAAGGCGAGACAGGTGTGGCTGCCGATATAGCCGCAACCGCCGGTGACCAACACTTTTATCCTCTTCTCCACGTCTGTGCTCCCTACTTGAACAGTCTGAGCAGGAGTCTAGCCGAGGGCTTCATTCCCAAACTGTGAGCGGGGTAACATATTTATGTAAACGATTACACTGATGATGGTGGGCAAAACCTGGGTCATCTCGGTTTTTCCCCTGTTATCAGTGGGATTGCTCGGTATAATGGCCCCGTCTTGCACAGTGAAATAAGTGAAAACAGCATGAGTACCATCAAGGATGTCGCCCGTTTGGCCAATGTTTCGGTGGCAACGGTTTCACGGGTGATGAACAACTCACCCAAGGCCAGTGCCGCCTCCCGCGAGGTGGTCCAGAAAGCCATGGCCGAGCTGGGTTATACCCCCAACGCCAACGCTCGGGCCCTGGTCAGCCAGACCTGCGATACCATGGGGGTAGTGGTGGGTGACGTGGCCGATCCCTTCTTCGGTGCCCTGGTCAAGGGGGTCGCCGGGGTGGCGGTGGAACAGGGGCTACACCTCCTGATGGGTAATGGTTTTCACAAGGCGGAGCCGGAACGGGCCGCCATCGAGCTGTTGATCGGCAAGCGCTGCGACGCGCTGGTGGTCCACAGCAAGGCGCTGAGCGATGAGGAGTTGATCGATTATGCCCAGCGCTCCCCCGGCATGGTGCTGATCAACCGCGACATTCCGGCGCTGAAGGGGCGCTGCATCTCCCTCAACAACCGCCAGGGGGCGGCGACCGCCACCCGCCATCTGCTGGATCTGGGACACCGTCATATCGCCTTCGTCAGCTCGGATCACGCCATCGAGGATGCCATCTTGCGCCATCAGGGCTACCAGGATGCCCTGCTGGAGGCGGGTATCTCGGTGGATCCCGAACTGGTGGAAAATGGCGTGCCAAACGAGGAAGGGGGCGAGCGGGCCATGCTCAACCTGCTGGCCAAGGGACTGCCCATCACGGCCGTGGTGGCCTACAACGATGCCATGGCGGCGGGAGCCATCTCGGTGCTGGCGGACAACGGCCTCAAGGTGCCGGAAGAGGTCTCCGTGGTCGGTTTCGATGACATCATCTATGCCAGATACCTGAGACCCAAGCTCTCTACCATGCGCTACCCCATCGAGCTGATGGCGGCCCAGGCGGCCAAGCTGGCTCTGCAACTGGCAGCCGGAGAGAGCGAGGCGGTGGCGAGCCGCGTCTACACGCCGACCCTGATCAACCGCCACTCGGTCGCCCCGGTCAGGCTCTGACCCCGGTGTGACAGGGTGCACGCTGGTCGATAGGGTCGTCCCTGCACGGTATATCGTGGATCCATCTCCATCTGCTGACTCCGGCCAGCCTCTGACCTAGCCGCTCGTCAGAAGGCGCGAGATCGGCAGCATCTGCGGCTGCACGAGACATCACAGATCAATCACCACCCGATGGAGCGGTCAGACGCTGATCTCCCCTCTCGCCAGCAGACACAGGACTGGCAATATCTGCGTCTGCACGACTCGCGGATCAATCCCCATCCGGTGACCCTGACCAGGCCTGACCCCGGTGTGGCAGGGTTATGTGGCTGCTGGCATAAATCATCCCTGCATGTTCACCCCTGACCCACAACCCCGGTGATATCGGCCAGACACTGAGCTTGTCTCTTGCAGGAAGGCGGGCGGGGTTATCCCCTGCGCCCCATGCCCAGACTCGCACCATGCTTCGGGTTGCACCGGGGTGACGGTGCTGCTCCCTCTCTCTACTTCAGGCTCTCTTTCACCCCCTGTTTCCCTCCTTTTCATCCGTCATCGGTTATCTCATGACGCAGATCTGGTTTTTACTTATCTTTAATCGTTTTTACCTCGTTTTACTTAACATTCACCGTGTAATCGTTTACACCCGTGTGAGCGGGATCGCCGTTTCCCAAATCAAACTCTCCTACACTGCAGACGTTTTCATAGATACGACTCAATGCAGGGAGAGATAAGGATGCTCAGGGAGATCTTGGCCCGTCAGGATTGGCAAACCCAGGCGATCACATCCGTCAACCGGTTGCCTGCCCACACCCCCTTGTCCAGCTGGCGCAGCGAGGCGGATGCCCGAGCCGGGCTCCCGTCCCCTTCGCGCCTGCTGCTGGATGGTGACTGGCAGTTCTCCTTCTTCGATGCCCCCGAGCGGGTGCCGTCGGAGTGGCTCGAACAGGATCTGGCGGATGCCACCACGGTGCAGGTTCCCGGCAACTGGCAGTTGCAGGGCTTCGATCGCCCCATCTACACCAACATCAAGTATCCCTTCCCCTGCGATCCCCCCAGGGTGCCTGCGCAAAACCCCACCGGCTGCTACTCCCGCACCTTCAGCCTGCCCGCCGACTGGCTGGCCAGCGGTCAGGTCCGCATCACGTTTGATGGGGTGGACAGCGCCTTCTATCTGTTCTGCAACGGCCGCTGGGTCGGTTACTCCCAGGACAGCCGCCTGCCCGCCGAATTCGATCTGACCCCCTTCCTGCAGGCCGGTCAGAACCGGCTGGCAGCCCTGGTACTGCGCTGGTCCGATGGCTCCTACCTCGAAGATCAGGACATGTGGCGCATGAGTGGCATCTTCCGCTCCGTCGCACTGCTGCATAAACCGGAACGCCAGCTGATGGACGTGCGGCTGACCCCGGTGCTGGATGCCTGTTACCGGGATGCCCGCCTCAAGCTGGAGGTGCAGGCGAGTGCCGGCGCCGGCCTTCTGGTGGAGGCGACCCTCTACTTCGGCGACGCCCTGGTGGTGAGCAAGCGCCAACCCCTCGGCACGGCACCCATCGACGAGAAGGGGGCCTTTGAGGACAGGAGCGAGCTGTGGCTGGAGGTGCCCGCCCCCCACAAGTGGAGCGCCGAGACCCCCCATCTCTACCGGCTGACCCTGGCCCTGCTGGACGAGCAGGGTGAGTGCATCGAGTGCGAGGCCTATGACGTGGGCTTTCGGGCGGTGGAGATCCGTGGCGGCCTGCTGCGGGTCAACGGCCAGCCCCTGCTCATTCGCGGCGCCAACCGCCACGAGCACGATCCGGCCCTCGGCCACGTGGTGACCCCCGCCGCCATGGAGCTGGATCTGCGGCTGATGAAGCAGAACAACTTCAATGCGGTGCGCTGCTCCCACTATCCCAACCACCCGGAATTCTATCGGCTGTGCGACAGGCTCGGCCTCTACGTGGTGGACGAGGCGAATCTGGAGACCCATGGCATGACCCCCATGGGGCGGCTGGCGCGAGACCCCGCCTGGAGCGGCGCCTTCCTCGAGCGGGTGACCCGCATGGTGGCGCGCGACTTCAACCATCCCAGCATCATCATCTGGTCGCTCGGCAATGAATCCGGCTATGGCCCCGCCCACGACGCCATGTATCAGTGGGTCAAGGGGAGTGACCCGAGCCGCCCGGTCCAGTACGAGGGGGGCGGCGCCGATACCCCGGCCACCGACATCATCTGCCCCATGTATGCCCGTACCCATCAGGATCAACCCTTCCCGGCGGTGCCCAAGTGGGCGCTGGCCAAGTGGATAGGCCTGCCCGGCGAGACCCGGCCGCTGATCCTGTGCGAGTACGCCCATGCCATGGGCAACAGCCTGGGAGGCTATGCCGAGTATTGGCAGGCGTTTCGCACCCATCCGCGTCTGCAGGGCGGTTTCGTCTGGGATTGGGTGGATCAGGGGCTCGACAAGCTGACCGATGACGGCCGCCATTTCTGGGCCTATGGCGGCGATTTTGGCGACACCCCCAACGACCGCCAGTTCTGCTGCAACGGGCTGCTGTTCCCGGACAGAAGTCCCCATCCCTCCCTGGCCGAGGCCAAGCGGGCCCAGCAGCTGTTCGAGCTGAGACTGGTGAGCCAGCAGCCATTGGTGGTGGAGGTGGTGAGCGACTATCTGTTCCGTGCCACGGACAACGAGCGGCTGCACTGGCAACTGCGAGAGGATGGCCGCGTACTGCAGGAAGGTGAATGCCCACTCAGCCTGGCTCCCCAGACTGGCGCGGCGCTGACCCTGCTGGCATCGCTGCCGGCCTTTGCCCCGGGGAGCCTGGTCTCGCTGGACCTGGCCATAGTGCAGCCCGCGGCCACGGCCTGGGCCGAGGCGGGCCACGAGGTGGCTCGTCAGCAGTTTATTCTGCCATCTCCCCTGGCATTGCCAGTGGCATTCCACAGCACGGCTTTGCTTGAGCAGCCGGATCATTGGCTTGCCGCCGCCGCAGGCAGTGAATGGCAACTGGACAAGGTGAGCGGCCGTATCCGCAACTGGCGCAAGCAGGGGCGGGAGCAGTTGAAGGAGGCCATCGCCGATCACTTCTACCGGGCGCCGCTCGACAACGACATCGGCACCAGCGAGGCGGATCACGCGGACCCCAACGCCTGGATTGCCCGCTGGCAGGAGGCTGGCCTTAACGGGCTGCAACACCGCTGCCTCGGCATGACGGCGAGCCCGGAGCAGGGGGTGATTGTGGTCACCCACGGTTATTTCGCCGATGACAGCCTGAAACTGCTGACCCGCTGGCGCCACGCCTTCTCAGCCGATGGGGCCATGCAGCTCGCCATCGAGGTGGAGGTTGCCCCTGGCATGCCTTCTCTGCCCCGGATCGGCGCCAGGCTCTGGCTGGTGGACGAGGTGATGACGGCAACGGATGGGGTGAGCTGGCTGGGACGCGGCCCCCATGAGAACTACCCGGACCGGCTGCTCGCCGCCGATCAGGGCCGCTGGCAACAGCCGCTCGATGGGCTGCACACCCCCTATGTATTCCCGACCGACAACGGGCTGCGCTGCGACACCCGCCAACTGCAGCTGGGGGATATCGACATCCAGGGCCGCTTCCATTTCAGCCTCAGTCGCTACAGCCAGCAGCAACTCGCCCTGGCCCGTCACCAGACCGATCTGGTGGCCGAAGGGGGATTGCACCTCTGCCTCGATGGCTTCCACATGGGGATCGGTGGGGATGACTCCTGGAGCCAGAGCGTGCGACCGGAATATTGGCTGCGGCCGGGGAGCTACTATTGGAACTGTGTTCTACGCTGAGTCTGGCCCGCCAGAATAGGCGATAAGCGTCACTAGAGCCCCGTTGGCTTGTATTTCATTGATTTTTAAGCATTTCATGTCTATGTAACAGAGTGTAAACGTTTTCATTTTGTTGTCAGGATCACAGAACATTGGACAACAAATTGATTACATTAGGCTGGCGCCAGCTCAGATGGTGTACAGCATTCCCTACAAAAACAGATATAGAGATCGGAGCATAACAATGAAAAAACTCACGACAGTCGCCACCCTGCTGATGGGACTGATGGCGGGAGCCCAAGCCCAGGCTGATACCCGTATCGGGGTCACCGTCTACAAATATGACGACAACTTCATGGCCGTTGTGCGCAAGGCCATCGAGAAGGAAGCGACAGCCAACCCGGATGTTGAGCTGTTGATGAATGACTCCCAGAACGACCAGTCCAAGCAGAATGACCAGATCGACGTGCTGTTGGCCAAGGGCGTGAAAGCGCTGGCGATCAACCTGGTCGACCCGGCGGCGGCCTCTGTCGTGATCGAGAAGGCGCGTGCCGACGAGATCCCCGTGGTGTTCTACAACAAGGAACCGAGCGCGGCGGACATGGCCAGCTATGACAAGGCCTACTACGTGGGTACCGACTCCAAGGAGTCAGGCATCATCCAGGGCCAGCTGATCGCCAAGCACTGGAAGGCACACCCCGAGTGGGATCTGAACAAGGATGGCGTCATCCAGTTCGTGCTGCTCAAGGGCGAGCCGGGCCACCCGGATGCGGAAGCCCGCACCACCTATGTCGTCAAGACCCTGAATGACGGCGGCATCAAGACCCAGCAGCTGCACATGGATACCGGTATGTGGGATACCGCCATGGCGAAAGACAAGATGGACGCCTGGATCTCCGGCCCGAACGCCAACAAGATCGAAGTGGTCATCGCCAACAACGACGGCATGGCGATGGGTGCTGTTGAATCCCTGAAAGCCCAGGGCAAGAGTGCCATTCCGGTGTTCGGCGTCGATGCCCTGCCGGAAGCCCTGGCCATGGTCAAGAGCGGCGCCATGGCGGGGACCGTGCTGAACGATGCGGCCAACCAGGCCAAGGCGACCTTCGACCTGGTCAAGAACCTGGCGGAAGGCAAGCCGGCCGGTGAAGGCACCAACTGGAAGATCGACAACAAGATTGTGCGTGTTCCTTACGTGGGCGTGGATAAAGACAATCTGTCCCAGTTCGAGTAATTCCCTCCTCCCGGGCAAGGGTCACCCCCTTGCCCTTCGTTTCAACCAGATGTGATGGCTGATATGACAACACGGCAACAATCAGAATGGCTGTTGGAGATGATTGACGTCAGTAAGAGTTTCCCTGGCGTCAAGGCACTCGATAAAGTCAATTTACGGGTCCGTCCTCATTCTGTGCATGCGTTGATGGGCGAGAATGGCGCGGGGAAATCCACGCTGCTCAAGTGCTTGTTCGGCATCTACGAGAAGGATGAGGGCAAGATCTTCTTCAAGGGGGAGGAGATCAACTTCACCTCTTCCAAGGAGGCGCTGGAGAACGGCGTTTCCATGGTGCACCAGGAGCTGAACCTGGTGTTGCAGCGCACCGTGATGGACAACATGTGGCTCGGCCGCTACCCCACCAAGGGCTGGTTCATCGATCACGGCAAGATGTATGAAGAGACCAAGCAGATCTTCGACGAGCTGGACATCGACATCGATCCGCGGGTCAAGGTCGGCACCCTGTCCGTCTCCCAGATGCAGATGATCGAGATCGCCAAGGCGTTCTCCTACGACGCCAAGATCGTCATCATGGATGAGCCCACCTCCTCCCTGACCGAGAAAGAGGTCAATCACCTCTTCAAGATCATCAACAAACTCAAGGAGAAGGGCTGCGGCATCGTCTACATCTCCCACAAGATGGAAGAGATCTTCCAGCTGTGTGACGAGATCACCATATTGCGGGATGGGCAATGGGTAGCGACTCAGCCGCTCAAGGGCATGACCATGGATCAGATCATCGGCATGATGGTCGGCCGTGAGCTCACCCAGCGCTTCCCGGAGAAAACCAACCAGCCGAAGGAGGTGATCCTCGAGGTCGAACACCTGACGGCGAAGAACCAACCCTCCATTCAGGACGTGACCTTCAACCTGCACAAGGGGGAGATCCTCGGCATCGCCGGACTGGTGGGGGCCAAGCGTACCGACATCGTCGAGACCCTGTTCGGCATCCGCGATCGCAGCGAGGGCACCATCAAGCTGCACGGCAAAGCGGTGGCGAACCATAATGCCCACGAGGCGATCCAGAACGGTTTCGCCCTGGTGACCGAGGAGCGTCGCTCCACCGGCATCTATTCGCGTCTCGACATCGCCTTCAATTCCCTGATCGCCAACATGGACAGCTACAAGAGCTCCATGGGGCTGCTCAGCGACAACAAGATGAAGAGCGATACCCAGTGGGTCATCGACTCCATGCGGGTCAAGACCCCGACCCAGCAGACCCAGATAGGCTCCCTGTCCGGCGGCAACCAGCAGAAGGTCATCATAGGCCGCTGGCTGCTGACCCAGCCCGAGATCCTGATGCTGGACGAACCGACCCGCGGTATCGACGTGGGGGCCAAGTTCGAGATCTATCAGCTGATCCTGGAGCTGGCCAAGAAGGACAAGGGGATCGTCATCATCTCGTCCGAGATGCCCGAATTGCTGGGGATCACGGACAGGATCATGGTCATGAGCAATGGCCGGGTCGCGGGGATCGTCAACACCAAAGAAACTGACCAGAGCGAGATCCTGCGCCTGGCATCTCTGTACCTATAAGACAGGAAGGCATTTATGGAGTCGGCTAAAAATTTCAATCTGATGCAGGCGCTCAAAGAGAACGGCATCTATGTGGTGTTGCTGGTGTTGCTCATGGTCATCGTGATCAAGGAACCCTCCTTCCTGAGCCTCACCAACCTCAGCAACATCCTGACCCAGTCCTCGGTGCGGGTCATCATCGCCCTCGGGGTGGCAGGCATTATCATCACCCAGGGGACGGATCTGTCGGCTGGCCGTCAGGTCGGTCTGGCAGCGCTGATTGCGGCGACCATGCTGCAGGCCACAACCAACATCAACAAGGTGTTCCCAAGCCTGGGAGAAATCCCCATCCCGGCGGTGATCCTGCTGGTCTGCGTCGTGGGTGCGGTGATTGGTCTCATCAACGGCCTGATCGTGGCCTATCTGAACGTGACCCCCTTCATCACCACCCTGGGGACCATGATCATCGTCTACGGCATCAACTCCCTCTATTTCGACTCCGTGGGTGCCTCGCCGGTAGCGGGTTTTGATCCCCGTTTCTCCAGCTTTGCGCAGGGTTTTATACGGATAGGGGGCTTTAAACTATCGTATCTGACCTTCTATGCGGCCATAGCCAGTATCTTCGTCTGGGTTCTGTGGAACAAGACTCGCTTTGGCAAGAACATCTTCGCCATCGGCGGCAACCCGGAAGCCGCCAAGGTCTCCGGCGTCAACGTGGCCGTCAACCTGGTGATGATCTATGCCCTGGCCGGTATCTTCTACGCCTTCGGCGGCATGCTGGAAGCGGGCCGGGTCGGCAGTGCCACCAACAACCTTGGCTTCATGTATGAACTCGATGCCATCGCGGCCTGTGTGGTGGGCGGGGTATCGTTTGCCGGTGGTGTGGGTACGGTGGCCGGGGTCATCACCGGTGTGCTCATCTTTACCCTGATCAACTACGGTCTGACCTACATCGGGGTCAGCCCCTACTGGCAGTTCATCATCAAGGGCGGCATCATCATACTGGCGGTGGCGCTGGATTCCATGAAGTACGCCAAGAAGAAGTAAGCATTGCGAAGAGGGCTGGAGCAATTCCAGCCCTCTTTATTTGGAGGGATCCATCCCATGCCGTTCAAAGTCAAAATCAACGTCCTGCTGCTGCTCGCCATCCTGGCCACCATCGGTACCGCCTGGCTCAGCGTCAATCACTTCATCAGCAACTACATCCGCACCCAGGCCACCCAGAACATCAACGAGCAGATCACCCTGGTCAAGGAGAAGCTGGCGGGAGACATCAACCAGCGAGTGCTGCTGGCGGCTAACCTCAACCTCGGGGTCACCAGCGTCAAGAAGGCCCTGCAGGAGACCGGCTTCCACAACATCGTCAAGCTGGTGGGAGACATGGCGTTCGACGTGAACGGGGTCATTGACGACAGCGCCAGGGTGGAGGCCCTGCGCAAGCTCATCCCCGCCGCCAACAACCAGATCACCGTGAGCCCGCTGGAGCAGCTCGACGGCAAGCCGGTCATCTCCATCCTGGTGCCCAGGGGGGCGGATTCGGCCTACCTCTATTACCTAGACATGAGCGAATTCAAGCACCTGCTTGAGAAGGTGAGCGGGGAGGGGCGCTACTTCTCCCTGACCGACAGCCAGGGCAACGTGCTCCTTGACGGCAAGCCAAAGGGGGAGAGTGAGGCGCGCCCCAATCAGCTCGATATCCGGGGCAGTCAGTGGACCCTGACCGGCTACGTGGATCTGGACCATATCCAGGCCATGACCCAGGCCCTCAACGGCAAGATCACCATGGCCCTGCTCGGGGTGGCAGTCCTGGTGCTGATTATTTCCGTGGTGGCGCTCAATCTGGCCTACCGCCCCATCCTCTCCCTGCGGGATCTGGTGCAGGAGCTATCCCAGGGCAGCGGGGATCTGACTCGCCGCCTGGCGGTGACCAGCAAGGATGATCTGGGCCAGATCTCCGCCGGCATCAACCGCTTCATCGAGCGGCTGCAGGAGATGATGGGAGAGGTGAGCAAGGCTAGCGGCCAGCTCAACGAGGGGATCTCGGATCTCGCCAGGCAGACGGGCTCGGCCCAGGGGTTGCTGGCGGAACATGTGCGCGAGACGGAACTGGTGGTCACCGCCATCAACGAGATGAGCCGTACCGCCATCTCGGTATCGGAGAGTGCGGCCAGCACGGCCCAGCTGACCGGTCAGAGCCAGCAGCTGGCGAGTGAGTCACGACTGGTGGTGGACAGAGCCATGAGCAGCGTGACCGCGCTGGTGGCGGAGGTCGAGACCACCGCCAGCTCCATCGCCGCCATGCAGCAGGATGTGCAGCAGATAGGGTCCATCCTCGGGGTCATCGGCGGTATTGCCGAGCAGACCAACCTGCTGGCCCTCAACGCGGCCATCGAAGCGGCCCGGGCCGGGGAGCAGGGACGCGGATTCGCCGTGGTGGCTGACGAGGTGCGCTCTCTCGCCGGGCGCACCCAGCAGAGCACCGCCGAAATCCAGACCATGCTGAGCCGGCTGCAGCGCGGCACCCAGACGGTGGTGGAGGCCATGGGCAACACCCGCCAGAGCTGTCAGGATGCGGCGCAGAATACCAACAAGGTGAATGCCTCCCTGGACGCCATGGCGGGAGAGGTGGTGGAGATCAACGATCTCATCAGCCATATCGCCACGGCGGCCGAGGAACAGAGCGCGGTGGCGGAGGAGATCAATCGCAACATGAGCGCCATTGCCGAGGTGATCACTCAGCTCAAGGGTAACGGCGAGCGGACGGTGGACAGTTCGGCGTCCATGCAGCGCACCTATGACAGGCTGAGGGAGATAGTGGGGCACTTTCGCCTGCAATGAGCGGCAGACATGACCGCTGGCAGTGAGGTTTTATCGGTGAGGCATTGAGAGGCTGGTCGGGGTTGCCCCGGCCGGCATATCGGAAAAACCAGAAAACGGGCAAAAAAGATGGGGGCGACTTGCGTCGCCCCCGATAGTCTTATCGCTCATGTCCTTGAACGAAGTTGCTCCCTGCAATCCCTGACTATACCTCTTCCTTTAGGTTTCCCCTTCCCAATCCTTTGGGGTGTCCTTTAGCCATCATGGCCTGACGAGTCATCCATTCCCGTCGCACTTTCTCCGTCCTGGGAGGTGTCCTTTACCACATCCTGTGGTGAGTCCATTTGCCCAACCCTGGCAGCCAATCGTCCTGATCGACTTCATTGCGTCCGTGCAGGAGTAACTATAAGGATTTCGCGGGGGACGACAACGGCATGCTGAAAAACGTTTTTACCCAACTCGTTTCCCAGGAAACCAAGAAAGACTTATATCTTTATTTATCAATGAATTATTTTTTTTATGGCAGGTTTTTCGATCCATTATTCCGACTATGGCGGGATCTTGTTGGGAGTCTAACTTACGCATGCAATGGCGAATGTCTCACACGCCATTTAACTGGGGTTCAGGAACCTGACAAATGGCGGAGTCGTTTGCGAAGGAGAGCCAGAACGCCAGCCATCTGACCCGAGTCACGGCACCATGCCATTCCTCCCAAGGGGCACCCGGTTACCCTTCCCGGAAGAGGAAACCATCTTGCAATGAATGGTGACACGGAGAGGGCTAGAGACTTGCCCATCAACGACGGTGAGCGGGAAACGCTGATCTCGGTGCCTGTGGCGGGCTCTGATGGTCTGGATGAATGAAGGGATAAGCAGGGAATGATGGTGCTCGCGGGGAGCTGGCCAAGAGGAGGAAGAAACCTCCCCTTGGGCTCAGGGGTTAATAGTGCTGGCTGCCGCCATGCCATTGGCACACATATTCGGGTACCAGCATCTGGGGAGCCTGGCCGACATGACAGACCACCAGGGGAATGGCGGGAGCGCCCTGGGCGCTGACCAGAGTCGGGGTGGCGGGCAGGACCAGGGCGATGAGCAGAAACAGCGATTTGATCTTCATGGATATCTCCTTGGTGACAGGACTCGGTGTGATCTGAATCACTTTTTGAGTTAAGTCGAGGTGGGGGACGCCGCAAGGAGGGACGATAAATTCAACTAATGAAAAAAGTTTAAAATCGGGTCGCCATCATCGGGTTGAAAAAAGCACCGTTCGGATGCGAACAAAATGCATATCCATATAAATGACATAGGACGAGTCTTGTCATTTGGGGTGCTGGGAAGGCGGCTTGGCGTCATTGCCATGATCTTGGACAAGAAACTGATTATGCACGCTCGGTAATGCGAGTGACTATTTATGTGGAGGCCAGGCGGGATTTTTTTGGCGATCCATTCACTCTTCAGCATAGAAAATTCAATTCATCTGTAATTTGTTTTTATCTGATTGATTTTGCTCTGTATTTATTATCTACCATATCCCTTTGTAGATATTTCACGTGAATGAAAACGGTCTCTAATTGAAATAAACAAGGTGTTTTTTGCTTATCGATTCGGATGGGGTGAATGGCTAAATGCCAGTTATGTAAACTCCATCAAAAATTAACTCATGGTTTTATTCAGTTCGGATTGAATGTGATCAATGTCTAAGTTTGCAGTGGTTTGCAGGCCTAATCTCTGCGTCGAAAGGCAAGGGCAGGATAGAACACAAGCTGAGTACCCTACATAAAGAATATCCCGCCTTAGCCACGAGCCAGAATAGAAGGAATCTATTCAATCACTCGCAGGGACCACTGCTAGACGGAATATAATCATGAGCAAATTTTATGTAGGTTCTGAAGTTGGCCAATTGCGCCGTGTCATGCTGCACCGCCCCAACCTCAGTCTGAAGCGTCTGACCCCTTCCAACTGTCAGGATCTGCTGTTCGATGACGTCCTGTCCGTGGAACGCGCCGGCCAGGAGCACGACAAATTCGCTCAAGTGCTGCGCGATCAGAATGTCGAAGTCTTCCTACTGACCAATCTGCTGGCCGAAACCCTGGATGTGCCGGAAGCCAAAGCCTGGCTGCTGCAAAACCAGGTCTCCGATTATCGCCTCGGCACCGCACTGGCCAACGACGTGCGCTGCTTCCTGGCCGACATGCCGCACCGCGAGCTGGCTCGCATCCTCTCCGGCGGCCTGACCTACTCCGAGATGCCCTACAGCGGCGTCAACATGGTCGTGGGCATGCACGCTCCGACCGACTTCATCATCGAGCCACTGCCCAACCACCTCTTCACCCGTGACACCTCCTGCTGGGTCTACGGTGGCGTCTCCATCAACCCCATGGCCAAGGCCGCCCGTCGCCGCGAAACCAACCATGTGAAGGCCATCTACCGCTGGCACCCGCAGTTCGCCGGTCAGGACTTCATCAAGTACTTCGGTGACGAAGAGCGTGACTACGACAACTCCACCATCGAAGGGGGCGACGTCCTGGTCATCGGTCGTGGCGCCGTGCTCATCGGCATGTCCGAGCGCACCACGCCGCAGGGTGTCGAACACCTGGCCCGCGGCCTGTTCAAGCACGGCCAGGCGAAGCAGGTCATCGCCATGCAACTGCCGAAACACCGCAGCTGCATGCACCTGGACACCGTCATGACCCACATGGACATAGACACCTTCTCCGTCTATCCGGAAGTCATCCGCAAGGATGTGAACTGCTGGAGCCTGACCCCGGGCGGCGCCACCGGCATGAGCATCAAGGAAGAAGGCTACTTCGTGACCGCCATCGAGAAGGCGCTGGGTGTGGATCAGCTGAAACTCATCACCACCGGCGGCGACACCTTCGAGGCCGAGCGCGAGCAGTGGAACGACGCCAACAACGTGCTGACCGTGCGTCCTGGCGTGGTCGTGGGTTACGAGCGCAATACCTACACCAACGAGAAATACGACAAGGCCGGCATCACTGTGCTGCCCATCCCGGGTGAAGAGCTGGGACGTGGCCGCGGCGGCGCCCGCTGCATGAGCTGCCCGATGGAACGTGACGGCATCTAACCGACGGCGTGGCGCCGGCGGAGGCTGGCGCCACACAGACTCACTTTCGAGATCAATATCATGAAAAAACCAACTGTCGTCGTCGCCCTGGGTGGCAATGCCTTGCTCCGCCGCGGTGAGCCCCTTGAAGCGGACATCCAGCGCAAGAACATCGCCACCGCCGCCAAGACCATCGCCCGCATCGCCGAGGATTACAACGTGGTGCTGGTGCACGGCAACGGCCCGCAAGTCGGTCTGCTGGCCCTGCAAAACAGCGCCTATACCAAGGTTTCTCCCTATCCCCTGGATGTGCTGGGCGCCGAGTCCCAGGGCATGATCGGCTACATGCTGATCCAGGAGCTGAAGAACCTGATGCCGAGCCGCAACGTCACCGCGCTGCTGACCCAGGTGCAGGTTGATCCCAAGGATCCTGCCTTCGCCAACCCGACCAAGTTTATCGGTCCCGTCTACGAAGAGGCGGAAGCCCGCGCCCTGGCTGCCGAGAAGCAGTGGAGCGTCAAGGCCGACGGCAAGTTCTTCCGCCGCGTGGTGCCATCCCCGCTGCCCCAGCGCATCGTCGAAGGCGACGCCATCGAAACCTTGATCGCCCAGGGCCATCTCATCATCTGTACCGGTGGTGGTGGCATTCCGGTGACCTGGGATGGCCAGAGCCTGACCGGCATCGAAGCCGTCATCGACAAGGACATGTCTGCCGCCTACCTGGCCAAGCAGATCAAGGCCGACGCCCTGCTGATCCTGACCGACGCCGATGCCGTCTACCTGGATTGGGGCAAGCCGACCCAGCGTCCGCTGCGGATCACCAGCCCGGACGAGCTGGCTGGCGTCAAGTTCGATGCCGGTTCCATGGGGCCCAAGGTCGAAGCGTCCTGCGAATTCGTCAAGGCGACCGGAGGCATGGTCGGGATCGGTTCCCTGGAAGATGGCCTGGCCATCCTGAGGGGCGAAGCCGGCACCAATATCGTCGCCACCAATACCGTGAATGCCTGAGTCGTTGAATCACTGCGTAGTCAATAACACTGCCCACATTGGTCTGAACAAATATAGAGAGAACTCATCATGGCTTTTAATCTGCGTAACCGTAACTTCCTGAAACTGCTGGACTTCACCCCGCGCGAAATCCAATACATGATCGATCTCGCCATCGACCTGAAGAAGGCCAAATACGGTGGCTATGAGCGCAAGCACCTCACCGGCAAGAACATCGCCCTGATCTTCGAGAAGACCTCCACCCGCACCCGTTGCGCGTTTGAAGTCGCGGCCTTCGACCAGGGGGCACAAGTCTCCTACCTCGGCCCAAGCGGTTCCCAGATTGGTCACAAGGAGTCCATGAAGGATACCGCCCGCGTCCTCGGTCGCATGTATGACGGCATCGAGTACCGTGGCTTCGGTCAGGAGATCGTGGAAGAGCTGGGTGCCCATGCCGGTGTGCCGGTCTGGAACGGCCTGACCAACGAATTCCACCCGACCCAGATCCTGGCCGACTTCATGACCATGCTGGAGCACGGCAAGGGCAAGCGTCTGGACCAGATCAAGTTCGCCTACCTGGGTGACGCTCGCAACAACATGGGCAACTCCCTGATGGTCGGTGCCGCCAAGATGGGCATGGACATCCGTCTGGTTGCGCCCAAGGCCTTCTGGCCGGAAGAAGAGCTGGTCGCCCAGTGCCGCCAGATCGCCGAAGAGACCGGTGCCCGCATCCACCTGACCGAAGAGGTGAAAGAGGGCGTGCTGGGTGCCGACTTCCTCTACACCGACGTCTGGGTCTCCATGGGTGAAGCGAAAGAAGCCTGGGATCAGCGCGTCAAACTGATGACCCCCTATCAGGTCAACATGGACGTCATCAACGCCACCAAGAACCCGGATGTGAAGTTCATGCACTGCCTGCCGGCGTTCCACAACGACGAGACCACCATGGGCAAGGAAGTGGCCGACAAATACGGCATGAAGGGTCTGGAAGTGACCGAGGACGTGTTCGAATCCGAACACAGCATCGTATTCGACGAGGCCGAAAACCGGATGCACACCATCAAGGCAGTGATGGTTGCTACGCTGGGCGACTAAGGTCGCAGTAGTGGTGCCGGGGGGTGACCCCCGGCTTTTCGACCATGTGACAGCGGCACAATACCTCTAACCCTACACCCGCAGATTGCATGGATACCACACCCACAGAAGGAAGCTGGACCATGACCAAATTCAAGTTCCCGTCAGCCTACACGATACTGTTTGTGCTGATCGCCCTGGTGGCCGCCCTGAGCTGGATAGTCCCGGCGGGCAAATATGACATGACCATGAACGAATCCCTCGGCAAGGAAGTACCGGTAGCCGGTACCTACAAGCTGGTGGATGCCAATCCCCAGGGGATCGTCGACGTGCTGCTGGCACCCATCGACGGCCTCTACAACCACGATACCTATGAGGCTGGCGCCATCGACGTCTCCCTCTTCATCCTGATCATCGGTGGCTTCCTTGGCATAGTGACCAAGACGGGTGCCATCGATGCCGGTATCGAGCGCGTCACCGATCGTCTGCGTGGCCGCGAGGAGTGGATGATCCCCATCCTGATGGCGCTGTTCGCCGCAGGGGGCACCATCTACGGCATGGCGGAAGAGTCCCTGCCGTTCTACACCCTGCTGGTACCGGTGATGATGGCCGCCCGTTTCGACCCCGTGGTCGCCGCCGCCACCGTCTTGCTCGGCGCCGGGATCGGCACCCTGGGCTCCACCATCAACCCGTTTGCCACCGTGATTGCCGCCAACGCGGCGGGCATCTCCTTCACCGACGGCATCTGGCTGCGTGTCGCCATGCTGGTGGCCGGTTGGCTGCTGTGCGTGGCCTATGTGATGCGCTACGCCAAGATGGTACGCAACGATCCGAGCAAGTCCCTGGTGGCTGACAAGTGGGAAGAGAACCGTGCCCACTTCCTCGGCAACCGCAGCGACGAGATGCTGGAGTTCACCCTGACCCGCAAGATCGTGCTGGGCATCTTCGTTGCCGCCTTCGCCGTGATGATCTACGGGGTGGCCGTGCTCGGCTGGTGGATGGCGCAGATCTCCGGCGTCTTCCTGGCTGCCGCCATCATCGTCGGCGTGATCTCCCGCATGAGCGAGGAGGAGCTGACCTCCAACTTCATCGACGGTGCCCGTGACCTGCTCGGCGTGGCCCTCATCATCGGTATCGCCCGCGGTATCGTGGTGGTGATGGACAACGGCATGATCACCCACACCATCTTGCACAGTGCGGAAGGCATCGTGACCGGCCTCTCCACCGTGGTGTTCATCAACGTGATGTTTGTGCTGGAAGTGGTGCTCTCCTTCCTGGTGCCGTCCTCCTCCGGTCTGGCGGTGCTGACCATGCCGATCATGGCGCCGCTCGCCGACTTCGCCAACGTGGGTCGCGAGCTGGTAGTGACGGCCTACCAGTCTGCCTCCGGCCTGGTGAACCTGGTGACCCCGACCTCTGCCGTGGTCATGGGTGGCCTGGCAATTGCCAAGGTGCCCTATGTGCGCTGGCTGAAGTGGGTAGCCCCGCTGCTCGGCATCCTGACCGTGCTGATCGTGGTCTGCCTGAGCCTGGGTGCCATGTTGGCCTGATGGGACATACGCTAAACAACGGGAGCCACTGGCTCCCGTTTTTTTATTGCGGCTGGGGAAGGTCATGCCGGCCGGAGAGTCGGTTCGAAAGCCGGCAGGCGTGCGGTTGAGGGAGAGGGGCGGCAAGCGAGAGACGGCGCGAGCGGGCATAACAAAGGCGACCCCGGGGTCGCCTTTGTTATTTGCATGGGAGGAGAAAAACTTAGCGGGCCTGGGCCAGGGTGCGCACCACGGCGGCGTGGGCCTGGCGGGTGCGGCTGATGTGGCGGGGGGCGACCAGCACCACGTCGTTGCCGGCCACGGCTCCCAGGATCTCGGGATCGGCGTTGCGATCCAGCAGGCGAGCCACCACGGTGGCGGCCCCCGGGGTGGTGTGGACCAGCACCATCTGCTGGTTGTGGACCACGCCGCGCACCATGTCGTGGATGGAGCGGGTGCTGCCGGCGGGTTCCAGCTGCTCGTCCACCAGGGTGTAGACCTTCTTGCCGTTGGCATTCTGGGCCTTGGCCACGCCGAGGCGGCGCAGCAGGCGGGAGATGGTGGACTGGCTGATGTCGGCGAAGCCCCGGTCGGCCAGCTCGCGGCGGATCTCTTCCTGGGTGCTGTAGCAGTGCTGGCCGATGATCTGGCGGCAGGCGTCCAGCTGGGCCTGGTCGGACTCGATTTCGACGGGACGGCTGAGGGTCTTGACCACGGGGATGTCCTTTGATGATAACCGTAGGCTAGGCGTCACCACTACCCTATGTCCGTTTGCTAGCAAAAAATGCTGTTGAAAAAGAATCGGGTAGCGAATGAGCGGCGTTTAGCCGTTATGGGATGGCAAATTATAACCAAAGGGGGAATAAGTGATGTGACAGGGGTCAAAAATGGGCCCCGTGGGGCCCAGCTGGCTATTAGTAACGTTCGCTGACGATGTCCTGGGTGAAGGATTTTTCGCAGTATTTGCACTTCATGCGCACCGCGCCCTTCACTTCGCGTACCCGGAAGTAGCTGTCCACCGGTTCGTTGTGGGAGATGCAGTTGGAGTTCGGGCAGTGGAACACCCCGGTGATGAACTCCGGCAGTGCCAGCTGATGCTTCTTCACCACCACGAAGTCTTCGATGATGTTGACGGTCGCCTTGGGGGCGAACAGGGCCAGCTGGTTGGCCTGCTGTTCGGTCAGCCGGGTGTGCTCGATCTTGATGAGATCCTTCTTGCCGAGGGCGCCGGATTTGAGGTTGAAGCCGACGGTGATGCGCTCCTGGGTCTCGATCAGCTGGAACAGCTTGAGGATCTTGATGCCCTGGCCGGCGGGGATGTGGTCGATGACGGAGCCCTGACGGATGGCTTCGACTTGCAGTTGGTTCTTCTCGGACATGATGTTCCCCTTTCCCTTAGACGGTTTCGTTCAGTACCAGTGCCAGCAGTGCCTGGCGCGCATAGACCCCGTTCTCCGCCTGCTGGAAGTAGTAGGCGTGGGGCGTCTTGTCGACCGCGACCTCAATCTCGTCGACGCGGGGCAGGGGATGCAGGATCTTCATGGTCGGCTTGGCCCCTTCCAGGGTGGCCAGTTCCAGCACGAACTTGGCGGCCATGTGCTTGTACTCGGTCTCGTCGAAGCGTTCCTTCTGGACCCGGGTCATGTAGAGGATGTCGAGCTCCGGCATCACCTCTTCCATGGTCTCGTGCACGCTGAACTGGATGCCCTTCTCTTCCAGCTCCTCGCACAGGTAGTCCGGCATCGCCAGCGCTTCCGGCGAGATGAAGAAGAAGCGGCAGTTGAACAGGCTGAGGGCCTGGGCCAGGGAGTGTACGGTGCGGCCGTATTTCAGGTCGCCGACGAAGGCGACGTTGAGGCCGTCCAGCTTGCCTTGGGTCTCATGGATGGAGAAGAGGTCCAGCAGGGTCTGGGTCGGATGCTGGTTGGAGCCGTCGCCGCCGTTGATGACGGGCACCCGGGAGAACTCGGAGGCGAGGCGGGCCGCCCCTTCCTTCGGATGACGCATCACCACGGCATCGGAGTAGGAGCCGATGATCTTGATGGAGTCCGCCAGGGTCTCCCCCTTCTTGGCGCTGGTGTTGCCCCCGTCGGCGAAGCCGATGATGTTGCCGCCGAGGCGCTGTACCGCGGTCTCGAAGGAGAGGCGGGTGCGGGTGGAGGCTTCGAAGAAGCAGCTGGCGACCAGCTTGTCTTTCAGCAGGCGGGTGTCGGGTTCGGCCTTCAACCGCTGTGCGGTGGCGACCACCAGTTCCATGTCGGACCGGGTCAGATCCGAGATGGAGATGACGTGTTTGTTATAGAGTGGATTGGTCATCGTCTGCATTCCCTTTGGCATCAATGAAGGTTTTTCGGGCACAAAAAAAAGCCCCTGAAACAGGGGCTCTTTTTAAAAACAATTGGGGATCTGTGGGTCGGGAACCGGAAACAACGGGGCCGCTCTGGTGCGTTCCACTCGTCTGCAAGGCTGCTTTTTTCATTAAAAACGGCATCGTCCTGTCCTGACCTTTTTCAAAACCGCAACGATTATAGAGTCGGTTTTTGAATTGTCAAAAATTTATTTCTGAGGCATTTTTTCGACAAAAAAACGTTTAACTGGCGCGAACGGGTCGGCAAACCCAGACCTGGTGCTCATCCTGCAACGGCAGCCCATCCTGCGCCATGCTGCGCAGATAGCCGAGTCTGTGGTGCCCCTCCAGCAGGCAGTAGGGGCCGGGCAGGGGCTGGCCATCCGGGGAGCTTGCGACGAGGGCGGGATCCAGCACTATGATGGGCTCGGTCCAGGTGCCCAGGGTCAGCATCTTCTCCCCGAGCCAGGAGCGGCGCACGTAGCGATTGTGGCGCAGCAGCTCTCCCCAGCGCTCGATCACTTCCATGTGGCGGGAATCGATGTCGGCCAGGATGCGCGCCGTGAGCCAGTGTTCGCACTGGAAGTCGTGGCTGGCGAGATCGATAAAGCTCCAGTTGGACTCGAAACCGCGCCAATGACGGTAAATCCACTGGCTCAGCACATTGGGGGGAATGAAGGGGACCGCGGGGCCGACCCGTGCCAGATAGTCGGGCAAGGGCTCGGTTTTGCTCTCGTCCCTGAAGTTGAGCGGTGCAAGTTGTTGAAGTAAGCGGTAATTGAGCATGAGCACTCTCCTCTTGCCTAGCCCTTGATCCCACCCTACCTCCATTTTGGTGGCTTTCCTACCCTGACAAGGCTGTAAATACAGCGAGTTACCCCCCGAGGCTGCCAAAATCGACGGCATCTGCTCGTGATTTGCGCAATCGCATCGAAAGTGCGAAAAAAGCCTTTACCTTTGATCCCGGCTTTGTATAATTCGCCTCGTTTGTTGCAGGGGCGTAGTTCCAATTGGTAGAACAGCGGTCTCCAAAACCGATGGTTGCGGGTTCGAGTCCTGCCGCCCCTGCCATTTTTCAGAAAGGCCAGCTCATTGAGCTGGCCTTTCGCATTTCCGTCCCGCCACTTTTCTGTGGCCAGTGCCTTGCCTCTTCTGTCCTGCTCGCTCGATCCAGAAAAAATACCCGTTATTTTTCAATTTCTTGTCTGCATGCTCCTGCGCTAGTCCCAGTCGCGCTTTCCTGCCATGTCGTTTCTGGCAGTCGTGTGCTCTTGCCCCCTGTGCTACACCACATGGGCTGCGCCACTCGGCACCATGATCCTGTCTGAGTCGGTCGCCTGCATGGATGCGCCAGCCCTAGCTGGCATTGAGGACATCGCGAGGAGAGTCATCATGAACAAGGCCGTTGAAACCCGCTTGAACAAGTCCCGCCCCGGTGGCTGGGTGCCACAGGATCAGCACCACATCGATCGCTGGATCAAGCGGTTGCAGGCATATGTGGCGCAGCAACCGCGGCCGCTGGTGGCCCCCATCGCCCAGTTGCAGGATCTGGTGAAATCCGATCCCCTGCTGCACGCCCAGGCAGATGCCATGTTCAAGGAGGCCTGGCGCCACGAGCATCTGACCCCTCTCGGGCAGATTGCGCTGAAAGATTTCGACGAATTTCTGGTCCTGCTCAACGGCATCATGACCACGGCCCCGGAAGCCTATCAGGACATCCCGAGCCAGGAGCCCTCCGGTCTCATCGGCTTCCCCATCAATGCCCTGCTGGATTGGCCCATGGCCACCCGCTCCGGCTACCTGTTCTTTGCCAACACCCTGGTCAACCAGCAGTTCAAGAAGATCCTCGGCTACTGGTCGCAGTTTCTGCAGAGCCCGGCCTCCCGCTACGTGCTGACCGAGCCGGTCAGCCGGCTGGACAAGGAGACCCTGATCGTCCCCTGGCTCGGAGAGGTGGCGCAGGCCGAGATGGTGAAGGTGGCCGGTTCGGCCCGGGGGGAGGGCAGCAATCCGACCCCGGCCCGTTTTGATGCCATCTTCCAGTGCCATCCGGCGGAGCCGTACCATGGCTTCGGCTGCTGGGATGATTTTTTCACCCGCACCTTCCGTCCCGGCGTACGGCCGGTCTCCTCTCCCGGGGATGACGGCGTCATCGTCAATGCCTGCGAGTCGGCACCGCTGCAGGTCAAGACCGGGGTGAGCCGCAGCGATCGCTTCTGGCTCAAGGGGCAGCCCTATTCCCTGGACAACATGCTCGACTTTGATGACACCGCGCCCCTGTTCGACGGCGGTACCGTCTACCAGGCCTTCCTCAGTGCCTTGAGCTATCACCGCTGGCACAGCCCGGTGAGCGGCACCATCCGCAAGGTGCGCATCGTCAACGGCACCTACTACCTGGAAAACCAGTACGAGGGCTTCCTCGACGCGGACGGGGCCGATCCCAGCGCCCCCAACAACTCCCAGCCCTTCCTCACCTCGGTGGCAACCCGGGCGCTGATCTTCATCGAGGCGGACAACCCCAGAATAGGCCTGATGTGCGTGGTGCCGGTGGGCATGGCCGAGGTGTCGAGCTGCGACATCACGGTGAAGGCGGGGGACAGGGTGAAGAAGGGGGATCAGCTCGGCATGTTCCACTTCGGCGGCTCGACCCACTGTCTGGTGTTTCGCAAGGGGGTGGAGCTGGCCTTCGACTTCCATGGCCAGACCCCGGGCCTCGACGCCATCAACCTGCGGCTCAACACCGCCATCGCCAGGGTGAAGTAGCGCCGTCCCGAACGCCATTAGGCCGCCATCTGGCGGCCTTTTTCATGGGCGAAACAGAGGAGGGTGGCATCATTCGGGGCATGACACCCTGGCCAATCGAATCAATGGCCCCATCCCCATAGCCTGAGCGAATGGTGCCGATACGCTGATCAAAATTCACCGGGCGGGCCGGGCTGGCCATAATCGGGGGCCGCCATCCGGCTCACTCACAGGAGATCCCATGTCCCCCCGCTTCACCGAATGGACCCAACCCCTGCAACTGGGGGAGGCGCGGCTCGAGATCGCCGCCATCGGCCGCCCCGGCCTGCGCGCCCCCGTCGTCTTCCTGCACGGTTTCGGCTCCACCAAGGAGGATTACGCCGATCTCGTCCACCATCCCGATTTCGAGGAGAGACCCTTCCTCGCCTGGGATGCACCGGGCTGTGGCGCCTCCACCATCGACGTCCCGGCCCGCATCGATCTGGATCTGCTGGTGCAGATTGCTGTGCGGATGACAGAGAGCAAGGGGTTCGAGCGCTTCCATCTGGTGGGTCACTCCATGGGCGGGCTGACTGCCCTGCTGCTGGCCCATCGCCATCCCGAGCGGGTGCTCAGCCTCACCAGCATCGAGGGCAACCTGGCACCGGAGGATTGCTTCCTGAGCCGCCAGGTGCACGCCCATCCGGCAGAGAGTGACGAGGCCTTCTTCGCCGACTTCATCGCGCGCACCCGCCACGGCCGGGACATGGCGAGCGCCCTTTACGCCGCCAGCCTGCAGCACAAGGTGCGTAGCGGGGCGGTGCGGCCCATCTTCCGCTCCATGGTGCAGCACAGCGATGAGGGGGATCTGCTCGGCAAGTTCCTCGCCCTGCCGTGCCCCCGGCACTTCATGTACGGGGAACAGAACGCCCATCTCTCTTATCTCGGGGCGCTGTCGCAGGCCGGAGTCAGGCTGACCGAGATCCCTCGCTGTGGCCACTTCCCCATGTATTCGAACCCGGTGCTGATGTGGTGGGCCCTTGCGGAGTTCTTCGAGGAGAGCGAGCGCTACCTCGGCCAATAGCAGGCATCGCGCACCGGACCGTTTGACGCCGCGGTCACGCTGCGTCGACCCGGTGCGCGCAACCCGGGATGGCGGGTGCGGTCAGCCCCGCAGCAGCACCAGGGCGAGCAGCAGGAAGGCGAGGGCGCTGATGCGGTTGATCCAGCGTCCGCCGCCCCCCTGCAGCCAGCGCCGCGCCTTGCGGGCCGAGAGGATGTAGCCGCCGTGGACCCCCATCATCAGCAGACAGAAACTGGAAACCAGCAGCACAAACTGTGGCAGATAGGCCCGCTGGTGGTCGATAAACTGGGGCAGTATGGATAGGAAGAAGATCAGCGCATTGGGATTCGTGAATTGCAGCATGACCCCCTCCAGAAACAGATGGCGACGGGCGGTCGGTGGCACCTCACCGAGGGGGCGGGGGACGCTGCGCCACAACTTCACCCCGAGCCAGGCCAGGTAGAGCACGCCGCCGTAGCGCACCCACTGGAAGGCGGTGGGGGAGGTGGCGATGAGCACGCCCAGGCTGGTGGCGGAGAGGATGGCCACCCCGAGCACCCCGCAGGTGAGGCCAAGCATGCCGACCAGGGCCGCCCCCAGGCCGTGGTTGAGGGCATTGGTGAGGGACTTGAGGGTACTGGGGCCCGGGCTCAATATGGTGAGCCCCGCCAGGGTGAGAAACATGAGATAGAGTTGCACTGCGCTTCCTGTGCCGCGTTGCGAGAGGTGGTCGCCATTGTTGTGAGGCGCCACCTATACGTAAAATCCAAAGAAAGTAACGACCCGATTCGAACAGGCTATCGACCATGATCAACTTCCGACTCGTCCGCCATCTCTGGCTGTTTCTGGCGGTGGCCGAGGAGCGCCATTTCGGCCGCGCCGCCCGCCGTCTCGGCATGACCCAGCCGCCCCTGACCGAGCAGATCAAGGTGCTGGAGCACGCCCTGCGGGTGAAACTGTTCGATCGCACCCCCAAGGGCGTGCAACTCACCCCGGCGGGGCAGGCCATCCTGCCCGCGGTGCGGCGGCTGGCGGATCAGCTGGAACATCTGGAGCTGGCGGTGCGGGAGGCGGCATCGGGCCAGGTGGGATTGCTGACCATCGGGGCCATCACCTCCGCCATGCTGGATGAACTGCCGGCGGTGATCGAGCGGCTCAAGCTGAGCCACCCCGGCGTCACCGTCTCGGTGCGGGAGATAGACAGCGCCGATGCCATCCCGGCGCTGGAGAGCGGCGAACTGGATCTGGCGCTGGTGCGGCTGGCCGGGCGGGACAAGGGGAGCATCAGGGTGCGCCCCCTGAAGCAGGATCGGCTGGCGGTGGCGTTGCCCGCCACCCATCCGTTGGCGGGGGACGCGGCGGTGCCCCTCGCCGCCCTGGCGGAGGAGCCGTTCGTGTTGTTCCCCCGGGCCCTCAATCCGGCCTATTTCGATACCCTGATGGCCTGCTGCCACGAGGCGGGGTTCGCCCCCCGGGTGCTGCACGAGGCGCGTACCGTGGCCTCACAGGTCGCCTTCGTCGGCTGCGGCCAGGGGGTGGCCCTGGTGCCGGAGACCCTGCACAAGAGCGCCCCGGCCAACGTGGTGATCCGCCCCCTGGCGGGGGAGGTGCAGGTGGTCACCACGGCGCTGGCCTGGCACGGGGAGCGCCCGCCTGCCCTGCTGGATCTGCTGCTGAGTGAACTGGGAGGTGCCGGTCTGCGGCAGCAGGAGGCAGAGCCAGAAGCGTGATCGGCAGTACAGTATGCGGAAAATTATCAATAAATAGATCAGATTCACTAAAGTCCTGCCCCGTTAGCGCCGATAGTCCTACCAAGATGGAGGTATCTCTGCCTCCCGTCACCACAAGGATCTGTAGTCATGACACTCTCGTTGCGCGGCAAGCTGCTCGCGACCAGCCTGGGGGTAGTGCTGTTGATGGCGGCGTTGCTCGGCGTGGTCGCCTTCCAGACTCTCAAGTCCCGTACCCTGGAGGCCATCCGGAGCGAGGCCGTCAACTACGGTCATGCCCACGGGGTGGCCATCGGCAGCTGGATGGAGGACCGCAAGCACGCGGTGGATGCCCTGGCCGCCGTCATCGCCGAGAACCCGCAGGCGACCCTGGTGCCCCATCTGTTGCAGACCCGTACCTCCGGCGGCTTCGGGCTCACCTACTTCGGTGGCAGCGACGGGCAGATGACCCGTCACGACCCCTCCCTCAACACCGCCAACTATGACCCGCGCGCCCGCCCCTGGTACCAGAACGCGGTCAAGGCGGGCAAGTTCATCGTCACCCCGCCCTATGTGAGCGTGACCATGCAGCAGATGGTGGTGACCCTGGCCGAACCCGTGTTGCATCAGGGTCAGGTGATCGGTACCGTCGGGGCGGATCTCTCCCTGGATGCCCTCATCGACGAGGTGCTGGCCATGAAGGTGCAGGGGGAGGGCTATGCCATGCTGCTGGACCGCACCGGCCTCATCGTCGGCCACCCCCAGAAGGATCTGGCCCTCAAGCAGGTGGCCGAGCTGGCACCGGATCTCTCGGGGGCGGCCCTGACGAGCTGGAGCCAGAGCGGCGAGCTGCACCCGGCTACCATCGACGGCCGCGCCGTGCTGCTGTCGGTACAGGCGGTGCCCGGTACCGACTGGCTGCTGGCCATGGTGATGTACCAGGATGTGCTGGAGGCGCCCTTCGCCACCCTGCTGTGGCAGCTGGTGGGGCTGACTCTGGTACTCCTGCTGCTGTTCAGCGCCCTGCTCATCGCCACCTTCAACTACCTGTTCGCCGATCTCGGCCGGGTGTCGAAGGCGCTGGCCGACATCGCCCACGGGGAGGGGGATCTGACGGTGCAGATCGCCACCCGCAGCCAGGACGAGGTGGGCCAGCTCGCCCAGAGCTTCAACCAGTTCGTGGCCAGGTTGCACGGCATCGTCAGCCGCCTGCGGGAGGTGACCATCGAACTGGCGGATCAGTCCCGCGCCCAGGCCCGGGGTGCCGAGTCCCGCAGCGAGCGGGTGCGCCAGCAGCAGGACGAGATCGTGATGGTGGCCACCGCGGTGACCGAGATGGCCTCCGCCACCCAGGAGATCGCCGGCAACGCCGAGTTTGCCGCCACCACCTCCGGGGAGGCGGTGCACCTCGCGGTGGCGGGCCAGTCCCAGGTCGGCCAGAGCCAGCGCAGCATCACGAGCCTTGCCGATGAGGTCGCCGATGCCAGCCAGACCATCCACGAGCTGGATACCCATGCCCAGAAGATCAGCGGCATCCTGGCCACCATCAGCGGCATCGCCGAGCAGACCAATCTGCTGGCCCTGAACGCCGCCATCGAGGCGGCCCGGGCCGGGGAGCAGGGGCGCGGTTTTGCGGTTGTGGCGGACGAGGTGCGGGTGCTGTCGCGGCGCACCCACGACTCCACCGCCGAGATCCAGCAGATGATAGAGGCGCTGCAGCAGACCACCCGTCGTGCCGTCAGCGGCATGGAGAGCAGCCGTCAGCTGGCGGGCACCAGCGTGGAGGATGCCGAAGCCGCGAACCTGAGCCTCGGCCAGATCAACGAGGCCATCGGCGCCATCAGCGACATGGCGACCCAGATAGCGGCGGCGGCGGAGGAGCAGACCTCGGTCACCGGCGAGATCAGCCGCAACACCGAGAACATACGCCACGTCTCCCAGGAGCTGGCGGAGCAGGCGCGGGAGGAGGCCCATCAGGCGGCATCCCTCAAGGCCCTGACCGAGCGACTGGAGCAGGAGATTGGCCGCTTCCGGCTCTGAACGGGGCGTCACGACGATCACAAAGGCGGCACAGGCCGCCTTTATTCATGGTGAGAATGGAAACTGCAACCGCATGCACCGGATGAATAATGGGTGCTCATCCGGCCCTGCGGCGCTGCCAGAGGGACTCCGCGCATGCAAGTTAGCCGCGGCCCCTCGGGATCCCGGCGATGCCCGTGGACAAGGGGATCACCCCTCCATGATGCGCAGTTGCCCGTCCCGAAAGCGGGAGGCCTGATCCGTGGGGGTGCTGCCGAAGAAGCGCTTGTACTCCCGGCTGAACTGGGAGCCGCTCTCGTAGCCGACCTTGGCCGCCGCCGTGCCCGCCTTGATGCCGTCGTGCAGCATCATCATCCGCGCCTTGTGCAGCCGGAACGATTTGATGTACTGCAGGGGCGAGGTGGCGGTGACCGCCTTGAAGTGGTGGTGGAAGGCGGACACGCTCATGTTCACCTCCCGCGCCAGCTCCTCCATGGTCAGGGTGTCGGCGTAGCGCTGCTCGATGAGCCGTAGCACGCGGGCTATCTGCCCCATGTGGTTGTGGCGGTTGGCCAGGGCCTGCAGGGCCGGGCCGCCCCCCTCGTGCAGGGCGTAGAACAGCATCTCCCGCACCGTCTGGGGCCCCAGCACCCGGGCGTGATGGGGCTTGTCCATCAGATCGATGAGCCGCTCGGCGGCGCAGAACATCTGCTCCGAGAGGGGCACCGCCAGCACGCCGCTCTTCTGGGGCGGCGGGGGCGGCAGATTGTCCCCCAGTTCCAGCAGCAGCTCCTGCAGGGTGGCCACGTTGATCTCCAGGGAGAAGCCGATGAGGGGCTGCTCGGGGGAGGCGAAACACTCGCACTCGCAGGGCAGGGGCAGGGTCATCAGCAGGTAATGGCTGGGATCGTAGCGAAACACCTGATCCGCCAGGTAGCCCACCTTGTGGCCCTGCAAGATCACTATCATCCGCGGCTGGTAGAGCACCGGCAGGCGGCCGTGGGGCTCGGTGGTGTAGATGAGATTGACCTGGGAGACCGGGGAGGGAGTGATGCCCGGGGCCGCCACGTGGCGGGTCAGCCGGGCGGCGAGGTCGGCGTAGCGGTCGGACATAGGTACTCCAGGTAAATTTCAATGTTTGCAGAAATAGGCAAGCAATCTGCAGAATGTTGCCTTGATGGTAAGGTCTGACTGTAGAAAAATGCAATCATCATTTTGCGGCCAGGCCGCGCAGCCATCCAGAGGTAATCCCAATGTACAACTTCACTCTGCACACCCCGACCAAGGTGTTGTTCGGCAAGGGCCAGGTCGCCCACCTGCGCGAGCAGCTCCCCCAGGACGCCCGCATCCTCATCACTTACGGTGGTGGCAGCGTGGTGCGCAGCGGCCTGCTGGCCCAGATCAAGCAGGATCTGGCGGGCATGACCCTGTTCGAATTCGGCGGCATCGAGCCGAACCCCACCTATGAGACCCTGATGGGCGCCGTCGAACTGGCCCGCGCCGAGAAGGTAGACTTCCTGCTGGCGGTCGGTGGTGGCTCCGTGCTGGACGGTACCAAGTTCATCGCCGCCGCCGCCCACTACGATCTGGCCAAAGACCCCTGGCACATCCTCGAGACCGTTGGCGGCGAGGTGGCTTCCGCCATCCCCCTCGGCGCCGTGCTGACCCTGCCGGCCACCGGCTCCGAGATGAACATGGGCGCCGTCATCACCCGCAAGAGTAGTGGTGACAAGCAGCACTTCTTCTCCCCCTTCGTGATGCCGCGCTTCGCCGTGCTGGATCCCGTGCTGACCTACACCCTGCCGGCCCGTCAGGTCGCCAACGGCGTGGTGGATGCCTTCATCCACACCCTGGAGCAGTACCTCACCTTCCCGGTCAATGCCAAGGTGCAGGATCGCTTCGCCGAAGGCCTGCTGCTGACCCTGGCCGAGGAAGGTCCCAAGGCGCTGGTGGAGCCGGAAAACTACGACGTGCGTGCCAACATCATGTGGAGCGCCACCCTGGCCCTGAACGGCCTGATCGGTGCCGGCGTGCCGCAAGACTGGGCGACCCACATGCTGGGCCACGAGATCACCGCCCTGCACGGCCTGGATCACGCCCAGACCCTGGCGGTAGTGCTGCCGGCCCTGCTGCAGGCCAAGCGTGAGCAGAAACATGCCAAGCTGCTGCAATACGCCGAGCGAGTCTGGGATCTGCGCAGTGGCACCGAGGAAGAGCGCATCGACGGCGCCATCAAGGCCACCCGCGACTTCTTCGAGCGGATGGGGATCAAGACCCGCCTGCGGGACTATGGTCTGGCGGATGCGGGCATCGATACCCTGCTGGCCAAACTGGAAGAGCACGGCATGACCAGCCTGGGTGAGCACGGCGACATCGACCTTGCCCAGAGCAAGCATATTTATGAGGCTGCCTGGTAAGCGGCGCCCAGCTGCCGCCAGTGCCACTCGGCTATGTATAGCGGGGCCCTTCCTCAGCCTGCGGGCGGGGAAGCGGCCCCGTTCTCGTTACAAAACGGTTACTTTTTTCCGCTTCGTCTCATCCCATGCGCCAACGGCAGATTTCGTAAGAACAAAAAACGCTAAGATAGAGGGCCGGTTAAACATTTTTTTTGACTGGTTGGATCACTTTTTTTGGTGCTTTTTGCTGGTATAAGTCGCTAATTTAGTTTGTTTTTTTTAATCATGGGTCGGGTTGGGCTGAATTCTGTACCGACGCCGTCCGGGCTGCGGTTGTAATAAAACTCCAAAATTTGATACTAATCACCTTCGCGCCTGAAAAGCGGGGGCCTGACCATGACAGGAGGTTGAGGTAAAGCCTGCTGATTTTCATAACAAAGGGCCCGTGACCTGTACTTTGGTCATGCCTTGTCTGCTCAGACATGAGAGACTGGGCAATGATTGTTTATTAACCATCAGGGAATAGTCATGCAGATTGGAATACCGAGAGAGAGTCTCGCCGGTGAGACCCGGGTCGCAGCGACCCCGGCCACCGTCGAGCAGCTGAAAAAGCTCGGCTTCGAGGTTGCCATCGAGGCCGGTGCCGGCCAGCTGGCCAGCTTCGATGATGCCGCCTTCGAGGCTGCCGGTGCCAGCGTGGTGCCGAGCGTCTGGCAAGCCGACCTCATCTTCAAGGTCAATGCGCCGACCGACGCCGAGATCGCAGAAATTAAGGATGGCGCCACCCTGGTGAGCTTCATCTGGCCCGCTCAGAACCCCGAGCTGGTCGAGAAGCTGTCCGCGCGCAACATCAATGTGATGGCGATGGACATGGTGCCGCGGATCTCCCGTGCCCAGTCCCTGGATGCCCTCTCCTCCATGGCCAACATCGGTGGCTATCGCGCCGTGGTCGAAGCCGCCCACCAGTTTGGCCGCTTCTTCACCGGTCAGATCACCGCCGCCGGCAAGGTTCCCCCTGCCAAGGTACTGGTGATCGGTGCCGGCGTGGCCGGTCTGGCCGCCATCGGGACCGCCGGTTCCCTCGGCGCCATCGTGCGTGCCTTCGACACCCGTCTGGAAGTGGCCGAGCAGATCGAGTCCATGGGTGGCGAGTTCCTCAAGCTGGACTTCGGCGGCGAAGATGGCGCCTCCAGCGACGGTTACGCCAAGGTCATGTCCGATGAGTTCATCAAGGCCGAGATGGCGCTGTTCGCCCAGCAGGCCAAGGAAGTGGACATCATCATCACCACCGCCCTGATCCCGGGCCGTCCTGCTCCCAAGCTCATCACCAAAGAGATGGTGGACAGCATGAAGCCGGGTTCGGTGATCGTGGATCTCGCGGCCGCCACCGGCGGCAACTGCGAATACACGGTGCCGACCGAGCTGTTCGTCACCCCGAACGGCGTCAAGGTGATCGGTTACACCGACCTGCCGGGTCGTCTGCCTGCCCAATCCTCCCAGCTCTACGGGACCAACCTGGTCAACCTGATGAAGCTGATGTGCAAGGAGAAGGACGGCAACGTCGCCATCGACTTCGAGGACGTGGTCCAGCGCAACATGACGGTGATCCAGGCCGGTGAAGTGACCTTCCCGCCCCCCGCGATCTCCGTCTCCGCCGCTCCCCAGAAGCCGGCCGCCAAGGCTGCGCCGAAGAAGGTTGAAGAGAAGAAACCCTCCAACAAGAAGTTCGTGTTCGGTGCCCTCGGCATCGCCGCCTTCGGTTGGGTGGCTGCGGTGGCCCCTGCCGCCTTCCTCTCCCACTTCACCGTCTTCATCCTGGCTTGCGTGGTCGGTTACTACGTGGTGTGGAACGTCTCCCACTCCCTGCACACGCCGCTGATGTCGGTCACCAATGCCATCTCCGGCATCATCGTGGTCGGCGCCCTGCTGCAGATAGGGCAAGGGTCGACCCTGGTCACCGTGTTGGCCTTTATCGCCGTGCTGATTGCCAGTATCAACATCTTCGGTGGCTTCACCGTTACTCAGCGCATGCTGAAGATGTTCCGTAAGGATTAAGGGGGTTTAACGTGTCTCAAGGACTGGTAACAGCATCCTATATCGTTGCCGCCGTGCTCTTCATCCTCAGTCTCGCGGGACTGTCGAAGCAAGAGACGGCCAAGCATGGCAACCTGTTCGGTATCGCGGGTATGGCCATCGCCCTGCTCGCCACCGTCTTCAACCCGGAAACCAGTGGCGTGCACTGGATCATCCTGGCCATGGTCATCGGCGGCGCCATCGGCGTGCGGCTGGCACTCAAGGTCGAGATGACCGAGATGCCCGAGCTGGTGGCCGTGCTGCACAGCTTCGTGGGCATGGCGGCGGTGCTGGTGGGCTTCAACAGCTTCATCGACCTGCACCCGTCCGCCCCTGCCGAGGTGGTGGTCTCCGTCGGTTCCAACCTGGATGCCACCCTGGCGGCAGCCCGGGCGGCGTTCGAGCAGGCGGCCAGTGTCGCCCAGGTCGAGCACCTGTCTGGCGCCATGCTGAACATCCACCTGGTGGAAGTCTTCCTCGGCGTCTTCATCGGTGCCGTGACCTTCACCGGTTCCATCGTTGCGTTCGGCAAGCTGCGTGGCCTCATCTCCTCCAAGCCGCTGCAACTGCCACATCGCCACAAGCTGAACCTGCTGGCCGTGGTCGTGTCGCTGGCGCTGATGATCCACTTCGTCAACGTTGGTGGCTCCACCTTCGCCCTGTTGCTGATGACCCTGATCGCCTTCGCGTTCGGCTGGCACCTGGTCGCCTCCATCGGTGGCGCCGACATGCCGGTCGTGGTCTCCATGCTGAACTCCTACTCCGGCTGGGCGGCGGCGGCGGCGGGCTTCATGCTCTCCAACGACCTGCTGATCGTGACCGGTGCCCTGGTGGGTTCCTCCGGTGCCATCCTCTCGTACATCATGTGCAAGGCGATGAACCGCTCCTTCATCTCCGTCATCGCCGGTGGCTTCGGCTCCGACGGCGTGGCCTCCACCGCCGATCAGGAACTGGGCGAGTACCGCGAGACCAATGCCGAAGACGTGGCCGAGATGCTGAAAAGCGCCAGCTCCGTCATCATCACCCCGGGCTACGGCATGGCGGTGGCACAGGCTCAGTATCCGGTGGCCGAGATCACCCAGAAGCTGCGTGATCGTGGCGTCAAGGTGCGCTTCGGCATCCACCCGGTGGCCGGTCGTCTGCCGGGTCACATGAACGTGCTGCTGGCGGAAGCCAAGGTCCCGTACGATATCGTGCTGGAAATGGACGAGATCAACGAGGACTTCAGCGATACCGACGTGGTGCTGGTGATCGGTGCGAACGACACCGTCAACCCGGCCGCCATGGAAGATCCGGGCAGCCCCATCGCCGGCATGCCGGTGCTGGAAGTGTGGAAGGCGCAGAACGTCATCGGCTTCAAGCGCTCCATGAACACTGGCTACGCCGGTGTCCAGAACCCGCTGTTCTTCAAGGAAAACACCCAGATGCTGTTTGGCGATGCCAAGGCCAGCGTCGAGGCGATCCTCAAGGCGCTGTAAGCGTCAGCGGAATGGAAAAAGGAGGCTTCGGCCTCCTTTTTTTATTACCCGGCATTGGGCGTTCTTATTGCCTGGTATTGGGCGTGCGGCCTGAGCACAGACGGCTGGATCGGGGGTCGGGAGAGGTTTGGCGCCGACGACAAGCAGGTTCGTTTGGACTCCAAATGGCGATCCGGATCGCAATCCGGTGACGTTCCTCCTGCTGGAAGGCATAATGGCGGCAAAAGGCGAACGGCTTCAATTTTATTTGATTCTGACGTCATTAAAATCAAATAAAGTTACAGGAACGGGCGGGCCCGCAGCGGCCCTCCTTCCACCAGATCCATCCGCCGGGCCAGCAATGTCACGCGGCACAGTGAATACGAGAACCACAGATGAAAGCACAATGGACCGATTTCATAACCCTGCTCAAGCGTGAAGTGGTGCCGGCCCTTGGCTGCACCGAACCCATGTCGGTGGCGCTGGCGGCGGCCAACTGCCGCAGGCTGCTGGGGCAGGATCCCGCCCGCATCAGCGTCTGGGTGAGCGGCAACCTGTTCAAGAACGGCATGGGGGTGGGCGTGCCCGGCACCGGCATGATCGGTCTGCCGGTGGCTGCCGCCGTCGGCATTACAGGGGGCAACCCGGATGCGGGCCTCGAGGTGCTCAAAACCCTGACGCCGGCCCAGGTGGAGGCGGCCAAGATGCTGCTCCCCCTCATTCAGGTGGATGTGAAGGATGTGCCGGATGTGCTCTACGCCGAGGTGCTGGCCGAAGCAGACGGCCACAGCGCCCGGGTGGTGATCTGCACCGATCACACCCGCATCGTGCTGATGGAGAAGGATGGCGAGGTGCTGATGGAGCAGGACAGCGCCCCCGGGGTGCAGATCCAGCCCGCCAAATCCGACAAACCCACCATGACCCTGAAGGAGATCGTGGAGTTTGCGCTGGAAGCACCACTGGCGGAGATCGACTTCATTCGCGAGGCGGCCAGCATGAACCAGGCGCTGGCGGATGAGGGGTTGCAGGGCTATGGCCTGCGCATCGGCAAGATCCTGACCGATCAGGTGGAGCGCAAGCTGCTCTCCGACGACCTGATGACGCTGGCCATGCGCCTCTCCTCTGCCGCCTCCGATGCGCGCATGGATGGTGCCATGCTGCCCGCCATGTCCAACTCCGGCTCCGGCAATCAGGGCATCGCCGCCACCATGCCGGTGGTCGCCGCCGCCCGCTTCCTCAACGCGAGCGACGAGCAACTGGCCCGGGCCCTGGTGATGAGCCACCTGGTGGCCATCTACATCAAGGCCTACCAGAACAAGCTGTCGGCCCTGTGCGCCGCCAGTACCGCCGCCATGGGCTCGGGGGCCGCCATCACCTGGCTGCTGGGCGGCCAGTTCGAACAGATCAGCCACTGCATCAACAACATGATTGGCGACGTTTCCGGTATCATCTGCGACGGGGCGGGCAGCGCCTGCTCCATGAAGGTCTCCACTTCCACCTCGGCGGCGGTCAAATCCTCCCTGATGGCCATCAACAACCTGCGGGTGCCCCAGAGCGAGGGGATCGTCTCCGATGACGTGGACCAGACCATCGCCAACCTGGGCCGGCTCTCCAAGCAGGGGATGCTGGATACCGATATCGAGATCATCAACATCATGCGGGCCAAGCAACAAGGCAAGGCGAGCTGATGAAGAGGGTGGCGCAGGCCACCCTCTGTCTTTGACTGGCGCCACCCCGGCCATACCGGGGGGCGTGCCGCCACGATGCGGCCAGTTTCAGGGCGGATGCACATGAGGTGCTCGTCCATTCATCCCGGGCCAGGCCCGGTCATTTGGGGAATATCATGACACTTAGCGTTATCGGTAATCTGGCCATTCTGGTCATGTTGCTGCTGTTTCTCTATCGCCTGCAGCAAACCCACGTCAGCTTCACCCGCCGGGTCTTTGCGGGTCTGGGCCTCGGCATCCTGTTCGGCGGCGCACTGCAACTGCTGTACGGCGTCGGCGCCGATGTACTGGTGAAGACCGTCGACTATCTGGATATCGTCGGCAGCGGCTATGTGAAGCTGCTGCAGATGATCATCATCCCCCTCATCATGGTCTCCATCATCGGCGCCATCCTGAAGCTCTCCGGCGGCAGTGCACTCGGCAAGATCAGCGGCCTGACCATAGGGGTGCTGATCTTCACCACCATGATTGCGGCCGGGGCGGGCATTCTGATGTCCAACCTGTTCGGTCTGACGGCCGAGGGACTCACCGCCGGCGCCGCCGAGACAGCCCGTGGGGCAGCCTTGCAGACCAGCCTCGGCAGCGTCGAGCACATGTCGTTTGCCAAGATGGTGCTGGAATTCATTCCGGCCAACCCCTTCCTCGACATGACGGGGGGGCGCAAGACTTCCACCATCGCCGTGGTGATCTTCTCCATCTTCATCGGCCTGTCGGCCACCGGCATCGCCCGCAAGCAGCCGGAGATCTTCGCCAGCTTCGAGCGCTTCATGCAGGTGGCCCACGCCATCGTCATGCGGATGGTGACCCTGGTGCTGCGTCTCACTCCCTACGGCGTGCTGGCATTGATGGCCAAGGTGGTGTCCGGCTCCAACTACGCTGACATCCTCAACCTGCTGAACTTCGTGCTGGCCTCCTACGGCGCCATCGCCATCATGTTCGCCGTGCACTTGCTGCTGGTGAGCCTGGTGGGGATCAACCCGGCCCGCTTCCTGAAGAAGATCATGCCGGTGCTGGCCTTCGCCTTTACCTCCCGCACCAGCGCGGGCTCCATCCCCATGAACGTGCAGACCCAGACCAAGGCGCTCGGCATCCCGGAGGGGATCGCCAACTTCGCCGCCTCTTTCGGCGCCACCATAGGCCAGAACGGTTGTGCCGGTATCTACCCGGCCATGCTGGCAGTGATGATAGCCCCGACCGTGGGGGTCAATCCTCTGGATCCCGGCTTCATCATGACTCTGATTGCCATCATCACCGTCAGCTCCTTCGGGGTGGCCGGGGTCGGGGGCGGTGCCACCTTTGCGGCGCTGATCGTGCTCTCCGCCCTGGACTTCCCGGTGGCGTTGGCGGGTCTGCTCATCTCCATCGAACCCCTCATCGACATGGGCCGCACCGCCCTCAACGTCTCCGGCTCCATCACGGCGGGTACCATCACCAGCAAGCTGATGGGACAGACCGACATGACGGTGTTCAATAACGATGCCGAGATAAGCCTGGACGGGGAAGAATCCAGGGTCTGAGCGGGCCCATGTTCTTAATCATCGAACTATGAAACGGGGAGGCGAGGCCTCCCCTGTCGTTACAGGAGTCAAGCAATGCGTATTGTCATCATAGGGGGCGAAGCCGCTGGCATGAGTGCGGCCGCCAAGGCTCGCCGGTTGGCCAAGGATGCGGAGATCCTGGTCTATGAGGCGTCCGAGGTGATCTCCTTCGGAGCCTGTGGTTTGCCCTATTTCGTCGGCGACGACTTCCAGGATCCCGGCTTCATGGCCGAGCTCAGCGTCGAGCAGTTCGCCGCCAAGGGGATCGAGGTCAAGACCGGTCACCGGGTGCTGAGCCTGGATGCTGCCGCCCAGACCCTGGTGGTGGAACATGACGGTGACACCTTCACCGATCGCTACGATCGGCTGATGATCGCCACCGGCGCCCGTGAGGTGATGCCTCCCATTCCCGGCCTGCAGCAGGAGGGCGTCTTCGGCCTGCGCCGCATGGCGGACGGCCTGGCCCTCAAGGCTGCGGTACAGAACAAGGACAACAAGAAGGCGATCGTCATCGGCTCCGGTTTTATCGGGCTGGAGGTGGTGGAGGCGCTGGTCCATCAGGGCAAGGAGGTGCGCCTCATCGAGTTGGCCGAGCGGGTCATCCCGGAGGCATTCGATGAGGAGATCACCCGCCATATCGAGACCGAGCTGCGGGAGCAGGGAGTCAGCCTGCACCTCGGCGAGCGGGTCGAGGCCTTGCTCGGTGACGGTCGGGTAAGCGGCGTGCGTACCGATAAAGGGGAATACGAGGCCGATATCGTGGTGGTCTGCACCGGGGTCAGGCCCAACACCGAGTTTCTGGCCGAGACCGGCATCAAGCGGCTGGCCAACGGCGCCATCGAGATCGACCGTCAGGGCCGCAGCTCCTTGCCGAACGTCTGGTCGGCGGGGGATTGCGCCAGCGTCTGGCACGGCGTCAAGCAGCAGCAGGTCTATGTACCGCTTGCCACCATCGCCAACAAGCTGGGTCGCATGGTGGGGGAGAACCTGGCGGGGGCCGAACAGGTGTTCCCGGGGACCTTGGGCTCGGCGGCCCTCAAGGTGCTGGGGCTGGAGGCGGGTCGCACCGGGCTCTCTGAGAAAGAGGCCCAGCAGATGGGCATCGACTATCGTACCGTGGTCATCAAGGACAAGTGCCACACCAACTACTGCCCAGGCCAGTCCGACATCCATATCAAGCTGGTGTATGAGGCAGGCAGCAAGCGCATGCTGGGGGGACAGATCCTGGGCCGCAAGGGAGCCGTGCACCGTATCGACGCCCTGGCGGTCGCCATCACCATGGGGGTGACGACGGAGCAGCTCGGCATGCTGGACTTCGCCTACGCCCCGCCCTTCTCCCGTACCTGGGATGCCCTCAACGTGGCGGGCAACGTGGCCAAGTAAGAGGTGACGCGATTCGTCGGCCCCATCTCTCCCCATGCTGGGGCCGATATGGATAAAAACGCCCATAAAAAAACCGGAGCCCAGGCTCCGGTTTTTTTATGGCAGAACGATGCGCGTCAGCCGCGGCCGAGGCGATTGTCCGGGTAGTTCTTGGCCAGCACTTCGCGGGCGTGGCGTGCCAGGGTCGGCATCTTCAGGGTGTCGTAGGATTCGACCATGATCTCCAGCGCCTTCTCGGTTTCGACCGTGTCGGGGTAGGTCTCGACGATCAACTTGGCACGGTTGGCGGCGGCGATCAGGGCATCACGCTTGACGTAGTACTCTGCCACGCTGAGATCGTAGCGGGCGAGACGGGTCTTCAGACCAATCATGCGGGCACGGGCATCGGCGGCATACTGGCTGGTCGGGTAATTCTGCAGCAGAGTCTTGAAGTCCTGGAACGCCTGACGAGCGTAGGCCGGATCCTTGTCATCCCGGTTGATGCCGAGGAAATCCTGGAAGAAGTTGTAATCCGCCGCCATGTTGGTCAGCCCGCGCATGTAGAACACGTAGTCGATGTTCTTGTGGGCAGGGTTCAGACGGATGAAGCGGTCGATATTGGCGATGGCCTGAGCGGTATCGTCCTGCTTGTAGTAGGCGTAGATGAGATCGAGCTGGACCTGGTTGGAGTAGGCACCGAACGGGTAGCGAGAGTCGAGGGCTTCCAGCAGTTCGATGGCGTTCAGGTAGTTACCAGTGTCCAGTTTGAGGCGGGCTTGCTGGTACAGAACTTCCGGCGGCTCGTCGGGAACCTTGGGTTTGGTGCTGGAACAACCAGTGATCAGGGTAGCGATCAAGGCGAGTGACATCAGCAGGTGAGACTTCTTTCCCATCAACAACATCCGGTCCATTTCCACGAAATTGGCAAAGTATCCGTTATGCTTGGCTAAAAGAAAAGCTAGAATACCCGGATTATTTCGAATTGATACCCCCGCTCAAGAGACCATACATGAGCCAGCATATTGAACTGACAGGCGAATTTCAGGATCACCAATTCGGGCAGCGACTCGACCAGGCCCTGGCTGAATTGTTTCCAGACTACTCCAGAACCCGCATCAAGGAGTGGATTTTACAGGACAGAGTGACCCTGGATGGTCAGGTTGCCAATACCCCGCGCGAGAAGATCCTGGCCGGGCAACAGGTACATGTAGATGTCGAACTGGAAGACGATACCCGCTGGGATGCCCAGCACATCGAACTCAACATCGTCTACGAAGATGAACACATTCTGGTGATCGACAAGCCTGCCGGCCTGGTGGTTCACCCGGGTGCGGGCACGCCGGATGGCACCATTCTCAACGCCCTGCTGCACCGCTACCCCGGCATTGCCGAGGTGCCCCGCGCCGGTATCGTGCACCGTCTGGATAAAGACACCACTGGGTTGATGGTGGTCGCCAAGACCATTCCGGCCCAGACCCATCTGGTGGAAGCCCTGCAGGCACGCCAGATCACCCGTGAGTACGAGGCCGTTGCCATCGGTCACATGACCGCAGGTGGCACCGTCGATGCCCCCATCGGCCGTCACCCGACCCAGCGTACCCACATGGCCGTGGTGCCCAATGGCCGTCCCTCCGTGACCCACTTCCGGGTGCACGAGAAGTTCCGCGGCCATACCCGCCTGCGGCTGCGCCTCGAGACCGGACGTACCCACCAGATCCGGGTACACATGGCTCACATCAAGCACCCGCTGGTAGGGGATCCCGCCTACGGTGGCCGTCTGCGTCTGCTGCGCAATGCGACCCCGGAGCTGACCCTGGCCCTGCGCAACTTCAACCGTCAGGCACTGCACGCCACCATGTTGAAGCTGGCTCACCCCATCACCGGCGAAGTCATGGAGTGGCACTCCTCCACGCCGCAGGACATGCTGGATCTGATGGAGGTGTTGCGGGCAGACACCCTGGCCAACCCGGATGATCTGGTCTGGAACTGATGCAGCCTGTCTGCGTCGGATCTTGCCGTTATTCGGCATTCGGCCTGAACGATGAATCGAGCGGGGCTCCCTTGGCGGGGCCCCGTTTTCATATGAGGTGAATCAATGAAGGAATCGCGGATGAACTGGATAGTCCCCCACTGGCCGGCGGCTGCCAACGTCAGAGCCCTGTCGACCACCCGGGATGGGGGCATCAGCGAGGGCGTCTTTCAGGGATTGAACCTGGGGGCCCACGTGGGGGATGACCCCGGGCGGGTCGAGGCGAGCCGCGCCCTGCTGCAACAGGCTGCCGGGATCCCGGGTCGGCTCAACTGGCTCAATCAGGTGCACGGCGTTGCCGTCCATCCCGTCAGCAACGACTACGACGCCGCGCCGGATGCCGATGCAGCCTGCGCCAGAGACGCTGGCCTTGCCTGCATCGTCATGACCGCCGACTGCCTGCCGGTGCTGTTCTGCGACAAGGCCGGCACCCGGGTGGCAGCCGCCCACGCCGGCTGGCGTGGCCTTCATGCCGGCGTGCTGGAAGCCAGCATCGCCGCAATGGGCTGCGAGCCGAACGACATTCTCGCCTGGCTCGGCCCCGCCATCGGCCCCACGGCGTTCGAGGTGGGGGGAGAGGTGCGCGATGCCTTTATGGCCGAGCAGGCTGAGGCGGTCGCGGCCTTCGTGCCGTCGGCCAACGAGGGCAAGTGGCTGGCGGATATCTATCAGCTGGCGAGGCTGCGCCTGGCCCGTGCCGGGGTGACCGCCGTCTATGGTGGCGAACACTGCACCTTCGGTGAGGAGGGGCGCTTCTTCTCCTATCGCCGTGACGGCCAGACCGGTCGCATGGCCTCCATCATCTGGTTGGCGGAATAATTCGAGAAGTGCTCGGAGACCCGCGATAGCCTTTCCCGGCGCCGCCCTGTGATGCAGGGCGGCGCTCTTTTGGCACCGCTATTGAGGGAAAAATAAACAGTCACCCCTTGAAATTCCATTCCAAGACCTCATCTTCCCTGTCAGAAAGTTCTGTTGTTGCCGCCCCGGCGGCGTCTGTCTGAAGAGGGGGAGTGCAATGCGCCTCGATCGCCTGACCAGCAAATTCCAAGTCGCAATTTCCGACGCCCAGTCATTGGCACTGGGTCGTGATCATCAATTCATCGAACCCGTCCATCTGATGACCGCCCTGGTCAATCAGGATGGCGGCTCCATTCGTCCGCTGCTGACCCTGACCGGGTTGGACATCAATGCCCTGCGCTCGCGCCTGGGGGAGGAGCTCGATCGCCTGCCTCGCGTGAGCGGGGTCGAGGGGGACGTGCAGCTCTCCAACGGCCTCGGTCGCCTGCTCAACGTCTGTGACAAGCTGGCCCAGCAACGCAAGGATCAGTTCATCTCATCCGAACTGTTCGTGCTGGCCGCCCTGAACGAGAAGGGCACCCTGGGTGAGCTGCTGCGTGCCCAGGGGCTGACCAAGGAGAAACTCGAGGCCGCCATCGACAAGGTGCGCGGTGGCAAGAAGGTGGATGACGCCAACGCCGAGGAGAACCGCCAGGCGCTGGAGAAGTACACCATCGATCTCACCGAGCGGGCCGAACTCGGCAAACTCGACCCCGTCATCGGTCGTGATGACGAGATCCGCCGCACCATCCAGGTGCTGCAGCGCCGCACCAAGAACAACCCCGTGCTGATCGGGGCCCCGGGCGTGGGCAAGACCGCCATCGTCGAGGGGTTGGCCCAACGCATCGTCAACGGCGAGGTGCCGGAAGGACTCAAGAACAAGCGGGTGCTCTCCCTGGATATGGGGGCCCTGGTGGCCGGCGCCAAGTATCGCGGCGAGTTCGAGGAGCGCCTCAAGGCTGTGCTCAATGATCTCGCCAAGGAGGAGGGCAGCGTCATCCTGTTCGTGGACGAGCTGCACACCATGGTGGGCGCCGGCAAGGGCGAGGGGGCCATGGACGCGGGCAACATGCTCAAACCGGCCCTGGCGCGCGGTGAGCTGCACTGCGTCGGTGCCACCACGCTCGATGAGTACAGACAGTACGTGGAGAAAGATGCCGCCCTGGAGCGCCGCTTCCAGAAGGTGCTGGTGGAAGAGCCCTCGGTGGAGGACACCATCGCCATCCTGCGCGGCCTTAAAGAACGCTACGAGCTGCACCATCACGTGCAGATCACAGATCCCGCTATTGTTGCGGCGGCCCAGCTCTCCCACCGCTACATCGCGGATCGCCAGCTGCCGGACAAAGCCATCGACCTCATCGACGAGGCGGCGGCCAGCATCCGGCTGCAGATAGACTCCAAGCCGGAGTCCCTGGACCGGCTCGAGCGGCGCATCATTCAGTTGAAACTGGAGCAGCAGGCGCTGTTGAAAGAAGACGACGATGCCAGCCGCAAGCGTCTGGACTTGCTCAATCAGGAGCTGTCTGAAAAAGAGCGGGAATACAACGAGCTGGAAGAGGTGTGGAAGGCCGAGAAGGCCGCCCTCGCCGGCACCCAGCACATCAAGGCTGCGCTGGAGCAGGCCCGTCAGGATCTGGATGTGGCGCGCCGCGCAGGCGACTTGGCCCGCATGTCCGAGCTGCAATATGGCCGCATCCCCGAGCTCGAGAAACAGCTCGACCTCGCCACCCAGGCCGAGATGCAGGAGACCAGCCTGCTGCGCAACCGCGTCACCGATGTGGAGATTGCCGATGTGCTGGCCCGCTGGACCGGCATCCCGGTGGCGCGGATGCTGGAAGGGGAGCGTGACAAGCTGCTGAGGATGGAGGATCAGCTGCACAGCCGGGTGATCGGCCAGGAGGAGGCGGTGGACGCCGTCTCCAACGCGATTCGCCGCTCCCGGGCGGGCTTGTCGGACCCGAACCGTCCCATTGGCTCCTTCCTGTTCCTCGGCCCCACCGGGGTGGGCAAGACCGAGCTGTGCAAGGCGTTGGCGGAGTTCCTGTTCGATACCCAGGACGCCATGGTGCGCATCGACATGTCCGAATTCATGGAGAAGCACAGCGTGGCCCGCCTGGTGGGTGCGCCTCCGGGATACGTGGGGTATGAGGAGGGCGGTTATCTGACCGAGGCGGTGCGCCGTCGCCCCTACTCGGTGATCCTGCTGGACGAGGTGGAGAAGGCCCACCCGGATGTGTTCAACATCCTGTTGCAGGTGCTGGACGACGGTCGTCTGACCGACGGTCAGGGCCGCACCGTGGACTTCCGCAATACGGTCGTCATCATGACCTCCAACCTCGGCTCGGATCTGATCCAGGAGCACTATGCCGAGAAGGATTACGAGGAGATGAAGGGCCTGCTGATGGAGCTGCTGACCCGCAGCTTCCGGCCTGAGTTCATCAACCGGATCGACGAGACCGTGGTGTTCCACCCCCTCGGCGAGGATCACATCAAGTCCATCGCCCGCATCCAGCTCAAGAGCCTGATGGGCCGCCTGGAGTCCCAGGGCTACGAGGTGGAGGTGAGCGAGGAGCTGCTGACCAAGCTGGTGCATGCCGGTTTCGATCCCGTCTACGGGGCGCGCCCCCTCAAGCGGGCGATCCAGCAGAAGGTGGAGAACCCGCTGGCCCAGGCCCTGCTCAGCGGCCGGGTCATCCCCGGCAAGAAGCTGCTGCTGGGAGCCGACAGCAATGGTCTCACCATGAGTCAGCCATAAAAGGTGTCACTAATGAAAAACGCAGGCCTGGTGCCTGCGTTTTTTTATGGGCGACACCCGGTGACCAGGGCGCTTCCCTTGTGTTTTTGTAGATATTTATTTCGTCATTATTGCGTTTTGTAGCGTGTTGTGTGGTCTGGAGTCGAGCAGCCAGCGGCACAGACTGTCGATATGCTGTCGGCACGGTGTCTGTCTCGGCCACACCAGGTAGTAGCCGTCACCGGTGGCGACAGCCTGCTCGAAGGGCAGGGCCAGCAGGCCGCTTGTGATCGCCTCCTGGCTCAGCAGCAGATCCCCGACCGAGATGCCGTGGCCGCTGATGGCCGCCATATTGCCCTGCTCCAGGGTGTCGAACACCTTGCCGCCGGCCAGGTTGAGACCGGGCTGGATGCCGGTCCCCTTGAGCCACCGGCGCCAGTCCCGGCGATCCGGCGAGGGATGGATCAGCTCGCACATCGCCAGATCCCGGCTCGCATCCTCCACCAGGGCTGGCGCACAGAGGGGGATCAGCCACTCCTCGAACAGCAACCTGCTTTCAACATCGCCCCCGAAATGACCATTCCCCAGCAGGATGGCGCAGTCATAGGGTTCGCGGTCGAAATCCACCCCGTCTATGTCCATCCAGACGCTGGAGGCCTCTATCTTGGGGCTGGTGTGATGGGCACGGAAGTTGCCGAGCACCTCCAGCAGCCAGCGCATGGTCAGGGTCGACGGCGCCTTCAGGCGCAGCGTCCGGCGATGGCTACGAAAGGCGTGGCAGGCCTGCTCCAGACGCTGGAACCCCTCCGTCAATTGTCCCGCCAGAGCGCGCCCAGCGTCCGTCACCTCGACCCTGGGGCCATGGCGGTGGAAGAGCTCGCATTCGAACCAGGCTTCCAGGGTCTGGACGTGGCGGCTGACGGCCCCCGGCGTCAGATTCAATGAGGCCGCCGCCTTGCTGAAGGAGCCGAGTCGGGCCGCGGCTTCAAACGCACGCAGCGCATAGAGGGGAGGGAGTGACATGGGTCGAGGCCAGTGTGAGTTTTGCTCACATTGAATGGGAGTTTTACCCGTTTCTCAAGCGGCCATTACTGGGAAATAATGCCGGCCATGCTTGGATATGGGTGAGAACGACTCATCATGGCTGCCATGGCGTGGCCAGCCGGAATCCGGTCTGGGAGCCAGGACATGCCTGCATTGCCCGGGCACAAAAGCGGCGATGCCGGTATCGATACAAAGGAGAATGACCGAGATGAACATGACGCTACTGGGGGCCTATACCCTGTCCGTATTGCTGCTGTTGCTGACCCCCGGCCCCGTGGTGGCCCTCGTCACCGGCACGGCGGCGCGCCACGGTTATCGCAAGGCCGGGATGACCCTGCTCGGGACCAACGGTGCCTCCCTGATTTTGATCGGGCTGGCCACCCTGGTCCTGGCCGGTGTGGTCTCCCTGCCGCCCCTGTGGCTCTACCTGCTGGGCGGGGTGGGGTCCCTGTACATCGGCTACACGGCCGTGCGCGGGCTGATGGCCTGTGCGGGGCGAGAGCCCTCCCCCGAGGGATCCGATCCTGAAGGAGGCGGCTTTGTGCGAGGCTTCATGATCGGGGTGGCGAACCCCAAGGACATCCTGTTCTTCGTCGCCTTCTTCCCGCAGTTCATCGCGGTGACGCCCCGCTTTGGCACCAGCATCCTGACCCTCTCCCTGGTGTGGTTCTTCTTCGATCTGCTGGTATTGAGCCTCTATGTCCTGCTGGTAAAGCGCTGGATGCCCGCCCGGCACAGCCCCCGCATCGCCCTGATCTCATCCCTGTTCCTGCTCGCCGTGTCGCTGTTCGGTATTCTCTACAATGGGGTGAAAGTCACCCTGATGCTGGCGTGAACGGCCGTTAAAGAAGGATTTTCATCGCTTTCATTCATCTTCTCTCTGCACGACAACGCCAGCCTTGGGACTGGTGTTGTCGCGTCTCTCCTATACCCATAACCAATTTATGGAGATAGGGCTGGGTCTCGTCTGGCCGGGATGCTACGCTGCATATCATTGATGATTATGTTGTTATTTTCAGAAGAGGGACCTTTGCCGATGAAAATACCATGCTCACTCATCCTGCTTTGCGCCAGTCTGGGGTCGCCCTTGGCGATGGCGGAGCAGGCCGTTCAGGATGTGCCCGAGATCTGTGCCACCTGCCACAGCATGAACGGCGTCCCCAAGGAGCCGAACATCCCCAACCTGTGGGGGCAGTCCGAAGCCTATATCAGCGAGCAGTTGCGGGCCTTTCGCAGCGGCAAGCGGGTCAGCGACTTCATGAATCCCATCATCTATCAACTCAGCGATGAGCAGATTGCCCGCGCCGCCAAGCACTTCTCGAGTCAGGCAGAGGCGAAGGAGATCCCCCTGCACTGGAGCGGTGACAAGTGGCCGGGGGACATGGAAGCGGGTGAGCGGCTGGCCCTGGCGGGCAAGCCGGATCGCAACCTGCCCGCCTGCGTGGCCTGCCATGGCCCGAGCGGTATCGGCGTAAGCCCGCTGTTCCCGCGCCTTGCCGGGCAGGATCCTGCCTACCTCAAGCGTCAGCTTCATTACTGGAAGGCGAACAAGCGCCCGGATGGCGCCATGGGTTCCATGCCCGCCATCGCCAAGGCCCTGAGCGACGCCGAGGTGGATGCGGTGGCCAACTACTTTGCGACGTTGGGGGTGGCGAAATGAGACAGTCCTATTTGCTGCTTTGCCTGCTGGCCGGATTTGCCCAGGCCGCATCCTTCGACGATCAGTTCAGCGTCCCCCTCGGCGAGAAGGCGCCGGATGGCCAGTATCATCAGGTGCCCGACTGGTCGAAGGTACCGGACGGCGAAATGGGGGCCGCCATCAAGCGTGGCTACAGCCTGTTCGTCAACACCCAGCAGCTCAAGGGACAGGGGCAGTCAGGCAACGGCCTGCAGTGCAGCAACTGCCATCTGGGCAGCGGCATCATCCCCGGCGCCAGCCCGCTGTGGGGGGCCTATCCCGCCTATCCTGCCTATCGCAAGAAGAACAACAAGGTGAACACCTATGAAGACAGGTTGCAGGGCTGCTTCCTGTTCTCCATGAATGCCAAGGGCGGCGAGCCACCGGCCTATGATAGCCCGGCCATTCGGGATCTGGTGGCCTACTCCTACTGGCTGGCGAGCGGGGCGGCCATCAGCGACAAGCTGCCGGGCCGCAACTTCTTCGCGGTGGCCGAGCCGCCCCAGGCCCCTGACTTCAAGCGGGGTCAGGCCGTCTATGGGGAGCGCTGCGCCGATTGCCACGGCGCCAGCGGCGAGGGCAAGAAGGTAGCCGAGCGCTTCGTGTTCCCGCCGCTGTGGGGCAAGGAGAGCTACAACTGGGGGGCGGGCATGCATGGCATCGACAAGGCCGCCGCCTTCATCAAGAGCAACATGCCCCTTTCCCAGGGCGGGAGCCTGAGCGATCAGCAGGCCTGGGACGTCTCCTTCTACATCAACAGCCAGGAGCGCCCCCAGGATCCCCGTTACAAGGGGGATCTCGGCCAGACCACCAAGGCGTTCCACGGCAAGTATTCCCAGTACGGGCTCGCCTCGCCGGTGGATGGCCATCTGCTGGGCAGCAAGGCGTACTGACGGCAGTGATGATGAAAGCAGGGGCTCAGGCCCCTTTTTTCTGGCTTGAATCGGGTGGAAAAGACAAAAAAAGCGGCAATCCGAAGATTGCCGAGAGGAATGTATTCGATGCGATCTGAGGTGGGTTGAGCGGATCGCAGGGGCAAGCCCCAAGGTCGGCAGGCACGCCCGCCTTACAATCAGCCGGGATACGCTCTCCACCCCAGCTGACCAGCTTCGCTATCGCATCGGTTCCCGCAACACGGGACCAGATGCAATCAAATCAATCTCTTACAGCATGCCCGGTACGGCAGCCTTCATCTCCGCCGGCCAGACGCCGACCTGGACCTGACCGATGTGCTCTTTTTGCAGCAGCAACATGGCGAGGCGGGACTGGCCGATACCGCCGCCGATGGTCTGGGGCATCTCGCCCGCCAGCAGCGCCTGGTGCCAGTCATATTGCAGGCGATCCTCGTCCCCTGTGGTGGCGAGCTGGCGGCGCAGGGCCTCGGCGTCGACCCGGATCCCCATGGAGGAGATCTCGAAGCTGTCCTTGAGCACCGGGTTCCACACCAGGATGTCGCCGTTCAGGCCGGCAAGCCCCTGACCGAGATCGTTCTCGCTGCTCCAGTCGTCGTAGTCCGGGGCGCGCACGTCGTGGCGCTCGCCGTGAGACAGAGCCCCGCCGATGCCGATGAGGAACACGGCCCCCAGCTCCTTGGCGATGGCGCGCTCGCGGCCCTTGGCGTCGAGGTTCGGGTAACGGCTCAGCAGCTCTTCACTGTGCAGGAACTGGATCTCGCTCGGCAGGAAGGGGGTCAGTTCGTGCTCGGCACAGACCGCGCGCTCGGTGGCCTTGATGGCGCTCCAGATGCCGCGTACCGTCTCCTGCAAGTAGGCCAGATCCCGGCGCTCGCTCGGCATCACCTTCTCCCAGTCCCACTGATCCACGTAGACCGAGTGGATGGGGGTGAGGCGGTCTTCGTCCGGGCGCAGCGCCTTCATGTGGGTGTAGATGCCCTCGCCGGGGCCGAACCCGAAGCGACCCAGGGTCTGGCGCTTCCATTTGGCCAGGGAATGCACCACCTCATAGCTGTGCTCGGGCAGGGTCTTCACCTTGACCTGCACCGCATGCTCGCAGCCGGAGAGATTGTCCTGGGTGCCGTCACCGACCCGGCTCAGGATGGGGGCTTGCACCTCCATCAGACCGAGTTGCAGTGCGAGTTGGCGGGAGAACATCTCTTTGACGAAGCTGATCTGCTGTTGGCTGCGAATGTAGTGCTGTTTCATGCTGAAGTACCTGTCTCGAACCCGTTGGATGTGGTGATTCTTCAACAGATGAATCATTAAATTCAATATTCTATAATAGAAATAGGCTTGTCGTGTTTTTTTCTTCAAAATAAGCTGTGAATTAATATCGTATCGTTAACGGGAGTGCAAAAAAGTGCCGGAAAATTATCGGATCGATAATCTCGATCAGGCCATCCTCACCGCCCTGATGGAGAATGCGCGCATCCCCTATGCAGAGCTGGCCAAGCAGCTGGCGGTCAGCCCGGGCACGATTCATGTGCGGGTGGAGAAGATGAAGCAGGGGGGGATCATCGAGGGCACCCGGGTGCAGGTGAACCCCAAGAAGCTGGGTTACGACGTCTGCTGCTTCATCGGCATCAACCTCAAGAGCGCCAAGGATTACCCCTCGGCCCTGGCCAAGCTGCAGGCCCTGGACGAGGTGGTGGAGGCCTACTACACCACGGGCCACTACAGCATCTTCATGAAGGTGATGACCCGCTCCATCGACGAGTTGCAGACGGTGCTGATCCACAAGATCCAGACCATCGACGAGATCCAGTCCACCGAGACCCTGATCTCGTTGCAAAACCCCATCCTGCGCGACGTGAAGCCCTGAGCATGGCGGCTGGCCGTGGTGGCGGAGGTGAATGGAGTGACGACTTGTCGAGGCGATGGCGGATGAGATAGATAAATACGCTGATTTATTGATATATGGTGGATATAGAGAGAGGTAAAATTTAATTTTGCAGTGAGTTTGACTGCCTCAGCCAGGCTGGAATCGGCAGCCCCGGCACGGCGGAGCCGCTTCAGGGGACGAGATAGGGGATGCCGTGCTTCTCGTAGAGGGCCTGCAGGCGTCCATCCTGCTTCATGTGCAGCAGCTCGGCGTCATAGGCGGCCATCAGTGCCGGGGTGTCGGCATCGGCGCGGGCACGGGTCCAGGCGTTGAAATAGGGACTGGTGCGCAGGGGCTTGGGCAGGTAGTCGAGCTGGCCTTCCAGATGCTCCTCATGGATCTGGGCAAAGGCGGTCACCAGGGGCATGGGCACCAGGTCGATGCGCCCGGCGATCAGCTTGCGCAGTTGCAAGGCATTGATGGGGATCTCCTGGAAGTGATAGGCCGGATCCCGGCTGGCGGCCATCAGCTCGGGGGTATAGGCGAAATCCCTGGTGATGCCGATGCGCCAGGGCTTGAGGTCGGCGAGCTGCTGATAGTGGATCTTCTCCTTGTCCTCCTTGCGCACGAAGAAGTGCCAGCTGTGCAGCAGGTGAGCCTGCTTGGGATAGAGGAGGTAGGCGTCCCGCTCCGGCTTGTAGGAGTGGGTCAGCACCAGATCGTACTCGCCGTTCTGGGCGTTGCGGGTAAGGCGGGCTCCTGCTTCTATCAGATCGATTCTGATCGGCACCCTGAGCGCGCCGAAGATGGTGCTGACCAGATCCACATCCAGCCCCTGTGGCCGGCCAGCGGCATCCAGCCACTTCAGGGGCGGCTCTATGGTACCGCCGATGACCAGCGTCTTGGCAGACAGCCAGCAGGGCAACAGCAGACAGAACAGCAGCAAGGCTCGCAAATCACATCTCCTGAGTGGGCGGGGCAGGCTCGCGATCATTTGGGTATAGTAGCCGACACCTATGTCACAGAGACGACAGCAGATGGCGAATCCTGAAATAGAAAGCGAACTGGATGGCATCGACAAGGTGGCGGTCATGCTCTATCGGCTCGGCCTCAGTCTGGCAGCTTTGCTGCTCCTGTGTCGAGGGAGTCGTGCATTGACGGGGCTGGATTTATTGTCGCCATCCCACTGGCTGACGGCCCTGGCGGTGGCGAGCGGCCTGTGCGCGTTCTGCCTGCACCTCTATGACAAGCGGATACGCTTCCTCTTGCAGGGATTGGGATGGGGGGCACTGCTGCTGGCCGCCTGCGGGGCGCCGGATGCACTGGTGCTGGGGGCGGCGCTGGCCACCCTGAGCGGGTTGGCCTTCAAGGAGCAGTTCTGTTTCGCCATCCCGGGTATCCGGCTGCTGCCGGTGCTGCTCCCCCTCTGCTGGCTGCTGGAGGCGCTGCACCTGGCGTGGGCGAGTGCCCTGGTGGCGCTGGCGAGCGGCCTGCTGCTCGGCCTGCTCAGTCTGGCCAAGTGGCGCATGCCGCTCCATTTCGATATCGGGGATCGCAGCCGCTACCAGCTCTAGGTCGCCTGGCACTGTTTCATCTGCTGGTTGAGGGCGGCCATCACCTGCCGACGGCTGATGAGGCCGGTCACCTTGCCTTGCTGCAACACCGGGTAGATCTTGGGCCTGGCGCCCGTCATCTGGCGAGCCAGATCCAGAATACTGTCGTCAGGGCCGACGCTGAGCGGGTTGCGGTTCATCAGATCCTCGACCCGGGTGCGGGTATCGCAGTAGTAGCTGCCGCTCAGCAGGCTGGGGATGCAGTCCTGCTCTGACAGGAAGCCGACGAGCTGCCGTTGGGCATCCAGTACCGGCAGACCGCTCAGGCCGGTGCCGTGCAGCCGATCCAGCGCCTCGGCGAGGCCCATGCCGGGGGTGAGTGCCTGGGTCAGGCGCTGCATATGATCGCGAACTTGTAGCATCTTGAGTCTCCGTACGTTTCAATGGAGTCACTATGCCCGTCGAAAGGACGGGTGGGCCAATGGGTTTTGCCTCGCCCATTGATAGGCGCGGGGCGCAAGGTTGTGGCCCGCCGGGGATATCGGCGGGCGCTGTCAGACAAGGAGAGGGTATGCGTGCATTGGTGACGGGCTGCGGCCGCCGACTGGGTTTCTACCTGTGTGAGCGGCTGGTGGCTGCCGGTTGGCAAGTGACGGGCAGCTATCGCAGCGAGCGGCCGGAGCTGGCGCGGCTGCGCTCCCTCGGGGTGGAACTGGTGCAGGCGGACTTTGCCCAGGCTGGGGAGGTGGAGCGACTGATCGATGCCCTGCGTGCCCACGGGGATCTGGCGCTCATCATCCACAATGCCTCCGCCTTCGAGCCCGAGGCGACGGAGGCGGCGGCGCAGCACGAGCAGTTCGATCGCTTCTATCGGGTGCACATGGCGGTGCCCTTTGCGCTCAATCGGGCCCTGGCATCCCAGCTCTCAAGCCAGCCCAATGCCGGCATCATCCACATCACCGACATCTATATTCACGCCCCCGCTCCCCAGTTTGCCGCCTACGTGGCCACCAAGGCCGGGGCCCATTCCCTCGCCATGAGCTTCGCCCGCGAGCTGGCGCCCGGGGTGAGGGTCAACACCATAGAGCCCGGCCCCATCCTGTTTCTCGATGAACACGGGGACGCCTGGCGCCAGCAGGTGCTGGCGCGCACCCCGCTGGCCAGGGAGGGAGGACTGGAGCCCATCTGGCAGGCGGTACAGCTGCTGATGAGCAATGACTACATGACGGGGGCCAGCATCCGGGTGGATGGCGGCCGCTCCCTGGCGGTCATCTAGGGACAAGCCCCGGCCTCAGGCCGGGGAGCAGGATGGGTCAGTGGCGGGGGACGCCGGGGTGGGGATGCACCGTCTGCGGTGGGGCCGGGATCTTGCCCTCCTCCAGCGGTTGCCACAGCTCGACGGGCTCCTGCCCGAGCAGGGGGGCGATGAAGACCTTGCTGGTCGGCAGCCGCAGCGCCACCTTGCGATCGTGCACCTGACCCCGGCCATAGAATTCGGCCAGCAGCTCTTCCAGATAGGCATCCACCCCGGCCTTCGCGAAGTCGTCTCGTTCTCCTTGTGCAAGGATGTCGATATCCAGGGGCCTGTCCGCCACCTTGCACTGGGGGTCGTTGCGATCCCGGCCATGGGCCAGCTCCATGAGGACGAACTCGGCTTTCAGCTGGGGCAGGGAGAGCTCGCTCTCGATGATGAACAGGCAGTTGAAAAAGTCGTGGCGCGAGTGCATGCCTACCGGTTTGGTCTGGATCACCGAACTCAGCCGCAGATGGCCGAAACGGGCAAGCAGTTCGGCGACGGCCTGACCGACATGTTGGGCAGGCTCCAGATTCGATCCAATGCTACAGAGATAAAACATACTGTCCGCTTCCTTGGGATGGGCTCGTCTGAAATATATACGCAGCTCACGGTTATCGTGTTCACTATGAATTAACATGGTTTTAGCTGTTGTGATCCAAATCTGATTGGCAGAAAGGAGGTTCATATGAGTGTTGAAATGAAATGGGCGTTGTTGACCGCCTCCGGGGCATTGGCCTTTATTATCGTCATCTGTGTGTTATCCGTCGGGTTGGCGTGAGTCCCCCGATCGAAACGAACCGGCCCCCTGGCCGGTTTTGCTTTTTGGGGGAGTGCGGATATGCTGACCCACCCATGAAAAAGCGAGACAGTTCGAGATGACCAAGGTACGGCCCCGTTCTCTTCTTCAGGTAGTGTTGATGGGCTTCGTGCTGGTCTTGATGCCCCTGGGAGGCATGATCTGGCACGACAGCCAGGCGCTCTCCCACCTGAGCCAGCTGACCAGCGATGAGCTGGAGCGGGCGGTGCGCGATACCCGCCGTGCGACCCTGCTCGGTGCCCAGGCGGTCGATCTGGAGCGCACCCTGCGCCGTTACGCGATCCTGGGGGACGAACGCATCCTTGGCAGCTACCAACAGCAGCTGGCGAGCTATCGCGCCCTGCTTGCCACCCATCAACAGTCCATTCCTGACGTAGCCATCTATACCGATCTCGACGCGGCCCTGAGCTGGCTGGACGGCTTGCAGGATCTGCGCAAGGCCAAGAGCGACGAGAACAACAGCAGATTTGAAGAGTTCAACCGGCTCAACGATCAGCTGGAGGCGATCACCGGCGGCCAGGTCGATGAGCAGGTCATACGCATGCGCTCCGCCATCGCCGACCTGAAGACCGAGATCCTGTGGGCCAGCGGCTTCGTGGCCGTGCTCAGCCTGTTGCTGGTGTTGCTGTTCACCTACCTTATCATCCACCCGGTACGTCAGATTGAGTCGCGGATCCTGAGCCTGGGCGCCGGGGTGGAACCGGACAAGCGTCCGGTGGACGGCCCCGCCGAGTTGGTGCTGCTGGGGGAGCGGATCGGCTGGCTGCACGAGAAGCTCAAGGAGCTGGAGCAGCAGAAGTATCAGTTCCTGCGCCACGTCTCCCATGAACTCAAGACCCCGCTGGCCGTGTTGCGGGAAGGGGCGGATCTGCTGTCTGAACAGCTGGTGGGCCCCCTCAACCCGGATCAGCAGGAGATCTGCCAGATGCTGGAGGAGAACAGCCGCCGTCTGCAGACCCTGATCGAGCGGCTGCTGGACTTCAATCGACTCAGCCAGCAGGAGGCGTTCAGCTTGACTGCGGTACCTTTGGGTCCCTTGTTGTCAGAATTGTCTGCAGAGTACCGGCTGGCGCTGGAATCCAAGCAAATCAGTGTACACTTGCCGTCCGAACCCCTCAGCCTGCAAGCTGAGCCCTATCGCCTGCGGCTCATCCTGGACAACCTGTTCTCCAACGCCGTCAGCTACGGCGCCAAGGGGGGGCAGATCTGGATCCGGGCCGGCGTGGAGGCGGGCGGTAGCTGGCTGGAAGTGGCCAATGAAGGCCCCGCCATTCCCCCTGCCGAGCGTGAACGGATCTTCGAACCGTTCGAACAGGGCAGCACGGTACGCCAGGGCTTGTTGAAGGGCTCAGGCATGGGCCTCTCCATCGCCCGCGAGTCGGCGATGAGTCTGGGGGGCGAGTTGAAACTGATCGAGGATGAGCAGGCGGATGTCTGTTTTCGCCTGACGCTGAAGTGAACCCCGAGCCGGCGCCATTCAGAATATCCGGTGCCCGGGTGATTGAAGATGAGATTGATTGACGTCAGACAGGCCGTTGCCTGTCTCCTGCTTGGATCTGAAGTGAAGTCCAAAATGAAACGATTCGTTGTGCCCATATTGATGATGAGCCTGCTCTCGGGCTGCTCCCTGTTGCCGTCGGGCAGTCTCACGACCCCGTCTGATGAAGCCATCGCCAAGCGCATGGAATTTGCCAATAAAGAGATGCAGGTTCGCCTGCAGTACTCGGACTGGCTGCTGGCCAGCCATCCCCAGCAGCGGGTGCAGGAGCGCCAGCGCCTCAAGGGGGCCAGTGACCTCGAGAGCCGGGTCAGCCTGGCCATGGTCAACACCCATCCCTCCGAATCGGTGGCGAGCCGCCGGGCCGGGCTGGATCAGCTCAAGACCCTGTTGCCCGAACTCGGGCTGGATGCCCAGGCCTTCCTGCGCAGCTGGATCGCCCTCGGCGAGGAGCTGCTTGCCCGTGACAGCCGCCGGGATGACCAGAATCAGGAGGTGCAGCGTCTGCGCCGCCAGATTGAACAGCTCACCACCATCGATGAGCAGCTGAATCAGCGTAAGCTCAATGGTGGAACCCAACCATGACAAGTGCGTCTGGCAAGGCCATGAAGGGGGCAATTCTGGTGAAAGGGGAGAAGGCATGAGCCGCATTCTGCTGGTGGATGACGATGCCAGCCTGCTCAAACTGATGAGCATGCGCCTGCGCAGCCAGGGCTATGAGGTGGATACCGCCGACAGCGCCGAAGGAGCGCTGGACAGGTTACGCCAGCAGCGGGCCGATTTGGTGCTCAGCGACCTGCGCATGGGGGGCATGGACGGGTTGGCGCTGTTTGAGCGGATCCAGTCCCAGTGGCTCGGCATGCCGGTCATCATCATGACGGCCCACGGCACCATTCCCGATGCCATCCAGGCGACCCGCTCCGGGGTGTTCAGCTTCCTCACCAAGCCCATCGACAAGGATGAGCTGCTGGTGACCATCGAACATGCCCTCAGCCTCACTCGCCCCAAGCAGCAGCAGGAGTGGCAGTCCCTCATCCAGACCCGCAATCCACAGATGGAACAGTTGCTGATCCAGGCGAGCAGCATCGCCACCATGGAGGTGCCGGTGCTGATCCTGGGGCCGTCGGGATCCGGCAAGGGGGTCATGACCCAGGCGCTGCATCAGGCCAGCACCCGGCACGACAAGCCGCTGCACACCATCAACTGTGCCGCCCTGCCCTGGGCCGCGCTGGATCTGCAACTGTTCGGAGAGGACGGCCAGTCCGGCCTGTTTGCCCAGGCAAAGGGTGCGACCCTCTTCCTCGACGAGATAGGCAACCTGTCGGAGTCCCTGCAGGCCAAACTGCTGCAGGTGCTGGCAGAATATGGTCAGGGCACCCCGGAGGTGAGGGTCATCAGCTCCAGCCACCAGGATCTGGTCACGGCCATGGAGGAGGGGCGTTTTCGGGAGGATCTCTTCTACCGTCTCAACGTCGCCAACATTACCTTGCCCCCCTTGAGTGCCCGCAGCGAGGATATTCCACTGCTGGCGCGCCAGGCGCTGGATGATTATCGCAGTCGCCACGACAATTGTGCCGCCCTCGGCTTCTCGCCGGAGGCGCTGGCCCTGCTGGCGGCAGCGGCCTGGCCCGGCAACGTGCGCCAGCTCTGCGGGGTGGTGGATCAGCTCGCCAGCCTCTGTTGCAGCCCGGTGATCGGGGCGGCCATGGTGGAGTCGGCGCTCAGTGGCGGGGTCGGTGGCATCCCCTCCTTCAACGAGGCCCGCGCCGAGTTCGAGAAGGAGTATCTGATCCGCCTGCTGCGTACAACGGAAGGCAACGTGACCCTGGCGGCCAACATGGCGGGCCGTAACCGTACCGATTTTTACAAGTTATTGAATCGCCACAGCATCGAGGCGGCGAACTTCAAGTTGAAGGGCTGAACGGCAGCCTAGCCCTAGGGGAAAACGAAACGGCCTGACCACATTGTGGTCAGGCCGTTTGCTATGGCGCGCCGTTTGTCAGGAGCGGGCGGGATCGACCGAGTTTGCCTGTGCCTGGGTCTTGCGGGACAGCCAGAGCCCGCTCGCCTTCATCAGGTAGCCGAAGAGGGCGCCAATCACCAGGGATGGCAGGATCAGCTGCCACTCCCCGGCTGCCCCGAAGGTGGCGCAGCAACCGGCGAAGGTGCCGGGGATGTAAGCGAGCCACTGTTGTTTGGCCTGCACGCACATCAGAGTGGCGACCACTCCCGTCATCAGATAGCCCGCCATGCCGGCGCCCCACCAGCTCTCGCCGTGGATCAGCAACAGGGCCCACAGCATGCCGGTGGCATTGCACAGCAGGGTCTGCAGCAGTGCCTTGTAGCCGCCGCTGGAGGCGAAATAGCTGGTGCAGCCGAGGAAGCCGACCCAGGAGATGAGACCGAGGGCGGCGGCCAGTCCACCCCAGACGGCGGAGAGAATACCGGTCGTGATGGCGATGGCGATCAGTGGGCTCATGTCATGATTCTCAGTGATGGATCCGGAAAAGCAGGCAGCCTACCCCTCGAATGCAGGGCGGCAAGCAGGGGCGGGATTGTGTGTGATCTTGGTCACTCTTTTCAACTCGGGAATACGCTTGCGCTCGCGAAAAAAATTCATGGTGGCTTTTTGAACGCTGCACCATAGTTAGAGGCCCTGTCCTGCTCCTGGAGTGAGTCTGATGGCGCCAAACGTGATCGTTCCTCTGCTGGTCTTCGTCCTGCTGTTTCTGGTTGGAACCATGGCCAAGGCCTTGCCGCTCTACCAGATGATGTAAGCCGTGAAATAAAATCTCGCCGGGGCCGGTCTTAGTACATGTCGCCTCACAGCCCCGGGAGTTTCCTCATGTTGATCAAGCGTTCTACCCCCCATCAGCCGACCGAACGGGATGTCACCCCGGAATCCGTCTATCAGGATCGTCGTCTCATCCTCAAGGGGTTGGGACTGGGTGCCGCCGCGACCCTGGCCTTCCCGGCCCAGGCCAGCCTGCTGGATCTCTTCTCCTCCGAGAAGGCGGTGCCGGCCCCCGCGACCAAGGCGCTCAACTACCAGGCGGCCACTCGACCGGAAGGGGTGATCCTCACTCCGCTGGACAAGGCGATTACCCACAACAACTTCTATGAACTCGGCACCGACAAGGGGGATCCGGCCCGCAACGCCCATTACCTCAAGCCGGAACCCTGGACCCTGAAGGTGGAGGGGGAGGTGGCCAAACCCTTCACCCTGGATGTGTGGGATCTCATCAACAAGCAGACCCTGGAGGAGCGGATCTATCGGCTGCGCTGCGTGGAGGCCTGGTCCATGGTGCTGCCCTGGAGCGGCATCTCGCTGGCGGAGATCATCCGCCGCGCAGAACCCACCAGCCGGGCCAAGTTCGTGGCGTTCGAGACCCTCTACGATCCTGAGCAACTGCCGGGGCAGGCGTCCCGCGGTCTGGGGGGCGGCATCGATTACCCCTACGTGGAGGGGCTGCGCATGGACGAGGCGATGCACCCGCTCTCCTTTCTGGCGATGGGGCTCTACGGCAAGACGCTGCCCGCCCAGAACGGGGCGCCCATCCGGCTGGTGGTGCCCTGGAAGTATGGCTTCAAGAGCATCAAGAGCATCGTCTCCATCCGGCTGGTAGAGGAGATGCCTCCCACCACCTGGAATCTGCTGGCGCCGAACGAATATGGCTTCTACGCCAACGTCAATCCACAGGTGGATCACCCGCGCTGGAGTCAGGCCAGCGAGCGCTTCATCGGCGAAGGGGGCATCTTCGGTGCCAAGCGTCAGCCGACCCTGATGTTCAATGGCTATGGCGGTGAAGTGGCTTCTCTTTATCAGGGGATGGATCTGCGCAAATGGTATTGAGAATGGGGGCGCTAACCCGGGCCGAGGTTCGGCAGGGCGGCGGCAGGAGTGACTCTTGCGAAGTGGGGTTGAAGCCATGGCATTGAGATTGACGGCGCGTCATATCACCGGATTGCGGGCCCTGGTGCATCTGGGATCGCTGGGTTTTCTGCTGTGGCTCGGTTATGCCGTGCCGGCAGGCCTGCTGGGGGGAGACCCGGTGCAGGGGTTGACTCATTACCTCGGCAAGGGAGCCCTGCACCTGCTGCTGCTGACCCTGCTGGTATCGCCGCTGGCCAAACGCTGGCGCCAGGGGCAGCTCATCAAGCTGCGCCGCCCGCTCGGGCTCTGGTGCGCCGCCTGGGCGGGATTGCACTTCATGGTGTGGCTCGGGCTGGATCTGCAATTCGACTGGGGGTTGATCGGCGGCGAGCTGGTTAAGCGCAGCTACATCGTGGTGGGGGCATTGGCCCTGCTGATCCTGCTCGTCCTGAGCATCACTTCAATCCCGGCCTTGCTGCGGACCATGGGGCCGAGCTGGCAGCGGCTGCACAACTGGATCTATGCCCTGGCCCTGCTGGTGCCCATTCATTATTGGTGGTCGGTCAAGAGCGGCTGGCAGGAGCCGCTAGTCTATCTGATGATGGCCTGCGCCCTGCTGGTGCCGAGGCGGGAAAAACTGCTGCGGCCCTGGCGCCAGCGCCAGCAGCGACGGACCGACCTGAAAGAGGCCTGAGCCCGGACGACGTTTCACCCAGAAAAAAGAGGCTTATTCGGCCTCTTTTTGCTGGGTGATCTCGCCGGTGTAGGCATCGACGCTCAGTCGCACCTTCTGCTCCCTGGCATCCAGGGTGCGCACCTCAAATCTGTCCCCTTCCAGCTCAATTTCACGAATGTCGTGATACCCTTGAGCCAGCAGCAGCTTGACCAGGGTCGGCATGTCCAGGCGGGTCAATGTTGCCCAGCCAGATGCAGAAAAAAGACAAAGGATCAGCAGGATACTGCGTGGGATCATATTCATTCCGGATTCATGGCTGGCACACTATAAACGCCATTATGTTAGGTTTTAAGAGATGAATCACCCATGAATAGAGCCCTGCCCCTGTTGGCCCTGTTGCTGCCGGCCCTGGTCCAGGCGGCCATGCCGAACGAGGCGTTGCTGCAGCAAGCGGTCAGCGAGGGGAAGATCCGGCCTTTTCATGAGTTGATGGAGGTGGCTTCCCGCCTGCCGGTACGGGTGCTGCGCGTCGATCTGGGGGAGGAAGACGGTGTCTGGCTCTATGAACTCAAGCTCATCGACGACGAAAACAGCGTGATCAAGGTGGGCTATCGGGCCGATAATCTGGAGATGGTATGGCTCAATGGGCACCATCTTGAGCGCCTGTTCGAGCCCCGCCCCTCACCGGAAGAAGAGTGAGTCTGCTGACTCCTCCGGCTTGCCCGTACCGGACACAGTTCCGCACCTTGTCCCGAACCGCGCAGGCGGGGACATCAACTCCCTTGCCGTTGGCAATCACACCTTGGACGAAGATTCATGCGCATTCTGATAGTTGAAGATGAAAAGATCCTGGCGGGCCAGCTGGCTGAACAGCTGCGCCTGACCGGTTTCGTGACCGACCTCTGCCACGATGGCAACGAGGCGGGCTTCCTCGGCGAGACCGAGCCCTATGACGCCATCATCCTGGATCTCGGTTTGCCGGGCCGCGATGGCCTGAGCGTACTGAAAGAGTGGCGCAGCAAGGGGATCGATACCCCTGTGCTGGTGCTGACCGCCCGCGGTCAGTTGCACGAGAAGATTGAAGGGCTCAACGCCGGAGCCGACGACTACCTCACCAAGCCGTTCCAGGTGGCCGAGCTGGTGGCCCGGGTCCATGCCCTGGTGCGCCGCGCCGCAGGCAATGCCAGCTCCATTCTGGAGATAGGCGGAGTGCGCCTGGACATGGCCGCCTCCCAGGTCTGGTATGAAGGCACCCCCATCAAGCTGACCGCCCACGAATTCCGGGTGCTGGGTTATCTGATGCAGCACAGAGGCAAGGTGGTCTCCCGCAGCGAGCTCATCGACCACATCTATGCCCAGGATTTCGATCGGGACTCCAACACTGTCGAGGTGTTCATCGGCCGGATCCGCAAGAAGACCCACGCCGATCTGATCGAGACGGTGCGCGGACTCGGGTACAGGATCAACGAATGATCCCCCTGACCGGCGGCGCCGGCATTGGCGCCGATTACCGCGGGGTGGCGTCATGAGGCTGGTGCGCACCCTGCGCGGCCGGTTGCTGGCCATCGCCCTGGTCTGGTGCGGGCTCTTCCTGTTCGCCACCGGTTTCAGCCTGCAGACCATGATGCGCAACTACTGGCAGGAGGCGGAAGCCGATGGCCTCAGGTTGCAGCTCTACGATCTGCTCTCCCGTCTCGAGATCCAGCACAATGGCTTGCCGGTCGTCACCGAGCCCATGGCGGATCCCCGCTACCGTCAGCCCTATTCCGGTTACTACTGGCAACTGGAGCTGGGGGGTGAGGTGATAGGCCGCTCCCGCTCCCTCTGGGATACCCACCTCAGCGCCCATGGCCTGAAGTCCGCCTTCGGCGACCCGGATCTCTTCGTCGGCAAGGGACCGAACCGGGAGCCGTTGCTGATCATGACCCGCACCGTGTTGCTGCCGGGTTCGGATCGGGTGTTTACCCTGGTGATGGCGAAAGACAGCACTGTGCTGACCCAGACCCTCAAGAAGACCCGCATCAGCCTCTTCCTCGGCCTGGGGTTCGCCGCCACCGGTCTGGTGCTGGGCTTCATGTTCCAGATCGTCTACGGCCTGCGCCCGCTGCACCTGCTGCGCCGGGAGTTGAGCCGGGTTCATCAGGGCCATCAGGAGGGATTCCGGCTGCGCTATCCGCTGGAGATCCAGCCCCTGGTTGAGGACATCAACCGGCTGCTGCACCACTACGGCGAGCTGTTGCAACGGGCCCGTGCCCACACCGGCAACCTGGCACACGCCCTCAAGACCCCGCTCAGCATCATGCGCAATCAGGTGGCCCAGCTGCCGCCAGAGGATCAGGCCGCCATCGGCGAGCAGCTCGACAAGATCCAGCGCCACATCGATTATCACCTCGGCAAAGCCCGGGTGACCGGCGCCGCCAAGATCCTGGGGGTGTCGACCCCGGTGCGGGCCCGGGTGGAGTACATCTGCCGCGCCTTCTCCCGTCTCTACCCGGGCAAGGAGGTGGATTTGCAGGTGCCCGCCAACCTGGCGGTCGGGGTGGAGGAGCAGGACTTTGACGAGATGGTGGGCAACCTCCTGGAGAATGCCTTCAAGTGGTCCGCCGGTCGGCTGCGGGTCTCCAGCGCCGAGCTGGGGGGCTGGATCACCCTGCGCATCGAGGATGATGGCCCCGGCATGAGCGAGGATCAGATTGCCAAGGCGGTGCTGCGCGGGGTGCGCCTCGACGAGAAGGTGCCGGGCTCCGGGCTTGGCCTCAACATCGTCTCCGATCTGGCGGAAGCCTATCGTGGCAGCCTCATCATGGGGCGGGCCGAGCTTGGTGGCCTGGCCGCCTCCCTCTCCCTGCCCAAGGTGGCCCGGATCGAGAGCTAGGCCACCGACGTTGCCATGAGGCGCCGACCCGTCCGGGCTGGCAAGGGACGGGCGTCCGGCTTAAGATAAAGTCCTTATTTCAAGGGGTAGGAAGAGTAGCAATGACTGATAATCCGTGGGCACTGTGTCATCTCGACGATTCGTTCGATGCCTCCGTGCTGGGTACCAAGGGCGCCCAGATCCAGTGGTTCGAAGACAGGGATGCCCTGATCGCCTTCCTGCTGGAAGATTTCGTCGACCTGCTGGCGGACGTGGGAGAGCTGGATGAGGATCAGACCGAGAGCGCCCGGGAGCGTTTCACCCTGCTGGTGGAGCAGAGCCTGGACGATCGCAGCCTGATGGATGCCATCAACGACCTCGCCTCCGGTCTGCGCCGCATCGCCTGGCTGGGGCCCTTGTCAGAACTGGCGGAGATCAGCGACGATTTCGCCAGCGGGCTGCGGGCCTTCTTCTGGAGCCAGTACGACGGTGACGAGGATGACCCCGAGGCCTGGGTGCCGGAGGATCTCTGGCCACAGCTGGTGGAGTGTGCAGAGGAGTATATGGTCGAGGGTGAATTCTAGGAGACGTCACACCGTAGATGCCGCATCAGGCAGCTGGATATGCTGCTGAATGCGGGTTTTCTGCCCGCCTCCATTCCGGGTTTTCCCACCAAACAAAAAAACGGCGCCTCGAAGGCGCCGTTTTTCATGGCCAGGATCCGGGATCAGGCGTTGGCCGGCACCTCGTGGGCCGTGTTGTTCAGCGCGGGCCCGCTGTATTTCTCGATCTCCAGCTGGGCCATGTGGCCGCAGTTGCCCTGCGCCAGGCTGGAGGAGCCCTCGTCGAAGGTCAGGCAGTTGACGTTGCCGTTCTTGCAGATGCTGCCCACCTCGCCCGGCTTGGCCGGATCGAACCAGGCACCCTCGCAGACACGCACCACCCCGGGGCGGATGTCTTTCGACACCAGGGCGCCCACCAGGATCTGGCCACGCTCGTTGAAGGCGCGCACCAGATCCCCGTCCGCGATGCCCCGTGACTTGGCATCATCCGGGTGGATCAGAATGGCCTCCCGGTCGGCGATGGCGAACTTGTCCCGCAGCGGGGTGTTGTCCAGCTGGGAGTGCAGCCGCTGGGTGGGGTGGGAGGTGTTCAGCGACAGGGGATAGCGGTTGGCCTGTTCGCTCTGGTACCACTCCTTGGGCTCATACCATCTGGGATGGCCGGCGCAGTCGACGTAGTTCATGCCCGCGACCGTGCTGGAGAAGATCTCGATCTTGCCGGACGGGGTGCCGAGGGGATTGAGCAGCGGGTTCTCGCGAAAATCGGCGTGGCGGATCCACTGGCGATTCGCCTCCGGGATGGGGAAGCGGATGTAGTTGTTGGACTCCCAGAACAGGTTGAACGGCGGCAGCGCCACCTTGGCACCGCGGGCCTGGGCGGCCATGCCGTCGTACATCTGCTTGAGCCAGAGGGTCTCGTCCTTGCCTTCGGTATAGGCTTCCTGCAGGCCGAGCTTGGCGGCGACGGCGCTGAAGATGTCGAAGTCGTTGCGTGCCTCGTGCTGGGGCGGCACGCACTGGTGCATGGGGAAGACGTAGCGCTGGGAGTAGTCACCCCCCATCTCCAGGTCGTTGCGTTCATAGCTGGTGGTCACCGGCAGGACGATGTCCGCGTGTTTGGCGGTGGCGGTCCAGTAGGGCTCGTGGACGATGACGGTCTGCGGCTTGCGCCAGGCCTCCAGCAGGTTGTTGGTGTCCTGATGGTGATGGAAGGGGTTGCCCCCCGCCACGTAGACCAGCTTCACGTCCGGGTAGGTCACCTTGCGGCCGTTGAAGTCGATGGTCTTGCCGGGGTTGGCGAGGCAGTCGGCGATGCGGGCCACCGGGATCGGGGCCGGGCTGTTTTGCGGCGCAGCCCCCGCCGAGATGCCGGCGAGAATGCCGCCCTTGGCAGTCGGGCTGCCGCCGGAGGAGTAGTGATAACTGAAGCCGTAGCCGCCCCCCGGCAGGCCTATCTGCCCCAGCATGGCGGCCAGGGTGATCAGCATCCAGTTCGGCTGTTCGCCGTGATGCTGTCGCTGCATGCCCCAGCCCGCCATGATCATGGTGCGCTTGGCCGCCATGTCGAGGGCCAGCTGGCGAATGACCTTGGCCTCGACACCGCAGATGGCGGCGGCCCACTCGGCGCTCTTGGGCTGGCCATCATCCTTGCCGAGCAGGTAGGCGAGGAACTTGTCGAAACCGGCGGTGTAGCGATCGAGGAAGGCTTGATCGTGCTTCTGTTCGCTATAGAGGGTGTGAGCCACCCCCAGCATCATGGCCACGTCGGTGTAAGCCTTGGGAGCAATCCACTCGGCCCCCGCCAGCTTGGCGGTCTCGTTGTAGACGGGATCGATGCTGATGACCCGGGTGCCCTTCTCCTTGAGCGCCTTGAAACCGGCCTGCCCCTCGTGATCCGGCATGTTCCAGCTGTTCTTCAGGGTCACCTGGGCGTTGACCCCCCAGAGCACCACCAGTTCGGCATTTTCCACCACGTTCGGCCAGGCCGTCTGCTGCTCGTACACCTCGATGGAGCCCATCACGTGGGACATGATCACCTGGGCCGCGCCGGTGGAGTAGTCACCGGCATAACCGGTGAAGCCACCCGCCAGGTTCATCAGCCGATGCAGCAGGGTGCGGCAGTTGTGGAACATGCCGACACTCTTCCAGCCGTAGGAGCCGGCGTGAATGGCCTGGGGGCCGAAGTCGCTCTGGACCCGCTTGATCTCGCCGGCCACCAGTTCGATGGCCTTGTCCCAGCTCACCTTGACCCACTCATCCGCACCGCGCAGCTCGGGTCTCGCGCCCGGGCCGTGTTCCAGCCAGCTCTTGCGTACCATGGGGAACTTGATGCGGTTCTTGGCATGAACCTGGAAGGGGGCCATGTCGATGAGCTCGTTCGGAGCCGGGTCATCGGCGATCGGCTGCACGCGGATCATGCGGCCATCAGAGACGATGGCTTCGAAGGCTCCCCAGTGGGCGCCGGTCAGTATGCCCTTCTGGGCGGGCACCAGGGTGGGGAACTGTGCCAGCGCCGTGCTGATGGCCTGGGCCAGGGCGTTCTTCGGGAAGAGGCCAGCCAGCAGCGGCAGGGCTGCGCAGGCGCCCAACCCCTTCAGCAGGTTGCGGCGGGACAGATTGGTGTCTTGGTCATTGAAAAAAGTCATGGGAAATTCCTCTGTTCCAGCCTCAGTGGGCCGCACTCATGTCACTGGCGTGTTTTTGCACGTATTGGGTCAGCATGCGGGACTGCTCCGGGGTGAGGGAGGTCCGCGATTCCATGCCCTTGATGACCCCGATCCACTGGTTCGCATTGAAGTGATCCAGGGCGGTCAGGCCGTGACAGCCGGTGCAGTTGTTGGACATCAGGGTGGAGGCGTATTGCCACAGCTTGCCCTGATCGCCGATGAGCTGGCTCTGATCCACCCAGGCGGTCAGCTTGACCTGATGCCAGGTGAGGTTGGTGGCGCCGTCGGTCTCGCTCTTGCCGGTGACCAGCGCCTGCTTGGCGGCGTCGCCGACCAGCACGCTCAGGATCCGCTTGCCGGGTGCGGCGTAGAACACCTCGCTGACCCCGTCCTGTTGCCAGCCTTCGATCTGCACCTGGGCACGGCCGTTGTCGTTGGCCAGGATCTCGACCTGGGTAGATGGCATCAGGGTGCCTTCGTCGGTGCTGGCCTTGGCGTCGAGGAACAGCGGGGTGGTGGCGATGGCGTAGCGAGTGGTGACGCTGGCCGGAGTCTGGGCGGCGGCGGCAGCCAGCTCGCTGGCACCGGCGGCAGCCAGTTCACTCATGTCCGGCATGATGTGAGCGACACCGCGGTGGCAGTCGATGCAGGTCTGGCCTTCCTTGATGGCAACCGGGTGTTCGGCCCGAGCGTTGGGGCGCTGGGCCAGGATGTCCATGGCCTCATAGCTGTGGCAGCTGCGGCAGGTGGCGGAGTCGTTGGCCTTGAGCTGATCCCAGACGGTCTGGGCCATGTGCAGCTTGCGGGCCTCATATTTCTCCGGGGTGTCCAGGGTGCCGAGGGCCTCGTGGTAGATGTCTTTCACCGCGCGGATCTTGGTCCACAGGTAGGAGGCGGGCTCGTTGGGGATGTGGCAGTCGGCGCACTCGGCGCGGATCCCCTTCACGTTCTGGAAGTGGACGCTGCCCTGGTATTCGGCGAGCGGCGTCTGCATGGAGTGGCAGGAGACGCAAAACTCGGTGGAGCTGGTCTTGTGCAGTACGGTGACGGTGACCCCCAGGGCCGCGACTCCCAGCAGGGCTCCCAGCAACAGGAGCCAGAACCAGCTCTTTCTCAACATTTTTCCCAACATGGCGTCATTCCCAACAATCAAATAATACCAATATAGTAGTAGTCATCGATGGCAGGGGCGTTGACCCCGGTCATATTTACATTTTTGAAAACAATGATTTTTTTGTCGAATAATCCATCAGTTAGCTACCGTTCCCAGCGACGTTGACGGCGGGCTGGCGTCAGAGGTTGTCTCCGGACCGGTCTTGGGATTGAAAAAAGACCCGAACGAGGCCGAATTTGAACGAGGCAAGGGTCAGTCGTCATCCCATGACGGACGATGGCGGCAGGCTTGGGATTTGCCGGAGGTGGCATGTATACTGTTCGCATATACAGTGTTCAGGTCAGCTTGCCATGCGACTCTTCATCGCCGAAAAACCCAGTCTGGGCCGCGCCATTGCCGATGCCCTGCCCAAGCCCCACAAGAAGGGGGAGGGCTTCATCGAGACCGCAGAGGGGGATGTGGTGACCTGGTGCATCGGTCACCTGCTGGAGCAGGCGGAGCCTGACGCCTACGATGCCGCCTACAAGCAGTGGCGGATGGAATCCTTGCCCATAGTGCCGAGCCAGTGGCAACTGGTGGCCAAGCCGAAGACCAAGCCCCAGCTCAGTGCCATCAAGCGGCTCATCAAGCAGGCCGACTGCGTTGTCAATGCCGGTGACCCAGATCGGGAGGGGCAACTGCTGGTGGACGAGGTGATCGATTTTCTCGGCTATCCCAAGAGCAAACCGGTGCAACGCTGTCTCATCAGCGATCTCAACCCGCCTGCGGTGCGCCGCGCCCTCGACAAACTCAGGGACAACAAGGAGTTCGTGCCGCTCGCGGTGTCGGCCCTAGCCCGCAGCCGTGCCGACTGGCTCTATGGCATCAACATGACCCGGGCCTACACCTTGCTCGGTCGCAAGGGCGGTTGCAGCGAGCTGCTGTCGGTGGGCCGGGTACAGACGCCGCTGCTGGGGCTGGTGGTGCGGCGGGATCTGGAAATAGATGCCTTCGTGCCAAAACCCTTCTTCGAGGTGCTGGCCCATGTGGTGACTCAGGGCAACGAGCGGTTCAGCGCCAAGTGGCTGCCGTCCGAGGCCTGCGCCCCCTGGCAGGACGAGGAGGGGCGGGTGTTGAACCGGGCGCTCGCCGTCAAGGTGGTGGAGCGCATTCAGGGCCAGGACGCCCTGGTGGAGGAGGTGGAAGAGCAGGCTCGCAAGCAGTCGGCACCGCTGCCCTACAACCTCTCCAGCCTGCAGATCGATGCCGCCAAGCGCTTCGGCATGGATGCCAAGCGGGTGCTGGACATCTGCCAGGGGCTCTATGAGCGCCACAAGCTCATCACCTATCCCAGATCCGACAGCCGCCACCTGCCGAGCGATCACTTCAACCGGGCGCCTCAGGTGCGTGACGCCATCGCCGCCACGGTGCCGGCCCTGGCCAAGGCGGTGAGCGAGGCGGACGGCAAGATCCGCAGCAAGGCCTGGAACGACAGCAAGGTGGATGCCCACCACGCCATCATCCCCACCGAGAAGCGGGGCAACGAGGGGAGTCTGAGCGGGGATGAAGCCAAACTCTATGGTCTGATCGCCCGCCAATACCTGCTGCAGTTCTATCCACCGTTCGAGTACAACGACAGCAAGGTGCTGCTGCGCATCGCCGGCGGCCTGTTCCAGGCCAAGGCCAGACGCATCCTGAAAGCGGGCTGGAAGGCGCTGCTCGGGGTGGAAGAGGATGACGATGAGGAGAAGGCCGGCACCCTGCCTGCCCTGCGTCAGGGGGAGAGATTGCTGTGTGAGCGGGGTGAGCTGCTGGAGAAGATGACCCAGGCCCCCAAGGCGTTCACCGATGCCACCCTGCTGGCGGCCATGACGGGCATCGCCCGCTATGTGCAGGATCCCGAGATCCGCAAGACCCTGCGGGAGACCGACGGGTTGGGGACGGAGGCGACCCGGGCCGGTATCATAGATCTGCTGTTCAAACGCCGTTTTCTGGTCCGTCAGGGCAAGAGCATCAAGGCCACCCCCACCGGGCGGGCGCTGATCCTGGCGTTGCCCGCCACCGCCACCACGCCGGACATGACGGCGCTCTGGGAACAACACCTCGGCCGGATCGCCGAGCGCCACGCCAGCTACCAGCAGTTCATGGGGCCCCTCACCGAGCAGCTGCACGCCCTCATAGAGGGAGCACGGCAGGACTCCGGCGCCAGTTTCAGTGCTCTGCCCAAGGCGGCCGAGGGCGCAGGGAAGCGTCGCTTCACCCGCCGCAGTGGCAGCAGTGGTAAGAGTGGAGGCAAAAGCGCCACGAGCACAGGTGCAACCACTCCTCGCAAGAGCACGGGCAAGCGTGCCACTCGCACCAAGGCGGCCTGAGGCTTTCCGAGGCCGTTGCTTGAAGATAAAAAGAGGGGCTTTCGCCCCTCTTTTGTATCGAAATAATGCGCTAAAGCAGTTAATTAACCTGTGTAGACCCCCTCTTCCGGGTATCGAATGCGGGTCTCGCTCGGTCTGGCCAGCATGAGTGCCAGGGTCAGTGGCCCCAGACGACCGCAGATCATCACCAACACCAGGATGAGCTTGCCCGGCTCGCTCAGCCCAGGGGTGATGCCGGTGGTGAGCCCCACGGTGGCGAAGGCCGAGATGGTCTCGAACATGATCTTGTCCAGGGAGACGGACTCCGTCAGGGTCAGCAGGAACATGGAGAGCATCAGCACCATGACGCTGACGATAATGATGGCGAGCGACCGGGTCACTATCTGGGGAGAGAGGGTGCGACCGAAGGCGGTCACATGGGGTCGCTTGGTGAGAAAGGCCCGGGTGGCCAGCAGCACCACGGCGAAGGTGGTCACCTTGATCCCCCCCCCGGTGGAGGTCGCACCGGCCCCGATGAACATCAGCATCATCATGAACAGCAGGGAGGCAGGCACCATCTGACCGATGTCGACGGTGTTGAAGCCTGCGGTACGTGCCGTGGCGGACTGGAAGAAGGCCGCCAGCCATTGGCCGCCGAAGCTGGTTTGCCCCAGGGTGTGGGGGTTGTCGTGCTCCAGCAGCCAGAACATCAGGGTGCCCAGCAGCAGCAAGGCCGGGGTCATCAGTATCATCAGCTTGCTGTGCAGTTTCAGCTTGCGCCAGCGGCGGTTGCGCACCAGATCGACGATGACGGTGAAGCCGATGCCGCCGAGGATCAGCAGGGCGGGGATGGTCAGACTGATGATGGGATCGTCCCTGTAATCCATCAGATTGTTGGCAAACAGCGAGAAACCAGCGTTGTTGAAGGCCGACACCGCATGGAAGAAGCTGACGTAGAGGCCGTGGGACCAGCCCATCTCGGGTACCCAGCGGATGGCCATGATGCAGGTGCCGATGAGTTGGGAGACGAGCGCAAACAAGACGATGCGCTTGACCAGCTGGACGATGTTGACCGAGCCCTCCTGGCCGAGCGCCTCCTTGGCCAGTACCTGTTGGCGCAGGCCGATCCGCTTGCTGAACATGGCGATCAGCAGCAGGGTCATGGTCATCTGACCGAGCCCGCCAATCTCCATCAGGATGAGCAGAATGATCTGCCCTTGCAGGGTGAAGGCGGTGCCGGTATCCACCACCCCGAGGCCGGTCACGCTGATGGCCGAGGTCGCGGTGAACAGGGCATTGATGAAAGTGACCTCGCCCTTGTGGCTGGAAGGCTGTACCAGAAACAGGGTGCCGACCAACAGAATCATGAGGAAACTGCCCAGGATCAGCTTGGCTTCACTCCAGCGGGATTCGGTATCCCGCTGCATGGTGAAGGCGTAGTTGCTGCGCCAGTTGATCATAGAGTGTCGAGCCAGTGGTCGATGGCGTGCTTGTTGCCGGCCAGGATCAGGATGTCGCCGAGTTGCAGCTCCATCTTGCCGGTCAGCACGTTGTGCAGCACCTCGCCACGCTTGATGGCAAGCAGCTGGAAGTCGCTCTGCTGCAGCAGATGCAGATCACCCAGGCTGCGACCGTTTTGTTGCAGACCGATCACGAATTCGGTGAGCACCATGTCGTGGCCCAGCTCCAGATAGTCGAACAACCGGTTGTCCAGCATGCTCTGGGCGACCCGGCGCCCCATGTCCCATTCCGGATTGATCACCTTGTCGGCCCCGACCTTTTGCAGGATCTTGGCGTGGAACTTGTCACGGGCCTTGACCCACACCTTCTTCACGCCCGCTTCCTTCAACACCAGCGTGGTGAGAATGCTGGTCTCCAGGCTGTCACCGATGGCGACGAAGACGATGTCGAAGTTGGCGAGGCCGAGTTCGGCGACCGTGGCCTCGTCGGTGGCATCGGCCACGATGACATGGTTGCACAGGGTCGCTATCTGGCGGGTCTTGACCTCGTCGATATCGATGGCCAGCACCTCGGCATCCTGCCGCTGCAGCTCTTCGCACAAGGCACTGCCAAACAGGCCGAGCCCGATGACGGCAAATTGGTTGTTCATTCACACTTCCTCAAGGGACTGAAGGAGTTACTCTACTCCAGCGGCTTGAGTCCGAAAAGTACCCGGGTTTTTCGTCCCGGGGGTTCTGGGGTAAACTGCCCCCTCGCTCTTGTCGGGACACGCAGATGAAACTCACCCCCCACGCCCCCTTGTTGACCCTCAATACCCTGGGCCTCGAGGCCCACTGCCTCTGGCTGGCCGATGTGGCCGAGCTGGACGATCTCCGGCAACTGCGGGACAACGCTGAGCTGGCGGCTCTGCCGCGCCTGGTGCTGGGTGGCGGCAGCAACATCCTGTTCTGCAACGATTTCGCAGGCCTGGTGGTGCACAACCGTCTGCTGGGGATCGAGATGCAGGATGAGGGGGATCACTGGCTGCTGCACGTCGCCGCTGGCGAGAGCTGGCATGAGCTGGTGTGCCATGCCCTGCAGCAGGGTTGGCACGGGCTGGAGAACCTGGCGCTGATCCCCGGTACGGTGGGGGCGGCCCCGGTGCAAAACATCGGTGCCTACGGGGTCGAGCTGGCCCGATTCTGCACCTATGTGGAAGCCTTCAACTGGCAGAGCGGCGAGCTGGAGCGCATCCCGGCCGCCGACTGTCAGTTCGGCTATCGCGACAGCATCTTCAAGCACGCCTGCCAGGATACGCATTTCATTACCGCCGTCGGCCTGAGCCTGCCCAAGGCCTGGCAGCCGGTACAGGGCTATGGCCCGCTGGCGGCCCTCGGCGAGCAACCGAGCCCTCAGGCCATCTTCGACACCGTCTGCGCCACCCGCATGGCCAAGCTGCCGGATCCTGCCCGGCTCGGCAATGCCGGCAGCTTCTTCAAGAACCCCGTGGTGCCGCAAGCACTGGCAGAAGGGTTGAAGTCACGCTACCCGCAGATGCCGCTCTATCCGGCAGGGGAGGGGCAGGCCAAGCTGGCTGCGGGCTGGCTCATCGATCAGTGCGGCCTCAAGGGGTTTGCCATCGGCCGCGCCGCCGTCCACCAGGAGCAGGCGTTGGTGCTGGTGAATCTGGGAGGGGCCAGTGCCATGGAACTCATCGCCCTGGCCGCCCATGTGCGAGACAGCGTGGAACAGCAATTCGGGGTCGTGCTGGAGCACGAGGTGCGTTTCATGGGATTGACCGGCGAGACCTGGCTTGACGAGGTGCTGGCATGACCCTGACCCCCATCAGACAGACCCTGATCACCCTGCTGAGCGATGGCCAGTTCCACTCCGGTGAGCAGCTTGGCGAACAGCTTGGCATCAGCCGGGCGGCCGTCAGCAAGCACATGGCGGCCCTCAAGGAGCTGGGGCTGGATCTGTTCAGTCTGACCGGCAAGGGCTACCGGTTGGCGGTGCCCATGGCACTCTATGACGAGGCCAAGTTGCGGGCCCAGGTCCCCATGGCACCGGTGCACTGCTTCTCGGTGATTGGCTCCACCAACCAGCATCTGCTGGAGCGGGTGAACGGGCTGCAATCCGGCGAGAGCTGTCTGGCGGAGTGCCAGACCGCGGGGCGTGGGCGCCGTGGCAAGCCCTGGATCACCCCCTTCGGTTGCCAGTTGATCCTGAGCATGTACTGGCGCCTCGAGCAGGGCATGGCGGCCGCCATGGGGCTGAGCCTGGCGGTGGGCGTGGCCGTGGTCCAGGCGTTGGAGTCCCTCGGTTATCCCGGAGTGGAGCTGAAGTGGCCCAATGATCTCTATTATCAGGGGCGCAAGCTCGCCGGCATCCTGGTGGAGATGAGTGGCAGTGCCGGGGCCAGCTGTCATCTGGTGATCGGGATCGGCCTCAATCTCGCGATGCCGGAGCGCCAGGGGGAGAAGATCGATCAGGCCTGGTCCGAGCTGCGCCACGTCAAGCCCGAACTGGTGGATCGCAATGAGCTGGCCGCCTGCGTGATCCAGCATCTGCAGCAGGCCATGGTGACCTTCGAGCAGAGCGGTCTGGCAAGTTTCGTGGATAACTGGAATCGGCTCGACTACTTCGCCGGCCAGCCGGTGAAGCTGCTGATGGGGGAGCAGGTGATCCGTGGCATCGCCCGCGGTATCGACGATCGCGGTGCCCTGCGGCTGGAGACGGAGGAGGGAATCAAATTCTACCTGGGGGGGGAGATCTCCCTGCGTCGAGGCGACTGAGGTCGACTGACACCATCACAAAGGGGGCCATCGGCCCCCTTTGTTGCTTTTGTCTTCGCCAGCACCATCATTTGCGCAGCTTGATCTGCTCGATGGCGTGCTCGTTACCCTTGGTCAGGATCAGATTGGCCCGCTCCCGGGTCGGCAGGATATTCTCTTGCAGATTCAGATAGTTGATATCCTGCCAGATGTTGTTGGCGATCTCGGTGGCCTCGCTCTCCGCCAGCTTGGCGTAGTGGTGGAAGTAGGAGTCGGGATCCGAGAAAGCGCCGCTGCGGAACTTGAGAAAACGCTCCACATACCAGGTTCGCAGCAGTTCTGTGTCCGCATCCACATAGATGGAGAAGTCGACAAAATCTGACACGAAGACGCGATGGGGCTCCTGCGGGTAATCCATGCCGCTCTGCAGCACATTGAGCCCCTCCAGGATCAGGATGTCCGGCTGTTCCACCACCTTCTTCTCATCGGGCAGGATGTCATAGATGAGGTGGGAGTAGACGGGGGCCTCGACCCGCTCATGACCGGCCCGGATATTGGCGACGAACTCCACCAGATGGCGGATGTCGTAGGATTCCGGGAATCCCTTGCGGCGCATCAGGCCGCGGGCTTCCAGCTCCTTGTTGGGGTAGAGGAAGCCATCGGTAGTCACCAGCTCCACCCGCGGGTGTTCCGGCCACCGCTCCAGCAACGCCTGCATGATGCGGGCCGTGGTGCTCTTGCCCCCCGCCACGCTGCCGGCGATGCTGATGATATAGGTGCCCTTGCCGCGAGACTGGCCGAGGAACTGCTCCAGCACCCGGCTGCGGCGCTGCTTGGCCTTGACGTAGAGATTGAGCAGACGGGAGAGGGGCAGGTAGATCTCTTCCACCTCCCGCAATGACACCTTCTCGTTGATCCCGCGCAGGGTGTGCAGATCCGTCTCCGTCAGGGTGAGGGGGACTGCATCACGCAATAACGCCCATTGTTCGCGGGTGAATTGCAAATAGGGGTTATGCTCTGTGGTCATGGTGTCATCACTGTTTCTTGGGCAGGGCGACCATACACCAAGGGATCGGGAGCGACAAGGGATGTGGCGGGTTCGAGCACAGAGGGTACGGTTTTTTGTACTCTTCCCAGCAATAATGCACATTTTGCAAGGCGCAATGGTTGCATCCCCAAAATCCTTACCATAAAATGCGCGACGCTTAGATGTCTGTCGTCTATTTGCTCGGCAAATGCGATAAAAACAACGGGTGCAAGCAGAATTACCGTTGTGACGTCGACGTGACGGAGGGGTTCCCGAGCGGCCAAAGGGATCAGACTGTAAATCTGACGGCTCTGCCTTCGAAGGTTCGAATCCTTCTCCCTCCACCATATTTCTCTGCGGTTTGAGTTCTTTGGGTTAGAGAAATGCGGGCATCGTATAATGGCTATTACCTCAGCCTTCCAAGCTGATGATGCGGGTTCGATTCCCGCTGCCCGCTCCAAGATGCTGATATGGCTCAGGTAACTCTGATAGCCACACCCTAGGGTGAGTTCGGCAATCGAACCAGCCTGTCAGCACCAGCCTCTCTACTCCCCCAGATTCAAATCCATCATATAAACTGTTCTGTGGTTAGCTTGCCACCGCGTACTCAGCGTTAGTTTAGAGGGACGATCATGTCTAAAGAAAAATTTGAGCGTAATAAACCGCACGTTAACGTGGGTACCATCGGCCACGTTGACCACGGTAAAACCACCCTGACCGCCGCCATCACCAACGTGCTGGCCAAGCACTTCGGTGGTAAAGCTTTCGCCTTCGACCAGATCGACAAGGCACCGGAAGAGCGTGAGCGTGGTATCACCATCAACACCTCCCACGTAGAATACGACACCGCTACCCGTCACTACGCTCACGTAGATTGCCCGGGTCACGCCGACTACGTTAAGAACATGATCACCGGTGCTGCCCAGATGGACGGCGCAATCCTGGTAGTCGCTGCGACTGACGGCCCGATGCCGCAAACTCGTGAGCACATCCTGCTGGGTCGCCAGGTTGGTATCCCGTACATGATCGTGTTCATGAACAAGTGCGACATGGTTGACGACGAAGAGCTGCTCGAGCTGGTCGAAATGGAAGTCCGTGAACTGCTGACCGAGTACGACTTCCCGGGTGATGACCTGCCGGTAGTCCGTGGTTCCGCACTGAAAGCGCTGGAAGGCGAAGCTCAGTGGGAAGAGAAGATCATCGAACTGGCTCACCACCTGGATACCTACATCCCGGAGCCGGAGCGCGCGATTGATCAGCCGTTCCTGATGCCTATCGAAGACGTCTTCTCCATCGCTGGCCGTGGTACCGTAGTAACCGGTCGTGTAGAGCGCGGTATCGTGAAGGTTGGTGAAGAAGTGGAAATCGTGGGTATCAAAGATACCACCAAGACCACTTGTACCGGTGTTGAAATGTTCCGCAAACTGCTGGACGAAGGCCGTGCTGGTGAGAACGTTGGCGCCCTGCTGCGTGGCGTGAAGCGTGAAGACGTAGAGCGTGGTCAGGTACTGGCCAAGCCGGGCTCCATCAAGCCGCACACCAAGTTTGAATCTGAAGTGTACGTGCTGTCCAAAGAAGAAGGTGGTCGTCATACCCCGTTCTTCAAGGGCTACCGTCCGCAGTTCTACTTCCGTACAACCGACGTGACCGGTACCATCGAACTGCCGGAAGGCGTAGAAATGGTAATGCCGGGCGACAACATCAAAATGGTTGTTACCCTGATTGCGCCGATCGCGATGGACGACGGCCTGCGTTTCGCCATCCGTGAAGGTGGCCGTACCGTAGGTGCTGGTGTTGTAGCCAAAGTTATCGCGTAATCTTGGCTTACATAAATAAAGCAAAGCCCCTATAATAGGGGCTTTCTTATGTAGGGGCGTAGTTCGAATTGGTAGAACAGCGGTCTCCAAAACCGATGGTTGCGGGTTCGAGTCCTGCCGCCCCTGCCATATACCTCGTCTCGTACGGGGCTTTTGTGTCTTTGGTTACGTCAGATACAGGTGGGTTGTATGAGTGTTAGTTCTGAGGGTCAGGGCGGAAGCAAGGATACCCTGCTTTGGGGCCTGGTTTTCATCATTCTGGCGGCCGCAGTAGTAGGTAATTACCTGCTGACCGACGTTGTCGCCGCCGTCCGCGCCCTGGGTGTGGTCGTTGTCATCGCTGCTGCAGGTGCAGTAGCCCTGCAAACCACCAAAGGTAAGGCAACACTGGCTTTTGCTCGTGAGTCTCGCCTGGAAGTCCGCAAGGTCGTATGGCCGACCCGCCAGGAAGCCATTCAGACAACCCTGATTGTGCTGGCGGTGACCGCCGTGATGGGGCTCTTGCTGTTCGTTCTGGACGGTGCCTTGGTCTGGTTGGTCAACCTGATTACCGGTGTGTAAGGATAAGCCATGACTGAACAACGTGAACAGCGTATGAGATGGTATGTCGTGCAGGCATTTTCCGGCTACGAAGGCCGGGTTGCCAAGTCCCTGCGTGAACATATCAAGATGCATGGCATGGAAGAGCTGTTTGGCGAAGTGCTGGTCCCGACCGAAGAAGTGGTCGAGATGCGTGCTGGCCAGAAGCGCAAGAGTGAGCGCAAATTTTTCCCGGGCTATGTCCTGGTCCAGATGGTGATGGATGAAACCACATGGCACCTGGTACGCAACGTACCACGTGTGATGGGCTTTATCGGTGGCACCTCCGATCGTCCTGCTCCTATCTCTGATAAAGAAGCGGATGCCATCCTCAACCGTCTGCAAGATGCCCATGACAAGCCGCGTCCGAAAACCCTGTTTGAACCGGGTGAAATGGTGCGGGTTGCCGATGGTCCGTTTGCCGACTTCAACGGTACCGTTGAAGAGGTGGACTACGAGAAGAGCCGCGTGAAGGTCTCCGTTCTGATCTTCGGTCGCTCAACACCGGTCGAACTGGATTTTGGTCAAGTCGAGAAAGGCTGATTAAACTCTGTTCGTTAACGGTTGTCAGGGGCAGCGATTATCTCTATAATTCGCTGCCCCTTTATTTGTTGGGGAGCCGTTTGCAGGAGCATGTCTCCGAGGCGTTAGAACCCATTTTTGAGGTATTTTTGTAATGGCTAAGAAAGTCACAGCTTATATCAAGCTGCAAGTTAAGGCTGGCAGTGCTAACCCCAGCCCTCCCGTTGGTCCTGCTCTGGGTCAGCACGGTGTTAACATCATGGAATTCTGTAAGGCGTTCAACGCTCGTACAGAGAAGCTGGAAAAAGGTTCACCGACTCCGGTCGTGATCACCGTTTACAGCGACCGTTCCTTCACCTTCGAAACCAAGACTCCGCCCGCTTCCTTCCTGCTGAAGAAAGCCGCCGGCATCCAGTCTGGTTCTGCCAAGCCGAACAAAGACAAGGTTGGTAAGGTGACCGTTGCCCAGCTGCAAGAAATCGCCAAGACCAAAGAGCCGGATATGACTGGTGCCGATCTGGATGCAAAAGTACGTTGCATCGCCGGTTCCGCTCGTTCCATGGGCCTGGTGGTGGAGGACTAAGACAATGGCAAAACTTTCCAAGCGTATGCGCGTTATTCGCGAAAAAGTTGACGGTACCAAAGAGTACTCCATCAACGAAGCCATTGCCCTGCTGAAAGAACTGGCTACCGCCAAGTTCGTTGAAAGCGTTGACGTCGCCGTTAACCTGGGTATCGATGCTCGTAAATCTGACCAGAACGTACGTGGTGCTACTGTACTGCCGCACGGTACCGGTCGTGACATCCGTGTCGCCGTGTTCACCCAGGGTGCCAACGCCGAAGCCGCCAAGGCTGCCGGTGCTGAACTGGTTGGTATGGACGACCTGGCTGAGCAAGTCAAAAAAGGCGAGATGAACTTCGACGTCGTGATCGCATCCCCGGATGCCATGCGTGTTGTTGGTCAACTGGGGCAGATCCTGGGCCCGCGCGGCCTGATGCCTAACCCGAAAGTGGGTACCGTAACCCCGAACGTTGCTGAAGCCGTCAAGAACGCCAAAGCCGGTCAGGTTCGTTACCGCAATGACAAGAATGGTATCATCCATACCACTCTGGGTAAGGTTTCTTTCAACGAAGTTCAGCTGAAAGAAAACTTGGAAGCGCTGCTGGTTGCCTTGAAAAAGGCCAAGCCTTCCTCCGCCAAAGGCGTCTTCATCAAGAAAGTCAGCATCTCCACCACCATGGGTGCCGGTGTTGCCGTAGACCAAGCTTCTCTGGAAGCTCAGGCCTAATTGATGCGTTTTACAAGGCGCAAAATTTAATCTATAATTTTGCGCCTTGATTGGTTGGGGGTTTCGACCTCCGTCCAAGACCGCAGGTGGCCTAATCGCCTTAATCCTTCCTGCGTAGACGGTGCCGGAAACCCAGCGAGAAAGATTTCTTTCTCTTCTGGAATCCTGCTACCGCATCGTTCCCCTCTGTTGTAAAGGTAGGGGGGATGTGTCAGTACTGGGTCAACTAGACCCGGATTCAATCCAGGAGTTAAGCCAATGGCATTGGGACTCGAAGACAAAAAGGCAATTGTTGCTGAAGTCAACGAAGCTGCCAAAGGCGCTCTTTCTGCAGTTGTAGCCGATTCTCGCGGTGTGACTGTAGAGAAGATGACCAGCCTGCGTAAATCTGCTCGCGAAGCCGGTGTGTACATGCGCGTTGTGCGTAACACCCTGCTGCGTCGCGCAGTTGAAGGTACCGAATTCGGTTGCCTGAACGACGTATTGTCTGGTCCTACCTTGATCGCTTTCTCTAACGAACACCCGGGCGCTGCCGCTCGTCTGTTCAAAGAGTTTGCCAAAGCGAACCAAAAGTTCGAAATCAAGGCTGGCGCTTTTAACGGTGAATTCATCGCCGCAGCACAAATTGATCGTCTGGCCACGCTGCCGACCTACGACGAAGCAATTGCGAAGTTGATGGCTACCATGAAGGAAGCCTCTGCTGGCAAGCTGGTTCGTACCATCGCTGCTGTGCGTGATCAGAAGCAAGCTGCTGCTTGATTCTCGCCTATTTAGGCTGTTTGAGTTTATTCAACATCAGGAATTTTTGTCATGTCTATCACTAAAGACCAAATCATCGAAGCCGTTGCTTCCATGTCCGTAATGGAAGTTGTTGAGCTGATCGAAGCTATGGAAGAGAAGTTCGGTGTTTCTGCCGCTGTTGCTGTTGCTGCCGGTCCGGCCGCTGAAGCAGTAGAAGAGAAGACCGAGTTCGACGTAGTTCTGACTGCTGCTGGCGCCAACAAAGTTGCCGTCATCAAGGCCGTACGCGGCGCCACCGGTCTGGGCCTGAAAGAAGCCAAGGACCTGGTAGAAGCTGCTCCGACCAATCTGAAAGAAGCCGTCTCCAAAGACGAAGCCGAAGCTCTGAAGAAAGAGCTGGAAGCTGCCGGTGCTTCTGTTGAGATCAAATAATCTGCATTTATGTAGATTAGCCTGATAAAACAGGCTAAGGCTGGTGAATCTTTATTCACCAGCCTTTTTGCGCTGTAGACTGAGAGTATTTCACACCGTTCACGACTCTCGGTGCACCAGCAATCCGGACCGCCTCATCGTCCGGGCCAACACAAACGGTGTTGAGACAGAGCTGTCCCGTGGGGACAGAGTGGGTCACTTATCAGCGAGCTGAGGAACCCTATGGTTTACTCTTATACCGAAAAAAAACGCATACGTAAGGACTTCGGTAAGCGAGACCAGGTACTGGACACGCCTTATCTGTTGTCCATTCAGCTGGACTCCTTCAAGCAGTTCATCGAGGCTGACCCGGAAGGTGAGTACGGCTTAGAAGCCGCCTTCCGTAGCGTTTTCCCGATCACCAGTTACTCCGGTAGTGCTGAGCTTCAGTATGTCAGCTATCGCCTGGGTGAGCCGGTATTTGACGTAAAAGAATGCCAGATCCGTGGAGTGACCTACTCCGCGCCGCTGCGTGTCAAGCTTCGTATGGTTCTGTACGACCGTGAAGCAGCTGCCGGCACCGTCAAAGATATCAAGGAACAAGAAGTTTACATGGGCGAAATTCCGCTCATGACCGAAAACGGCACCTTTGTCATCAATGGTACCGAGCGGGTCATCGTCTCCCAGTTGCACCGCAGCCCGGGCGTCTTCTTCGACCACGATAAAGGCAAAACACATTCATCCGGTAAGGTACTGTATAACGCCCGCGTTATTCCCTACCGTGGCTCCTGGCTGGACTTCGAATTCGATGCGAAAGACAACCTGTTTGTCCGTATCGACCGTCGTCGTAAACTGCCGGCCTCCATTATTCTGCGCGCCCTGGACTTCAGTTCCGAAGAAATCCTGGCCACCTTCTTCGAGACCATCGGTTTCGAGGTCAAAGATGGCAAGTTGATGATGGATCTGGTGCCCGAGCGCCTGCGTGGTGAAACTGCGACCTTCGACATCATCGCCAATGGCGCCGTGGTGGTTGAAACCGGTCGTCGTGTCACCGCTCGTCATATCCGTCAGTTGGAAAAAGACGCCATCACCCAGATTGAGGTGCCGGTCGAATATGTTGTTGGCAAAGTTGCTGCCAAGAACTACGCGCACCCGCAAACTGGCGAAATGGTCGTGACTGCCAACCAGGCACTGAGCCTGGAAGCGGTCGCCAACTTGTCCCAAGCCGGCTTCAAGCACTTCGAGGTTCTGTTCACCAACGAACTGGATCACGGTGCCTACATGTCCGAGACCCTGCGCATCGACTCCAGCTCCAGCCGTTTGGAAGCCCTGGTCGAGATCTACCGCATGATGCGTCCAGGCGAGCCGCCCACCCGCGAAGCGGCAGAGCAGCTGTTCGAGAACCTGTTCTTCTCTTCCGAGCGTTACGACCTGTCTACCGTGGGTCGGATGAAGTTCAACCGCCGTCTGGGTCGTGAAGACGAGACCGGCGTCGGCGTGCTGACCAAAGACGACATCGTCGAAGTCATGAAGCGCCTGATCGACATCCGTAACGGCAATGACGAGGTGGACGATATCGACCACCTGGGTAACCGCCGTATCCGTTCTGTCGGTGAAATGGCCGAGAACCAGTTCCGTGTCGGTCTGGTCCGTGTCGAGCGTGCGGTCAAGGAGCGTCTCTCCCTGGGCGACCTCGATACCCTGATGCCGCAGGATCTGATCAACGCCAAGCCGATCTCCGCCGCGGTCAAAGAGTTCTTTGGTTCCAGCCAGCTGTCCCAGTTCATGGACCAGAACAACCCGCTGTCCGAAGTGACCCACAAGCGTCGTATCTCCGCGCTGGGCCCGGGCGGTCTGACCCGTGAGCGTGCCGGCTTTGAGGTTCGAGACGTACACCCGACCCACTACGGTCGTCTGTGCCCCATCGAAACTCCTGAAGGTCCGAACATCGGTCTGATCAACTCGCTGTCCGTGTATTCCCGCACCAACGAGTACGGTTTCCTCGAGACCCCGTACCGCAAGGTCATCGACGGTGTGATCACCGACGAAGTGGATTACCTGTCCGCGATTGAAGAAGGCAAGTACGTGATCGCGCAGGCTAACGCCGCGACCTCCGAAGATGGCCGTCTGAAAGATGAGCTGATCCCGTGCCGTCATAAGGGTGAATCCACCTTCATGAACGCCGACCAGATCCAGTACATGGACGTGAGCCCGCAACAGATCGTCTCTGTCGCAGCCGCTCTGATCCCGTTCCTGGAGCACGATGATGCTAACCGAGCCCTGATGGGTTCGAACATGCAACGTCAGGCCGTACCGACTCTGCGCGCTGACAAGCCGCTGGTAGGTACCGGTATGGAACGCGCCGTGGCAGTTGACTCCGGGGTAACCGTGGTGGCCAAGCGTGGCGGCATGATCGACTATGTCGACGCCTCCCGTATCGTTATCAAGGTCAATGAAGATGAGCTGTTGCCAGGCGAAGCCGGCATCGACATCTACAGCCTGACCAAATACACCCGTTCCAACCAGAACACCTGTATCAACCAGCGTCCTTGCGTGATGTTGGGTGAGCCGGTGATGGCGGGCGACGTGCTGGCTGACGGCCCGTCCACCGACCTGGGCGAACTGGCGCTGGGCCAAAACCTGCGCGTCGCGTTCATGCCGTGGAACGGTTACAACTTCGAAGACTCGATCCTGGTGAACGAGCGCGTGGTTCAGGAAGATCGCCTGACCACCATCCACATCCAGGAACTGGCCTGTATCTCCCGTGACACCAAGCTGGGTCCGGAAGAGATCACCGCCGACATCCCGAACGTGGGTGAAGCCGCTCTGTCCAAGCTGGACGAGTCCGGTATCGTCTACGTGGGTGCGGAAGTGAAGGGCGGCGACATCCTGGTCGGCAAGGTAACACCCAAGGGTGAAACCCAGCTAACTCCGGAAGAGAAGCTGCTGCGCGCCATCTTCGGTGAGAAAGCTTCCGATGTGAAGGACTCCTCCCTGCGTGTGCCGAACGGTGTGTACGGTACCGTGGTTGACGTGCAAGTCTTTACCCGCGATGGCGTGGAAAAAGACAAGCGCGCCAAAGAAATCGAAGAGATGCAGCTGAAGGAAGCGAAGAAGGACTTGACCGAAGAGTTCAAGATCCTGGAAGACGGCATCTTTGGCCGCTCCCGCAACCTGCTGCTGGCCGCCGGTTACAGCGAAGATCGTCTGAACAAGCTGGATCGTTCCAAGTGGTTTGAACTGGCCATCGAAGATGAAGCCAAGCAGATCGAACTGGAACAGATCGCCGAACAGCACGTTGAGCTCAAAGCCGAGTTCGACAAGAAGTTCGAGAACAAGCGTCGCAAGATTATCCAGGGTGATGATCTGGCGCCGGGCGTACTGAAAATCGTCAAGGTTTACCTGGCAGTGAAGCGTCGCATCCAACCGGGTGACAAGATGGCGGGCCGTCACGGTAACAAGGGTGTTATCTCCAAGATCTGTCCGGTCGAGGATATGCCCCATGACGAGTTCGGCCGTCCGGTCGACATCGTACTGAACCCGCTGGGCGTACCATCCCGTATGAACATCGGTCAGATCCTCGAAGTGCATCTGGGCCTCGCGGCCAAGGGCATCGGCGAGAAGATCGACCGCATGATCAAAGAGCAGCGTGAGCTGCACGAGATGCGCGAGTTCCTGCAACAGGTCTATGACCTGGGCGAGAAGGACTCCCAGCAAGTGAACATCGCCGAGCTGTCTGACGACGACGTACGTACCCTGGTGGGTAACCTGCGCAAGGGTCTGCCGGTCGCTACACCTGTCTTTGATGGTGCCAAAGAGCGCGAAATCAAGGCCTTGCTGAAGCTGGCCGATCTGCCGGAATCCGGTCAGATCTCCCTGTTCGACGGTCGTACCGGTAACGCCTTCGAGCGTAAGGTCACCGTGGGTTACATGTACATGCTCAAGCTGAACCACCTGGTAGACGACAAGATGCATGCACGTTCTACCGGTTCATACAGCCTGGTTACCCAGCAGCCGCTGGGTGGTAAGGCACAGTTCGGTGGTCAGCGGTTCGGTGAGATGGAAGTGTGGGCCCTGGAGGCTTACGGTGCGGCATATACCCTGCAGGAAATGCTGACCGTCAAGTCTGACGATGTGAACGGCCGTACCAAGATGTACAAGAACATCGTGGATGGCGACCACCGTATGGAGCCGGGCATGCCCGAATCCTTCAACGTATTGCTGAAGGAAATCCGCTCTCTGGGTATCAACATCGAGCTGGACGAAGAGTAAGAGCTCGCTCTTATTGTTCGAGAATTGACGTGGGCGCCCCGAGAGGGGCGCCGAGGTTAGACTCCTGACAGGGGAAACACGTGAAAGACTTACTCAAGTTTTTGAAGGCTCAGACCAAGACCGAAGAGTTTGACAGTATCAAGATCGGTCTGGCCTCTCCTGACATGATCCGCTCCTGGTCATTCGGTGAGGTCAAAAAGCCTGAGACCATCAACTACCGGACTTTCAAGCCGGAACGTGATGGTCTGTTCTGCGCCCGTATCTTCGGACCGGTGAAGGACTACGAGTGTCTGTGCGGCAAGTACAAGCGCCTGAAACACCGTGGTGTGATCTGCGAGAAGTGTGGCGTAGAAGTGACCCAGACCAAGGTCCGTCGTGAGCGTATGGGCCACATCGAGCTGGCCAGCCCGACTGCCCACATCTGGTTCCTGAAGTCCCTGCCGTCCCGTATCGGTCTGCTGCTGGACATGACCCTGCGTGACATCGAGCGCGTGCTGTATTTCGAATCCTATGTGGTTATCGAACCCGGCATGACCAACCTCGAGCGCAGCCAGATGCTGTCCGAAGAGAACTATCTGGACGCACTGGAAGAGTGGGGCGACGAATTCGACGCCAAGATGGGTGCCGAAGCAATCTTGGCATTGCTGCGCGCCATCGATCTGGAAGGTGAAGTCAAGACCATGCGCGAGGAGCTGGAACAGACCAACTCCGAGACCAAGCGTAAGAAGACCACCAAGCGTCTGAAGCTGATGGAAGCCTTCCTGCAGTCCGGCAACAAGCCGGAGTGGATGATCATGACAGTGCTGCCCGTGCTGCCGCCGGACCTGCGTCCGCTGGTACCGCTGGACGGCGGCCGTTTCGCGACCTCCGATCTGAACGATCTGTACCGTCGCGTGATCAACCGTAACAACCGTTTGAAGCGCCTGCTGGACCTGGCCGCCCCGGACATCATCGTGCGCAACGAAAAGCGCATGCTGCAAGAGTCCGTGGATGCCCTGCTGGACAACGGCCGTCGTGGTCGTGCCATCACCGGTTCCAACAAGCGTCCGCTGAAATCCTTGGCCGACATGATCAAGGGTAAGCAAGGTCGTTTCCGTCAGAACCTGCTGGGTAAGCGGGTCGACTACTCCGGTCGTTCCGTTATCACCGTAGGTCCGACTCTGCGTCTGCATCAGTGCGGTCTGCCGAAGAAGATGGCGCTGGAACTGTTCAAGCCGTTCATCTATGGCAAGCTGGAAACTCGCGGTCTGGCGACCACGATCAAGGCCGCCAAGAAGATGGTGGAGCGCGAAGAAGCTGTCGTTTGGGACATCCTGGACGAAGTGATCCGCGAACACCCGGTCCTGCTGAACCGTGCACCGACCCTGCACCGTCTGGGTATCCAGGCGTTTGAACCGACCCTGATCGAAGGTAAAGCCATCCAGCTGCACCCGCTGGTCTGTGCCGCCTATAACGCGGACTTCGATGGTGACCAGATGGCGGTCCACGTACCGTTGACCCTGGAAGCCCAGCTCGAAGCGCGCGCCTTGATGATGTCCACCAACAACATCCTGTCGCCTGCCTCCGGTGAGCCGATCATCGTTCCGTCCCAGGACGTGGTCTTGGGTCTGTACTACATGACCCGTGCCCGTATCAACGCCAAGGGCGAAGGTATGGTGCTGGCCGGTCCGAAAGAAGCAGAGAAAGTCTATCGCGCCGGTCTGGCCGATCTGCACGCTCGTGTGAAGGTGCGTATCACCGAATACCTGCGTCAGGAAGACGGTTCCCTGCTGCCGCACACCGAGATGAAGAGCACTACCGTGGGTCGTGCGATCCTGAGCCTGATCCTGCCAAAAGGCATGGAATACGCCCTGATCGACGAGCCGAAGGTACTGACCGCCGCCGAAGAGGCCGATCTGGCTGCCAATCCGCAGAACTGGATCAAGTACGTCTCCAACAAGGCGCTGGGCAAGAAGCTCATCTCTCGTCTGCTGAACACCTGCTATCGCAAGCAGGGCCTGAAGGACACCGTCATCTTCGCTGACCAGCTGATGTACACCGGTTTCCACTACGCGGCCCTGTCCGGTGCTTCCGTTGGTATCGATGACATGGTCATCCCGGATGCCAAGAAAGACATCATTGCGGCAGCCGAAGCCGAAGTCGCCGAGATCCAGGACCAGTTCCTGTCCGGTCTGGTGACCGCGGGCGAACGCTACAACAAGGTTATCGATATCTGGGCCAGCGCGAACGATCGCGTCTCCAAGGCCATGATGGATAACCTGTCCAAGGAGCGTAACGTCAACTCCCTGGGCGAAGAGGAAGAACAAGCTTCCTTCAACAGCATCTTCATGATGGCCGACTCCGGTGCGCGGGGTTCCGCCGCCCAGATCCGTCAGCTGGCTGGTATGCGTGGCCTGATGGCGAAACCGGATGGCTCCATCATCGAAACGCCGATCGTGGCGAACTTCCGTGAAGGTCTGAACGTACTGCAGTACTTCATCTCCACTCACGGTGCTCGTAAGGGTCTGGCGGATACCGCACTGAAGACTGCGAACTCCGGTTACCTGACTCGTCGTCTGGTTGACGTGGCACAGGACATGGTGATCACAGAGGACGATTGCGGCACAACCGAAGGTCTGTGGATGACTCCGCTGATCGAGGGTGGTGACGTGGTCGAGCCGCTGCGTGAGCGCGTGCTGGGCCGTGTGGTTGCCGAAGACGTGATCAAGCCGGGTACCGAAGATGAAGTGCTGGTAGCACGTAACACCCTGCTCGACGAGCAACTGTGTGATCAGCTCGAGCGCAACTCCGTCGACCGCGTGAAGGTACGTTCTGCCATCACCTGTGAGACCGACTTCGGTAACTGTGCCCACTGCTACGGCCGTGATCTGGCCCGTGGTCATCTGGTGAACAAGGGTGAGGCTGTCGGTGTTATCGCCGCCCAGTCCATCGGTGAGCCGGGTACCCAGCTGACGATGCGTACCTTCCACATCGGTGGTGCCGCATCCCGAGCTGCTGCCGAGAGCAGCATCCAGGTCAAGAACACCGGTAGCATCAAGCTGCAAAACGCCAAGTTCGTTACCAACAACTCCGACAAGCTGGTCATCACCTCTCGTTCCACCGAGCTGACCATCATGGACGAGATGGGCCGTACCAAGGAAAGCCACAAGCTGCCTTACGGTTCCGTCCTGGAAGTGAAGGATGGCGAAGCCGTGAACGCCGGTGACACCGTCGCGAACTGGGATCCGCACACTCACCCGATCATCACCGAAGTGGCAGGTCGTCTGCACTTCGAACACATGATCGACGGCGTGACCATCACTCGTCAGACCGACGAGCTGACCGGTCTCTCTTCCATCGTCGTGCTGGATGTCAACGAGCGTCCGAGTGCCGGTAAAGAGATGCGTCCGACCGTGAAACTGGTCGACCTGAACGGCAAGGATGTCATGATCCCGGGTACCGATGTTCCCGCCCAGTACTTCCTGCCGGGCAAGGCCATCGTGAACCTGGAAGATGGTGCCAACGTGGGCGTGGGTGACGCGGTTGCGCGTATCCCGCAAGAGTCCAGCGGTACCAAGGACATCACCGGTGGTCTGCCGCGCGTTGCGGATCTGTTCGAAGCGCGTCAACCGAAGGAACCGGCTATCCTGGCCGAGATCTCCGGTACCATCTCCTTCGGGAAAGAGACCAAGGGCAAGCGCCGTCTGGTCATCACCCCGACCGACGGTGGCGAGATCTACGAAGAGATGATTCCGAAGTGGCGTCACCTCAACGTGTTCGAAGGTGAAAAAGTTGAGAAGGGTGAAGTCCTGGCGGACGGTCCTGAGTCTGCTCACGACATCCTGCGTCTGCGCGGTATCAGCCCGGTCGCCAACTACATCGCCAACGAAGTGCAGGACGTTTACCGTCTGCAGGGCGTTAAGATCAACGACAAGCACATCGAAGTCATCGTTCGTCAGATGCTGCGTAAGTGCGAGATCCTGAGCGCTGGCGACACCGATCTCATCGAAGGCGAGCAGGTTGAAGTAGCTCGTGTGAAGATTGCCAACCGTAAGCTGGTTGCAGAGGGCAAGGCCCCGGCGACCTACCGTCATATCCTTATGGGTATTACCAAGGCATCTCTGAGCACCGAGTCCTTCATCTCCGCGGCTTCCTTCCAGGAAACCACCCGGGTTCTGACCGAAGCGGCCGTTGGCGGCAAGCGTGATGAACTGCGTGGCCTGAAAGAGAACGTGATCGTAGGTCGTCTGATCCCGGCGGGTACTGGCTTTGCCTACCACCACAGCCGGATCAACCAGCGTGCCGCCGCAGCCCGTGCTGTTGGTGTGCCGCAGGTGACTGCCGATGAAGCTCAGCAAAATCTGGCGGATCTGCTCAACGCAGCCGGCAGCTTTGACGAAGAGTAATCTTCCGCTGCAGTGATGAGAAAGGGCCCCTTCCAGGGGTCCTTTTTTTATTTCTCATCCGGCACCTGGCGCGTGTCGGAGCGGGGCAGGGGATGATCCAGTGCAAGGTTATAGAGCAAAAAATCAAAAAAAGTTGACATTGCCCCCCCGCAATTGAAAACTCGAGAAAGTTGAATGGTTATTACAGGGGTAGAACATGGCTGTCGGTATCGAGGAAGTACTGCTTCCCGAAGATCAACTGAGCGGTCGCGCTTTTACAGACGAAGACAGGGAGTTGTTGCGTTCATATGAAGGTCTCATCGAGGGCCTGGCCGATCTGTTCGGCAAGCACTGCGAGGTAGTGCTTCATTCCCTGGAAAATCTGCATGAGTCAGTGATCAAGATTGCAAATGGATTTAACACCGGGAGAACCCTGGGGGCGCCCATCACGGATCTCGCCCTGCGGATGCTCAAGGATATCGAGCGTACCGGCCAGGATCACACCCAGAGCTATTTTGCGCGCAGTCGCACCGGCGCGCTGATGAAGTCGAGCACCATTGCCATTCGCAACGGTGACAAGCAGGTTGTCGGCCTCATCTGCATTAACCTGCATATCAATGCACCTTTCCACGAATTCGTGGCCGAGTTCTTCCCGACCCCGCAACAGGTGGAGCGTCAATCGCCGGAGACCTTCGCCAACAGTGTGGAAGAGCTGGTTGCCCAGACGGTGGACAACACCATCGACGAGATCAACCGCGATCCCACCGTGGCGAACAATGCCAAGAATCGTTTTATCGTGACCCAGCTGTTCGAGAAGGGCATATTTGATATCAAGGACTCGATCAACCTGGTCGCGGACAAGCTGAATATTTCCAAACATACCGTGTATCTCTACATCCGACAGCGCAAGCAGGGCGAAGAAGAGAGCGAGTAAGTGCCATAGAAGGGGACAGACAAGAATGGCTAAAGAAGTGATTGCAACCGACAAGGCACCTGCCGCAATTGGACCTTATGTACAGGGCACCAAGCTGGGAGAGCTGATCTTCACCTCCGGGCAGATCCCGCTCGATCCCACCACCATGGACATCGTCGCCGGTGGTATCGAAGCCCAGGCCGAGCAGGTGATGAAGAATCTGGTTGCAGTATTGAAGGCAGCCGGTTCGGATACCGGCAAGGTGTTGAAGACCACCTGCTTCCTGAGCGACATGAACAACTTCGTGGCTTTCAATCAAGTCTATGCCCGCTACTTCGGCGAAGCGGCGCCGGCTCGCTCCTGCGTGGAAGTGGCCCGTCTGCCCAAGGATGTGCTGGTCGAGGTCGAGGCTATCGCTCACGTCTAAGCCAAGCGCTTGGCAAGAGCCCCTCTCAGGAGGGGCTTTTTCGTCTTTGAGGTAGAATGGTTGCATACCTTTGCAGGAGTCCGGACATGAGTCTGAGTTTTGCCCTGCTGGTCACCGGGCCCGCCTACGGCACCCAGACGGCCAGTACCGCCTATCGTTTCGCCCTGGGTCTCATCGAGCAGGGTCATCGCCTGTCCCACCTGTTCTTCTATCAGGACGGCGTGTATAACGGCAGCAGCCTGCATGCCCCTGCCTCTGACGAGACCGATCTGGTGGCGCTATGGCGCGAACTGGCCTTGGCGCAGGGCATCGCCATCGATGTCTGTGTCGCCGCCGCCATGCGGCGCGGGGTACTCGATGAAACCGAAGCCAAGGGGATTGGCAAGGCGCAGTTCAATTTGCAGGCTCCGTTTCGCCTGAGTGGCCTGGGGCAGTTGGCACAAGCCAGCCTGACCGCCGATCGCTTCGTGCAGTTCTAGGGGGGAGAGATGAGCAAGATTGCCTTTATCTGCCGCCGTGGTCCCCACGGCACATCGAGTGGCCGGGAGGGGCTCGACGCCCTGCTGGCGACCTCGGCATTGACCGAATCACTGGCCCTGTTTCTCATCGGTGACGGGGTGCTGCAACTGCTCAAAGATCAGCAGCCACAGGCCATATTGCAGCGCCACTACGCGCCGACCTTCAAGATGTTGGAACTGTATGACATCGAAGAGGTCTATGTCTGTACGGCTTCGCTCGCGGAGCGGGGTCTGGAAGCCGCCGATCTGCTGATCCCCGCAGCGCCCTTGTCCCCCGATGAGATCCGCCGTGAATGGGGGCGTTGCAGCACCCATATCAGTTTTTGAGGTGCCCATGATACAGCTGGTATTGAGTTCCCCCTTCCTCGGTCAGGCACTGGAGCAGGCACTGCGTTATCGCGATGTGTCGGATCCTGTGGTGCTGATGCAGGATGCGGTCGTGGCGGCGACGGCTCCCGTGTGGTGCGAACGGCTGGCCAGGGTCCCGCTCTATGTGATGCGGGAAGACCTGCTGGCGAGGGGAATGCAGGGGCGGATCGGGATGGAACTCGACATGGCCGGCCTGATCAGCCTGATCGCCGAGCAGGGATCGCCGCAGACCTGGGCGGATTAGTTCTGGTTTTTATCTGATAACTCAGATGGTTAAGCAATTGCCGTTGGATGTGAGTTTGTCGCTTGGACGCACGAATTGTATAAATCTTGACTCCCCCGACAACAGGGCATAAAATTTCGCGTCCCCGTATCTGCGGGGAGGATTTTTCACACGTTTATGAAGTCATTATCAGGAGCCTTTTGATGGCAACTATTAACCAGTTGGTTCGCAAGCCACGCATCAAGCTCGTTGTAAAAAGCAACGTGCCGGCGCTGGAAGCGTGCCCTCAGAAGCGTGGCGTATGCACCCGTGTATACACCACCACCCCGAAGAAGCCTAACTCTGCACTGCGTAAAGTCTGCCGTGTACGTCTGACCAACGGCTTCGAAGTCACCTCCTACATCGGTGGTGAAGGTCACAACCTGCAGGAACACTCCGTTGTTCTGATCCGTGGCGGTCGTGTCAAGGATTTGCCAGGTGTTCGTTATCACACCGTTCGTGGTGCGTTGGACTGTGCCGGTGTTAAAGACCGTAAGCAGGCTCGCTCCAAGTATGGCGTGAAGCGTCCGAAAGCTTAATGGTTCTCCGTTAAGTAAGGCCAAACGTTAATTCGTTTCTAGTTAGATAACTTTCTAGTTTTGGGTAACCCCTGAAGTTCACGGAGAATTTGAAATGCCAAGACGTCGTGTTGTTGGTCAGCGTAAAATCCTGCCGGATCCCAAGTTCGGATCTGAGCTGCTGGCCAAATTCGTCAACGTAGTAATGGTTGACGGTAAGAAATCTGTTGCAGAAGCCATCGTATACGGTGCCCTGGACATCATTGCCACCAAATCTGGCAAAGAGCACCTGGCCCTGTTCGAAGTCGCTCTGGACAACATTCGTCCGTCCGTCGAGGTTAAATCTCGTCGTGTCGGTGGTGCAACCTATCAGGTGCCGGTAGAAGTTCGCCCGGTACGTCGCAATGCTCTGGCAATGCGCTGGTTGGTTGATGCCGCTCGTAAACGTGGTGAAAAATCAATGGCTCAGCGTTTGGCTGGCGAGCTGCTGGATGCCGCTGACAATAAGGGTTCGTCTGTCAAGAAACGTGAAGACGTTCACCGTATGGCTGAAGCGAACAAGGCTTTCGCTCACTTCCGCTGGTAATCCGCCTGCGCAGGGCCTCGTGGCTCTGCGCACCTTCAGTTATCTAGGGGTACGCTCCTAGTAAGAGGATGACAATGGCTCGTACAACCCCCATTGAGCGTTATCGTAATATCGGTATCTCCGCTCACATCGACGCCGGTAAGACTACTACTACCGAGCGCGTTCTGTTTTACACCGGTGTAAGTCACAAGATCGGTGAAGTTCACGATGGCGCCGCCACCATGGACTGGATGGAACAGGAACAAGAGCGTGGTATCACCATTACCTCCGCCGCGACCACCGCTTTCTGGTCCGGTATGGGCAAACAGTTCCAACCGCACCGTATCAACATCATCGATACCCCGGGCCACGTTGACTTTACTATCGAAGTAGAGCGTTCAATGCGTGTTCTGGACGGTGCCGTGATGGTGTACTGTGCCGTAGGTGGCGTACAGCCACAGTCTGAGACCGTATGGCGTCAGGCTAACAAGTACAAGGTTCCCCGTATCGCGTTCGTCAACAAGATGGACCGTACCGGCGCCAACTATCTGCGCTGCGTTGAGCACATCAAGACCCGTCTGAAAGGCGTGCCGGTTCCCCTGCAACTGAACATCGGTGCAGAAGAGAACTTCAAGGGCGTTATCGACCTGGTCAAGATGAAAGCCATCAACTGGAGCGAAGCTGATCAGGGCGTATCCTTCGATTACGAAGACGTCCCGGCCGAGTTGCTGGAACAGGCGCAAGAAATGCGCATGAACCTGGTTGAAGCCGCTGCTGAAGCGTCTGAAGACCTGATGGAAAAATACCTGGGTGGTGAAGAACTGACCGAGGAAGAGATCAAGATTGCTCTTCGTCAGCGCGTTCTGAACAACGAAATCATCCTGGTTACCTGTGGCTCCGCGTTCAAGAACAAGGGCGTACAGGCCATGCTGGATGCCGTGGTTGACTATCTGCCGGCCCCGACCGACGTAGCCGCCATCGACGGTCTGAAGCTGGATGGCGAGACCAAAGACGAGCGTCACGCTTCCGATGACGAGCCGTTCGCTGCTCTGGCATTCAAGATTGCTACCGACCCGTTCGTAGGCAACCTGACCTTCTTCCGCGTTTACTCCGGTGTGGTTAACTCCGGTGACTCCGTGCTGAACTCTGTCAAAGAGAAGCGCGAGCGTTTTGGCCGTATCGTTCAGATGCACGCCAACAAGCGTGAAGAGATCAAAGAAGTTCGCGCAGGCGATATCGCTGCTGCCATCGGTCTGAAAGACGTGACCACTGGTGACACCCTGTGTGACGAAAAAGCCCCGATCATCCTGGAGCGCATGGAGTTCCCGGAGCCGGTAATCTCCATCGCGGTTGAGCCGAAAACCAAGGCTGACCAAGAGAAGATGGGTCTGGCACTCGGCCGTCTGGCGCAGGAAGATCCCTCTTTCCGCGTATGGACCGACGAAGAATCTGGCCAAACCATCATCGCCGGTATGGGCGAGCTGCACCTGGACATCATCGTTGACCGTATGCGTCGCGAGTTCAAGGTAGAAGCGAACGTAGGTAAGCCGCAGGTTGCCTACCGCGAAACCATCCGCGATACCGTCAAGGATATCGAAGGCAAGCACGCCAAGCAGTCTGGTGGTCGTGGTCAGTACGGTCACGTTGTGATCGACATGTACCCGCTGGAAGAAGGCAAAGCCTACGAGTTCGTCAACGACATCAAGGGTGGCGTCATTCCGGGTGAATTCATCCCGGGCGTTGATAAGGGTATCCGCGAGCAGCTGAAATCTGGCCCGCTGGCTGGTTATCCGGTAATGGATCTGGGCGTGCGTCTGCACTTCGGTTCTTACCACGATGTCGACTCCTCCGAACTGGCGTTCAAAATCGCTGCTTCCATGGCCTTTAAGGCTGGCTTCATGAAGGCCAACCCGGTTCTGCTCGAACCGATCATGAAAGTAGAAGTTGAGACTCCGGAAGACTACATGGGCGACGTGATCGGTGACCTGAACCGTCGTCGTGGCCTGATCGAAGGTATGGAAGACGGCCCGTCCGGCAAGATCGTACGTGCCCTGGTGCCGCTGGCCGAGATGTTCGGTTATGCGACCGCCCTGCGTTCCGCTACCCAAGGTCGTGCTTCCTACGCCATGGAATTCGCCAAGTATCACGATGCCCCGACCAACGTCGCCCAGGCCGTGATCGAAGAGCGCAAATCCAAGTAATTTATGATTCCCCGCCTACGACGGTAGGCGGGTTTAACCTAGAAGGACTACGTCGTGTCTAAAGAAAAATTTGAGCGTAATAAACCGCACGTAAACGTCGGCACCATCGGCCACGTTGACCACGGTAAAACCACCCTGACCGCCGCCATCACCAACGTGCTGGCCAAGCACTTCGGTGGTAAAGCTTTCGCCTTCGACCAGATCGACAAGGCACCGGAAGAGCGTGAGCGTGGTATCACCATCAACACCTCCCACGTAGAATACGACACCGCTACCCGTCACTACGCGCACGTAGATTGCCCGGGTCACGCCGACTACGTTAAGAACATGATCACCGGTGCTGCCCAGATGGACGGCGCAATCCTGGTAGTAGCTGCGACTGACGGCCCGATGCCGCAAACTCGTGAGCACATCCTGCTGGGTCGCCAGGTTGGTATCCCGTACATGATCGTGTTCATGAACAAGTGTGACATGGTTGATGACGAAGAGCTGCTCGAACTGGTCGAAATGGAAGTCCGTGAGCTGCTGACCGAGTACGACTTCCCGGGTGATGACCTGCCGGTAGTCCGTGGTTCCGCACTGAAAGCGCTGGAAGGCGAAGCTCAGTGGGAAGAGAAGATCATCGAGCTGGCTCACCACCTGGATACCTACATCCCGGAGCCGGAGCGCGCTATCGACCAGCCGTTCCTGATGCCTATCGAAGACGTCTTCTCCATCGCTGGCCGTGGTACCGTAGTAACCGGTCGTGTTGAGCGCGGTATCGTGAAGGTTGGTGAAGAAGTGGAAATCGTGGGTATCAAAGATACCACCAAGACCACTTGTACCGGTGTTGAAATGTTCCGCAAACTGCTGGACGAAGGCCGTGCTGGTGAGAACGTTGGCGCCCTGCTGCGTGGCGTGAAGCGTGAAGACGTAGAGCGTGGTCAGGTACTGGCCAAGCCGGGCTCCATCAAGCCGCACACCAAGTTTGAATCTGAAGTGTACGTACTGTCCAAAGAAGAAGGTGGTCGTCATACTCCGTTCTTCAAGGGCTACCGTCCGCAGTTCTACTTCCGTACTACCGACGTGACCGGTACCATCGAACTGCCGGAAGGCGTAGAAATGGTAATGCCGGGCGACAACATCAAAATGGTTGTTACCCTGATTGCGCCGATCGCGATGGACGACGGCCTGCGTTTCGCCATCCGTGAAGGTGGCCGTACCGTAGGTGCTGGTGTTGTAGCTAAAGTTATCGCTTAATTGATACTTTATATGCACACATGAAAGGGGTGGCTTCGGCCACCCCTTTTACTTTTTGGGGCTTTATCTGCCCTGTGAGATACTTTGCGAAATTATCGATTAGAGGTAGTGCCCGTGAGTAAACCCGCCATTTTTCTGGACAGAGACGGTGTCATCAACGAAGACACCGGCTATGTCAGCCAGGTCGACGACTTTCATTTCTTGCCAGGTGTCATCGAGGCGCTGCAACTGCTGAAGAAGAAGGGTTATCTGCTGGTCGTGGTGACCAACCAATCCGGTATCGCGCGCGGTTACTTCAGCGAAGATGACTTCATGAACCTGACCGAATGGATGGACTGGTCGCTGGCAGATCGGGATGTGGACCTCGACGGCATCTACTTCTGCCCCCATCACCCGGATCATGGTGCACCTTGCGACTGCCGCAAGCCAGAGCCCGGAATGCTGCTGC
>NZ_CP144204.1:3825000-4217500 GCF_051125555.1 Aeromonas sp. NJAU223 | reverse complement strand
TTAAAAAGTAGTTCTCAAACATTTGTTACAAGTGCTTTGGAAACTTCTTGGCGAAAACCAAATTTTATTTGGTCCTTGTTGTACAGCAACGAGTCGCGTCGTTTCGACGACACTTCTTGGGGTTGTATGGTTAAGTGACTAAGCGTACATGGTGGATGCCTTGGCAGTCAGAGGCGATGAAGGACGTACTAACCTGCGATAAGCTGTGAGAAGTCGGTAAGAGACGCTATTACTCACAGATTTCCGAATGGGGAAACCCACCCAGCACAAGCTGGGTATCCGTTAGTGAATACATAGCTAACGGAGGCGAACCGGGAGAACTGAAACATCTAAGTACCCCGAGGAAAAGAAATCAACCGAGATTCCCTCAGTAGCGGCGAGCGAACGGGGATTAGCCCTTAAGCATCTTGGAAGTTAGTGGAACGGTCCTGGAAAGGCCGGCGATACAGGGTGATAGCCCCGTACACGAAAACAACCTTGATGTGAAATCGAGTAGGGCGGGACACGTGACATCCTGTCTGAACATGGGGGGACCATCCTCCAAGGCTAAATACTCCTGACTGACCGATAGTGAACCAGTACCGTGAGGGAAAGGCGAAAAGAACCCCTGTGAGGGGAGTGAAATAGAACCTGAAACCGTGTACGTACAAGCAGTGGGAGCCCTTCGGGGTGACTGCGTACCTTTTGTATAATGGGTCAGCGACTTACATTTTGTAGCGAGGTTAACCGTATAGGGGAGCCGTAGGGAAACCGAGTCTTAACTGGGCGTCTAGTTGCAAGGTGTAGACCCGAAACCGGGTGATCTAGCCATGGGCAGGTTGAAGGTTGAGTAACATCAACTGGAGGACCGAACCCACTAACGTTGCAAAGTTAGGGGATGACCTGTGGCTGGGGGTGAAAGGCCAATCAAACTCGGAGATAGCTGGTTCTCCCCGAAAGCTATTTAGGTAGCGCCTCGGACGAATACTACTGGGGGTAGAGCACTGTTTGGGCTAGGGGGTCATCCCGACTTACCAACCCCATGCAAACTCCGAATACCAGTAAGTAATATCCGGGAGACACACGGCGGGTGCTAACGTCCGTCGTGAAGAGGGAAACAACCCAGACCGCCGGCTAAGGTCCCAAAGTTCTGGTTAAGTGGGAAACGATGTGGGAAGGCTCAGACAGCTAGGATGTTGGCTTAGAAGCAGCCATCATTTAAAGAAAGCGTAATAGCTCACTAGTCGAGTCGGCCTGCGCGGAAGATGTAACGGGGCTCAAACCAGGCACCGAAGCCGCGGATTCACGCTAAGCGTGAGTGGTAGGGGAGCGTTCTGTAAGTCTGCGAAGGTGTGTCGAGAGGCATGCTGGAGATATCAGAAGTGCGAATGCTGACGTAAGTAACGATAAAGGGGGTGAAAAGCCTCCTCGCCGGAAGACCAAGGGTTCCTGTCCAACGTTAATCGGGGCAGGGTGAGTCGACCCCTAAGGTGAGGCCGAAAGGCGTAATCGATGGGAAGCAGGTTAATATTCCTGCACGACTTGTAATTGCGATGGGGGGACGGAGAAGGCTAGGTGGGCCAGGCGACGGTTGTCCTGGTGAAAGTGCGTAGGTGGTGTTTCTAGGCAAATCCGGAGACACAACACTGAGACACGAGACGAACGCACTACGGTGCGGAAGCCATTGATGCCCTGCTTCCAGGAAAAGCCTCTAAGCTTCAGATTACAAGTCATCGTACCCCAAACCGACACAGGTGGTCGGGTAGAGAATACCAAGGCGCTTGAGAGAACTCGGGTGAAGGAACTAGGCAAAATAGAACCGTAACTTCGGGAGAAGGTTCGCTCTTGATGGTGAAGTCCCTTGCGGATGGAGCTGTCGGGAGTCGCAGTGACCAGATGGCTGGGACTGTTTATCAAAAACACAGCACTCTGCAAACACGAAAGTGGACGTATAGGGTGTGACACCTGCCCGGTGCCGGAAGGTTAATTGATGGGGTTAGCGCAAGCGAAGCTCTTGATCGAAGCCCCGGTAAACGGCGGCCGTAACTATAACGGTCCTAAGGTAGCGAAATTCCTTGTCGGGTAAGTTCCGACCTGCACGAATGGTGTAACCATGGCCATGCTGTCTCCACCCGAGACTCAGTGAAATCGAATTCGCCGTGAAGATGCGGTGTACCCGCGGCTAGACGGAAAGACCCCGTGAACCTTTACTACAGCTTGGCACTGAACATTGAACCTACATGTGTAGGATAGGTGGGAGGCTTTGAAGCGATGACGCCAGTTGTCGTGGAGCCGTCCTTGAAATACCACCCTTGTATGTTTGATGTTCTAACGCAGGGCCCTGAATCGGGCTCGCGGACAGTGCCTGGTGGGTAGTTTGACTGGGGCGGTCTCCTCCCAAAGAGTAACGGAGGAGCACGAAGGTTGGCTAATCCTGGTCGGACATCAGGAGGTTAGTGCAATGGCATAAGCCAGCTTAACTGCGAGACGGACAGGTCGAGCAGGTACGAAAGTAGGTCATAGTGATCCGGTGGTTCTGAATGGAAGGGCCATCGCTCAACGGATAAAAGGTACTCCGGGGATAACAGGCTGATACCGCCCAAGAGTTCATATCGACGGCGGTGTTTGGCACCTCGATGTCGGCTCATCACATCCTGGGGCTGAAGTCGGTCCCAAGGGTATGGCTGTTCGCCATTTAAAGTGGTACGCGAGCTGGGTTCAGAACGTCGTGAGACAGTTCGGTCCCTATCTGCCGTGGGCGTTGGATGATTGAAGGGAGTTGCTCCTAGTACGAGAGGACCGGAGTGAACGAACCTCTGGTGTTCGGGTTGTCACGCCAGTGGCACTGCCCGGTAGCTAAGTTCGGAATCGATAACCGCTGAAAGCATCTAAGCGGGAAGCGAGCCCTGAGATGAGTCATCCCTGACCCCTTGAGGGTCCTAAAGGGCCGTTGGAGACCACAACGTTGATAGGTGGGGTGTGTAAGCGCGGCGACGTGTTGAGCTAACCCATACTAATTACCCGTGAGGCTTAACCATACAACACCCAAGAAGTGTTTCTGGCCTTGTAGCAAGTGCATGAACTACTCAAATTCAGTGATAGCGACGAGCCAAGAGCGACATCGTTATTCACGTCAGCTTTCTAGATTAAGAATTTGCCTGGCGGCCATAGCGCCGTGGAACCACCTGATCCCATGCCGAACTCAGAAGTGAAACGCGGTAGCGCCGATGGTAGTGTGGCATTCGCCATGCGAGAGTAGGACACTGCCAGGCACCCAATTAAACAGTTGTGCACACATTGCGCGATTGGCTGCGAGGATGACACCTCAGATAAGCGGCAAAAGATTTAGCGAAAGCTAACCGAATGCGGAGCGGTAGTTCAGTCGGTTAGAATACCGGCCTGTCACGCCGGGGGTCGCGGGTTCGAGTCCCGTCCGCTCCGCCACTACTTAAGAAGCCCAGTCTAACGACTGGGCTTTTTTTCGTTTATGCGTTTTCGACTTCATGCTCACCCGGGCGAGTCTTCCCTTCCTGCTTGGTGAATCTCCATGTCTTGCATATCTCACCGCAGATGGCTGATTGCACCCCAGGATCGCTTAGTAGAACACGCAGAGCCAGATGGTGTGTATATCTGGATGGGTCCACTCCACCCTGTGTTTCTGGCGGGCGGGGATGTTGATGTGGTCCCCCGGTCCCAGCAGGACCTGTTGCTGCTCCTGGGTCTGGGGATCCACAAACAGCAGGCTGGCTTCTCCCTGCACGATCAATACCCATTCATGTTCATCCTGATCGTACCACTCCCCGGGAGGGGTCTGATGGCCATGGGAGACGATACGCTCGATCCGCAGGTGGTTGGTGCTGACCAGATCCTGGAAGAACTCGGTGGGCAGGGGGGAGGGGATGTCGTTCAACAGATTGCGCGTGTGCATGCTCATCTCCGGTCAGATACAGAATGTCATTGCAGTATAGAAGCCTCTCCCCCGGCGGAGTCGCCTGTCCCAGATTGGAAATGAGTCACAAGTGAGGCTTTTTATCATGACTTTGTGGAAAAGTTCGGAGAAGTCGCTGCAATCCTGACAAATTCTTGCTATTTTGCGCAGCCATAAAAGCAAACGATTTCCTTCACACTTTCAGGATGAGTTATGGCAACGCAAGATATCGCCGCCCAAGCAGGGAAAGGCGGCTTTTTGGATTCCTATTTTTCCATCTCCGAGCGCGGCAGCAGCGTACGCCAGGAGTTGTTGGCCGGGTTGACCACCTTCCTGGCCATGGTCTACAGCATCATCGTCGTGCCGAACATGCTGGGTGTCGCAGGCTTTGAGCAGGGGCCCGTGTTCGTGGCGACCTGCCTGATCGCCGCCTTCGGCTCCCTGCTGATGGGGCTTTGGGCCAAGCTGCCCATGGCCATCGGTTGTGCCATCTCCCTCACCGCCTTTACCGCCTTCAGCCTGGTGCTGGGACAGGGGCTGAGCATTCCGGTGGCGCTGGGTGCCATCTTCCTGATGGGGGTGCTGTTCACCCTGATCAGCGTCACCGGCGTGCGCCAGTGGATCCTGGACAACCTGCCCTCCGGCATCGCCCACGGTACCGGCATCGGTATCGGCCTGTTCCTGCTGCTGATCGCCACCAACGGCGTCGGCATGGTGATCAAGAACGAAGGGGCCGGCCTGCCGGTCCAGCTCGGTGAGGTCACCTCCTTCCCGGTCATCATGACGGTGCTGGGGCTGGCGGCCATCTTCGGTCTTGAGCGTCGCAAGGTGCCGGGCGGCATCCTGATGGTGATCATCGCCATCTCCGCCCTGGGTCTTGCCTTCGATCCCAAGGTGACCTGGCAGGGCTTCTTCGCCATGCCGAGCCTGACTGGTGAGAAGGGGTCGCTCGTGGGCAGCATGGATCTGCTGGGCGCTCTCAACCCCGTGGTGATCCCGACCGTGCTGGCGCTGGTCATGACCGCCGTGTTCGATGCGACCGGCACCATCCGTGCCGTGGCGGGTCAGGCCGGCCTCATCAACGAGCGTGGCCATATCATCAGCGGTGGCAAGGCCCTGACCGCCGACTCCGTCAGCAGCATGGTGGCGGGCGCCGTGGGCGGGGCTCCGGCCGCCGTCTACATCGAATCAGCCGCAGGCACCGCCGCCGGTGGCAAGACAGGCCTGACCGCGACCCTGGTGGGCGTGCTCTTCCTGCTGATGATCTTCCTCTCCCCCCTGAGCTATCTGGTGCCGGCCTACGCCACCGCACCCGCGCTCATGTATGTCGGCCTGCTGATGCTGGGCAACGTCACCAAGCTGGATTTCAAGGATTCGGTGGATGCGCTCTCCGGCATGCTGTGCGCTGTCTTCATCGTGCTCACCTGCAACATTGTCACCGGTATCATGCTGGGCTTCGTGGCCCTGGTGGTCGGTCGACTGTTCGCTGCCGAGTGGAAGAAGCTCAACGTCGGTACTGTCATCATCGCCGTGGCACTGGTGGTGTTCTACGCCGGTGGCTGGGCCATCTAAGCCAAACCGATGTCGAGAAGGGCTCCCACGGGAGCCCTTTTTCGTCTCTGTGAGGGGCCTAACAGTTTTCCGCTCCTTGGCTATCCATCGTTTCAAATTGAAACGCCGATACCCCCATCCCGGTTCCAAATCCTGACCATCTGGCCCGTCATTTTTATCCCGTTTTCGCCCGTTAGACTGGTTCCATCAATCATCCGCCCCTGGGCGAGTCGAGGAGTGAGCCATGAAGAAGCTGATCAATGCCGTCGATGCCGTGGTCCGTGAACAACTGATGGGGATGGCCGCTGCCCACCCCGAACTGAAGGTGCGTATCGAGCCCCATTACATCACCCGTGCCGATGCGCCGGTGAAGGGAAAGGTGGCGCTGGTATCCGGTGGCGGCAGCGGTCACGAGCCCATGCACGGCGGCCTGGTGGGGATGGGCATGCTGGATGGTGCCTGCCCCGGCGAGATCTTCACCTCGCCGACACCGGATCAGATGTATGAGTGCGGCCAGGCGGTGGACGGTGGCGCCGGCGTCCTGTTTCTGGTGAAGAACTACACCGGCGACGTGCTCAATTTCGAGACGGCCGTGGAGCTGCTGCACGGCGACGGAGTCAGGGTCGGTTTTGCCCTCATCGATGACGACGTGGCGGTCAAGGACAGCCTCTACACCGCCGGTCGCCGCGGGGTGGCAGCCACAGTGCTGTGCGAGAAACTGGTGGGGGCCGCCGCCGAGGCGGGCTATGACCTGGATCGCTGCGAGGCGCTGGCGCGGCGCATCAACAACCAGAGCCGCACCATAGGGGTGGCCACCCACGCCTGCACCGTTCCCGCGGCGGGCAAGCCCTCCTTCACCCTGGCGGACAACGAGCTGGAGTTCGGCGTCGGCATTCACGGTGAGCCCGGCATTGCGCGGCGCCCCTTCACGACCCTGGACAACCTGGTGGATGAGATGTTCAGGGAGTTGACCGACAACAGCCCCTATGGCCGAACCCTGCGCCACTGGGACAGAGAGGCTGGCCGCTGGCAGGAGGAGCACGTCTTCATTGAACCCCTCCAGGAAGGGGACAGGGTGATCGCCCTGGTCAACAGCCTGGGAGGCACCCCCCTCTCCGAGCTCTACGGGGTCTATGGGCAGCTCGCCAGCCTGTGCGAGGAGGCCGGTATCCACCTGGTCAGAAATCTCGTCGGCCCTTATTGCACCGCCCTCGACATGAGCGGGATCTCCATCACCCTGCTCAAGGTGGATGACGAGCTGATGACCCTGTGGGATGCTCCCGTCCATACCCCGGCGTTGCGCCGTGGCTGCTGAGGAAGAATCATGTTAAGCAAACATCAGATAGTGAACTGGCTGCTCGACTGCGAGCACATCTTCACCGAACAGCGCGACTATCTCACCGCGCTGGATACCGACATCGGCGACGGGGATCACGGCCTCAACATGCAGCGGGGTTTTGCCAAGGTGGCGGAGAAGCTGCCTGCGGTGGCAGACAAGGACATCGGTCAGGTGCTGAAGACCACCGGCATGACCTTGCTCTCCTCGGTGGGCGGGGCCAGCGGCCCCCTCTACGGCACCTTCTTCATTCGTGCGGCCGCCAGCGCCGATGCCTGCCAGAGCCTGAACCTGGATCAGCTGACCCGGATGCTGACAGACGGCGTGGAGGGTATCGTCTCCCGTGGCCGCGCCGAGCCTGGCGACAAGACCATGTGTGACGCCTGGTGGCCGGCGCTGGCGGCCTTGCAGCAGGCACAGCAGCAAGGCTTGCCCCTGCTTGAGGCGCTGGACGGAGCCGTGGCGGCCGCGGCGGCAGGCACCGAGGCCAGCATCCAGATGCAGGCCCGCAAGGGACGCGCCAGCTATCTGGGGGAGCGCAGCATCGGCCATCAGGATGCCGGGGCCACCTCGACCCTGCTGCTGCTCACCGCCCTGCGTGACCGGGCGAGGTTGTGACATGGTAGGTATCGTCGTTGTCTCCCACAGCGCCACCCTGGCTGCCGGCATCGGTGAGCTCGCCGCCCAGTTGGGCAGTCCGGCGCCCTTGCTGCTGGCGGCCGGTGTGGATGATCCCGAGCACCCCATCGGCACCGATGCCATCGCCGTGATGAACGCCATCGAGCAGGCGGACGACGGCCGCGGCGTGCTGGTGTTGATGGATCTCGGTTCCGCCCTGCTGAGCGCAGAGACAGCTCTGGAGCTGCTGCCCCCCGAGCTGAGTGCCCGGGTGCGGCTCAGCCCGGCCCCTCTGGTGGAGGGGACCCTGGCCGCCGTGGTGGCGGCCGGAGCCGGTCTGACCCTGGACGAGGTCGCCGCCGAGGCGGTGGCGGGCTTGCAGGCCAAGATCGCCATGCTGGGGGGGCCGGCCCCTGAGGTGACTGTGTCGGAGCCCGCTTCTGTGGCCACCCTCTGCTGGCGCCATCGGGTGTGCAATCCCCACGGCCTGCATGTGCGCCCCGCCGCCAAACTGGTGGCGGCCCTCAAGCCGTTCGATGCCGAGCTCACCCTCTACAAGGGGGAGAAGGGGATCAACCCCCGCAGCCTGACCCGGCTCGCCATGCTGGATGTGCGCTGCGGGGACGAGATCGAGCTGCGCGCCAGCGGCCCCGAGGCGGAGCAGGCAATCCAGGCCTTCAAAGCCGTGGCCGAGGGGCGCTTCGGGGAATAGTTTGGCAGGAAGATGCCAGCATAGAAGAGAGGGGCCCAGGCCCCTCTCTTTCGTTTTTATCTGCCATTTATTGCGGCACGAGTGGATCTATCTGCCACTGCTTCATTTTTCGCCATAATGTGGTGCGACTGATCCCCAGTTGCCGGGCCATCAGGCCGATCTGGCCCTGACAGGCCAGGGCGCTGCGCCGGATCGCCTGGCACTCCAGCTCGGCCAGGCTGAGCAGGGGTTGTCCCACCACCTCGTCTGCCAGCAATCGATGACCATGACGAATGGCGACGGGCAGGGCCTCTGGGGGAATGGGGGCGTCGCCGCCATGCAGCAGGGCGTGCTCGACGGCACTGCGCAGCTCCCCCAGGTTGCCGGGCCAGGGGTAGGCCAGCAGGCAGTCCAGGGCCGCCGGGCTGAAGTGGCGATGGGGCGCTCGCCCCCGGGCGTTCAACTGCTGGCCGATAAGGGCGGGCAGGTCGGCCCCACGCTCGCGCAGGCTGGGTACCCAGAGCTCGCAGGCCTGCAGCGCATAGAGCAGCTGGCGGCCGAACTGTCCCTCCTGCACCCTCTGCTCCAGCGAAGCGCTACTGGTGGCGATGATCCGCACCCTCAAGGGCAGGATCCGGGCCGAGTCGAAGCGCTGGATACGGCCCGTCTTGAGCAGTTGCAGCAGGGCCGCCTGCATGGGCGGCGCCAGATACTCAATCTGCTCGAGCACCAGGGTGCCGCCATGGGCCAGTTCGAACTTGCCGGCCCGCTCCTGCCCCGCTTCATCGGAACCCATCAGCTCCAGCGCCATCCGCTCCGCTGGCAGGGCCTGGCAGTTGAACAGGATGAGCGGGCCGTCGGCGCGCTCACCGGCAAAGTGAATGGCCTCGGCGATCTGCCCCTTGCCCACCGCCTCCTCGCCGCGCAGCAGCATGGGCCCCGCACTCTGGGCCGCCTGCCGGGCATGGCGCAGCAGCGTGCGCATGGGGCCGGACTCCCCCACCAGGGTGGAGAGTTCGGGCACCGACTGGCGCAACTGATGGATGGCCCTCAATCGATCGGCGGGGTGGATCAGGGCGATGAAACCGACCCCGTCCGGCCCCGGCAAGGGCTTGAGGCTCATCAGGGCGTTGATGAACTCCCCGTCCTGCTCGCCGATCCGCTCCAGGGTCAGCTCCACGTGGCTAAGGGGGGTCTGCCCCTCGATGGCGAGCCGCAGTCGCTGGGGCAGCAACAGGTGCTGGGTCAGTGGCTGGCCGAGGCTGCGTTCGGGATCGAGGCGCAGTTGCCGCGCCGCCAGGGCGTTGAGGTAGCGCAACCGTCCCTGGGGATCCCAGGCCAGCACGCCGTCATCCATGCCATCGAGCAGGGCATACAGTTCGCTCAGGTGATGCTGGGACTCCTGCATCAGGGTCTCCGCCCGCAGCAGGTTGGCCAGCTCGCGCCCGGCGCTGACGGTGAGGGCGAGATCGCCGGCCGTGGCGGCTTCCACCTTGCACGCCAGGGCGATGATGGCGACCTGGCGGCCATGGCTGTTGTAGACCGGGCTGGCGCAGCAGTGCCAGGGGTGCAGGGTACGGTTGAAGTGCTGGATGCCGCTGACGGTGAGGGGCGTGCCCGTCAGGGCCGCCAGGTTGACGGCATTGGTGCCGATGCGCCCCTCGCTGAAGAAGGCGCCGGGGCCAAAACCGAGGGCCTCCAGCTCTGCCAGGGTTTCGCCGTGGCCGGTGCGGGCCAGCAGGCAGCCGCTCTCGTCGGTCAGCAGCAGGGCGCAGGGGCGCCCCTCCATGTATTCGTAGAGATCCTCGAGCGCCATCTCCCCCGTGGTGAGCAAGTCCCGCTTGCGCTGGCGCAGGCTGTGCAGAGTCTGGCCCCTGGCGCTGTGGGGCGGGTGCCAGAGCTCCCGGCTGGTCTGGTGGGCGCAGCGCAGCCAGGAGGCCTGCAGGTCGTCGGGCCAGGACGGGTGTGGCTGGATGGATGGCTGGATCACGGCGAATTCCGGCATGGGGCTAATCCACCATTTAACCACGGCGGGTTGGCCGATTCAGTGACCCCCCTCAGAGGTTCGCCTCCTCACCCCCCTCGGCAAACTGCCGCTCCAGCCAGTGGCAGAAGGTGCGGCACTGGTGGCCGCCATCGCTCTCCTGATGGACCAGCAGGCTCCAGCTCGGGCCGGGGACCCTGTGGCTGGAGAGGGGTTGCAGCAGTCCCTGCTGGCGGGCCGTGCGGGAGAGTCGCTCGCTCACCAGCGCCACCCCCAGGCCTGCCTGGGCGGCATCCAGCAGCAGACCGGGATCGGAGAAGTTGAGCCCCTGGGTGAGCAGCTGCAGATCCTCTCCCCCTTTGAGGGTCCAGTGGTGCCAGTCCATCTCCCGCTCCCCGTGCAAGGTGGTGCGCTCCTGCGCCGGTTGTGCCAGCACCGCCGGGCTCGCCACCGGCAGCAGCCGATCCGCCAGCAGCGGCTGATGGCGGCACTCCACCTGGGGTGCCAGGCCCCAGCGCAGCGCTATGTCTATGGTCTGCTCGGCCATGTTCGGGGTGTCGTCGCCGGTGAACAGCCAGAGATCGATGCCGGGATGCTGGCGGTGGAAATCGGCCAGCCGGGGCAGCAGCCAGTGGCGGGCGATGGCAGTGCTGGTGTTGAGCACCAGCTGGTTCGGCTTGCGATACTGCTCAAGCCGCTGGATCCCCACCGCCAGTTGCAGCAGTACCTTCTGGGTGGTTTCCAGCAGATCCTGGCCCGCGTCGGTCAGGGCTACGGAGCGACCCTGCCGATAGAACAGGGGCTGGCCGATCAGCTCCTCCAGGGAGCGGATCTGCTGGCTGATGGCAGACTGGGTCAGGTGCAGCTCCTGCGCCGCCTGATGAAAACTGCCGAGCCTGGCCGCCGCCTCGAAGCCCCGCAGCACGTTGAGGGGAGGCCAGTGTTTGAACATCATTGATTAGCTCCACTTATCACTTTTACCGAAAATCGATCGTTTGTTACCCATCTCTCGGGAGAATAGTCTATTCCCATCGTCAACAACCTTAATAGTACCTAATCAGAGAGGCTGAGATGCGCGAGCTGGGAATGGTGGCAACAGGCTGGTTTATGCCCGCCGAGTGGTGCCGACACGCGGCGACCTGGATGGTCTGGCCGCACAACAAGGCGCTGTGGGAAAACGGCTGGGGTGTGACCCTGCCCCAGGTGCAGCAGGACTTCGCCCGGGTGGTCAACGCCATCGCCCGCTTCGAACCGGTGAACCTGGTGGTGGACCCCAGTGCCATCGCAGAGGCGCGCGGCCTGTGCGGCGAGGGGGTGCGCTTCATTCCCCTGCCGGTGGATGACAGCTGGTGCCGGGACTCTGGCCCCACCTTCATCTGCCATCCCGATCTCGGTACCGCCGGTATCAGCTGGCGCTTCAATGCCTGGGGCGGCAAGTCGGCCCACGGTCTGGACGAGGGGCTGGCGCGGCGCGTCCTCAACAGCCTGGAGCTGGAGTGCATCGGCAGCTTCCTCGCCAACGAGGGGGGCGCCATCCACGTGGACGGCGAGGGCACCCTGATCACCACGGAATCCGTGCTGCTCAACAGCAACCGCAACCCCGGCATGAATAAACGGGAGATCGAAGGGATCTTCAGCCGCCTGCTCGGCATCGAGAAGACTATCTGGCTGCCGGGGGATCCCGACCACGTCACCGGCGACATGACGGACGGTCATGTGGACGGGGTCTGTGCCTTCAGCCGCCCCGGCCACCTGCTGGTGGACGCGACCCTGGATGCCAACTCCACCTATGGCCGGGTCGTGCGGGAGAACCGCCGTGCCCTGGCCCTGGCCACCGATGCCAGGGGGCGATCCTTTGAGTGCCTCGAGCTGTTCGAAGCGAGCGAGGCGGTGGACGCCGAGGCCGAGGTGTTCTGCGCCTCCTACACCAACTTCTACATCGCCAATGGCGCCATCATCATGCCTGCCTACGGCGTGGCAGCGGACGAGGCGGCGGGCGAGGTGCTGAGGCTCGCCTTCCCGGACAGGCAGCTGGTGCCGGTGCGTATCAACCAACTGGCCCACGGCGGCGGTGGCATTCACTGCATCACTCAGCAGCAGCCGGCCTGGCCGTTGCAAGGTTAAGGATAGGGACCGCCTCGCCGGGTGAACCCGGCGAGGCGCCATGATGGGATCAGGGAGGAGAGATTCATGAACAAGGTCGTCGCAACCAAGCAGTTCGCCTGTCGGCGGGAACGGGTGTCGGGGAGGGTATCCGGATGAGCAAGATAGTCGTCGCCACCACGCAATTCGCCTGCAGCTGGGAGCTGGAGCGCAATCTGGACATGGCGGAGAGCCTGGTACGGGAGGCCGCCGCCAAGGGGGCCAACCTGGTGCTGTTGCAGGAGCTGTTTGCCACCCCTTACTTCTGCATCGAGCAGTATCACGGCCATCTGGCGCTGGCGGAGCCGTTCGAACAGAGCCGGGTGCTGCGCCGCTTCTCGGCCCTGGCGCGGGAGCTGGGGGTGGTGCTGCCCATCAGCTGGTTCGAGCGTGCCGGCAACGCCTACTTCAACTCCCTGGCGGTGGCGGATGAGGATGGCAGGCTGCTCGGGGTCTATCGCAAGACCCATATCCCCAACGCCATCGGTTATCAGGAGAAGGAGTACTTCAGCCCGGGGGACACGGGGTTCAGGGTCTGGGACACGGCAGTCGGTCGCATCGGGGTCGGCATCTGCTGGGATCAGTGGTTCCCGGAGGCGGCCCGCGCCATGGCGCTGCAGGGGGGCGAGCTGTTGCTCTATCCCACCGCCATCGGCTCCGAGCCGGGGGCCGAGGGGCTCGACTCGCGGGATCACTGGCAGCTGACCCAGCGCGGCCACGCCGCCGCCAACATCATGCCGGTGATCGCCGCCAACCGCATCGGACGCGAGGTGGCGACCCGGGATCCCGAGTTGCAGATGCGCTTCTATGGCTCCTCCTTCATCACGGATCACAAGGGGGCTCTGCTGGCCGAGGCGGACAGGGACAGCCAGGGGGTGCTGGTGCAGGAGCTGGATCTGGCTGCCATGGCGGAGGAGCGGCTGACCTGGGGCATCTATCGGGATCGCCGCCCCGAGATGTATGACGCCTTGCTGAGCCTGGACGGACGCAGCCATCGGGGAGGGCGTCCATCATGAGCGCTTTGACCAAGATAGCCATGGGGCTGGCCCTGCTGCTAAGCGTCGGGGTTCAGGCCGAGGAGGCGCAGGAGGAGAAGGTGCTGCGCCTCTACAACTGGTCCGATTATTTCGCCCCCGATACCCTGAGCGAATTCACCAGGGAGACAGGGATCCGGGTCATCTACGACGTGATGGACAGCAGCGAGACCCTGGAGGCCAAGCTGATGGCGGGTCGCAGCGGGTATGACCTCATCTTCCCCGGCGATACGGTGGCGGAGCGGCTGATGCGGGCGGGCAGTCTGCAGCCGCTCGACAAGGGCAAGTTGCAGCACCTCGGCGACCTGGACCCCGAGCTGGTGCGCTTGCAGCAGGCCTATCCCCATGCGAAGGAGGCCGTGGTGCCCTACACCTGGGGCACCATAGGGCTCACCTACAATGCGGATGCGATCAAGCAGAGGATGCCGGATGCCCCGGTGAACAGCCTGGACATGTTGTTCAAGCCCGAGCTGGCGGCGAAATTTGCGGATTGCGGCATCTCGGTCGTGGACTCCCCGGACGAGGTGCTGGCTGTGGTGCTGCACTACCTCGGGCGGGATCCCCGCAGCGGCAAGGCGGCGGATCTGGAGGCGGCCCTGGCCCTGCTCAAGGAGATCAAGCCCTATATCCGCAAGTTCCAGTCCCAGCCGGTGACCCAGCTGGTGAACGGGGATCTCTGCTTGTCGCTGGGCTACAGCGGTGACATGACCCAGGCCAGGCGAGCCGCCACCGAGGCGGGCAAAGCCATCGACTTTGAGTACCGGCTGCCCAAGGAGGGGAGCACCATTTGGATGGACACCATGGCGATCCCGACGGATGCCCCCCATCCTGAATATGCCTATGCCTTTATCAATTTCGTGATGCGCCCCGCCAACATGGCGGCCATCACCAACAGCACCGGCTATCCGACCGCCAGTGCCAAGGCCAAACCCATGGTGGATACCACCATGACGGCCAACCCGGATATTTACCTGGATGAGGCCAGCTATCAGCGACTCATTCCGGGCAAAGACATTGCACAATCCCAGATGCGTGCCCGCATGCGAGCCTGGACTCGCTTCAAGAGCAGCCTCTGAACCTTAGGAGTAGAAAGATGTTTTCCCGACGCCATGTATTGAAACAGCTGGTCGCCCTCGGTGCCATTGCCGGGTTTGGCAGCCTGCCCGGTGCCCGCTCGGCCTTCGCCGCCGGTGAGACCAGTGTCGCCGGTCGCTACCACATGCCGGAGGAGTCCTCGCCCCAGGCCCAGGTCTGGGTGGCCTTCGGCGCCACCAGCGAGATCTGGGGTCGTAACTACAAGGACGTGCAGGCCACCATAGGCCGGCTGGTCAAGGCCATGGCCCCCTACACCCGGGTCAACGTGCTCTGTCATGAGGAAGAAGAGGATCTGGCGCGCCAGCTGTGCGGCGAGCGCAACACCCACTTCATCCACGCCGTGATGGACGACATCTGGCTGCGGGATACCGGCGGCGTCTTTGTGCAGGACGAGCAGGGGGAACTCGGGCTGGTGGACTTCAACTTCAACGGTTGGGGAGACAAGCAGGAGCACAGCTATGACGCCAGGATAGCCTCCCTGGTGAGCCGTCAGGCGGACGCTTATTACCTGCAGAGCGATCTCATCGGCGAGGGGGGCGGCATCGAGGTGGACGGCAACGGCACCGCCATCATGACCGAGAGCAGCTGGATCAACAGCAACCGCAACCCCGGCCTCACCAAGGCACAGGTGGAGGCGGAGCTCAAGGCCAACCTGGGGCTGCGCAAGATCATCTGGCTGCCGGGGATCAAGGGCAAGGACATCACGGATGCCCACGTGGACTTCTACGCCCGCTTCGTGCGCCCCGGGGTGGTGGTGATCAACATGGACAACGATCCCGACTCCTACGACTACAAGGTGACCCGCCAGCACCTGGCCATCTTGCAGCAGGCGACGGACGCCGATGGCAACAAGCTGGAGCTGCATCAGCTGCCGCCTCCCCTAGGCGGGCGGGACAATAAATTCAGCCGCAGCCCGGACTTTGCCGCCGGTTACATCAACTACCTGCCCATCAACGGCGCCGTCATCGCCCCCCAGTTCGGGGATGCCAAGGCCGACCGACATTGTCGGGATCTGCTGGCCCGCCTCTATCCGGATCGAGAGATAGTGCAGATCGACATAGATCCTGTGGCCGCAGGAGGTGGTGGTATCCACTGCATCACCCTGCATCAGCCTGCCTGATATCCTGCTCTGGATGTTTATGCCGGAATAAAATACTAAAGTGGCGCCTCGGTGCCCCTTGTCATTGCTGTCGTAAGATGGCGCACCTGGGTCAGATCCCCGTCATGCCGATCTCGTCGAGCTGGACGTGGGCGGGTTGGCGCAGGGTGTAGAGTACGGCCTCGGCCAGATCTTCCACCTGCAACCAGCCGGGCTTGCGCTCACTGGCGCAGGATGGGGGCGGCACCTGTACCAGGCCGGGGCAGAGGGTATGCACCCTGATGCCCTGATGCTGCACCTCTTCGCGCAGCGCCTTGGCGAAGCCCAGCACCGCAAACTTGGCAGCGCAGTAGACGTTGGCCCTGGCATAGCCGTGCTTGGCGGCCTGGGAGGCGATGTTGATGATGGTGCCGTGGCGGCGGGCCAGCATGTCCGGCAGGCAGGCCTGGGTCAGCAGGAAGGTCCCCTTGGCGCAGGTGTTCATCACTCTGTCCCACTCCGACTCCGGCAGATCCTGCACCAGATAGTCGCTGCCGACCCCGCTGTTGTTGATCAGCAGGTCGATGGGGCCGAGCAGGGCGCTGGCCTGGGCGTGCTGGGCACGCACCTGGGGGCCATCGCACACATCCAGCACCAGCGGCAGCACTCTCACCCCGTATTGGGCGCTAAGGCGAGCGGCCTCTTGCTCCAGCAATGACTGGCGACGGGACGCCAGGACAAGCTCCACCCCCTCACGGGCCAGGGCCTCGGCGATGGCCAGTCCGATCCCGCTCGCGCCGCCAGTGATCAGGGCGCGTGTTGCTCTCAGTTCGTTCATCTTGTGTTCCTCCGACATAGTGGAGGCATTGTGGCGGTATGAACGCGGGGGAGGTAGGGGAGGGAGGTCGGCGATTCGAACCCTGGTTCGGATTTGGCGCAAGGGATTCGAACTTTGGTTCTAGGCTAATGTTGAGGCTATCCAGGGGTCAGAGCCTACTCCTTGATCTTGAAAACAAAACGCCGCCCGAGGGCGGCGTTTCACATCATGGCTGCGCCTTCTCCTGAGGTGGCGCTACCACCTTGCCCTGGGGTTGTGCCGGCAGGTTGCTGGCGGGATGTTCATCCTCCTTGATCCAGGCATCCAGCAGGGTGTAACCCACCGCCAGTACCACGGGGCCGATGAAGAGGCCGATGATCCCCATGGCCAGCAGGCCGCCGATGACCCCGACCAGGATCAGGATGAGGGGCAGGTCGGCACCCCGCTTGATGAGGAAGGGACGCAGGAAGTTGTCCATGGTGCCCGCCAGCACGGACCAGACCAGCAGGAAGGTGCCCCAGGTGGTGTCACCGCTCCAGTAGAGGTAGCCGACGCTGGCCAGCAGCACGGGGAAGGGGCCGATCTGGGCCACGATCAGCAGGAACATCAGCACCACCAGGATCATGGTGTAGGGGATGCCGGCGATGAGCAGGCCGAAGCCCGCCACCGAGGATTGCACCAGGGCGGTGACCACGACCCCCATGGCGACGGCCCGGATGGCCTGGGAGGCCAGCACTGTGGCGTTGTCGCCGCGCTGCCCCGCCAGCCGGTGGGCGAAACGGCGAATGCCGTCGGCGGCCTTCTCGCCGGAGTGGTAGAGCAGGCCGCAGATGGCCACGGTCAGCATGAAGTGGACGAACAGCAGGCCGAGGTTGCCCGCCTGGGCCGCCAACCAGCGGGCGGTCTGACCGAAGTAGGGGGCCAGCTTGGCGAACAGTACCTGACCGCCACTCGCCAGGATCTGCTGCCAGAACTCGAACAGCTTGTCACCGACCACCGGCACCTGTTGCAGCCAGAGCAGCTCGGGGGGCGGCGAGTGGCTGAGCTCGGTGCCGAGCTCGATCAGCATGGGCGCCTTCTCCGCCACGTTGGCCAGGGTCATGAAGAGGGGAATGACGAACATCAGCAGCAGTATGCTGCTCATCAGCAGGGCGGCAAGGGCCCGTTTGCCCCACAGCAGGCGCTGGGCCATCTGCATCAGCGGCCAGGTGGCGATGGTGATCATGGTGGCCCACACCAGGGCGGGCAGGAAGGGGCGCAGCACCATGAAACACGAGACGATGAGCAGGCTGAGGAACAGCACACCCAGGGTGATCTTGGCCAAATCCACTTTTTTCATAGCTATCGCATTCCCTTTAATGAGGGGTTGGGCCCCGGGATCGGGAGCCGGGGTTGATGAAACGCAGTGACCACCAGAGGCCGGCACTGAGCCAGAGCCCCAGGCAACCCAGCAGCACACCCTGCCCCGCCAATATCAGCAGGGAACTGCTGGTGAGCAGAGGCAGGACGAGCAGCAGGCCGCCGATACCCAGGCTGCCGGTCAGCGCCAGCAAGGGGCCGCCGAGGGGCGGGACTGGGTGTCGTTCGAGTGGGAACAGATTACCCGATACCAGCCCCAGGGTGAACATGGCGAGCCCGGTCAGGGCGCTGGACTGGGTGAACCAGGCGCCGATCAGGCTGGCGAGGATAAGAGCCAACCAGGAAGCCTGCCGGTCCGCCAGGGCGCAGAGCGGGGTACGCAGGGCCAGCAGCAGGGCGCCGAGCCCCAGCCCCGCCACCACGTCCGAGATGAAATGCACCCCGAGCCAGATCCGGGCCAGCCCGGCCAGGGCCGCCAGCAGCAGCGCCAGGCCGAGGCTCTGCCAGGCCCTGAGCCCGGGCAGCCAGCCGAGCACCATGCCCCAGCAGAGCAGGGCGGAGGCGGTGTGGCCGCTCGGCATGCCAAAGCCCTGGGCACTGCGCTGGCCGAGGGCGGGATCCAGGTGGAATGGTCTGGGCCAGCCCAATCCCTCCTTGGCGAGCTGCACCAGCAGGGTGAGCAACCCCATGGCAAACAGCAGTCGCCGGAGTTTCTGCCAGCCCAGCAGAGGGAGCAGCAACAGGGCGAGGGCGAGTTGCGCCGGGGCACTGCCGAGCAGGTTGCCGGCCTCCAGCCACTGGGCGTTGGGCCCGATCCACTGTTGCAGACGCTGGATCAGGGGCAGCTCGGTTCTGTGCAAGGGGCTGGCGTGCGCGCTGAAATCCGTTTGCCAGGCGACCGGGCTCTCGGGGACCTCCCCGAGCCTGGGGGCCAGCCAGTCGAGCTGCGCAGGGAAGCGCCGCTGGTCATCGGGCAAGCTGGCCGGTTCTATCAACCTGGCATTGAGGATTTCACCGCCGAGGTTGGGGGCTTGCAACAGGGAGACAAAGCCTGAACCTCGCTGGGCCTGGATGGGGGCCAGTGTCTGGCAGGCAAACAGCTGGGCCCGCTGCCAGCGTCCCAGCTCGGCGGTGATGCGCCCCGGCAACCCTGTCTCCTCGTGGAGCTCTCGCAGGGCCGCCTGCGCCGGGGTCTCCCCCTCGTCGATGTAGCCGCCGCTCAGGCTGTAGCGGCCGGAGATCCTGTCTTGCACCAGCAGCAGTTGTTGCTGGTGGCGGATCACGCAGGCGGCCGCGCTGGGGGCCGCTTGCCCGGCCTGGACGGCGAGCAGGGGCGACAGCAGCAGAAACAGGAAAAAACAGGCGCGGATCATGGCGGGTCCGTGGGGCTGGGGAATAGGGCAAGGGTCACAGAAATCAGCGACTTGGGCAATGTTTACCGACGCATCCCTGTCGCAACTGACGCAGCACAGGGCCAATCTGGGCCGCAAGGATTGCCGTTGGCAGAGGCAGTCCCTAGTATTGGCGGCTATTGTTCCTTTCACTCAACTCATCTTGGGGCTTTCCATGAGACAGTTTGGCTTTTTCCTCGGGGTCGCCATCGGCGTCATCTTGATACTGTTCGGCAGCATCGTCATCTTCCAGGCGTTGCCCGCCGCGCTGGACGTACTGGAGATGCCAAGCCGCATCCCCTTCGTGCGCGAGGTGTACACCTGGCTGATGACCAGTGCCAACGGCCTCACCAACCAGCTGGAACAGAACTTCCTGGAAGCGTTCCAGACGGTGCTCAAGCTGATACTGCTCATCACCTTCATGTGGGTCTGCGTCAAGCTGGTCAACATGGGGGTTTTGATCATCCGGGCCGGGGTCGATCTTATCCGCACCGCCATCGAACACAGCGAAGACAAGGTTGCCAAGCCGGACGAGCAGGATCGTCACCTCTAAGGTTCACTGCCTCATCGCGGATAAACAACAGGCCACCCCGGGGTGGCCTGTTTGCATGGTGGAATATATCGCCATGGCTTAGTTGAGCAGCTTTTCAAGCTCCGCTTCCGCATCCGCCCTGGCCTGGTCACCCTGCTCGGCAGCCTGGCTCTCCAGCTTGTCGGCTTTCGCCTTCACCGCCCCGGCGGCGCTCGTTGTTTGTTTGGCGCTGTCGGTGGCCTGTTGCTGGACGGTGGCTGCGGCCCCGCTCGCCTGCTTGGCTCCGTTGGTCACGGCCTGGGTGGCCTGTTGCTGGACGGTGGCTGCGGCACCGCTCGCCTGCTTGGCCCCGTTGGTCACGGCCTGGGTAGCCTGTTGCTGGACGGTGGCTGCGGCCCCGCTCGCCTGCTTGGCTCCCTTGCTCACGGCCTGAATGGCTTGCTGCTGCAAGGTGGCGGCATCGCTCACCGCCTTGGCGGCCTGCTGCTGAGTGCTGGTCGCGCCGCTGACGGCCTGCTTGGTGCCGTCGGTGGCCGCCTTGGCGGCCTGCTGCTGAACGCCGGTGGTTGCACCGATGACGGCCTGCTTGGCACCGTCGGTGACCGTCTTGCTGGCCTGCTGCTGAACGCTGCTGGTTGCACCGCTGACGGCCTGCTTGGCGCCGTCGGTGACCGCCTTGCTGGCCTGCTGCTGAACGCTGCTGGTCGCGCCGCCGACGGTCTGCTTGGCGCCGTCGGTGGCCGCCTTGGTGGCTTGCTGCTGAACGCCGGTGGTCGCGTCGCCGACCGCCCGCTTGGCGGAGTCCGTCACCGCCTGGTTGGCCTGTTGCAGGGTGCCGGTGAGGCTCTTGTTCACCTGCTGGGTCGCCGCGCCGGTGGCGCCGTCGACCGCCTGTCTGGCGGAGCCGGAAATGGCCTGGGTCGCACTCTGCTGCATGGCGCCCACCATGTTGCCTAGCAATGAGCCGCCGGATCCCGTCATGGCCTTGCCGACCCCGCCGAGGGCGGTGGCGGCAGGGCTGGCGCTCTGCCAATCCTGCATGGTGCTGGGCCAGGTGGGGGTGGCCCCATTCGTGTTCTCACCGAATACCTGGGTCGCCCCGTCCCCTTTTTGCAGCATGACGGCGAGCTGGTTGGTGTCGGCGTTCCACACCATGCCTGCCTGCTTGGCGATATCCGGCACGGGGGCATAGCGGGAGACCACGTAGAACAGCGGCCCCTCCTGTTGCAGCTCATTGGCGGTCTTGAGCAACTGCATGGTGGTGTCGTAGTTGGGGCCCAGCATGGCGGTCATCCGATCCTTGATGATCGGCTGCTCGAACAGATTCGCCTCGTTCGGGTCGAAACCGACAAGGGGCTTGAGCAGGGCCCACATCAGTTGACTGGTGGGGCTCATCAGCAGGAGGGGGGCAACGCAGGCTGACAACATCAGGCTCAGGCAGGCAGCCTTGAGCAACGGCATGATACGCATTGACAACATATCCAATAATTATTTGATTAATAAGGTAATATTCTGTGCATTCCCGACAGTATCACCTGAACTGGTTCGCCTGCTCGATGGATGGAGCCAGCGGGCGCTGGCAGGCTACCATATTGCCCCCGGAATGCCAGATGGGCCGTCACTTTTTGGTCAAGTAGACGACGGCGATGGTCGCCTTTATGGATCGGGTTCTTTCGTCACAGGTCGCTTGTCATGATTAAATTCGTACTCCCGCTGTTTGCCCTTGCCGGGATCGCCGATGCCCTGGCGGATCCGGTCAAGGTGCAGACCCCTGCTCGCCATTCGGTGGGCGCGGATCTGGTGCTGCCCCTTGGCTCCCTGCCGGAACGGGTCTGCTGGTATCAGGATCAAAAGTTCTCCCCGGGGGCCCGCATCCAGCAGGGGGATATCTGGCTGGAGTGCGCCCCGCAGGATCCGCAGGAGAGCAACGGCCCGTTGGCCTGGCGTGAGCCTCAGTTGTATCAGAGCGCCCCGCAGGGGGCCCCCAATCGGCAGACGATCGTCGTGGGTCAGTGAGCGTTTTCTTGATCCAGCTACAGACACGGGCGTGATCTCTATCGCATAATGCGGCACTTTCTTCTCTCGACTGGGATCTAAGCAAATGGCTCGTCGCTCCTCCAATATGCAACGTCGTCGCAGTAGCTGGTGGTATAAACGCCTGTTGGTACGGGAACGGGCAGAGCGCGAAGCGCGTTCCGTTCGGGATTGATGATTAAATAGATGCGGGGCCTCAGGGCCCCGCATCTCCCTGTTTCCAGGAACAGAAAAGGAGGCCGCTTGGCCTCCTTTTTTATTGCCTGTCAGATGGTTAGCGCTGCAGTGCGGCCAGTGCCAGCTCGATGCGCCTGGCGTATTCGGGATCCGCCTGCTCGAAGTGCTTCAACTGGGCGCTGACGATGGCGTCATCTTCCACGTTGACCAAGGATCGCGCCAGGTTGGCGGCGAGGCGTGCACGCTGTGCCTCATCCATCAGGCGGAACAGATCCCCCGGCTGGCTGTAGTAGTCGCTGTCATAGTCGCGAAAATCGTAGTGCAGGGCCGCCCCTTCCAGGCTCAGGGCCGGTTCGTGCTGGCCGCTCGGGGTCTGGGTGCCAAAACGGTTCGGCTGATAGTTGGGGCTGGCGCCGCCGTTGCTGTCTGCTCGCATGGCCCCATCTCGGTGGGCACCGCTGAACGGGCAGCGCGGGGCGTTGACCGGCAGCAGGCCGTGATTCACCCCGAGGCGGTAGCGCTGGGTGTCGCCGTAGGAGAAGAGTCGCCCCTGCAACATGCGATCCGGCGAGAAGCCGATGCCGGGCACCACGTTGGCCGGGGTGAAGGCGGCCTGCTCCACGTGGGCGAAGTAGTTGTCCGGGTTCTTGTTGAGTTCCAGCTCCCCGAGCGGGATCAGCGGGTAGTCCTTGTGGGGCCACACCTTGGTGAGATCGAAGGGGTGGATCGCGTAGGTGTGGGCCTCGGCCTCCGGCATCACCTGCACATAGACCTTCCAGCGCGGGAAGTCGCCCCGCTCGATGGCGTTGAACAGATCCGCCTGGCTGGTTTCCCTGTCCTGACCGACGGCGGTGGCGGCCTCTTCATCGGTGTAGAAGCTGTGGCCCAGCTCGGTCTTGAAGTGGAACTTGACCCAGAAGCGCTCGTTGGCGTCGTTGATGAAGCTGAAGGTGTGGCTGCCGTAGCCGTTCATCTCCCGCAGGCTCCTGGGGATGCCGCGGTCGCTGAAGAGGATGGTGACCTGGTGCAGGGACTCCGGATGGCGGGACCAGAAGTCCCAGGCGGCGGTGGCGCTGCGCAGGTTGGTGCGGGGATCCCGCTTCTGGGTGTGGATGAAGTCCGGGAACTTCAGCGGATCGCGGATGAAGAAGACGGGGGTGTTGTTGCCCACCAGATCCCAGTTGCCCTGCTCGGTGTAGAACTTGAGGGCGAAGCCGCGCACGTCGCGCTCGGCGTCGGCGGCCCCCTTCTCACCGGCCACGGTGGAGAAGCGCAGGAACACCGGGGTCTGCTTGCCGACGGCGTTGAACAGGTCGGCCTTGCTGAACGCGCTGATGTCGTGGGTCACGGTGAAGGTGCCGTAGGCGCCCGAGCCCTTGGCGTGGACCACTCGCTCCGGGATGCGCTCACGATCGAAGTGGGCGAGCTTCTCCATCAACCAGATGTCTTGCATCAGCACCGGGCCACGGGGGCCGGCGGTGAGGCTGTTGTTGTTGTCGACGACGGGGGCGCCATTGGCGCTGTGCAGGGTCTTGTCGGTCATGATGCGGCTCCTTGTGTTGATGGAGGCACTCTACCCAAGGGGCGAAAACGGGGCCAATCGGCCATGCCTAAGTGTTTGATAGATGAACCAAATGGAGTTGGCGATGGACGCAAAGGGCGCTATGTTGGACGGATATTCACAGCGCAGGGAGGAGAGAAGATGGTTGAGATCAGGATCCGTCAGACGGAGGTCGGCGATGCCGAGGGACTGCGGGATCTCTATGCCATGCCAAGGGCCCAGGCGGGCACCCTGCAACTGCCCTATCCGGCCCTGGCCATGTGGCAGCAGCGGCTGGCGGAGCGCAGCGGCTACGGCCTGGTGGCCATGGTCGACGATCTGCTGGTGGGGGATCTCAGGCTCGCGATCGAGCCGAACCCGCGGCGCCGCCATGTGGCCTCTTTTGGCATGGGGGTGCGGGATGACTGGGCTGGCCGCGGGGTGGGCTCGGCCCTGCTGGGGGCGGCGGTGGATCTGGCGGACAACTGGCTCAACCTGCAGCGCCTGGAGCTGACCGTGTTCAGTGACAACGCCCCTGCCATCGCCCTCTATCGCAAGTTTGGCTTCGTGGAGGAGGGGCGATCCCCCGCCTACGCCTATCGCGAGGGGCGCTTCGTCGATGCCCTGCACATGGGGCGGGTGCGCCTGCCATGAGAGTGAACTTGTCATGATCGATTACCATGCCCGTTTGCGGCCCGCCATCCGGGCGCTGGAGCAGGATCCCGAGCTGAGCCTGAACGAGGTGGCGGCGCTGGCCTGCCTCTCCTGCTACCACTTCCACCGGGTCTTCACCGCCGTGACCGGCGAGTCCCCGGGCGAGATGCAGCGTCGGCTGCGCCTTGAGCGGGCCTGCGCCGCCCTGCGCTACGGCAAGGCGCCGGTCACCAGCGTGGCGCTGGCGGCGGGGTTTTCCAGCTCCCAGGCCTTTGCCAAGGCGTTTCGCAAGCAGTTCGCCATGACCCCGGGGGAGGTGCGCCGCCACCCGGAGCGGCTGCCAAACAGCAAGGCTGGACACCTTGTTGGCAAGGATGGACACGCCTTCCCCGAGGGGCGCGGGCATGATGGGGGTCAGTCAAACGAGAGGAGTTTCAGGATGAAAACCGAACAGATGAGTGCCCGTACCCTGGCCTACATTCGTGTCACCGGCCCTTATGGCGAGGGCTATGATCCGGTCTGCCAGCGCCTCTACCAGTGGGCGGCGGCGCGTGGCCTGGCGGAGGGGGAGTGGATCTTCATCTACCACGACAACCCGGAGGTGACGGCGCCCGCCCTGTGCCGTACCGACATCGGGGTGACGGTGCCGGCGGGCACGGCGGTCTCGGGGGAGGTGGAGTCCCAGCTCATCCCCGCCGGTCGCTACGCCCAGTCCCGCTACGAGATCACGGACAGAAACCAGTACGGACCCCTGTGGCAGGAGCATATCGGCGACATCGTGGCGGCCGGGCTGGCCTTCGGCGACGACCCCTGTTTCGAGCTCTATCACAGCGTGAGCCAGGATCCGCTGCGAGACGACGTGAGCTTCTGCTCCAGTGTCAGAGCCTGATGGTCAGAGACACTGCTTATTAGCCATCAGGCAGTCGATGTGGGAAGTAAATAAAGAAGGAGCCAGTGATGGCTCCTTCTTGCATCCGGGCCCGTGAGCCCCCGTCGGCAGGGTCGGTGATCCCATGCCGGATCCATGAGGGGGCGCCTGGGATCAGGGCTGGCTGGGCACCTTGTCCCGGCGGGATTTCCACCACCAGCGCAGCCGGATCTGGGAGATGAGCATGCCCGCCAGCATCAGGGTGCAGCCGACGATGGCGCGCTCGTCCAGGACTTCGCCGAGCAGCAAGACACCGCCGATGGCGGCGAAGACGGTCTCCAGACTGAGGATGATGGCGGCGTGGGCCGGATGGGCGCCGCGCTGACCCACCACCTGCAGGGTGTAGCCGATGCCGACCGATACCAGACCGGCGTAGAGCAGGGCCTGCCAGCCCGCCACGGCGCCGGTGAGGGTCGGTACCTCGATGACGAAGGCGGTGGCGAGGCTCAGCAGGCCGCACACCACGAACTGGACGCCGGCGAGGCGGATGGGGGCGACCCGGTTGGAGTAGTGATCCAGCACCAGCAGGTGGATGGCCCAGAACAGGGCGCCGACGACCTGCAACAGATCCCCGTAGCCAATGGTGAAGTCGTCGGTCACGCTGAGGTAGTAGAGCCCGGCCATGGCGATGAGGGCGCCGATCCAGGTGTTGGCCCCCGTCTTGTGGCGCAGCAACAGGCCGATGACCGGCACCAGGATGATGTAGAGCCCGGTGATGAAACCGGCCTTGGCGGCCGTGGTGTAGAGCAGCCCCACCTGCTGCAGGGAGGCGGCACTGAACAGCACGGTACCGGCGAGCAGGCCGCCCGTCAGCAGCAGGCGGCGCTCAGCGGACGGTTGCCCGGATGGCGCACTGGGTTGCCGTGACTTGAGCCACCACAGCAGGGGAAGCAGGGAGAGGGCGCCGAGCAGGAAGCGCAGGCCGTTGAAGGTGAAGGGGCCCATGTGATCCATCCCCAGACGCTGGGCCACGAAGCCCAGCCCCCAGATGGCGGCGGCCATCAATAACATCATGTTCGAACGCATGTGAATTCATCCCTGAAGCAGCATTAACGGGAGCACTCCTCGGCTCCTGTCACCACGATACCCGTGTACGGGGGGGATTGTCGCGGGATTTGCGATCGCAGGCTGACTCCGCCGCGGGCGGGCCCGGGTCAGCACCGAGGCGGCGGAGTGACCGCCACCTGTGGCGAGGAGGTGGCTACCTTGGTGTGGCTGCTGGCAGGGCCCGGGTCAGCATGAGGATTGAGGCGTGAGCGCCACCTTGGCTCAGCCGCTGGCCAGCCTGGCCAGCACGGGGATCAGGGCCAGCAGCAAGAGGTTGCCCCTGAGGATCCAGATCACCCAGAACTGCTGCTGGGTGGAGACGATGGGGGCCTGCCCCTGGCGCAGGGAGCGGCGCCAGCGATGGAACAGCCGGCTGGGGTAGCCAAAGCTGATGGCCATGACGAAGAACAGCAGCAGCTTGGTGCGATAGCCGTGATTGGCGAACAGGGCGGCGGGGCTCATGGGGTGGGCGAGCACCTGCAACACGCCGGTGATGAAGATGAGCAGCAGCGCCAGGGCCGCCAGATTGTCCGCCAGCAGCAGCTTGCGTACCTGCTCGATGGACATGCCACGCCGGAACAGGAAATAGACCGAGGTCACCGCCCCGGTGAGCGCGATCACGGCGCAATAATGGAGCGCCGTCAGCAGATCCGGGTTCAACATCTGAGCCTGTTCCTTCTCATCTTGCTCATCGCACGCTTCCTCTTGGTGCCATCTGGCAGGGCTGATATTCTGACATCAGATCGCATCGGACGGTAGCGGGGGCCCGGATTGGCCAAGGGTGACAAGCGGATTGTGACCACGCAGAATTGGTCTCTGGTTGCCAGGATGCGACTGGGGCTTGTCTTGCTATTTCTGCCGGTGCTGATGCTCGGCAGTATCTACTATCTGCACATGGAACGCAGCCTGCAAAATGACTTGCGCCAGCGCCTGCTCGCCACCAATCAACAGCTGCAACACGGCTTCATCGAACCCTATCTCAACGAACTTGAGCGCGAATTCAGCCTGATCTACGAACGGGTCAGGGTTGAGGACTTCAGCGGCCCCACTGTGCTGCACGGCGATCGCTACCGGCAGGAGTGGTCGCTCTACACGAAGATGATGGCGGATCTCATCTACGTCTACGTGGGCACCGCCAGCCGCCAGATCCTGATCTATCCCGACTGGCGAGCGGACGCCGATTTTGACCCCAGAGTGCGTCCCTGGTATCAACTGGCGAGCCAGCATGTGGGCAAGATGGTCTGGACCGAGCCCTATCTGGATTACAGCGACGGCAACCTGGTGATCTCCCTTGCTCGCGCCCTCACCGATCAACGAAATGAGGTGAAGGGGGTGGTGGCCATCGACGTGGTACTGGCTCCCTTCTCCGCCCAGCTCAACAGCCAGCCCGATGCGGGCTATCAGATGATCATCAACCGCTCCGGCAAGGTGCTGGCCTACCCGGATGCAAACCAGCTGATGAAGGCCATGCCGTATCCCAGGTGGCTCTCCCGCTTCCAGCACAACGAGGGCATCTTCCTTGACGAGGAGTCCCAGCAGTTCGTGGCCTACCGCCGTCTGCCCCACTGGAACTGGGTGCTGATCAGCGTGCAGCCGGCGGCCAGCTTCCAGGCCGTGGTGACCCGCGCCTCCTTCAACGTGCTGGGGGTCGTGGTGCTGGCCAGCGTGCTCTATGCGCTGCTGGCGCTGTTCTGGTCCCGCAACTTCAGGCGCATGCAAAACGAGCTCTCCACCATGATCCGGGAGAGCCGCTTGCGGCCGGACGGTGTGCCCCAGGGGGGGATGCGCGAGCTGAGCCGGGTCTATGCGGAGCTGGCGGAGGTGAGCAAGGATTATCACGAGGTGCGCCAGCAGGCCAACATGGACAAGCTGACCGGCCTCTACAACCGGCGCTTCTTCGATGAACGGCTGCACCATCTGCTGGCGGAGCAGCAACCCTTCTGCCTGGCCATGCTGGATCTGGACAACTTCAAGGGGGTCAACGACACCTATGGCCACCAGACCGGGGACGTGGTGCTCAGGCGAGTGGCCCATCTGGGGGCCCAGCTGCTGGGGGATCATGGCTGGGTCTGCCGTTATGGTGGCGAGGAGCTGACGGTGCTGTTGATCAACCCCGATGCGGCCTTCTGCCAGATGCTGCTGGAGCAGTACCGGGACAGGGTGGCGGCCCTCGAGTGGCGCGAGCCCGCGCTCAGGATCACCTTCAGCGGCGGGCTGGTGGCCACCGCCCCGGGTCTGGATGCCAAGGCGTTGCTGACCCTGGTCGATGCGGAGGTCTATCGCGCCAAGCGGGACGGCAAGAACCGGCTCTATTTCGGTCCCCCCATCGATCTCCCCACCCTGGCGATGCCCTGACGAGAGGCGAGTAACAGATGAATGGCAAAAGAGCCCGGCAGGGCTCCTGGTGATCAGACGGCCAGCTGCCAGCTGAGGCGTGGCCAGTCCAGTTCCTCGGCCACCTGGCGCAGGCCCGGGGCCGGGTTGACCGCATGGGGGTGAGCCACGGCCCGCAGCAGCGGCAGATCGTTGTGGGAGTCGCTGTAGCCATGACTCTCCTGCCAGACATGAGACTCCCCGCCGAACAGCTGGTTGACGCGACTGACCTTGCCTTCCCGAAAACTCAAGGTGCCCCGGGTCTGGCCGGTGAGCCTGCCCTCTTCCTCATCCAGCAGGATGGCGACGCAGTGATCCATTCCCAGCATGCGGGCCATGGGGGCCACCAGGTGTTCGCCGGAGGCGGAGATGAGCACCAGGACGTCACCTCGTTGCCGATGCCACTCGATGCGAGCCAATCCTTCCGGATAGATCCGTTCCCGCAGCACCCCTTCGGCGAAGTGCTGGCACAGGCTGTCGAGCCAGGTTCTGGGCTTGCCCGCCAGGGGTTGCAGGGTGAAGGCCATGTATTGGTGCATGTCCATCTTGCCCTGATGGTAGAGGGACATCATGGCCTGCTCCTCGGCGATCATGGCCTCCGGGGCCAGCCCCTCCGCCACCATGTACGCCAGCCAGAGGCTGGCGGAGTCCCCGGCGATCAGGGTCTCGTCCAAATCAAACAGTGCCAGTGCCATGTCCGCTCCTCGTGAGGGTTGCCGGCACCCGGGCGCCGGTGGAAAAAAGAATAGGATTCATCATCTTATGCTACCTCACAGAGCTGATCCCGGGCTATCGCCAGGGTGACGCCCGTACCCACGGGCAGCAGCTCACAGGCCGAGCGGTTGAGGGCATCCACCGTCAGTAGGCCCGCCGCGCACTCCACCTGATAGCGGATGACGTTGCCGAGCAACTGTTGCTGGCGAATGATGCCGGGCAGGCTGGGATCCTGGCTCTGGCTCCCGGCCGGCAGCAGGCTGATGGACTCGGGGCGCAGGGCCAGCCTGCCGTGGTGGCCAGTCCCCAGCAGTGCACGGGCCTGCCCGGATTCGAGCAGGTTGTAGTGACCGATGAAACCCGCCACGAAGGCGTTGGCGGGCCGGGTGTAGATCTGCTCCGGGCTGCCGCTCTGTACTATGTGACCCCTGTCCATCAGGAAGACCCGATCCGACAGGGTCAGCGCCTCCTCCTGATCGTGGGTGACGAACAGGGTGGTCAGCTCCAGGTGCTGCTGGATGGCGCGGATCTGCTGGCGCAGGCTGCGGCGGATGCGGGCGTCCAGTGCCGACAATGGCTCGTCCAGCAGCAGGATCCGCGGGCGCACCACCAAGGCGCGGGCCAGGGCGACCCGTTGGCGCTGACCGCCGGAGAGTTCACTCGGGTAGCGCTTCGCCAGCTCGGTGAGCTCAACCAGATCGAGCACCTCCCGCACGCTGCTGGCCAGCTCCCGCCCCGGTTGGGGCTTCATCTTGAGGCCGAAGGCGACGTTGTCCCACACCGTCATGTTCGGGAACAGGGCATAGCTCTGGAACACCATGCCGATGCCCCGCTGCTGGGGCGCCAGCCAGGTGATCTCTTCCCCCATGACCCGGATCTGGCCACCGTCCACCGGGGTGAGCCCGGCGAGGGCCCGCAGCAGGGTGGACTTGCCGCAGCCGGAGGGGCCGAGCAGGGTCACCAGCTCCCCCTTGCGGATGCCGAATTCGATCCCTTCGAACACCCGTGTCTCGCCGTAGGATTTATGCAACTGATTGACTTCTAAGTGGAACATGACTTGTCACCGATGGAATCTGTTGGCCGCCCAGGTGAGCAGCAGGGTCAGCAGGAAGTAGCTCATCACCAGGGCGCTGGTGAAGTGGCCCGAGGTGGATCTCATGTTGTAGAGATAGACCTGCAGGGTTTCGTAGCGGGTGCCCACCAGCATGTTGGCGAACACGAACTCCCCGAGCAGGAAGGAGAGCGACAGAAACAGCGCCGCCAGCAGCCCCTTGCGCAGGCAGGGCAGCACCACCAGGGCGAAGGCGCGGGCGCTGCTGGCACCGAGCAGGTGGGCGGCGTCCATCAGATCCTTGAGCGGCACCCCCTGCAGGCTGTTGGCCAGGGCCCGGTACATGAAGGGCAGCACCACGGTGAACCAGGTGCCGATCAGGATCCACGGCGTGCCGATGAGGGGCAGGGGCCCGTCCGCGTAGATCTGCAGCAGACCCACCGAGGAGACCACGGGGGGGACGGCGAAGGGCAGCAGGATCAGCAGATTCATCCAGGGATCCAGCCTTGGGAAGTAGTAAGCCACTACCAGCACGGTCGGAACCAGCACAGCCGTCCCCAGCAGCAGGGTGGCGAAGCAGACCAGCAAACTGCGACCGAAGGCGGCGAGGAAGCGGGGATCCCCCCAGAGCTTCAGATACCAATCCAGGGTCAGCCCATCCGGCAACAGGGTGGCGCCCCAGCGGGTGGAGATCGAATAGAGGAAGGTGGCCAGCAGGGGCAGCAGCAGGGTCGCCACCAGGGCGCCCAGCACCCACCTCGGCCAGCGCGGTGTCAGGTCACGCATGGGAGTTCCCCTTGTTCAGATAGCTTCGCTTGAGCAGCCACTGGTTGGCGGCGGTCACCACGCCCAGCAGCACCATCAGGATCACCGCCAGCGCCGCCGCCAGGTTCGGTTCGAGGAAGATGTCGCCGGAGACCAGGCTGGCCACTCGTATGGTCACCAGGTTGAAGTTGCCCGTGGTGAGGGCATAGGCGGAGGCATAGGCCCCCACCGCGTTGGCGAACAGGATGATCAGGGTGCCGAGCAGGGCGGGGGTCAGCACCGGCAGGGCCACCTGCCACACGTATTGGCGCGGGCTGGCACCGAGCAGGGCGGCGGCCTGGGGCCAGTCATCCTGCAGGGCGTCGAAGGCCGGGTAGAGCAGCAGCAGGGCCAGGGGGATCTGGAAGTAGGTGTAGATGAGGATGAGGCCGCTGCCGGAGTAGAGGTTGAAGCCGTCGATCCAGCCCCAGGATTTGAGCAAGAGCGTGATGGCGCCGTTGATGCCGAGGATGATGATGAAGGCGAACGCCAGCGGCACCCCGCTGAAGTTGCCGGTCATGGTGACGAAGGCCAGCAGCAGGCGCTTGACCCCCTCGCCGCTGTGGCGCAGGGCCGCCGCTCCCAGGGTGCCGATGGCGAGCCCCGCCAGGCTGCTGATGCCGGCGATGCGCAATGAGTTGCCGAAGGATTGCAGGTAGAAGGGAGAGCCCAGGATCTCCTGATAATGACCCAGCCCCCAGCCATCCGGGGTCTGCAGGCTGCCCACCAGTACCCATACCATGGGGGCGAGCTGGAACAGGATCATCAGCAGCGCGAACGGCAGCAGCACCAGGGCGGGCAGCCAGTGACGGCGGGCGCGGCCCTGGCGCGCGCCTTGTGTTGTCAGGGTATCAGTGGCGGCAGGCATCATCAGTGGACCTCCCGGTTCTGGCCCGTCTTGAGCAACTGGGGGCCCCTCGGCTTGTCGTGGGACACGCCGAGCAGGTCCGCCATCAGGGCGCAGAGCTGGGTCTGCTGGATCGCGGGTCCGGCCGGCCACTGGGCCACGAAGGCATCCCCGAACAGCCAGAGCGGCACCTGGCGCTCGGCGGGCAGGGTGCCGCCATGGCTGCGATCCTCGTTCATGCCGTGATCCGAGGTGATCAGCACCTGATACCCCTCATCCAGCCACTGGGGCAGCAGATCGGCCAGCAGGCTGTCCATGCGCCGCGCCTGGTTGCGGTACTGGGGGGAATCGAGGCCAAATCGGTGGCCCGCATCGTCCACCCCCATGGGATGGATCAGCAGGAAGTCCGGGTCGTACCGGCTGCGCAGCCACTCGCCGTCCAGCAGCAGGTGACTGTCGGGGTAGCCGTCGTCCCAGTAGAAGCAGCCGTGCTGGATGGGCAGTTGTTCGTCATGGGTGAAGCGATCCCGCAGCGGTTGCCAGGGGCTCTGGTTGTAGAGTTCGCTGACCCAGTGATAGGCCGCGGCGGCGGTACGTTTGCCACCGGCGCGGGCCAGATGGAAGATGGAGTCGTGCTGGCTGAGGCGGCTGATCCCGTTGTGGGTGATGCCGCTTGTCACCGGGGGCACGCCGGTCAGTATGCATTCGTAGAGTGGCCGGGAGAGGGAGGGCAGGGCGCAGAACAGGGTCGTGAACAGGCCGCGCTCTGCCTCCACCATGCCTTCGAGGTAGCCCATGGTGTGGGCTACCTCGGCAGACAGGCCATCCACAAGTACCACTATCACCTTGTGTTGCACTGGCACTCCTTACTGCATGTTGATCATGACGGTTTCCTGCCACTGGCGGGGCAGGGCCTTGGAGCTCTGCTCCCAGGCGGCGTGATCCTGGACCGGCTTGGCGTTGGCGTACTGCTCGGTCGGCAGCAGCTTGGCCTTCACGTCATCCGGCAGCACCACGTTGTCGCGGATGGGGCGGGCATAGCCGCGGGCCAGGTTGACTTGACCGGCATCGGAGAGGATGTACTCCCGCGCCAGCTTGGCGGCGTTGGGGTTCTTGGCCCACTTGTTGATGATGGTGGTGTAACCGGCGATGACGGAGCCGTCGCTCGGGATCACCACGTCAAACTTGGCGGGGTCTATCTGGTCGCGGTAGTTCAGTGCGTTGAAGTCCCACAGCACCCCCACTTCCACCTCTCCCTTCTCGATATTGGCGATGGTGGGATCGTTCAAGGACAGGCGGCCCTGCTTGGCCAGCTTGCCGAACAGCTCCAGCGCCGGTTTCAGGTTCTTCTCGCTGCCGCCGGTGGCATAGGCCGCCGCCAGCACGCCGTTGTTGGCCTGGGAGGCGACGCCCACGTCACCCAGGGTCACCTTGTAATCGCCGCCCAGCAGGGATTGCCAGCTGGTGGGGGCGGCCTTGACCAGATCCTTGTTGATCAGGAAGGCGATGGTGCCGGTGTAGGCCAGCATCCAGTGGCCGTCCGCATCCTTGGCCCAGTTCGGAATGTCCGCCCAGGTGGAGGGTTTGTAGGGCTGGGTGACCCCTTGCTGCACGGCGACCGGCCCGAAGGCACCGCCCACATCGCCGATGTCGGCGGTGGCGTTGGCCTTCTCGGCGGCGAACTTGGCGATCTCCTGGGCCGAGCTCATGTCGGTGTCCTGGTGCTTGATGCCGTAAACGCTGCCGATCTGCTGCCAGGTGTCCTTCCAGTTCGCCCAGCTGTCGGGCATGCCGACGCTGTTGAGCTGGCCTTCGCCGCGGGCGGCCTTCTCCAGATCCGCGATATTGTCTGCCGCCAACAGCGGCTGGCTGATGGCCACCAGGGCCAGTGCACTTACGATCACGCTTTTCATCATCCCATCCCTCTGGACTAGGTCAGTTAAGGTTCGAGAGGGATGCTAGGGGGCAAATGTGACGCTGGCGGGGCAGTTGAGTGGCAGTTTGATGACAATGGGCGCAAGGGTTGTGGTCACGCTGGTCGGTGGGTTCCTCTTGCATCATCTGCGTGCCTGTCACCGGCTTGTCATTCTGTCGGGGTACAACGTTGCCCCAACGCCGCTGGCATAGGCCAGTCATCAGCAGGACCCGATCGTGAGCCAGAGCCGAATGCCTTCCAAGAGTGAACAGATATGCCAGATCCTGCGCCGTTACATCGGCAGCGGCCAGCTGGGGGCGGGGCAGCAGCTGCCTGCCGAGCGGGCCCTGAGCGAGCGCTTCGCCACCACCCGCATCACCGTCAAGGAGGCGCTTTCGAGCCTCGAAGCGGACGGCCTCATCTACCGAGCCGAGCGGCGCGGCTGGTTCGTGGCACCCCCCAGGCTCACCTACGACCCCGCCATCCACACCCATTTTCATCAGTGGATTGGCGAGCAGCAGCGCATGGCAGAGACCCGGGTCTTGGCCCACGGCAGCGCCCTGGCCAGCAGCGAGCTCTGCCACTGGATGGGGCTGGCTCCGTTTACCCCGCTCTATGAGATCAGGCGCCAGCGGCTGATCGACGGGCGGCCCGTGCTCCACGTCAGCCATCATCTGCTGGCGAGCCGCTTCCCGGATATCGCGAATGCCCCCCTGGCCAGCTCCCTCACCGAGCTCTACCGGCATCGCTATGGCATAGGCCAGGGCGGGGCCAGCCTCGAGATCACTCCTTCGGCGGCGCGCGGAGCCATCGCCCAGGCCCTCAATCTGGCGGAGGGGAGCGCCGTGCTGCGGTTGGTGCGGGTCAATTACGACGAGGCGGGGGCGCTGGTGGACTGCGACATCGAGCACTGGCGATCCGATGCGATTCGCATCTGTCTGGATACCCGAACCCTGGTGCCACCACGAGGGATGCACGCTCCCGTGCTGGCCGACAGCCCGGGCGCCGTGCCAGGGTGAGGGAGTCAAAGCGCGCCACGCTGGTTCGTCGAGGGACTGGTCTGGGTTGGAGTGAAAAAGGATCCTGCCAGTTTGATGGCAGGATCCTGATCCTGGGAAGGGATCCCGGCGGATCAGTTGTCGATATTGGGGATCAGGTCGTCGAAGCTCTGGTAGCCGCAGTCGGCCAGTTGCAGGGACATGGTGTAGGTCTTGCTGTCTTCCCGCTGGCCGATGGCGGGGCGGTTCAACTTGAGCTCCTGATGCCAGTACTCCTTCATGCGATCGATCAGCGCCATGGCCTCGCTCTCGTTCAGGTGCAACTGGCACAGGGCCATATAGTTGTTGGACTTGTGCATGTTCTCCACCAGATAGTCCCCCAGCACCGACATGGCCTGGCGTGCCTGCTGGCGGGCGAAGCGGCTGTGCTGCTCGAAGCTGATGCGCTCGCTGATGAGGAAGTGGTAGCTGTTGTCGATGCCGAGCTGCAGTATGCCGAGGCGCTCCAGCTTGCGCAGATAGAGATAGCAGGAGGCATCGGTGAGGCCATAGTCCCGCTTCAAGTCCACCAGGGCCTTGTCACGCCAGAAGATGTTGGCGAGGAAGGCGTAGAGGCCGGGCTCCTTGTGAAATGCCTCGTCCTGCTCCTGGGTGAAGACGGCGCGCCGGCTCTGGGCATCCTGGGTCTTGTCCAGCAGCTCTTCGAACGACAGCCCCACCAAATGGCAGATCTCCAGCAGGGTATCGAACGGCAGGGAGGGCTTGTTCATCATCCGTTTGACGGTGGCGATGGAGACGCCCATGGCCTCCGCCAGGGTCTGGTAGCGGATCCCCTTGTCGGTGAGGGTCTTCTTCAGGGTGTCGAGAATGTGGTTGGCCAGGGTCTGGCTATAGGTCATGCAATTATTCCTTTATCTGCATTTTTAGTCGTGTCAGAAAGTGAGAGTTTTTATGGTTTTGGGCTCAGAAATTGACACCTTGAAAAACCAGAGGAAATAAACCCGGCGATAACGGCTGAAATGGACTGACCAGTGAGGTAGCAAGGTGGCAGATTATGACACTCCATGGTGCATATCCTTCAACCTTTCAACATTTTGCTGGTGATGCATATTACATCGCACATAATTCAACACGAATCGGATTCATAACCTTCCTGGTTGAGAAAACGATTGTTTGCTTCCAATTTAAGGGTTTTTTAAACCGTAAGGTTTTTATTCTTTCCTGGCATTGAGCGGAGCTCGCAAGAGATCCGCTTTTTCTTTTCTCCGAATCTGAGCCCGCCGTCAAGGAAGAGGCGCATCTTTCGCCTCTTTCCCCCCGCTCGCCGTCATTTCGGTACTCAATCGATTCAGCTTTATGTCTCCTTGCAGGGGAACAGCCTGGGGATCTCCCGGATCAGCCAGCTCTTGGCCTTGCCCATGGTATCCCGCCGCCAGGCCAGGGCGACCTGGACCTGATGACGATACTCGGGCCCTATCACCTTGAGCCTGCCCGCCTTGATGTCTTCGGCAATCCAGCTCATCGGCATGGTACCGACCCCGATCCCCGCCAGCAGGGCGTCACGCTTCTCGGCCATGGTGCTGACGGTGAGGCGCGGCTGCTTGTCGAGCAGGCGGTAGGTGAGCACGGGTTTGCGCAGGGCGGAGTCGGCGATGGCGATGGCGCGGTAGCGGCGCAGGGTATCGTCCGCCAGTGGCTCTGCCTCCTGATGCAGGGGGTGATCCGGGTGGGCCACGTAGAGCATCACCTCTTCCTGCAGTATCTGATGCTTGATGCCGGTCAGCATGATGTCGGGGTTGAGGGTGGCGATGAGCAGATCGGCGCGGCCATCTTCCAGCGACTCCCAGCTGCCCGCCAGCACTTCGGCCCGCAGCCGCAAGCGGGTGTCGGTCAGCTCGGCCAGGCGCTCCACCAGCGGATAGAGCAACTGGATCGGCACCAGGGCATCGACGGCGATGGTGATGTCGGTCTCCCAGCCACGGGCCAGGGCCCGGGTCTCCCCCACCAGATGTTCGGCCGCCTCCAGCAGCACCCGACCCCGCTCCAGCAGCATGCGCCCGGCGGGGGTGAACTTGGTGCGATGGCCGCTGCGATCGAACAGCATGGCATCCAGTTCATCCTCCAGCTTCTGTACCGTGTAGCTCAGGGCCGATGGCACCTTGCCCAGCTCATCGGCCGCCGCCGCAAAGCTGCCCCGGCGATCGATGGCATCCAGCACCCGGATGGCTTCCAGGGTCAGGGCCCGTTCCTTGTTCGTCTCCTTGGCCATATCTAACCTTCAATTTTTTTGAACATGTTTGCCAGATTATCTCGCTAACAACTTAGGGCAACTCACCCTAATATTCAATCATCGCTTCGGCAGGAGAGCCGAGCGGCCAAATAATCGGTAGTTCAGGGCCGTGACACCCCAAGGGGTGAAGTCTGATGTCGGTGAAAGAACAACACCATATTTGAATGACCTCTTGCATGGATGCATTGATTCGGGCCAGTCGGCCTTGGCAATGACATATAAAACAAGAGAGTGAATGAACATGAAAAACGTAATCAAGATGCTGGCCGTTGCAGGCCTGATGACCGCTGGTGTGGCTCACGCTTCCGTCCCCGCTGACTTCAGCGCCGCGCCGGGTGTGCTGGTTGTGAACTGGCAGGCGAGCGCCGCCATTGACGGCAAGTCCAACCCCATGCTGGAGGTGCGTGACGAAGCCGGTGATGTGCTCGCCTCGGTTCATGCGAACCTGACCGGCACCCAGATCGTGAAGATCCCGAGCCGCACCCAGGGCAACCTGACGGTCAACCTGGGCAATGAAAGCAGCAATTACCGCATCCCGTTCGGTCTGGGTGACGGTCGCCAGCGTTAATACACGCCTTGCTACATGAGGAGCACACCATGATGAAATTGAGAGCCGCAGCAGAACGAGGTCACGCCAACTTTGGCTGGCTGGATGCCCGTCACAGCTTCTCGTTCGGTCACTACTATGACCCGGACTGGATGGGACACTCTGTCTTGCGAGTCATCAATCAGGATCGGGTGTCGCCGGGTGGCGGTTTTGCCACCCACCCTCATGCCAACATGGAAATCCTGACCTGTGTGCTGAGCGGCACCATAGAACACAGGGACAGCCTCGGTCATGCCGAGCAGATCCCGGTGGGAGAGTTCCAGTTGATGAGCGCAGGCTCCGGCATCCGCCACAGCGAGTACAACCCCTCGCAGACAGAGCCGCTCTCCCTGCTGCAGATCTGGATTGAGCCGAACGAGTTCGGTACCGAACCGGGTTATCAGCAGAAGAAGATTGAAACCCAGCCCGGTATGACCCTGGTGGCGTCACCGGACGGGGAAGCCGGATCCTTCAGGATCCGCCAGCAGGCCCGGGTATGGCGACTGCAACTTGCACATGGGGAATCCCTCGAATGGGCATTGCAAGGACGCCACGGTTACCTGCATATGATTTCGGGGGAGCTGACTGGCAATGGTCTGGCTGCCCAACCCGGCGATGGTCTGCTCAGCCGTGATGAGCAGAGTTGGTCGCTGATGGCTTCGCAAGACAGTGAAGCCCTGCTGTTTGATCTGCCGTGATTTATAAATCATGGTGAAATTAATGAGTTACTAAATCGGTCTTACACTATTTAACGAGTGATGAGTAATCAAAGGAATCTGGAGATGGACAAAATGAGAGACGTGGCACTGCTGGTGGGTCGTGTATTGCTGGCACTGATGTTTGTGGTGGCTGGCTGGGGCAAGATCGGCGGTTATGCCGGTACCCAGGGGTATATGGAAGCCATGGGGGTTCCCGGATTCATCCTGCCGCTGGTGATCCTGCTGGAGCTGGGTGGTGGTCTCGCCATCATGCTGGGCCTGTTCACCCGTAGCCTCTCCGTGCTGATGGCCGGTTTCACCCTGATGGCTGCCTTCATCTTCCACTATCAGCCTGCCGAGCAGATGCAGATGCTGATGTTCATGAAGAACGTCTCGGTGGCCGGTGGTTTCCTGGCCCTGGCGGCGGCCGGTGCCGGTGCCTTCAGCCTGGATGCCCGCCTCGGCAAGAACTGGTAATGCCCTGATAGTTGAAGTTTTCCAACGCCTTTGGCCGGTGCGAGTGCACCGGCCTTTTTATTGTCCGCGTTTCAGGGCCGCCTTGTCAGGAACTGTGATCGTCCCCCGCCATGGGGGGACAAGCGCCTTTTGCATCTTATCCCCCAATCCCCGACAATCTCCTCTCCCATGACGTGATGGGCCCCGGGTTCTTCCCGCACCCTGCTTCGTCATGGCGGGAGTCGCCCACGTCGACTATCCACCCCATCATCTTCTGATCTGGCGGGCGTTGATCATGTTTACCCTCTACCACTCCAATTCACTGGACTTGCTCAAAGAGCTGCTGGTGAACCACATCCGGCAGGCACCCCTGGCTCACCCCTTCGAGCGGGAGCAGATCCTGGTGCAGAGTCCGGGCATGGCCCAGTGGCTCAAGCTGGAGCTGGCCAAGGCGTTTGGCATCGCCGCCAACATCGACTTTCCACTGCCCGCCAGCTTCATCTGGGAGATGTTTACCCGGGTGCTGGCGGACGTGCCGCGTCAGAGTCCCTATAACAAGGGAGCCATGAGCTGGCAGCTGATGAGCATATTGCCCGCCTTGCTGGACAGACCCGCCTTTGCGCCGCTCGCCGCCTATCTGGGGAACACCAGTGAGGAAAGCGAGGCGCAAGGCTCTTCCCAGCCGGAGCAGGTGCGGCTGTGGCAGCTGTGCCAGAAGATTGCGGATCTGTTCGACCAATATCTGGTCTACCGGCCGGACTGGATCGCCCGCTGGGAGCAGGGGGAGGGACTGGTCGGCACCGGCAGCCAGGAGCTGGCAGAGGTGAGTGGCCAGGATTGGCAGCCCGAGCTGTGGCGCGAACTGGTGGCCCGCACCCTGGCGCTCTCCCCGAGCGGCTATCACCGCGCCAATCTCTACGAAGAGTTCATCCACGAGCTGGCGCGCACCCATGATCTGCCGGGCACGCTGCCCAAGCGGGTGTTCGTGTTCGGTATCTCGGCCCTGCCGCCGCGCTACGTGGAGGCGCTGCAAGCCCTCGGCAGCCGGGTGGAAGTGCACCTGTTCATCACCAACCCCTGCCGCTACTACTGGGGGGATCTGCTGGACAGAAAGACTCTGGCGCGGCTCGAGCGCAGGCTCAAACCCGGCACCGATCTCGAGGCGCTGCAAGGCCCCGCCAATCCGCTGCTCGCCTCCATGGGTAAGCTGGGGCGGGACTATCTGCACCAGCTGATGGAGCTGGAGGTGCCGCAGATCGAGGCCTTCGTCGATATCGACGAGCAGGATGGCGCGGGCAAAACCAGCCTGCTGCGCTGCATCCAGAAGGATGTGCTGGAGCTGGCCTCGCGGGGGGAAGGCCAGTTCGAACTCGACAGCAGCCGCCACAAGAGCCCGCTCGACGCGGCGGATGGATCCCTGCAGATCCACGCCTGCCACGGCCCCATGCGAGAGCTGGAGGTGCTGCACGATCGGCTGCTGGCGATGTTCGACGCGGATCCCACCCTCACCCCGAAGGACGTGGTGGTGATGATGCCGGATGTGAACAGCTACGGCCCCTATATCCAGGCCGTCTTCGGCAAGGAGCGGCCGGGTGACCGTGCCCGGATCCCCTTTGCGGTATCGGACCGCGCCGCCAGTCAGGAGAGTCCGCTGCTGCAAAGCTTCCTCGCCCTGCTGGGGCTGCCGAGCGCCCGCTTCGGGGCGGGGGAGCTGCTGGCCATCCTGGAAGTGCCCGCCGTGCTGCGCCGCTTCGAGCTCGGGGATGAGGAGTTCAACCAGTTGCGGCGCTGGGTGCAGGAGACCGGCATTCGCTGGGGGCTGGACGATGCCTATCCCGCGCGCTTCGATCTGCCACCGCTCGCCGGCAACAGCTGGCTGTTCGGTCTGCGCCGCATGCTGCTGGGCTTCGCCATGGGGGACGGAGAGCCGGTGGACGGTATCCTGCCTTACGCGGATATCGAGGGCCAGCAGGGGCTCATTCTCGGCAAGCTGGCCTGGTTCGTGGATTCCCTCGCCGAGTTCCTGCCGAGGCTGCAACAGCCCCAGCCCCTGGGGGAGTGGATCGGCTGCCTCAACGCCCTGCTGGAGCGCTTCTACCTTGCCGACGAGGACGAGGAGCGGCTGTTGCAACTCATCCGCACGGCGCTCGCCGACTGGCAGCAGGGGCTGGCCGAGGCGCACTTCGAGCAGCCCATCTCACCGGACCTGCTGCGGGACTATCTCGGCAGCGTGCTGGGGGAGTCCCGCTCCAGCCAGCGCTTCCTCGCCGGCCAGGTCAACTTCTGCACCCTGATGCCCATGCGATCCATCCCGTTTCGCCAGGTCTGCCTGCTCGGCATGAACGACGGCGTCTATCCGCGTACCCTGGCTCCCATGGGCTTCGATCTGATGGCGGTAGCGGGCCGGCGCGGGGACAGATCCCGCCGGGACGACGACCGCTACCTCTTCCTCGAGGCGCTGCTCAGCGCCCAGCAGGGGCTCTACATCAGCTATCAGGGTTTCAGCGCCGAGGACAACAGCGAGAAGGTGCCGTCCGTGCTGCTGGCGGAGCTCATCGACTATGTGCGCCAGGGCTTCGTGCTGGCGGGGGATGAAGCGCTCTCCGACGAGGCGTCCGGCGAGCGGCTGCTGGCACACCTGGTGACAGAGCATCCCCTCACCCCCTACAGCCACAGCTACTTCTACCCGACGCCGGGATCCGGCCTCTTCACCTATGCCGCCGACTGGCTGCCGGCTCTCAACCCCATCCCCGGAGCGGCGAATTTCCAGAGCGGCGAGCTGCCGCTGCCCGCCGAATGGGGCAAGGAGCAGGGGCTGGAGCTGGCCGAACTGCTGCGTTTCTACCGCCAGCCCGCCAAGTATTTCCTCAACCGTCGCCTCAAGGTGTGGTTCGAACTGGACGAGGCCAATATCGAGGACAGCGAGCCGTTCGAGCTGGACGGCCTGCAGCACTATCAACTCAAGAGCCTGCTGCTGGATGCCCATCTGGCAGAAGGGGAGGCCATGAGCAAGCGCCGGGAGCGGCTGCGCCTCTCCGGTCAGTTGCCCCAGGGCTGGTTCGGCAACCTCTTGCTGGACGATCTGGACGCCGACATGGGCAAGCTGGCGGCGCGTCTGCGCCCCTGGCTGGCGGTTGACGACGGGGACAAGCGAGCGGTGGAGATCGACATCGCCCTCACCCAGGGGCAGTTGCAGGGCTGGATAGACACCCAGCATGGCCGCGCCCTGGTGGTGAAACCCGGCAGCTTCAACGGCAAGGATCTGCTGCTGGGCTGGGTACAGCACCTGTGCCTCTGCCTCAGCCAATATCCCGGCGAGACCCTGTTGCTGGACGCCAAGCAGGGCTGGCGTCTGCCCGTGCTGCCCGCCGAGGAGGCGCGCCCCCGACTGGCGGCCCTGGTGGCGCTCTGGCAACAGGGCATGAAGCGGCCGCTGCCGTTTTTCCCGAGCACCGCCTGGGAGTGGCAGAAGGCGATCGAGAAGGATCCCGAGAAACCCGATGCCGCTGACAAGGTGGCGCTGGCCCGCTTCAATGGCGGCTACATGGTGACTGGCGAGGGGCAGGACATCTACGTCGCCCGCTGCTTCCCCGAGCTCAATGACGAGGTGCTCGGCCAGTTGCAGGCCCTGGCCCGGGAACACCTGAGCCCGCTCTCTGCTGCCCTCGAGGGACTGGAATAATGGCGAATCTGCTCAATACCCTGCGCTTCCCCCTCTATGGGGAGCGCCTGATCGAAGCCTCCGCCGGTACCGGCAAGACCTACACCATCGCCGGTCTCTACCTGCGCCTCTTGCTGGGTCACGGCCCCGTGATGGAAGAGGGGGAGGCGGCGGGCGAGCCCTGCGCCCACGAGCGCCCCCTGTCGGTGACCGAGATCCTGGTGGTGACCTTCACCGAGGCCGCCACCGCTGAATTGCGGGGGCGGATCCGCGCCCGCATCCATGAGGCTCGCCTCGCCTTCCTGCGCGGTGAGAGTGGCGATCCCCTGCTGGCCCAGCTGCTGGTGGAGGTGGAGGATCATGCCCTGGCGGCGAGCCGCCTGCTGGCCGCCGAGCGGCAGATGGACGAGGCGGCGGTCTTCACCATCCACGGCTTCTGCCAGCGCATGCTCAAACAGAACGCCTTCGAATCCGGCGCCCTGTTTGAAACGGAATTCTTGACCGACGACAGCCAGTTGCGGTTGCAGGCGGTGAGTGACTACTGGCGCGCCGAGTTCTACCCGGTGGACGAGGCCCTGGCCCGGGCGGTGCGCAAGCTCTGGCCGAGCCCGGCGGCCCTGCTGCGGGAGATGAACGGCTGGCTCGACAACAGCGAGCTGGCGATCCGCCCGCCTCTGGGGGAGGAGACGCTCATCGAGCGTCACCGCGAGGCCATGGCCCGCATCGACGAGGTGAAGGGGCGGTGGCTGGCGCAAGGAGACGAGATCCGCCGCCAGACCGAGGGTCACATCAGCCGCTATACCGGCAAAAACTACGAAGGCTGGCTCGGCAAGCTGGCCGACTGGGCCCGGGACTCCGCCAGCGGCTACGCCATTCCCAAGGAGCTGGAGCGCTTCGGCCAGCGGGCGCTGGAGGAGAATCTGAAGAAAGGGGGGACGGTGCCGACCCTGCCGCTCTTCACCGAGATCGATGCCCTGCTGGCGAGCCGTCCCGGCATCCGGGATCTGGTGTTGCAGCGGGCGGCGCGGGTGGTGCGTGAGCGGATGCAGGCCAGCAAGCGCCAGGCCCATCAGCTCTCGTTCGACGACCTGCTGAAAGATCTCGACGGGGCGCTGGGCTCCGGGCTCGGAGAGCGGCTGTGCGAGCGGATCCGGGCGACCTACCGGGTTGCCATGATCGATGAGTTCCAGGATACCGATCCCCAGCAGTACCGCATCTTCCACCGCCTCTACGGCGGCAGGCAGGATACCGCGCTGCTGATGATCGGCGATCCCAAGCAGGCCATCTACGGTTTTCGCGGCGCCGATATTTTCACCTATATCCAGGCGCGCCGGAATGTGAGTGCCCACTACACCCTCGGGCGCAACTACCGCTCAAGCCGCGCCCTGGTGGCGGCGGTCAACGGTCTGTTCGAGCGGGCGAAGGATCCCTTCATCTATGAGGCGGACATCCCCTTCCTGCCGGTGGAAGCCCAAGGCAAGGGCAAGACGCTGCTGCTGGAGGGAGAGGTCGCTCCCGTGCTGCACTGCTGGCAGCTGGGCGGCCAGCCCACCTTCAACCGGGGGGAGTATCAGAGCCTGATGGCCCGCGCCACCGCCGCCGAGATCCGCCGCCTGCTCGGACTCGCCCGCGAGGGCAAGGCCATGATAGGCGACGCGCCGCTCAAGGCGGGGGAGATAGCCGTGCTGGTGCGCACCGGCGCCGAGGGGCGGCTGGTGCAACAGGAGCTGGCCCGCCTCGCCATCGCCTCCGTCTATCTCTCCAACCGGGAGAGCGTGCTGGCTCAGGTGGAGGCGCGGGAGATCCTCTTCATCCTGCATGCCTGCCAGAACCCGAGTGAGGAGCGCAGCCTGCGGGCGGCGCTCGCCACCGGTCTGTTCGATCTCGACGCCAGGGCGCTGGACGCCCTCGCCTCGGACGAGCGGGCCTGGGAGAGCGCGGTGCAGGAGTTCATGGACTACCGCGCGATCTGGCACCGCAACGGGGTGCTGGCCATGCTGCGGGCCCTGCTGCACAGGCGCAACCTCGCCGCCTCCCTGCTGGCGAGCCCCTATGGGGAGCGGCGGCTGACCAACTACCTTCACCTCGCCGAGTTGCTGCAACAGGCAAGCTGCGAGCTGGACGGGGAGTATGCCCTGCTGCGCTGGCTGGGGGAGGCGGTGAGCCACCCCAACGGCCAGGTGGCGGAGCAGGTACTGCGCCTCGAATCCGAGCGAAAGCTGGTGCAGATCGTCACCATCCACAAGTCCAAGGGGTTGGAGTACCCCCTGGTGTTCCTGCCCTTCATCTGCAGCCATCGGGCCGCCGAACTGCCCCTCTATCACGAGGAGGAGGATGGCCAGAACCGCACCGTGCTCGATCTGACCGAGTCGGAAGCATCCCTGGCCGAGGCCGACAGGGAGCGCCTCGCCGAAGACTTGCGGCTGCTCTACGTCGCCCTGACCCGGGGGGTCTATGCCACCTGGCTGGGGCTGGCCCCGGTGCGCTCCGGCAACGGCAAATCCGAGCAGACCGATCTGCACCAGTGCGCCATCGGCTACCTGCTGCAACGGGGGGAGGCCGGCGATGCCGCCACCCTGAACACGGCCCTCGGCGAGCTGGCGCAGGCCCTGCCCGGGGTGGCGGTCGGTGAGCCCTCGCTCACCCGCCCGGCCCCGCTGGCGCCCGAGCAGGCGTCCCTCGGTGAGCCCCTGGTACGCCGCTTCGAGGGGCGACTGGAGCGGGACTGGTGGATCAGTTCCTACTCCGGCCTCGCGGCCCAGGGTCAGGGGCACAGCAAGGGCGTGCTGGCCAATCCCGGCTTCGATGCGGAGGTGGTGACGGAGGCGGCCGCGCCGCTGCTGGAAGAGGCCCCCGAGGCCTCCATCTTCAGCTTCCCCAAGGGCGCGCGCCCCGGCACCCTGCTGCACAGCCTGTTCGAGACCATCGACTTCCAAAGTGCGCAAGGGGACGAGCTGTGCGCCCATATCGCCACCCTGCTGGCCCAGGAGGGGTTCGACGAGAGCTGGGCCCCCGTGCTGCAACGGCAGGTGGAGGCGGTGCTGGACACCCCCCTCAAGACGGGATTTGGGGAGCCGGTGCGACTGCGAGCGCTCGGGGCGGGCAGCAAGCAGGTGGAGCTGGAGTTCTTCCTGCCCATGGGGCGGGTCACGGCCCCGGCCCTGACGGCCCTGTGTCAGCGCCATGATCCCCTGTCTGCGGGCAACAACCCCTTAAATTTCAGCACGGTACAGGGGATGCTCAAGGGCTTTATCGATCTGGTGTTCGAGTGGCAGGGGCGCTGGTATCTGCTGGACTACAAATCCAACCACCTCGGCATGAGCCCGGCGGATTACGGACGTCCGGCGCTGGAGTCTGCCATGCGGGAGCATCGCTACGACCTGCAATACCAGCTCTATTCGCTGGCGCTGCACCGGCTGCTCAGCCTGCGGCTGCCGGGTTACGACTTCGAGCAGCACTTTGGTGGCGTCTATTACCTCTTCCTGCGGGGCATGCCGGCGGGGGGCGTCTTCCACTGCCGTCCGAGCCGGGAACTGGTGCTGGGGCTGGACGAGTTGTTTAGTCAAACTGTGATGCCTGATGAAGATCGTTTAGAAAAATCAAACAAGGTGGACGCATGACGGGCGCTGTGATGATCGAACGCTTGAAACAATTGGCCCTGGCGGGGCGCATCCGCCAGCTGGATCTGCAATTTGCCAAATTGGTGGCGGATCTGGGGGCCGGTCCCGAGCTGGTGCTGGGGGCGGCGCTCACCTGTTTCGAGCTCGGCCGTGGCCACGTCTGTCTGCCGCTCAACCTGCTGACGAGCCAGGGTGGCTGGCGCCCCTTCGGGTTGGATCCGGAGCAGAGCCGGGAGCTGCTGGGAGATCTGGCGGATCCTGCGCTCTGGCCCGGGCTGTTCGCCATGAGCCCGCTGGTGGGCCAGGAGGAGAATGACGGGGAGGCGCCGCGCTGGCCCCTGCGGCTCTGGCAGGAGCGGCTCTACCTCACCCGCTACCACGACTTCGAGCAGGGGGTGGCTCGCCATCTGGGTGCCTTGAGCGAGCAGGCCGCATGGCCCGAGATAGCACCAACCCTGTCACGGCTGTTTGCCCGGGATGACGCCTTGATCTTCTCGGCCCTGCTGGAGGCGCGCCTTGCCCCCGATTTCTCGGCCCCCCAGTTTGTGGAGAAGTATCTGGATCTGGTCTTCCCGGACGAGGTGAACTGGCCCGAGGTGGAAGCCTTGCTGGCCCGCGCCCAGGCGGCGAGCGACCTGGCTGCGCTGGATGTCCTGGTGCCCGAGGCGCTCTGCTGCAACGGCCAGAAGCTGGCGGCGGCCACCGCGGCGGCGCGTCCCTTCGCGGTGATCTCCGGCGGCCCCGGCACCGGCAAGACCACCACGGTGGCCAAGCTCTTGGCCATCCTGGTGGAGACCGGCCTGCAACAGGGCAAGGCCCCCGCCATCCGGCTGGTGGCCCCCACCGGCAAGGCGGCGGCAAGGCTCACCGAGAGTATCGGCAGCGCCCTGCAGGCGCTGGATCTCGCCCCCGAGGTGGTGGCGGCCATCCCGACCGAGGCGGGCACCCTGCACCGGCTGCTCGGGGTCATCCCCGGTCGCAGCCAGTTCCGCCATCACAAGTGCAACCCCCTGCACCTGGATCTGCTGGTGGTGGATGAGGCCTCCATGGTGGACTTGCCCATGATGGCGCGCCTGTTGGATGCGCTCCCCAAGCATGCCCGCCTCATCCTGCTCGGGGACAAGGATCAGCTCGCCTCGGTGGAGGCCGGGGCCGTGCTCGGCGATATCTGCAGCTTCACGGAAGAGGGCGTGAGCCAGGCGCAGGCACAATGGCTCTCCCGCCAGACCGGCTACCGGCTGCAGGGTACGCCTGCGGGGGCAACCGTGCGCGACAGCCTCTGCCTGCTCACCAAGAGTTGGCGTTTCGACCAGCATTCCGGCATCGGCCAGCTGGCGCGGGCCTGCAACGGTGGCGACACGGCCGCGATGGAAGCGGTCTGGAGTCAGGGCTTCAAGGACATCAGCCTGCACCCCTGGGCGGGGGAGGCCTACGAGGGGTTGATCGCCCAGGGGGTGGAGGGGTATGGGGCTTATCTCAAGGCGGCCCGGGAGGGGCAGGATCCCGCCGCCGTGTTCAAGGCGTTCAACGGCTTTCAGATCCTCTGCGCCCTGCGGGACGGCCCCTTCGGGGTGGAGGGGCTGAATCAGCGCCTCGAACTGGCGCTGGCGCGAGCCGGGCTTGTCCAGCGTGACGGTGACTGGTACGCGGGCCGCCCCGTGATGGTGGTGCGCAACGATCACGGCATCGGCCTCTACAACGGCGACATGGGGCTCTGCCTGCCGGATTACAGCGATGAGCATGATAAGAGCGGCCGATTGAAGGTGTGGTTCGAGCAGCCGGACGGCAGCCTGCGGGCCTTGTTGCCAAGCCGCCTGCCCTCCCATGAGACCGTCTACGCCATGACCATCCACAAGTCCCAGGGGTCGGAGTTTGCCCATACGGTGCTGGTGCTGCCGGATGGCCCCAGCCCCTTGCTGACCCGCGAGCTGGTCTACACCGGCATCACCCGCGCCAAGCGCCGCCTCGATCTCTATGGCGATCGCGCCCTGCTGGCCCAGGCGGTACGGAAAAAGACCGAGCGGTATTCGGGGTTGGCGCAGCGGTTGGAGGCTGATTGCCCAGCCTCAGTAGCGTGACAGGAGGTCGCCATTGCTGGTTGAATTTAAGGAGATCAATCTCGAAAGAGATTTCGAACTTTGTCTCGAGGCGCGCAGGGATGCCTATTTTTGCAGCTTCCATACACATGATGGCTTTGCCGAATTTATCTCTGGCTATCGGGACAAGATCCAGCAGCGGCAAACGCAGCCGGGGTGGTTCTACAGCCATATCTGGGCAGACGAGAAGCTGGTCGGCCAGCTGGAGTTTCGCAGCTTCTCCGATGACGCCGAGACAGGTTATGTGCAACTTATCTATCTGTTCCCCGACTACCGTGGCACCGGCCTGGCGGCACAGTTGCAGGCATATATCCGGCACCAGTTATGCATTGCAGGCTGTCGATGGGCGATGCTCTCCGTGAGTAGAACCAACGTGCGGGCACTCAATCATTACCGGCGGTTTGGTTGGGCATGGCTGAGCCCCAACCCCAAACATGTGCAGACGGATTTTTATCGCCTCAGCCTGGCGCCATTAGACCTTTGGAGCTATAGAGGAGCGGCCTCAGGCCTTACTGGTCGGCTGTGTTAATGGCTTGTGCTTTGTGAAACCCCCTTTATACTGGCGCCATCTTGTCGGAGTGCTGACCGTCGAACGACGCTAAGCTGAGACCGTTAATTCGGGATCCGTGGAACCTGATCAGGTTAAGACCTGCGAAGGGAAACAAGGGTAACTTGCGAGTTGCCGCGCTTGGGAGCCTCCGCTCCCTGCTTGCTACAGGGCCAGCCCTCGGCAAGCCAGCGCACGAGGGGGAGCCTGCCTCGCCGAATCATCCCATCAGGGAGGGTCTGTGCGGGACAGGAGGGGAAGCCAGGATAGTCAGCCTGGTGGCCAAGACAGCGGCACCACTCCCTCTCGTAAGCACATCCGCTCGCAGGTTCATCTTCTCCTCGAACTCCAGACAAGCAAACACCCATAACTTCAACCAGTTAATGTGAGTTTTGCTATGTCTACCCCAATCCAGTCCGCACCAGAAGTCCAGCCCGTTTCCGACAATGCCAAGGCCGTCCCGGCCAGCCGCCGCGAGCAGCGTGCCAGCGCCCAGCGCTTTATCGATAACTTGAAGGGCATGGCCCATCCCAACTCCAAGCGCATCTTCATCCAGGGCTCCCGTCCTGACATCCGGGTTGGACTGCGCGAGATCCAGTTGGCCGACACCTTCGTCGGTGGCACCAAGGAGGAGCCCAAGTTTGAATCCAACGATCCCGTGCCCGTCTACGATACCTCGGGCGCCTATGGGGATGAGAACGCCCAGATTGACGTGCGTCTCGGCCTGCCACGACTGCGGGAAGCCTGGGTGCTGGAGCGGGGCGATACCGAGCCGCTGCCGGGCCTGAGCTCCATCTTCACCCAGGAGCGTCTGGCGGACGAGGGGCTGGATCATCTGCGCTTCGAGCACCTGCCCAAACCCCGTCGCGCCAAATCCGGCAAGTGGGTGACCCAGCTGCACTATGCTCGCCAGGGGATCGTCACCCCCGAGATGGAGTTCATCGCCATTCGCGAGAACATGGGCCGCGAGCGGGTGCGCTCCGAGCTGCTGCTGCGCCAGCATCCGGGTCAGGGCTTCGGTGCCCGTCTGCCCCAGAACATTACCCCGGAATTCGTGCGCGATGAGGTGGCCGCCGGTCGCGCCATCATCCCCAGCAACATCAACCACCCGGAAGCGGAGCCCATGATCATCGGCCGCAACTTCCTGGTGAAGATCAACGCCAACATCGGCAACTCGGCGGTGACCTCCAGTATCGAGGAGGAAGTGGAGAAGCTGGTCTGGTCCACCCGCTGGGGCGCCGACACCGTCATGGATCTCTCCACCGGCCGCTATATCCACGAGACCCGCGAGTGGATCCTGCGCAACAGCCCGGTGCCCATCGGTACCGTGCCCATCTATCAGGCCCTGGAGAAGACCAACGGCATCGCCGAGGATCTCACCTGGGCGCTGTTCCGCGACACCCTGCTCGAACAAGCCGAACAGGGGGTGGATTACTTCACCATCCACGCGGGTGTGCTGCTGCGCTACGTGCCCATGACCGCCAAGCGCCTCACCGGCATCGTCTCCCGTGGTGGCAGCATCATGGCCAAGTGGTGCCTGTCCCACCACAAGGAGAACTTCCTCTACCTGCATTTTCGCGAGATCTGCGAGATCTGTGCGGCCTACGATGTGGCACTTTCGCTGGGTGATGGCCTGCGTCCGGGCTCCGTCTATGACGCCAACGACGAGGCGCAATTCGCCGAGCTGCACACCCTGGGTGAGCTCACCAGGATTGCCTGGGAGTACGACGTGCAGGTGATGATCGAGGGGCCGGGCCACGTGCCCATGCACATGATCGAACGCAACATGACCGAGCAGCTGGAGCACTGCCACGAGGCCCCCTTCTACACCCTCGGCCCGCTCACCACCGACATCGCCCCCGGTTACGATCACTTCACCTCCGGCATCGGTGCCGCCATGATCGGCTGGTACGGCTGCGCCATGCTCTGCTACGTCACCCCCAAGGAGCACCTGGGGCTGCCAAACAAGGAGGACGTGAAGCAGGGGCTCATCACATACAAGATCGCCGCCCACGCCGCCGACTTGGCCAAGGGTCACCCGGGCGCCCAGATCCGCGACAACGCCATGTCCAAGGCGCGTTTCGAGTTCCGCTGGGAGGATCAGTTCAACCTGGCGCTGGATCCCGAGACAGCCCGCGCCTACCACGACGAGACCCTGCCCCAAGAGTCCGGCAAGGTGGCGCACTTCTGCTCCATGTGCGGCCCCAAGTTCTGCTCCATGAAGATCACCCAGGACGTGCGCGACTATGCCGCCAAGCTGGAAGCGGTCGAGGTGAAACTGGTGGGCATGGACGGCCAGCAGGAGCGGGTCGTGGCGGAGGTGGAAACCGGCATGGCCCAGATGGCGGAAGTGTTCAAGGAGAAGGGGGGCGAGCTCTACCATCAGGCTGCTACCCTGAAGCAGGCCGCAGGGGAGGAGGCGTGAGCAGCGAGCGCGGGGCTCTCAGCCCCGCCCATGCCCTGACGGCGGCCCCACGCCCCGTGGTCTGGACCATAGCAGGTTCGGACTCCGGGGGCGGCGCCGGCATCCAGGCCGATCTGCATACCCTGCACGCCCTCGGCGTGCACGGCTGCTCGGTGATCTCCGCCATCACGGCCCAGAACTCGGTGGCGGTGAAGATGGTGGATCCTGTGCTGATGCAGAGCTTCACGGCCCAGATCGACGCCCTCGGCGTCGACTTGCCCCCTGCCGCCATCAAGATAGGCCTGCTGCCGACCCGGCTGCATGTGGAGGTGCTGGCCCGGCGACTCGATACCCTGAGCGCCCCCTTCGTGGTCTATGACCCGGTCGCCATCGCCAGCACCGGCACCCCCATGGCGGAGCCGAACATGCTGGCGGCGGTGCGCGAACACCTGCTGCCACGCCTGTCCCTCATCACCCCCAACGGCCCCGAGCTGGAGGCCCTGACCGGCATCCCGGCGACCAGCCCGGCACTGGTACGGGCAGGGGCGGCGCGGCTGCGAGAACTCGGCGCCCGCGCCGTGCTGGTGAAGGGCGGCCACCTCGGCTGGAGCGGGGATCACTGCCTTGACTACTACCAGGACGAGCACCGCGAGTTCTGGCTGGCGGCACCTCGTCTGGCCACCCGCCACGGCCACGGCACCGGCTGCTGTTATGCCAGCGCCATCGCCGCCATTGTGGCGCTGGATTACCCCATCGAAGACGCCATCACGCTTGCGCGCGCTTACCTGCAGCAAGGGCTGGCAGGGGCACAAGGGGTGGGAGCCGGCCCCGGCCCCATCGCCCACCTCGGCTGGCCGACCGATCTCGCCCGGTTCCCTCGCGCCGTGCTGCCAGGTTCCGAGCTGGATCGCCGCTTCGGTCTCTGTCCTGCCAGCGAGGCACGCTTGCCCCGAGGCCCCTTCGCCGAGACCGAACATCACCTCGGCCTCTACCCCGTGGTGGATTCGGTGCAGTGGCTGGAGCGGCTGCTGGCGGCGGGGGTCAAGACCATACAATTACGGATCAAGGACTTGCCAGAAGCCGAGGTGGCGCCAGCTATTCGAACTGCGGTGGCTTTGGGCCGCCAGCATGGCGCCCGGCTCTTTATCAACGACTACTGGCAGTTGGCCATTGAAACGGGTGCCTACGGCGTGCACCTGGGGCAGGAGGACATGGAGACGGCGGATCTCGCCGCCATCCAGTCCGCCGGCCTGCGCCTCGGCATCTCCACCCACGGCTACTTCGAGCTGATGCGGGCGCGGGAACTCGCCCCCTCCTACATCGCGCTCGGTCATATCTTCCCCACCAATACCAAGCAGATGCCGTCGTGCCCCCAGGGGCTGGTGCGGTTGCACCACTACCGCGCCCTGATGGCGGACTGGCCCACGGTCGCCATCGGCGGCATCGGCGAGCCCCGCATTGCAGCGGTGCAGGAGAGCGGGGTCGGCAGCATCGCCCTGGTCTCCGCCATCACAGGGAGCGATGACTGGCAGGGGGCCACGGCCCGGCTGCTGGCCGCTGTGGGGGCAGGGGATCCGGCGCACTCCGCCATCCAGGCAAAGGAGGCTGTCTATGCGCTCTGACGAGGCGTCGTTAAGTGACGAAGAGTACCTGAGATACGGCCGCCAGCTGATGCTGGCGGAAATTGGGGAAGCGGGACAGGTGCGGCTCAAAGGGAAGTCGGTGCTGGTGGTCGGCCTCGGGGGGCTGGGCTCACCGCTCGCCCTCTATCTCGCCGGCGCCGGGGTGGGCACGCTCTGGCTCGCCGACGGCGACGTGGTGGATTCCAGCAATCTGCCGCGCCAGTTTCTCTACACGGGCGAGGATCTGCGCCGCTCCAAGGCCGAGCTGGCCCGCGAGCGACTGGCAGCCCACAACCCGCTGGTGGAGCTGATTGCCATCAACCAGCGTCTCGATGACGCGAACCTGCCGGCGTTCGTGGCCGAGGTGGATTTGGTGATCGACTGCTGCGACAACCTCGCCACCCGCCACGCCATCAACGCCGCCTGCGTGGCCTTGGGCAAGCCCTGGGTCTCGGCCGCCGCGGTCGGCTGGCAGGGTCAGCTGATGGTGCGAAGCGCCCCCGAGCACGCCTGCTACGCCTGCCTCTACCCGGCGGATACCCACATCAAGGAGAGCTGCCAGAGCAGCGGCGTCACCGGCCCGCTGGTGGGCGTGATGGGCTCTTTGCAGGCGCTGGAGGCCATCAAGCTGCTGCTCGGCCGTGAGAGCCCGGTGGCGGGCACCCTGCGCCGCTTCGATGCTTTGACTCACGAGTGGCAGACTCTGCGCCTGCCTGCGGATCCCGCCTGCCCTGTTTGTGGCAGCGCCAACAAGGATTGCCCATGAATATTCGATTGAACGACAAGGCGCTGGCCCTGACGACGGAAGAGGGTGCCAGCGTGGCCGCCCTGCTGGCGGCGCAAGCGATCAACCCTCAGGGGGTGGCGGTGGCCCTCAATGGCGCCGTGCTGCCCCGCAGCCGCTGGCCAGAGACCCCCCTCAATGACGGGGATGAACTTCATCTCTTCACTGCCATCGCCGGAGGGTAACGCATGAAGTTTGCTCTCTCACTCCTGATGGGGCTGCCTTGCGGCGGATCGCCATCTCTTCCTACCACTATGGCCGGAGGCTAAGATGCTGCGCATTGCCGATCACCATTTCTCATCGCGTCTGTTTACCGGCACCGGCAAGTTCGCCCGCCCGGAACTGATGGCCGCCGCCATCGAGGCGAGCGGCTCAGAGCTGGTCACCATGGCCATCAAGCGGCTGGAGCCGGGCAAACGCCACGACGATATCCTCACGCCCTTGCGAGCGCTCGGGGTCAAGCTGCTGCCCAATACCTCGGGGGCCAAGACCGCCGCCGAGGCGGTGTTTGCCGCCCACTTGGCCCGAGAGGCGCTGGGGACGAACTGGCTGAAACTGGAAATTCACCCCGACCCCAAATACCTGCTGCCCGATCCCATAGAAACGCTCAAAGCCGCCGAACAGCTGGTGAAGGAGGGCTTCGTGGTGCTGCCCTACTGCGGCGCCGATCCCGTGCTCTGCAAGCGGCTCGAAGAGGTGGGCTGCGCCGCCGTCATGCCGCTTGGCGCACCCATCGGCTCCAACCAGGGGCTGGTGACCCGGGAGTTCCTCGCCATCATCATCGAGCAGGCCAATGTGCCCGTGGTGGTGGATGCGGGCATAGGGGCGCCCAGCCACGCGGCGGCGGCGTTCGAACTCGGCGCCGATGCGGTGCTGGTCAACACGGCGATTGCCGTGAGTGGTGATCCGGTCGCCATGGGCCGTGCCTTCGCGCTCGCCTGCGAGGCGGGCCGCAGCGCCTATGCGGCTGGCCTCGGCATTCGCGGCTTCCAGGCCAGCGCTTCTAGCCCCCTGACCGATTTTCTGGAGGCCCTATGAGCCAGGGAGTCGTCGTCACGGGACAAGCTATTATCTCCCCTCTCCCTTTGGGAGAGGGGCTGGGGGTGAGGGCCGCGGCCGAGACAAAGGAAGCGAGCTTTGTCGACCGCTGGCAGGCGCTCGACTGGGACGACGTGGGCATGCAGATCCGGGCCAAGACGGCCCGGGACGTGGAACTGGCGCTGGGAAAATCGCGCCGCAATCTGCAGGATTTTATGGCGCTGATCTCCCCGGCGGCAGAGGCTTATCTGCCCCAGCTAGCCCAGCTGGCAGAAAGTATCACCCGTCAGCGCTTTGGCAACACGGTCGGCTTCTATGTGCCGCTCTATCTGTCGAACCTCTGCGCCAACGACTGCAGCTACTGCGGCTTCTCCATGAGCAACCGCCTCAAACGCAAGACCCTGAATAGCGATGAGATAGAGCGCGAGTGCCTGGCCATCAAGGCGCGCGGTTTTGACAGCGTGCTGCTGGTGACCGGTGAGCACGAGACCAAGGTGGGCATGGCCTATTTTCGCGAGATGATGCCCATCATTCGCCGCCACTTCAGCACCGTCGGGATGGAGGTACAGCCCCTGTCCGAGGCCGAATACGCCGAGCTGAAAACCCTCGGCCTGGACGCCGTCATGGTCTATCAGGAGACCTATCACGCCCCCGCCTACGCCCGCCATCACCTGCGCGGCAACAAGCAGGACATCGAATGGCGTCTCGCCACCCCGGACCGGCTCGGCCGCGCCGGGGTGGACAAGATAGGCCTCGGGGCGCTCATCGGTCTCTCGGCAGATTGGCGCGCCGACAGTTACTTCGTGGCCGAACACCTGGCCTGGATGGAGCGCCATCACTGGCAGAGCCGTTATTCGCTCTCCTTCCCGCGCCTGCGCCCCTGCACCGGCGGGCTGGAGCCCGAGGTGACCATGACGGACCGCCAGCTGGTGCAACTTATCTGCGCCTGGCGCCTGTTCTCGCCGACTCTGGATCTCTCCCTCTCTACCCGGGAATCCCCTGCGTTTCGCAACGGCGCCCTGCGCCTTGGTATCACCCAGATGTCGGCGGAGTCGCGCACCCAGCCCGGCGGCTACGCCGACGGCGGCAAGGAGGAGCTGGAGCAGTTTGCCATCCACGACGACAGATCCCTGGGGGAAGTGGCTGCTGCCGTGCGGCAGGCGGGGTTGCAGCCGGTGTTTAAGGACTGGGAACCTTTCCTTGGCCGGTAGCCGCCCGGCATGGCGGCGGGACTCCGCTGTCTGCGGCAAGTCTGATGGCACGGCGACGCCGTGCCGTCGTAAGTTTGATTAGCGAAGCGTAATCAGACGATCGAGTGGGGAAATTGGCGCGTTCCACAGGGTGGGGGAAATGGCACAGCTGCGCCGTGCAGGACACGAGGCCGCTGGCCTCGAAGGGTTTTCGCCCGCCCTTCGGGCCAGGGCGAGTAACTTTTCTTTGCGTGGCCAAAGAAAAGTCACCAAAAGAAAGGCCACCCCCGCCAATCCGACCGCTTCGCGGTTTCCCTCGGGTCAGGGCAAGGTCGGACGGACCGCCGCAGACGGCACATCCCTGTGCCGGCTGCGTCTGCGCCATCATCCCTGATGGCGCTCCTGACCTTGCCCCTTCCCCTCGGCGGATTGGAGGGGGAACCAAGACCGTGCCCGCCATAACCTCAGGGGGGGAGTCGTAGAGTGCAATAAGTTGAGCACATAGCGCCGCGCATGCGTTTTTGGGTAAGGGATATAGAGGTGCAGTTCTATAGCGCTGAGAAAGTATGGGGTTTATTCTATTCTGTAATAATACTCAACTAGCTGTTCGCAAAAATCTATATTCCTCGAGTTGCCGACTCTAGATGCGTTGAGCAACTTTTTAATCTGCCGTGCTTTTTCATTATTAAAACCATGTAGTTTACTTTTGTTTTTATGAAGTAAATGAATGGATTCAAATTCTCCAATATGATTTTCCAAAAGATATTGATCGATTTCTGTGGCAATGTTATCTATTAGAGACATAAAAGATTTAAGTTGTTTTAGTTTTAACGTGTCCATAGGCATGTCATCATCTTTCTCAATGAAAACATCGTTCAAGTTACGTCCAAATGCATGGGCAGCTCTGTTTCTAATATTCCTCATGTCATCTAATTTGTTTAAGTTGTGTTTTATCGAATCAGGAATCCATTTGAATAAACTCTCAAAGTTTCTTGCTCTATCAAACCACGTCCCTTTTGTTATTCTCTCAACGTAAACATCTATTGGTATTTCAATGTTGTTTTTTAAGTTTATGATGCCGTCAACTGCTCGTGATGAACCTATTATTAAACCTGGATCTGACATGATGGCTGTGTAGCAGATTCGCTTCATATAAAATTCAAAATACGAAAGAATGGAAACCAGAGCATTGATATTTGTCCATTTGGAAAAATCTTCGATGTCGTTTTTCCACTTATGTCTTTCCTTATACACTCGTTTTGCATCGGGGCCACTTACATAAAATATCTCGTGTATATTTTTTGTTTTTTCATTTCTGACTATATAAGAACAAAAAGACTCCAGTGGGATATAGCTCCAGATGTAGTCGTTTATTTCGCAATGATGTTTTTTAAATATTCTGTATGCAATTGTATTTGGGTCTGCAGAAATCCATCTATTGTATGGCATATATTCTACCTTATTATATTTTTTTGATTTTCATCTAATTTATCACGAAATTTTATGGAGTATCCGAAATTGTGTGTCGGCCTGCAATTGCCATGCAGTTACAGTAAGACACTACTTCATCTGCATCGCCCGGCTCGAAGGAGCTAATCACTATATTGGCGTTGGCAAGGGGCTGGAATGTCATTGGCAACCCTGCTTTTTGAGAAAGTAACTGACATGCCCTGGCGGCATATCCGGCAGCTCGCCAAAGACGGAATAGCCCTGTTTTTGATAGAAGGGCAGGGCCTGGAAGCTGGTGGTTTCGAGGTGGAAATTGGTGATGCCTTGGTTCTGGGCGTATTGCTCCATGGCGTCAAGCAGGCGGGCGCCCCAGCCATCTTTACGAATGCGTTCGTCGATCCAGAGCCAGTCCACGTGCAGCCAGCCCCACTTGATATCGGCGAGGATGCCCCCCAATACCTTGCCCTCTTCGTCCTTGATAAAGCTGGCGATCTGTTCCCGTTGATGGGCGCCCGCCATGGCCAGGTTGTAGCCGGAGAGGCCGGCGCGCAGGGCATCCAGATCATCGCTCTGTGGGGTCTGGGGTGGGGTCAGTCGCATGGTGGTTAGCTCCAAATGAAGAGTGAGCAGCATCACCCGGCAACGGCAGAGGGTCAAGGTGGAGAATGAGTGGTTGTCGGCTCTCTCTCACAGTGTCGCTTGTAGCGATGGCTATTTGATTGGGCCAATCCCTGTCGCTGGGTGGGCAAGGCGCCTCGCGCTCGGGCCGGTTTTTCTCTAGCATGGAGGGGCGCGGAGCCGGGCTCCGTTATATGGATGGTTGGCGCTGCCCGGCTGATGGGTGTTGATGGCGCCCGGTTGCGGATGTTGGCGGCGTCCGGTTACGGACTTAGGTGGAGAGAGAAGATGAAGCTGCGTTCCTTGTTGGTGTTGGGTGCCCTGGTGCTGGGCGGTTGTGCGGTCAATCCCTATGGCGGCACTCAGGCGCCGGTGTCAGAGCCCAAGCAGCCTGTGGTCCAGCCGGAGAAGCCGGTGACCGAGCCCGAGGTGGTGAAGCCTGCCCCCAAACCCGTGGCGCCGACCGGCCTGGCGCTGGCCATGGCGGATGCCTTCTTGAAAGCTCCGGAGGTGAAGGCGCTGGCGGGCAGCAACCCCGTGCTGCTGCTGACCCCGCCGCGTAACGGCACCACTGAGCCCTTCAGCACCCAGCCCATGGCCATCGCCATGAGCCAGCGCATCCAGCAGCACGGCGGCTTCAGCTTCGCCGATCCCGGTCAGGTGGCGGCCATCACCGGTCAGCTGGAGTATCAGCAGGGGGGCAATCCGGCGTCCCTGGTGCGGCTGGGTCGTCAGACCGGCGCCAACTATATGCTGTACGGGGATCTCGTCTCCGAGGGGACCGGCTACCGGCTCGCCATGACCCTGATGGATCTGAAAAGCGGTGAACTGCTGTGGAACGCGAGTCGCTCCGCCAGTCGTTAAGTGCCTCCTTGCCCCCGACAACGCCACCCACGAGGTGGCGTTGTCGCATGGGCTGTTTGAATCTGCCTGGCCGACCCCTTCCTATCAGCCCATCCTCGCCACTTTGTGGTGGTGTATTGAACTGCCGCCACTGCATTTTACCTGTCAAATATGCTGATTGTTTCATCATGACGATATGAATGATGAGATTTGAGCGCATCCATTGAAATTATCGATTGCCAGACTTTCGGGGTGTCGGCTCTCGCCGACTGCTCGGCCTGAATAGGGGGCTGTTTGATTCCCAGTTCACCTATGCCATCGAGAGGCAGATGACCGCCATGACAGGGGTGTCTGGCTGGCGCAGAGGCGCCGTCCTGCCCGTAGAAAGACCGTGTGCGATATTTAACGGGTCGTGTATAACAGAACACACGGGGCCTGCGCCCGGATCCTGGAAGGAACACAGATGGCTCTCTCGGTGGCACAGCTCTACGAAGTGATGGCTCAGTTGCCCGATCCCGTCTTCATCCTCAGTGAAGATGGCTACTACGTGGAATACATCGGCGGGGTTGAGCAGCAGTCCTATCAGGATGGCAACCCCTTGATCGGCAAGCGCTTGCTGGATGTGCTGCCCCTGGAGAAGGCGCAGTGGGTGCTGGATCAGATGGCGCAGGCCTTTGCCAGCGGCGAGGTGCAGGTGGTGGAGTATGACCTCTCTCCGGTGGAGGTGGAGGGGATCAACGCAGAGGCGGGCCCCCAGGGGATGCAGCGCTTCGAGGGCAAGTTGGCCCCCCTGCCATCCCTCTATGACGGCAAGCGGGCGGTGGCCTGGATGACCCGCAACATCACCCGCCAGCACGAGTTGCAACTGCGGCTCAAGCGGCTCGGGGAGACGGATCAGCTCACCGGCCTCTACAACCGCCACTTCTTCTTCGAACACTATCAGCAGCGGCTGCAGGGGGAGGGGGGGAGCGGTCTCATCATGCTGGACATCGATCACTTCAAGCAGATCAACGACCGCTTCGGCCATCAGGTGGGGGACCGGGTGCTGCGCAGCTTCAGTGCCTGCGTGGCGGCCCAGCTTCGGGCCGAGGACATGTTCGTGCGCAGCGGCGGCGAGGAGTTTCTGATCCTGCTGCCCCAGATAGGCGAGCAGACGCTGCTCAAGGTGGCGGAACGCATTCGCACCGCGGTGGCGGCCATGGCGCCGGATCCGGCTCCCATCACGGTGAGCCTCGGCACCACCCTGATCCAGCCGGGGGAGACGGTGGGCGCCGTGCTGGCGCGCGCGGATGAGTGGCTCTATCGGGCCAAGCGGGGTGGGCGCAACCGGGTGGCCCATGATGACATCTCGACGTGATGAGGCAGCCATGACAACAAGGGCGACCAGGAGGTCGCCCTTGTTGTTTCAGTCAGGCCCTAGCCGAACAGGGTCGAGACGCTCTGGCCCGCCATCAGCAGGCCGATGGCCAGCACGCTGAACCAGACCAGGGTCGCGCTCACCAGGGCATAGCCGCCGGCGATGAAGAGACCGTCCCGCTGCAACATGCCGATGGCCAGCAGCAGGATGGCCCAGGCGGGCATGGCGTTGGTGAAGGGGATGGCGCCGAGGGGCAGCATCAGCAGCAGGGCCGCCAGCATGATCAGCAGGCCGTTGCAGCGATTGATGGTGGTGCTGCCGGTCAGCAGCAACAGGCGCGGGCGGATGAAGCGATCGATGCGGGCCAGCAGATCGGCCCCCTTGTGCAGGGCCGGTTTCAGGTGCTCGGCGGCGAAGCGGCGCTCCATCAGGATGGCGGGCAGCCAGGGCACCCGGTTGAGGGTGATGCCGATGCCGATAAACAGGATCAGCAGGCCAAAGGGGGTGCTGACGCCGGGAATGGAGACCGGCAGCAGGAAGGGCACGGTGAGCAGCACGCAAAACAGCAGCATGCCCTGCTCACCCACCAGAGCCAACATGTCCCGCAGGCTGATGTGGCTCTCCTCGATGGCGTGGGCCGTGGCTCGCAAGGTGTCTGACAGCTTGTTCTGTGGGTCGTTGAGTTGCGCGGCAACCATTCCTGAAATCCTCGTTCTGTGATGCCACCCCTGTGGCGCCGCCAGCTTACGGGCTCGAGGTTAATCCCAGATGAATGACGCATGCAGGATGGATCTTTATCTCGGGGGATGGAGAAGGACATGCGGCCTAAAAATATTCGATACAGCCCCTGTGCAGCATGGGGTGCCAGGGGCCCTGATATGCTTTTGGCACAACGCGTTGCAATCAACTGACGAGCAGGGAGAGAGCCGTGACGAGAGCGGGCATGATGGTGATGGGGCTGCTGCTGCCGCTGGGTCAGGGCTGGGCGGCCGAAGACGGGGATCGCGGCTGGCAGTTGACTCCCTTCGCGGGATACAGCTCGGCCATCGACTTTGACAAGGCGGATGACGCGGTCCCGACCCCGCATGGGGGCGCTGTCACCTCCCTGCAGGGGGAGAGCTCGGCCAACTGGGGCTTCTTCATCAGCAAGGAGGTGGACGATCCCGGTCTGATAGAGCTGCTCTACAGCCACCAGTCCACCCCCCTCTCCCCGACACTGCCGGATCGGCTGACGGTGGATACCCTGCATTTTGCCGGGGTGCTGACCCTGTCGGACAACGTCATGGCCCCCTACATAGGCGCCGGGATCGGGGTGACCCGCTTCGATGCCCATGACAGTGAGACGGCCCCCTCCATGTCCCTGGCGCTCGGGGTGCAGCCACGCCTGAGCGAGCATCTGGCGCTGCGGGCCGAGGTGCGCGGTTATGGCTCCCTGCTCGACGAGGATGGGGATTTCCTCTGCGACCCCGAGATCTGCGCCTTTCGGGTGCGGGGGGATCTGGTCACCCAGTGGCAGGCGAATGTGGGATTGACCCTGAGGTTCTAGGCGTCATCATGGGAGACACACCCACACCTTCAAGGGGTTGAATCTGCTGAACCCGCTGCCCCATACACTCCCCGTGCTGCACACCCCGCGACTGTTGCTGCGCCCGCTCAACGGGCAAGACAGCGCGGATCTGTTCGCCATCTACGGGGATCCCGTCGTGATGCGCTTCACTGGAGAGCCCGCCTTTCCCGAACTCGCCACCGTGGCGCAGATGCTGGCGAGCGTCGAACGCCTGCTGGCAGTCGGGGAGTCTCTGGAGTGGGGGCTGGTGGAGCGGGATGGCGAGCGCCTCGTCGGCACCTGTGGCCTGCACAGCTTCGAGCGGGCGCGCTGTCAGGCAGAAGTGGGTTGCATGCTGGCCCGGCGCCATTGGGGGCAGGGGCTGATGGGGGAGGCGCTGGGCGCCCTGCTGGAGTTGGCGCGGGAGCTGGGGCTGACCACGCTGCTGGCGGATATCGATCCGGACAATCTGCCCAGCCAGCGGTTATTCCGGCGGCTGGGCTTCGTCTGGCTGGGGGATAGCCATTACCGGCTGGGGCTTGGCGAGAGGATCAGAGGATACCGCGGGTGATCCGGCTCAGGGGCTCGTTGACCTCGAACAGCTTGTACTGCACGCCGCTCGCACCCATGGCTAGCACACGCTGCTCGTGCATGGTCGCGTAGGCGAGGGCGCTCTTTTCATCCTCGAACAGATAGATGCCGCCGGCCTCGCCGGTATTCGGGTTCTCGGTCCAGATCTTGGAGATGAAGCCGGGCTCCCGGGTGATGGATTCCGCCAGCGGCAGCGCCGCCTCGGTGAGGGCCGGCCCCATCATCTCGCGGGGAAAGTTGAAATGGATCTGCAGCAGGCTGGGCATGGTTTACCTCTCTCTGGACTGGCTGAGCCCACATCATAAGAAGCCGGCATCTTGGCTGCAAGAAGGCACCTTTTCGTGGCATAGTTACCTCAAAGTAACCACATATGAGCCTTGCCGTGTCTTCTGTTCCCTGTCCTGCCTACGAGGTGCTGCGCCTGCTGACCGGCAAGTGGAAGCCCGCCATCCTGTTTCATCTGCGTGATCAGACCCTGCGCTTCGGGGACTTGCGCCGCTGCCTGCCGGAGGTGAGCCAGAAGGTGCTCACCGCCCAGCTCAAGGAGCTGGAGGCCGACGGGGTGATCCGCCGTACCCTCTACCCCGAGGTGCCCCCCAGGATGGAATACGCCCTGAGCCCGCTCGGCACCGCCCTCATCCCCTTGCTGCAACAGATGCACGACTTCGCCCTGACTCACGGCGAGCTGTTGGCGCGCCAGAATGAGGCCGAGACCGCAGACTGATCCGGTCAGCGGGCCCGCAGCAACCAGCGGCTGGCCGGCGTGGCGGCCAGCAACCGATAGGCCAGCAGGGAGCAGGCGAACAGGGCCGGCACCTTCAGCAGCTCCCACCAGACGAGCTTGCCCTGGGGGCCGAACACCATCAGCCAGACCACCAGCATCATGTGCACGCAGTAGAGGCCGAGCACCTTGGGGGCCTGGCGTGCCAGCCAGCTCCCTTCGCCCCAGCCGGGATTGGCCAGTAGCAGGCCGAACAGGCCAATGGCCCAGGGGACGGATCCCAGCAGGAAGTCGTGACGATTGAGGGGTACCTCGCCAAAGCGCAGCAGTCCCCAGGCCTCCAGGGCGTAGAGGGCGAGCCCCATACCCAGCAGGCGAACGCCGAGGGCGGTGTCCGGCCGCCAGTTGCGAGCCTTGAGATAGGCGCCGAGGGCCACGAACAGCAGCGAGAAGAAGGGGCCGTTGCGGGTCAGCAGGGCCCACTCGCCCCCCAGCAGCGGCTTGCCATAGGAGCCGCCGAGCAGGGCCAGCAGATAGAGTCCCGCCCCCATCACCAGCGCCAGTCCGGGCAGCCCTGCACGCTGGCACAGCCCCAGGATCAGCACCGCCAGCATCAGGGCGGGCAGGAACCAGAGGTGGATCATGCCGCCCACCAGCCAGGCGTTGAGGCTATCCCCGATCTGCATCTGCCACTGGCCCGCCATGGTCGGCAGATAACCCTGCTGCACCGCCGCCACCGGGTTGAAGGGCACCAGCAGGTAGATGAGGCTCCAGCCCAGCCAGAGCAGTAGCAGCGGGCGGCAGTAACGCAGTGCCACCCCCAGGGGATCCTGGCTCAGCCTGGGTTGCAGGAAATAACCGGCGCATAGGAAGAACAGCGGCACCGCGAAGCGACACAGCTGGTTGATGATGCCCCCGAGCCACAGATAGAGGGGGTCCCCCCAGAGGGTGGGATCGAAGGGGTTGCTGAAGGGGGAGATGTGGATGGTCATCACGGCCAGGATGGCCAGCACCCGCCCGCACTCGATACTGGAAATGCGCATGATTCCTCTTGGGATCTGGAGTTCTGGCCGCACCCTAACAGCCGCATCCGACCCCCGCCAGCCGGTGTGCCGACAACTGTGACCCTTGCCCGCGCCGGGTTACCCTTTGTTACCTCCCCCGAAAATGACGTTACCCCCGGTGAGAGCAGGATCCCGTTTTGGTGTATGTAACGGGCCGGGGCCCCTGGCCAGGCTGGCGCCTAGAGCAAGGCGATCAGCAGGGTGACGAGAGCTCCGCCAAGGAGCAGGGCAATGCCACGGCGGGACGGGCCGTGCAGCTTGTTCCACATCAGCAGACTGGTGAGGGCGAGCAGCAACAGCGCCAGGGCGGCGAGATCTCCCATCAGCTGCCAGGAGAGCCCGGTGCCCATGCCGCGATGCAGCCGGTTGAGGCTGGCGGCGAAGTTGGCCTGCTGGCGCTCGATGCGTACTTCCAGGGTGCCGACCACATAGCTGGCAGCCAGGCTCTCGCTCAAGGTGACGCCCTTGAGCTCCCAGCGTGCGGGCAGAGTGAGCGTGCCGCTCGGGGTGGGCAGGATCTGGTGCGGGGTGATGGCGGTGCGCGCCTCTGCCAGTCCGTCGGCATAGTGCTGTTGCAAGAGGGCCGTGAGCGCGGCGGGATCCGCCAGCGGCGTCGTCAGCGTCAGGATTTCACTCTGTTTGTCGGTATGGGGGCCAGGCAGGGGCAGCACGGCCCTGTGTTGCAGCCAGAGGCCGGTGAGGCCGTAGATCAGCATCAGGGCCAGGGTGGCAAAACCGGCCCAGGCGTGGATGCGGCGCACCCACTTGTTGTTGTGGAGCGGGAGTTTCTTGGTTTTCATGCGTTTCTGGCCGGCTTGCGCCGGCCAGTCTGGTCAGGAGGGGATCAGAAGCGGTAGGCCGCGGTCAGGTTCAGCTGACGGGGGCTGCCCGGCATGATCTGGGCCGCGCTGGTGGCGCTGACGTAGTAGTGGTGATCGGTCAGGTTCTCCACGCTGAGCTGGGCATCCCAGTGCTGCCAGCGGTAACCGGCGCGGGCGTCATAGCGGGCGTAGCCCGGCAGCACCGTAGTGTTGGCGTTGTCGGCGAAACGATCCCCCACCGCCGTCACCCCGGTTTCCCCATACCAGCCCTGCGGGCCGCTCTGGTAACCGGCGAACAACTGGCTGTTCTCGCGCGAGACGTTCATCGGCCGCTTGCCCTGCAGATCCGCATCCGCCTTGACCTGCTCCGCATCCTGGATGGCGACGCCGCCGTGCAGGTAGATCTCGTCGGTCAGCTGGGCGCGGGCGCTGAGCTCGATGCCGTCGGTACGCTGCAGACCGGTGAGGATCACCTTGGTGGGGTCCAGCGGATCCTTGCTGCGCTTGTTGTACATCTCCAACCGGTAAAGGGAGAGGGTGGTGGCGAGCTTGCCATCCAGCCAGTCGCTCTTCACCCCACCCTCATACAGCCGGGTGTGCTGGGGATCCAGGTTGTTGTTCTTGTCCCCCGGGGTGATGCCGATGAGCTCACCGCCCACCGGGGTGAAGGTCTTGCTGTAGGAGGTGTAGAAGGCGTGCTCCTCAAGGGGGTTCCACACCAGGCCCAGACGGGGGCTCAGGCTGGTGACCGAGAGGGTCTCCTCCTTGTTGAGATCGTTGCGGCGGCTGGTGACGGTGAACTCGTCCCGGCGCAGGCCGCCGAGCAGGTGCCAGTCACCCAGGCTGAGCTGATCCTGCACATAGAGGCCGTAGCCACGCACCTTGTGGTTGGCATCGCTGGAGAGCTTCATGGCGCCGTTATAGGTGGGTAATGAACCCGGATCGTAGAGGTTGCCCGGCGGGATGGCACTGGCGTTCTGATAGAGCTTGGGGGTACGTTCCTGCCAGCTCTGCTCCAGTCCCACCAGCAGGCGATGTTCGACGGGGCCGGTCTGCAGCTCGCCTTCCGCTTCGGTGTTGCTGGTCAGGCTCTTGGCCTTGAGATCCTGCTGCCAGCGGGCGCGGGTGACCTGATCGCCTTTCACGCTGGTGACATAGGTGTTGTCGAACTGGCTGTCGAGGGTGGTGTAGCCGAGCTGCTGGCGCAACTGCCACTGCTCGCTCAGATCCCAGGTCAGCTGGGAGCGGGTGGACTGGGCCACGTCATCGATGTAGTCACGGCGGGTGTCGCTGTAGACGCTCTCGATGGGCACATCGGCGGGGCGGCCGTCGACGCCGGGGATGCCGCGATCCGGGGTGCGGTCACTGCCGTTGCGCTCGTACTGCACCAGCCAGTTCAGGTTGTCGGTGATCTCCCAGTTGGCGGACGGGGCCAGCAGGGTGCGTTTGCTGGTTACGCCGTCGCGGAAGCTCTCCTTGTCCTCCTGGGCCAGGTTGAGGCGCAGTTGCACCCGCTCACCGGCCTCGGCGTTGAGATCCGCCGCGAGGCGCTGGCTGTCGAAGCTGCCGACCCGGGCGGTGACACTGGAGGCCTGGCCGCGCTGAGGCTTCTTGCTGACCCGGTTGACGATGCCGCCGGTGCTGCCACGGCCGTAGAGCACGGCGGCCGGGCCCTTGAGCACCTCGACCCGCTCGATGTTGCCGAGATCGCGGGTGTACTGCATGTCGTCGCGCAGACCGTCCAGGTAAAAGTCGTTGCTGGCGTTGAAGCCGCGAATGGTGACGCCGTCGAAACGGGTGTCGCCGCTGGCGTTGACCCCGGGAATGCCGCTCAGAGCCTCGCTCAGGGTGGGTTGGCCATAGGCGGTCAGCTCGCTGGCCGGGATGCTCTCTATGGTCTGGGGTACCAGCTTGGCCGGGGTGGCGGTGCGGGTCGCGGTGGCGACCTCTTCGTGTTGACTGCGTTTGCCGATGACGGTGAGGGTCTCGTCTTCGGCCCGGGCGCTGGCGCAAAGGGACAGCAAGGCGACGCCCAATAGGGCGCGCTGGGGGTTGGGGTTCTGCATCTGCGTGTGACTCTTCTAATCGACCTGTTGGCCTGAACTTATTGATTTATTTGTAGTTATTAAAATGCTCCCGAAGCAGGAGGGCGCTAATGATATTCATTTTCATTTGGCTGGCAAGGCAAAGATGCAAAAATGGCACACCTACGACCAGTTGTGCGGTCAGTTGAGGCTCATCGTCCTGAAGTAATGAATCGGATGAGTCTTGGTTGTGGCAAGGGGCTGGTTTACCATCCGGGTGCGGTGGCGCCCATGCCACCTTAAGGAAACAGGACACGGAACATGGAAGAGATCATCAGGGCAGACCTGCACAACCCGCACCACGGCGAGGCGCTGGTCTATCTGCTCAACGAATACGCGAAAGACGAGATGGGGGGTGGCAGTCCGCTCTCGGACGAGGTGCAGGCCAATCTGGCCAAGGCGCTGGCGGCGAGAAGCGGTGCTCATGTGCTGCTGGCCTGGGTGGAGGGTGAGCCCGCCGGGGTGGCCACCTGCTTCGAGGGCTTCTCGACCTTCGCTTGCCGCCCTCTGCTCAACATCCACGACATCGCCGTACACCCGGCGCATCGCGGGCGCGGCCTCGGCAAGCGATTGCTGGCGGAGGTGGAACGTCTGGCCCGGGAGCTCGGCTGCTGCAAGCTGACGCTGGAGGTGCTGGAGGGCAACAAGGTGGCGCAGGCCGCCTATCGTGCCAGTGGTTTTGCGGGCTATGAACTCAGCCCCGAGGTGGGCCGCGCCCTGTTCTGGCAGAAGACATTGCCGTGAGCCACCTGGCAGAGTCGGGATCCTCTGCTTGTCAGCGGGCTGCTCAGCCCCTAGAGTGGCGCCCAGTTTCTCCCTTCTCTCAACGGCCAATCTTGGCCCGGTGAACCAGATGACTCTTTATGCCTCGGATCAGCGAGTGACCCGAGTGAACTCCGAACAGATGCGTGCGATGAAGCATTGTCCGGAGCCCGGGGAGGCCTGAACCTCCCACTCATTCATCGTGCCGTCACCTTCCGGATCTCGCCCTGACGCGAGCGCCGGGTCGCAACTGCACGATTGAATCAAGGCCATAGACGCTGCCTCGTCTATGGCCTTTTTTGTTGGCCCGCATCCTGGATGCGGGGACGAAGCAGAGCAGAGGCCCGCCCGGGTTCTCTGCTTTTTTTTGGCTGGTGATGGCGGTTCAAGGGGTATGCTCATGGCTGTACCGCTCAGCCTCCCGGCCGCGATGACCCTGAATAAGGAAAGCGTGAAATGTCACAAAATATCTATGATAACCAAGGCTTTTTTGAAGGCTATGCCCAGTTGCCCCGCTCCCAGCAGGGGCTGGCAGGGGCGCCGGAGTGGCCGGCGCTGCAGGCCATGCTGCCGGCCTTGAGCGGCAAGCGGGTGCTGGATCTGGGCTGTGGCTACGGCTGGTTCTGCCGGGCGGCCCGGGAGCTGGGGGCGGGGGAGGTGACGGGGATCGATCTCTCCACCAGGATGCTGGCCCGCGCCGCCGAACTGACCCGGGACGACCGGATCCACTATCAGCAGGGGGATCTGGCCCGGCTTGAGCTGAGTCGTGAGCCTTTCGATCTGGTCTACAGCTCGTTGGCGCTGCACTACCTGCCGGAGGTAAACAGCCTGTTCGCGCAGATCCACGGCGCCCTGGCGGCGGGCGGCAGCTTTGTGTTCTCGGTGGAACATCCCATCTTCACCTGCCCCCAGCCCCAGGGCTGGCTGGTGGACGAGGAGGGACGCCGATCCTGGCCCATCAACGGCTATCAGCGGGAGGGCGAGCGGGTCAGCAACTGGCTGGCGGAAGGGGTGATCAAGTATCACCGCACTCTGGGCACCTATCTCAATGCCCTGATCGGGGCGGGATTCGAGATCCGTCACGTGGAGGATTGGGGCCCCACGGCCGGGCAGATCGCCGCCAATCCGGCGCTGGCAGAAGAGGCAGAGCGACCCATGCTGCTGCTGGTAGCAGTGCAAAAGCCGCTGAGCTGAGAACCTGTTTATGATCTTGCTGCGAGGCCGTGATCAAGGCTCATGTGCTGCTCGCTTGTGTGTGGTAAAGAGGCTCATGTATTCACATACACTCCGGTTCCTGTACTGCTCTTCACCTTGCTGACGACCTCTCGCGACAGATCGTGAACAGCTTCTGAGACTAGAGGGAAACGAAAACGGCGCGCAGAGAGTTCTGCGCGCCGTTTTTATGGCATTCAGCTGAAGCGAGGCTCGACTTAGAAGTCGTAGCGGGCTGCCAGCTGGAAGTCGTCCTTGGTGTTCAGCTTGCCGCTGTCCTGGCTGTCCAGGTTGTTGATGCGGTATTCGCCGATGACCCGCAGGTTCTTGTTGAACTTGTACTGGGCACCCAGGGTGTAGTAGTCGATGGAGTCATAGTCGGCCTTGCCGTCCTGCTCCACCTTCTGCTTGTTCCACAGGGCCATCAGGCCGATGCCGTTCTCGAAGTTGTAGCCGAGGGCGGCTTCCCAGCCGGTGTGATCCTGGCCGGTCTTGAGGAAGTCGGTACCGTCCGCATAGCTCAGGGCGGCATAGACGGCCTTGTTGTCATATTTGGCGGAGAGCAGCCACAGCTTGGCGTCTTCCTCGTTGTTCTTGTCGCGGATCCCCACGTTGTAGGCGGTGCCGAGCGCCAGATTGAACGGGAAGGTATAGGACACGGCGGCACCGTAGGCGGCATCGCTATCCTTGCTGGTGGTCTCTTCGGTGTCACCGCCGTCGAACTTGTAGCTGGTGTCGATCTGGAAGCCGTTGAACAGGCCGGAGTATTTCAGGACAGAGCCGGCACGGTTGGTGGCGAAGGTGTCGGTCTTGGCGCCGAGGGCGTCGTTGCCATAGCCGTCGGAGAGGGAGACGTCAGTCCAGTTGGCCAGCATGCCGGGGGCGCCTTGCTGACGACCGAAGGTCACGTTGCCCCAGTCGGCGCCCACCCCGGCGAAGGCCAGACGGGTGCGCAGGTTGTCGGAGTTCTCGCTGACGGTCTTCTCGCTGTCGTTGATGTAGAACTGCAGCTCGTACTGGGCCAGGGCCTTGAGCCCCGGGTTGATGGCGCTTTCTACCTTTGCGCCCAGACGAACAAACTGGTTTGCACCCTGTTTGTCGCTATATTCGTTTTTGATGTCACCGTTGGCATCCAGTTCCTTCTTCTCTCCGAAGAATTGGCCGGCATAGATGCGGCCGTAGATATCCAGCATGGTGCTGTCATTTTTGTATACTTCGACGGCTTGAGCCTGGAAGGCAGCGGTGAGAGCCAATGCTACTACTGTCAGCTTTTTCATCTTAATCCCTTGTGTTGCAAGCTTCTGTTTTAAAAGACGGGGCCATGCTAGAAGTGGCAGATGACAGCGGGGTGACCGTGTCATGAACAAGGGGTTGCGGTTGTGTGTCATTCCGATGAAAGCCGCGATTTATGTGGCGATCCGCCACTTTTACGCGCAAAGGTTTGCCCTTGTGGTAGAATGCCGCCCGTTTTCGGGCTCCAAAGGTTGGATATTGCGATGAGACGTGAACTGGCAATCGAATTTTCCCGAGTGACGGAAGCGGCTGCACTGGCTGGCTACAAGTGGCTCGGACGTGGTGACAAGAACATCGCCGATGGGGCGGCCGTGGCGGCCATGCGTCATATCCTCAATCAGATCCAGATCGATGGTGAGATTGTGATCGGCGAAGGGGAGATCGACGAGGCTCCCATGCTCTACATCGGCGAGAAGGTGGGCACGGGTCAGGGCGATGCGGTGGACATCGCGGTCGATCCCATCGAAGGCACCCGCATGACCGCCATGGGTCAGTCCAACGCGCTGGCGGTGCTGGCGGTCGGCGACAAGGGCTCCTTCCTCAAGGCCCCCGACATGTACATGGAAAAGCTGATCGTCGGCCCCAAGGCCAAGGGCGCCATCGATCTGGATCTGGCTCTGGAGCTGAATCTCAAGGCCGTCGCCAAGGCGCTCGGCAAGCCGCTCTCCCGCCTGACCGTGATCACCCTGGCCAAGCCGCGCCATGACAAGGCGATCAAGGAGATGCAGGGGCTGGGTGTGCGGGTGTTCGCCATCCCGGATGGCGACGTGGCCGCCTCCATCCTGACCTGCCTGCCGGACAGTGAAGTCGACATGCTGTACGGCATCGGCGGCGCCCCGGAAGGGGTCATCTCGGCGGCGGTGATCCGCGCCCTGGATGGCGACATGCAGGCCCGCCTGGTTCCCCGTCACAAGGTCAAGGGCGACAGCCCCGACGTGCGTGCCCTAGGGGAGCAGGAGATCGCTCGCTGCGAGGCCCTCGGCATCGACGTGAACAAGGTGCTCAAGCTGGAAGATCTCGCCAAGAATGACAACGTCATCTTCTCGGCCACCGGCATCACCAAGGGTGATCTGCTGGAAGGCATCACCAGCGATGGCGTCATGGCGACCACCGAGACCCTGCTGATCCGCGGCAAGTCGCGCACCATTCGTCGTATCAAGTCTATCCACTTCCTGGATCGCAAGGACAGTGTGGTGCGCGACATCATCCTCTGATGAACAAGCGCTGAGCCCCTGCCACAAAAAGCCCGGCCGTGTTGACGGTCGGGCTTTTTGCTGCCCGCAGTAGGCGAACGGTTCTTCTGGCGGTAGCAGGGATAAGGCTTAGGGGAATGCGGACTCCTTGCTACACTGCTTCGCCCTACAGAGGAAGAATCACATGGAATGTCGTCAGGGTTGCGGCGCCTGCTGCATCGCCCCCAGCATCAGCAGCGCCATTCCCGGCATGCCCCAGGGCAAACCGGCAGGCGTCCCCTGTATCCAGCTCGATGCCAGCCTGGGCTGCAAGATCTTCGGCCAGCCCGAGCGTCCGGCGGTGTGCAGCGGCTTTCGACCCATGCAGGATGTGTGCGGCACTCATCGTCAGGAGGCCATCTGGCTCATCGGTGAGCTGGAGCGGCTGACCGCCTGAGCGTTGGACTTTCTCCCTCAGAGAGGGGATTGGATGAGGATGGTGGTCTGTTGCCCTTCATCCCAGCCCCTTCTCCCGCGTGGCGATAGTATTCAAAACCCCATTCATAAAAAGAGGCCGCGATTGCGGCCTCTTTTCCGTGAGGTGGGCTGGACTCAGATCCCGGCCAGCTCCAGGGCCTGACGATAGTATTCGTTGGCCTTGTTGGTGAGGCGGCGCTTGTCCATCAGCTGGCCGAGGGCGTGGCAGAGGGCAGGGCTCGGCGCCTTGGCCACTTCCTGCTCCAGCAAACGCTGGGCCTCATCCAGCTGGCCCGCCAGCAGATAGACCTGGGCCAGTGCCGCTTCGGCGCCCGGTTGATCCTGCATCTTCTGGAGCTGGGTCAGCATGGGCTGGTAGTCATTGAGCTTCAGCTTGGGCAGACGGGCGAACAGCTCGGGGGCGGGTTGCTTGCGCAGCGCCTCCAGCCAGAGATCGGCCGCCTCGCTGTCGGCACCGAGCCGGCGCAGGCGATCCCCGTAGCGGATGAGCAGGGCGGGATCCTGGCGCAGCTTGCGCGGCAGTTCCTGCCAGACCGGGCGCAGGCTGTCGAGGGCGTCCCCGGCGGCTTCAAGCCGGCCACACCAGGCCTGTTGCAACAGTTCCTCTTCCTGCTGGGGGGTCAGCTTGCCGACCTTGCGCAGGGCGGGGGCCAGTTCGATGAGTGCGGCCCAGTCCTGGCGAGCCAGATAGACCTGACGCAGTTGGTCCAGCACCATGGGGTGGCGGGGATTGAGGGCATAGACGGATTCGAGGCGGCCGAGTGCGCTGTCGTATTGGCCCTGCTCTATCTGCAACTGGGTCTGGATCAGGGTCAGTGCCAGCTCGGCCTTGGGGTTCTCCTCCTGCGCTTTTTGCAGGTAGTGATCCCGGCGGATGTCATCGCCGCGCGCCTGGGCGACCTTGGCGGCGCTCAGGTAGTTCAGCAGCGGGGTGTCGCTGTTGTCAGCCCCCTTGATCAAGAGCTTCTCGGCCTGGTTGTAATGCCCCTCGGCCATGGCCAGGGTGGCGTTGACGGTTTGCAGGTTTGCCTTGCGGCGACGACGGGAACCGAACCAGCCCTGGGTCTTGCGACGCAGTCCGAATACCCGGGTCAGCAGCCACTCGACGATGAGCAGGGCACCGTAGAACAGCACCGCGAGGATCACGGCGCTGGTGACCGAGGATTCTACCGTGTAGTTGCCAAGGGAGATGAGCACATAGCCCTTGTTGCCGGAGGCTTGCGGGCCGAAGATGAGGCCCGCCACCATGACGGCGACGATGACGATCAGACGAATCATGGTGCCCTCCTCAGTTGCCGGCCAGGATGCGTTGCAGGCGCTCGGTCAGCACCTGCTCCAGCATGGCCTGAGTCTTGAACTGATCCGGATAGTCGAACTGGATCTGCTCCCCCTTGAGCTTGTCGAGCTCGGATTGCATGTACTGGGTGGCGCTGTTGTCGACGTCGAAATATTGGGTCAGCCAGCGCTCGGCCTTGTCCAGGCTGTCGGTGTAGAGCGCCTGCTGCTCGCGATAGACGGCGAGCTGGGCCTGCAGCAGCTTGGTCTTGAGGTTCTCACGCAGGAAGATCTCCTGCTGGGGGGAGAGCAGGGCCTCCACGGCGCCATCCCGGCGACGGATGGTGATGAAGTTTTCGGTGAACTTGACCCAGTTCTTTTTGAGGTTGCTCTCCCACTCGTCCGGGTTGGTGCTGACGGCCTGATCCGCCTCGGCCTTGGCTTCCGGCATGCTGACGGTGGAGAGGGGCAGCAGCTCGATTTGATCGGAGAGAGCGGCCAGCTTCAGGGTCAGCCCCTCGCGATCGACCCGCGGCATCCCTTTGAGCTTGGCGATATCTTCCGCCAGCGCCTTGCGGATGGGCATCAGGCTGGGATCGTTGAGGGCCTTGATCCGCTCGTCGGCATTGCCGAGCAATGTGATGGCAGAGATGAGATCATGTTCGAGCCACAGTTTGCGACCCGCCATCCGCACCAGGTATTCGGATTCGGCCAGCATCCAGTCGTTGGGACGCTTGTCATCCAGATCCAGCACCTTGTGCTGCAGGGCGTCCAGGGCATCTTGCAGTTGTTGCTGACTCTTGCCGAAGGCTGCCAGCTGATCGGCATCCTTGCTGCTGCTCTGGTCCAGCTTGCCCATGGCCTCGGCCAGTTGCTGTTTGAGGGCACCGAGTTCGGCCTGCTGGGCGGCGGCAGTCTGTTGTCCGTGCAGATAGAGGCCGCCGGTCAGCCCCAGGGCCAGCAAAATGGCGACACCGCCGAGGAGTACGCCGGAGCGACCCTGTTTCTTGCCGGGCACATCGCTGGCCACGGGGGCCGCAGTGCTTGGGTGGGATTTGACCTCGGATTCTTGTTGTTCAGTCATTCCATCTTCCTCAGTTCCAGGGCGGCCACCAGAGCCTGGTTGGATGCACCTTGGGCAATCACGATACGGGTAAAGCCAGCCGCCTCGGCCTGTTCGGCCACGCGCGGGCTGGGTACCACCAGCAGACGATCATAGAGCCAGGGCTGATGCTGGCTTGGCACCAGTGCCAACAGTCGCTGCAACAGTTCACCACTGGTGATGAGCAGGCTGTCGAGGCCGGCACGCTGCCAATGGCGGGTCAATGCGTCCCCGTCGAGTTCGGGGTAGTGGCGCTCATAAGTGGCACAATAGTGCACCAGTGCGCCGCGTGAGGCCAGTGTAGTGGCGATGAGATCCCGCCCGCCGTTGCCGCGCAGGATCAGCACGCGCTTGCCGGCCACCCCCTGCAGGCTTGGCAACAGCAGCAAGCCTTCGCTGCGGGGATCGTGCGGGCACTGGGCCTGGATGCCCACATCGGCGAAGGCATCCGCGCTGGCCTGGCCGACCGCAAAGTACTCAATATGTGGCCAGGTCAGACCAGTTTGCAACAGAAAATGATGAGCAAAATGAATTGCATGCATGCTGACGGCGATGACGATGTCCGCCGCAGGCAGCATGTCACTGAGACGGGATAGCTCGCTCCCCGGCCGGGTTTCCAGCAAGGGACAGCAGAGGGGCTGGTGGCCTTGCTGGCGCAAGAGTTGCGCCAACTCGTCGGCCTGCTCGGTGGGGCGTACCACCAGCGGGATCATCAGGCCACGCGCTCCGCTACCCGCCTGCCCACTGTCATGGGTGATACACCTCGGCCAGGATGACGTCGGCGCCATCGGCCAGCAGGCGTTGGGCCAGGGTCTCCCCGAGCCGCTCCGCATCCGCGACAGGGCCGCGGATCTCGTCGCGGATGATGCGGCTGCCATCCGGGCTGCCCACTAGGCCACGCAGCCAGACTTCCTCTCCCTGCACCAGGGCATAGGCACCGATAGGAACCTGACAGCCCCCTTGCAGGGCCCGGTTCATGGCGCGCTCGGTGAGCACCCGCACCCGGGTCTCGCCGTGTTCGAGCGGCGCCAGCAGGGCGTGCAATTCATGATCATCCAGCCGGCATTCGATGCCGACGGCGCCCTGGCCGTTGGCGGGCAGGCTCTGTTCCGGTTCGATGAAGGCGGTGATGCGATGCGCCATTTCCAGCCGTTTCAGACCGGCAGCGGCGAGAATGATGGCGTCGTACTCACCGGCATCGAGCTTGGCAAGACGGGTGTTGACGTTGCCACGCAGGTCGCGGATGACCAGATCCGGGCGGGCGGCCCGCAACTGACATTGGCGGCGCAGGCTGGAGGTGCCGACCACGGCGCCCTGGGGCAGCTCGTCAATCTGCGTGAAACGGTTGGAGACGAAGGCATCGCGCGGGTCTTCCCGCTCGCAGATGGTGTGCAGGCCGAGCCCCTCGGGGAACTCCACCGGCACGTCTTTCATGGAGTGAACCGCGATATCGGCGCGCCCCTCCAGCATGGCAGTCTCCAGCTCCTTGACGAACAGCCCCTTGCCGCCCACCTTGGCGAGCGGCGTATCCAGGATCTTGTCCCCCTGAGTGCTCATGGGCACCAGTTCGACGTCCAGATCGGGATAGAGCGCTTCGAGGCTGTCTTTCACGAAGTTGGCCTGCCACAGGGCCAATGGGCTCTTGCGAGTGGCGATTCTCAGAGTTCGGGCTGCCATATCAATCAGTTGTTTCATCTTTAGTGAGGAAAACGATCTTATCACCCTTTGCAGGGGCTTTCATGGCGCAGCCGGCAAAAGCGGGGGCAGGCTCAAAAAAGGCAGCTGAAAATGATTTTCATTAAGCCGCTACGGATATTTAATTAATTGAAAATATTAAAATTTATTACTTTCCCATGATACCGTTATTGACAGGGTCAGAAATAATCCGGTGATTCCATGCGGGCTTGTTTACCACGGCGGTTTGCATTGTTAACATGATCACACTTTTTTGACGTCTCCCCATTTTGGTGCGTCATTTCTCTCCCCGATAGGTAGGGCATTGCTGGTAAAACTCGACACGCTGGTGGCGCGCTACGACGAGATCAATCGTCTCAAGACGCAACGGGCGCTGGATCTCATGAGTCGCTATGGGCAGCAGGTGTTTCAGTTGCTGCCTGTCATGCTGCACTTCAATCACCCTCTCTTGCCCGGTTATGTGGCAGGTGATGTGCCCCATGGCATCTGGAGCTTCGTGGCCAACGAGGCTCAGCAAGCCTTCATCCAGGATCTGTGTCAGAACGCGAATTGTCAGGGAGGCCTCAGCACCCACGACAAGTCGATCCAGGGTCTTTATTCCATGGGCAGCACCTCCTCCATCGGCCAGTGCTGCCATTCGGATCTCGATATCTGGGTCTGCCACGTGGCGGGCCTCTCCCAGGAACGGCTGGCGCTGCTGGAGCAGAAGTGCCAACTCCTCTCCAAGTGGGCCGAGCAGCGGGGGGTCGATCTCAACTTCTTCCTGATCCCCGAAGACAAGTTCCGCCAGCGCAACGATGCCCAGATGCAGGGGGAGAGCTGCGGCAGCGCCCAGCACCTGCTGCTGCTCGACGAGTTCTATCGCAGCGCCATGCTCATCGCCGGCAAGCGCCTGCTCTGGTACCTGGTGCCCGCTGAGTATGACGATCATTACGACGACTATGTGAACGGCCTGTTTGCCCACGGCAAGCTGAGCCAGGACGACTGGCTGGATCTCGGTGGTTTCAACCGCATTCCCGCCGAGGAGTACTTCGGTTCCGCCCTCTGGCAGCTCTACAAGGGGATCGACTCCCCCTACAAGGCGGTGCTCAAGTCCCTGTTGATGGAAGCCTACTCCCACGAGTATCCCAACACCCGTCTGCTGTCGGTGACCAGTCGCGACTGGTTCCAGCACAACGAGGGGATGCACTATCGGCTCGACAACTACTGCCTGATGCTGGACAAGGTGACCAACTACCTCAAGTCCATCGGCGACATGCAGCGCCTCGATCTGGTGCGCCGCTGCTTCTACCTCAAAGTATGTGACGGCCTGAGCCATCCCAAAGAGGAGCACAGCCCGAGCTGGCGTCGCGAGTTGATGGCCCAGCTGGTTTCCTACTGGGGCTGGGGCCCGGAGCGCCTGCACCACCTGGATCACCGGGAGGAGTGGAAGGTCGAAGAGGTCAAGGTGGCCTATGCCGAGTTGCTGGAAGCCCTGATGCAGAGCTACCGCAACCTCATCCAGTTCGCCCGTCGCAACAACATCAGCGAGTCCATCAACCCGGAAGACATCGGCATACTGTCGCGCAAGCTCTATGCCGCCTTCGAGAGCCTGCCGGGCAAGGTTCAGCGCATCAACCTCAAGATAGCGCCGGACTTGAGCGAGCCGGATCTCAGCCTGGTGCAGGTGCCCCACGGTCGCCTCAACCGCGCCGGCTGGTATCTCTACAAGCACTCTCTGGAGCCGGTGGACATCATCGGCCGGGCGCCGCTCGAATATAACGGCTACATCAGCAAGCTGGTGGCCTGGGCCTACTTCAATGGCCTGATGACGCCCCAGTCCCGGGTGCACCTGTTCAATCAGGGCTCGGATCTGCACATCGACAACCTGCACCAGTTCTGCCGCGATCTCTCCGGCACCTTCCCGGTCAAATATCCCCGTGCCACCAACCTGGCCCTGAGCCGTCCCTGCGAGATCCACCAGCTCTCCATCTTCCTCAATCTGGAGACGGATCCGTCCAGCCACTGGGTGGGGCAGGTGATCGAGTTCGACGCCAACGCCGCCGACGTCTTCTCCTTCGGTCGCAACCAGGAGTGCCTGGTGGGCTCGGTGGATCTGGTCTATCGCAACTCCTGGAGCGAGATCCGTACCCTGCACTTCCAGGGAGAAGAGGCGGTGGTGGATGCCCTCACCACCATACTCGGCAAGATGCATCAGGATGCCGCCGCGCCGGAGATGATAGAGGTGTTCTGCTACAGCCAGCACTTCCGCTCCCTGGTGCGCTCCCGCTTCCAGCAACTGCTGGCCGAGTGCATCGAGTTGCGCCTCGCCCGGGACAAACAGCAGCTGGTCAAGACGCTGGCCCTCGGGCGCGAGAAGTACGGCATCTTCTTCGAGCGGCGCGGGGTGTCGGTCAAGAAGCTGGAAAACGCCATCGACTTCTACCGCCACATCTCTCACAACAAGCTGGATCACCTGCCGCTGCGTCTGGACAGGAGCCATAGCCAGCACCTGCCCGGCATCGTCGATGCCTACGCCAGCGAGGGGCTGGTGCAGTTCTTCTTCGATACCCGCAATGCGGGCACCAACATCTATATCCTGGACGAGGCCAACCGGGTGGAGATCTACCAGCACTTCGCCGGCAACAAGGATGAACTGGTACAGGGGGTGAACCGCTTCTACACCTCGGGCAAGGAGCGTGCGGGGGATGCCGGCCAGTTCAGCAACTTCAACCTGCCCCAGTACTACGAAATCGTGCAACAGGGTGATGAGTTGGAGGTGATCCCCTACCGCAGCCAGAATCCACAGCGAGATAATCCAGGGCCTGCCCGCGAGGTAGGTTGATATGCTGCCGGATTGCCGATGAGCCAACGAAAACGGCCTGCAGATGCAGGCCGTTGTCATATTCGTCGTCCGGGATTCAGCCGTCGAGGCGTGCCAGCAGCCAGTGACGGATGTCGGCGAGCTGGGGACGGCAGATCTCGTGGCGCATGGGGTACTCGTGCCACTCGGGGGCGAGGCCCGCCGCTTCCAGCCGGTTCTTCGCCTCCCAGCCCATGGAGAGCGCCACCACGTCGTCATAGATGCCGTGCATGTAGCAGATGGGCAGACGCTGGGCCGCCTCGCTCATTTCCCCCATCAGGGCATCGGGCGCCGCCAGATAGGTGGACATGCAGAGCAGGCCCGCCAGGGGCTGCGGGCAGCGCAAGGCCGTGAAGGAGGCGATGACGCCCCCCTGGGAGAAACCGGCCAGCACGATGCGCTCGGGGGCGAAGCCCTCGGCAATCAGCTGATCCAGCAAGCCCTGGATGCGGGCGGCGGATTCGCGGACATGGGACTCCACGGCGCGATCCGCCGGATCCTCGAAGCTCTTGATGTCGTACCAGCCGCGCATCTTGTAGCCCATGTTGATGGTGATGGGCCGTTCGGGGGCATCCGGCAGCAGGTGGCGCACCGGCAGGGTGGCGGGCAGGTCTAGGGCGTCCACCAGGGGCGCCAGACCCGCACCTGAGTCTCCCAGCCCGTGCAGCCAGATCACCGCATGACGGGCGCCGTCGGGGTGCAGGTCTATCATGGGAAGCGCACCGGCTCGCCCGCCTGGGTGGTGCAGGCCCGGGTCAGCAGAGTCTTGAGCTCGTCGCCGAAGCGGTTGTCTATCCAGCTCTCCCCGCGCAGCTCGAAGTGGAAGCCGTTCTCCCGGGTAGCGACCCAGATCTGGTGCAGGGGCTCCTGCTTGTTGATGATGACCTTGGTCTTGTTCTCGAAGCTCAAGGTCAGCACGCCGCCGGCCCGTTCACAGTCGATATCCGGATACCCCTCGTCGATGACGTCCTCCACGTACTGGAAAAAGGCGTCTGTCAGGGCGTGATACTCGTGATCCTTCATCGGTTTATCCTGTTGCTTTTAACAATGTGAGTGCGATTATAGAGGGCCAAAAATTTTTTCGCAGCGAACCATTATGACTACCCAGTTCACCAAGTGCCTGTTGGCCGCATTTCTCTCCCTTGGGTTGGGCGCCTGTGGTCTGACGGGGCCGCTCTATATGCCGCCCCCCGAGCAAGCCGCTCCTGCCGAGCAGCCTGCCCCCGCCAAGCCCGAGACAGAGAGTACACCGCAAGCCACCTCGTCTGCGACCGCCAAACCGGCCTCCGAGGCCGCGCCGCAATAATTTAGGAAGGAACCGCCCCCTTGGATCACTTTAACTACGACGCCGACGGCCAGTTGCAGGCCGAGCAGCTGCCCCTGCAACAACTTGCCGAGCAGTATGGTACCCCGCTCTACGTCTACTCCCGTGCCACCCTGGAGCGCCACTGGCACGCCTTCGATCAGGCGGCGGGCGACATCCCCCATCTCATCTGCTACGCGGTCAAGGCCAACTCCAACCTGGCGCTGTTGAACCTGCTGGCCCGTCTGGGATCCGGGTTTGACATCGTCTCCGGCGGGGAACTCTCCCGGGTGCTGGCGGCGGGCGGTGATCCGGCCAAGGTGGTCTTCTCCGGCGTAGCCAAGAGCGAGGCCGAGATGCGCCTCGCCCTGGAAAAAGAGATCCTCTGCTTCAACCTGGAGTCCGAAGCCGAACTGGAGCGTCTGAACCGGGTGGCGGGTTCCATGGGCAAGATCGCCAGGGTGTCGGTTCGGGTCAACCCGGACATCGACGCGGGCACGCATCCCTATATCTCCACCGGCCTCAAGCAGAACAAGTTCGGCATCCCCATCGAGCAGGCTCCCGCCATCTACCGCAAGGCGGCGGCCATGGCCCACATCGAGATCAAGGGGGTGGATTGCCACATCGGCTCCCAGCTGACTGAACTCACGCCCTTTATGGAGGCGGCGGACAAGCTGCTGCGGCTCATCGACGAGCTGGCGGTGGAAGGCATCCACATACATCATCTGGACGTGGGCGGTGGTCTTGGGGTCAACTACGGCGCCGAGCAGCCCCCTCATCCGAGCGAGTATGCCGAAGCCCTCAAGCGCAAGCTGGCGGGCCGGGATCTGACCCTGCTGTTCGAACCGGGCCGGGCCATCGTCGCCAACGCCGGAGTGCTGCTGACCAAGGTGGAGTTCCTGAAGCCGGGCGAGACCCGCAACTTCGCCCTGATCGACGCCGGCATGAACGATCTGCTGCGCCCCTCCCTCTATGGCGCCTGGATGAACATCATCGAGGTGGACAGCCGCGCGACCCACGAGAAGGCGCTGTACGACGTGGTGGGCCCGGTGTGCGAGACCGGCGACTTCCTCGGCAAGGAGCGTACCCTGGCGATCGGTGAAGGCTCGCTGCTGGCGGTACGCTCCGCCGGTGCCTACGGCTTCACCATGGCGTCCAACTACAACACCCGTCCCCGTGCGGCCGAGGTACTGGTGGATGGGGACAAGGCGTTCCTCATCCGGGAGCGGGAACAGCTGGCCGATCTCTGGCGCGGTGAGCACCTGCTGCCCTGAGTGCGCGGGCATTGCCGAGTTTTCCAGACGTTCCGCCGAATCGAGAGCGTGAGCCGTTGACCCGTCGCCGGTGTGGTGGGGATTTACTGCCCAAGGGGCACAGGAACGCAGGATGTTGATAGATTTTTCCAAGATGCATGGGCTGGGGAATGACTTCATGGTGGTGGACGGCGTCACCCAGAAGGTGTTCTTCAGCAACGACGTCATCAAGAAGCTGGCGGATCGCCATTTCGGGATCGGCTTCGATCAGCTGTTGCTGGTGGAGCCTCCCTATGATCCCGAGCTCGATTTTCACTACCGGATCTTCAATGCCGATGGCAGCGAGGTGGAGCAGTGCGGCAACGGTGCCCGCTGTTTCGCCCGCTTCGTGCGCCTGAAGGGGCTGGTCAACCGGGACAAGATCGCGGTCAGCACCGCCCGTGGCCGCATCACCCTGCAGCTGGAGGGGGAGAACCAGGTCACGGTCAACATGGGGGTGCCCCAGTTTGAACCGGGCAAGGTGCCGTTCCGGGCCCAGAAGGCAGAAAAAACCTACCTGCTGCGCGCGCAGGAGCATACTGTGATGTGCGGCGTGGTCTCCATGGGCAACCCCCATTGCGTCATCGAGGTGCCCTCGGTGGAGGAGGCCCCCGTGCTGACCCTGGGTCCCATCATGGAGCGTCACGAGCGTTTCCCCGAGCGGGTCAACGTCGGCTTCATGGAGATGGTCAACGCCAGCGAAATCAAGCTGCGGGTGTTCGAGCGCGGGGTGGGGGAGACCCTGGCCTGCGGCACCGGTGCCTGCGCCGCCGTGGTGATCGGCATCAGTCAGGGCAAGCTCAAGGAGCGGGTCACCGTCACCCTGCCGGGGGGCAAGCTGACCATCGCCTGGAAGGGGCCGGGTCAGCCGGTCTACATGACGGGGCCGGCCGAGCATGTGTTTGATGGTCAGATAGAGTTGTAGGCGACTTGCTGGCATGAGGGAGGGTCAGCCCTCCCCGTCACGATAATGTCGGGGCCCTGCGCCCCTTTTTCAGATGGATCAACCAAGTTATGAGCGAACTCAAACGGCAGGAATCACTGATGGATGAAGCCACAGTGCTGGAGTACCTGGCCCGTTATCCCGAGTTTTTCCAGCGTCATGCCGCCATGCTGGATCGCATTCGCATTCCCCACGAGCGCAAGGGCAGCGTCTCCCTGGTGGAACGCCAGATGGACAGGCAGCGAGAGCGCATCGAGCAGCTGGAGCAGGAGATCACCGAGCTGATGGGGATCGCCAGCGAGAACGAGCGGATCTTCAAGATCTATGCGGATCTCTACGGTGAACTCTACGGCTGCCAGAGCCTGTTCGAAGTCAGCGCCGTCATGGGCAAGGCCTTCGTGCAGCGCCTGCGCCTGACCGGAGTACGGCTCTGGCTCAACCCGAAACGCTTCCCGCTGAGCGGCCCGGAGCAGCGCTTCCTGGCGGAGGGCAAACAGCTCGATCAACTGCTGGGTCAGCGCCTGCCGGGGACAGACTATTATTTCGGCCGGCTGAATCAGGGCGAGAAACAGACGCTGTTTGGTAGCGATGTCCTGGTCAATTCTGTTGCCCTGATGCGGATTGGCGATCTGGGTGTGCTGGCCTTCGCCAGCTCGGATCCGGGCCACTTCACCCCCCACACGGATACCCTGCTGCTGGGACAGCTCGGCCGCCTGCTGCAACTGCGCCTGCCCGAGATCGGCCGTGGCTGAGGCTCCTGGCGCCGCCGATGCCCTGCCTGCCACCCTGGCTCAGGCGCTGACGGCCTTTATCGAGTATCTGCGAGTCGAACGTCAGCTCAGCCCCCACACCCGCAGCAACTACCAGGCTCATCTGGAAGCCATGACTGCCGAGCTGGCGCGTCTCGGCCTGACCGACTGGGCCAGGCTGGAGGTGAGCCAGGTGCGCAGCCTGGTGACCCGGATGCACAAGGCGGGGCTGGCGCCTCGCTCCCTTGCCACCAAGGTCTCGGCCCTCCGCAGTTTCTGCGACTGGCAGGTTCGCCAGGGGCGGCTGGCGGCCAATCCGGCCCGCGGCATCGTGACCCCCAAGCAGGGGCGCCCCCTGCCCAAGAACCTCGACGTGGACGAGATGTACCAGCTGCTCAACATCACCGACGAGCAGGATCCGCTGGCGGTGCGGGATCGCGCCATCATGGAGCTGATGTACTCCTCCGGTCTGCGTCTGGCCGAACTGGTGGGGCTCAACCTCGCGGACATCAAGCTCGATGATCGTCAGCTCAGGGTGACCGGCAAGGGATCGCGAGAGCGAGTACTGCCCATGGGGCGCATGGCGGTGGAGTGGCTGCAGAAGTGGCTCAAGGTGCGCCCCTTGCTGGCGGGAGACGAGCTGGAGGCGCTGTTCGTCTCCAAGCGCAAGCAGCGGCTGTCGGCGCGCTCCGTGCAGGAGCGGCTCGATGGCTGGGGCAACAAGCAGGCGCTCAACGCCCACGTTCATCCCCACAAGCTGCGTCACAGCTTCGCCACCCACATGCTGGAGAGCTCGGGGGATCTGCGGGCGGTGCAGGAGCTGCTGGGTCACGCGGATCTCTCCACCACCCAGATCTATACCCACCTGGATTTCCAGCACCTGGCCAAGGTGTATGACGGTGCTCACCCTAGAGCCAAGCGGGATCCGGGTTCAGAGGAAAACGAATAAGGGGGCAGCCCAGCCACCCAAGGAGAGTCCATGCAGTTCTATCGCCGCTGGCAGCCGGTGGCCGCCATCTCGTTCGATCTCGACGACACCCTTTATGACAACGGCCCCGCCATCACCCGTGCCGAGCAGTGGATGCTGGCTCACCTGCGCAGTGAATACCTGGCGACCGCCATGCTCGACAAGGCGGGCTGGCTCGCCCTCAAGCGCGACCTGCTGCTGGCGCGCCCCGAGCTGCGCGACGACGTCAGCCTGGCGCGCGAGCAGGGGATCTGCGCAGCCCTGATGCAGGGGGGAATGGCACGGCAACAGGCACAGCGAGAGGCCAGGGCGGTGTTCGCCGGCTTCCTCGCAGAGCGTTCGAAGATAGCGGTCAGCGACGAAACCCACGCCCTGCTGGACCGCCTTGCGGCGCGCTACCCCCTGGTGGTGATCACCAACGGCAACCTGGATCTGGTGCAGGCCGGGTTGGCGGACTACTTCACCCTGGTCTGCAAGGCCGGGCTGGGCGCCCGGATGAAACCGGCCCCCGACATGTTTCTGGCGGTGCAGGCGGCCCTCAAGCTCTCCCCCGAGCGGATCCTGCACGTGGGGGATCACCCCGAGAGCGATGTGCTGGGTGCCCGATTACACGGTTATCGGGCCGCCTGGCTCAACGAGGGCGGCCGGTCAGCTCAGGGCTTGCGACTGTTGCCGGATGTTGAGCTGAGTGCCCTCGACGAGCTGGCTACCCTGTTGCTCTGAGGGGCGCGGCCGATAAGCAAGGTACCGTTTCCGGTGCCTGTCATGGGGCCTGGCGCGGGGTGATTATCTTTGGCACAAGTAGATGAAGGAGCGGCGGGTTTGAACTGCATGAAGAGAGGCATCTGGTTGCTGATGCCCATGGTGCTGGCGGGGTGCGATCTGCTGAGCGATCACTACCGGATGGAGTTCCGAGATGGATCCTGGCGGGAGATCACCATTTCCCCCTTCTCCGACGAGGCTACCTGGCGCGAGGGCTGCGCCACGGGAGAAATCCAGGTGGACATGACGCTGCCCCTGAAGCGGGGCAAGGTGGTCGACGGTCGGGAGCAGCTCCTGATTGGGGGTGAGCTGTTCGAGCTGGAAGAGACCAAGCTCTATCGCGGCAACGGCATGGTGCTCGGCCAGGCCCCGGATCACGTCCAGCGGGGCCTCAAGGGGCTGGATGTGTGCCGTACCCTGCGCCCCGATCGCGGGGCGCTGCCGAGACTCAAAGCCAAGGGCTTTGGCGATTAACCCAGCTGCTGCCTGCGCTCGCGGCAGGCGGCCCCGAAGGCCTCGAACAACTTGATGGAGTGGGGGTTCTCGCTCGCCTTCCACTCCGGATGCCACTGCACCGCCAGGGTGAACTGGGGCAGTTCGGGGGCATGGAGGGCTTCAATCAAACCATCTTCGGCATAGGCCAGCGGGGCCAGCCCCTTGGCCAGCGTCTTGATCCCCTGACCGTGCAACGAGTTGACCGGGATCCGCTCCTCTCCCATCAGTTCGGCAAACCAGCTGCCAGGCACCAGGCTGACCTGATGGCTGTGACCATACTGATCCTCCACCGTATCCTCCGCATCTTCCCGGTGATCCGCGTAGCCGGGCTCGGTATAGACCTTCTGATAGATGTCGCCACCCAGGGCCACGTTGATCTCCTGCATGCCGCGACAGATGCCGAGCAGGGGCAGACCCCGGTCGATGGCAGCCCGCACCAGCGGGATATCGAACAGATCCCGGTCCCTGTCCTGGGGCTTGTCCGGGGTCAGGTTCTCCTGACCGTAGAGGGCGGGGTCTATGTTGGAGCCGGCACCGCTCAGATAGACGCCGTCCGCCAGATCCAGGTATTGCTCCAGATCTTCGGCGCCGCAGCAGGTGGGAACCAGCAGGGGCACGCAGCCGCTGATCTCCACCAGGGGTTTGATGTATTTGTGGGTCATCACCTGATAGGGGTGACCGTTACGGGGCTGGGCCCCCATGGTCATCAACACGACGGGTTTGGCATGGGATCGGGAGGGGTTGGGCATAGGTCACCTGGCTATCCTTGGCTGTGGTGTCTCATCCTGCGCCTTGGGAAGGCCCTTTCCACTGGGTGGCGACAAGGGCATGCCTCAAGGCATGGTCATGGGATCCGGGGTCGTGCCGGGGTGCCAGAATCGTCGGTCAGCCTGGGCGATGACAGCCTGGATCCTGATCCCAGTCTGCCAAGGCCGTTCAATATGTCAAACGAAATGATGCGTTTATGTTAATTTTGATAAGGCGGGAGCCAGCTCGAGTCCCGTTATCAGGGGGCTGAAGGGATGAGGGTGTGAGAGGGGGTGGTCATAATGGTGGATATATTAAACATGCAGGCTGGGTGGTGAAAAATGCGGGGCACCCTGGGTGCCCCGGCCATGATCACGCATTCAGGATGAACTGCTCAATCACCTTGGCGACCCCGTCCTCGTCATTGCGGCTGGTGGTGTGCTGCGCCAATTGCTTGATCTCGTCGGTGGCGTTGCCCATGGCGACCCCGAGTCCGGAGTATTCGATCATGTGGCGATCGTTGCCCGCATCCCCCACGGCGATCACCTCGCTGGCGTCGATGCCGAGGTGCTCCGCCAGGGCGGCGACCCCGGTGCCCTTGTTGCTCAGCTTGTTCATGAACTCGAGGAAGTAGGGGGAGCTGCGCACCACGGTATAACGCTCATAGAGCTCGGCAGGCAGCTGGGCGATGGCGCGGGAGAGCTGGGGCTCCGGGTCTATCATCATCACCTTCATCACCTGCTCGTCGACAGGCAGGGTGGCGAAGTCCACCAGGTTGATGGGCATCTTCACCAGTCGGGATTCGTGTTCGGTATAGGTGCTGACCCTGGGGCTGATGAGTCCCTGACGCACGGAGAAACCGTGGATGTTGACCCCGAGTTCATCCGCCAGATGGGCGATGGCACTGGCGTCCTTGCCGGTCAGCAGCTGGCTGCGGATGATGCGTTGATCCGAGACTTTCTGTACCAGGGCGCCGTTGTAGCAGATGACGTAGTCATCGGGGCCGGTGAGGCCGAGTTCGGCCAGATAGGGGGTCATGCCTTCCAGTGGGCGACCCGAGGTCAGTACCACGGTGACACCCTTGGCGCGGGCTGCCGTGATGGCGGCGTGGGTGCGGGGGGTGATGCGGCCCTCTGGGTTCAGCAGGGTGCCATCCATATCCAATGCGATCAGCTTGTACATCTTCTCACTACCTGAGTCTGGCTGGCCCGCCCCATGGGGCCAATGGGCTGTCGAGTGTAGCGAAAATCACCGTCGGGATCACGCCAAGCGGTGGGGGACGCCGACGACAGATAGCGTTGGGATCAGCGCTGGCCCTGATAGGGGGTCAGTTGCAACTGGTCGTCCCGGATGGCGAAATGGATGGGGCCGTGTTCGATGTCGACCCTGTTGTGGTGGTGAGCCATCTCCACCTCGACCCCGGGGAAGAGACGCTGGGTGGCGATGATGTCCATCTTGGTCATCAGGGCCTGCAGCTCGATCTGGGCCGTCGCCAGCTGTTCGTCCAGAGACCGGCTCTCGTCGAGCTGGCGGGTGCGGATCTCCTTGATCTTCTGCAGGGTCTCGGGGTTGCGCTTGTCGTGGGGCAGTTGCAGCAGCCGCAGTATGAGATCCTGCAGCTTGTCGAGCTGTTCCCGGCAGGCCTGCTTGCGCTGGCACAGGGCCTGCTCCTGTTCCTTGTGGCTGAAGTAGCCGCCGAGGATCTGCAGCCGGGTGCGATTCGCCGCCGAGGCGCCGAGCACGGGAGCCATGATCAGCCGGTTGGCGATGTTGATCCCCCCGATCAGGTGGCCCTTGCGCATGGCGCTGTCTCCCACCTTGAGATCCTGGCCGCTGCGGCAATAGCTGTGGCTGAGCTGGCTCTGGATATGGATGTCGCCATCGGCCTCCAGTCGGGCGTACTGGGCATAGCTGGCGTGGATCTCGCCACCGGCATAGAGGTGACAGAGGTATTCGTCGTTATCCTGCTTGCGGCCGATGACGCCGCTGCGCACCGTGATGGTCCCCCCCGATTCGATATAGCCCCCCTCGACGAAGCCGCCGATCACCACGTCGCCGCTGGTCTTGATCCGCATGCCGGGCATGACGTCACCGGTGACCAGCAAGGATCCCTCGAACATGACGTGACCGTGGCGGATATCCACCTGCTTGACGCTCAGCACCTCGTCGACCCGCATGCCCGCCCGCTCCTGGCAGGGCAGGCCGGGCCGGGTCGCCAGCAGCAGATCCGGATCCTCGGGGGAGAAGCAGCTGCCTTCCCCCGCCACCATGGCGCTCTCCTTGCCCGCCTTGGCGGGCAGGGGCTGGCCGGTCACCGTGAAACCGTCGATGCCCCGGGTGGCGGGGTGGCGCCGCATCAGCTGGGAGCCCGCCTTGACGGTCAGCAGAGTACCCAGGTCGCGCATGTCCACCTTGCCGTGATCCCGCTCCTGGGGTTTGAGGATCCGCTCCGCTGCCGTCTCCACCAGTCGCTCCAGCCGGGTATCCAGCCCGTGCTCGGCGGCCTGGCCAAGGGCGATGACAGGGTTGATCTGGCTGCCGGGAGCCGCCTCCCTGGCCGCCTGCACGGCGGCAAGCAGCCTGGCCGGCTCCACCCCGCGCTTGATCTGGCTCTCCGCCAGGGCTTGTTGCAACTGCTCCAGGGTCAGGGGCTTGCCCCCCCAGTCTGCGGTGATCTGGGCCCTGGCGCTCATCAGATCCTTCTCGACCTGCAGCAGCAACCTGGCGTCCTGGCGCTGGGCGATGGGGACGGGGGCATGGGAGGGGGCATCGGGATTGTCTTGCAGGGCACCGAGCAGGGTGACCGCTTGCCGGATCCCTTCGGTGAGGGGTTGGTAGCGACGACAGTTGGAGGCCCGCAGCAGGCCAAGCACGTCGGCCTCGGCGACGGGGTGGGTCAGTCCGGGGGCGATGCGAAGACAGACATAGGTCATGTCCGCCGACAGCTGAAACCACGTTTTGTCTAACACCGGGTACCTCCTTGTCTCTCCTTCGCCAGCGTCCCTGGCGCTCTGCGCTGGCGGCAAAGGATGCTGCCTGAACGGCCCTGAATCGCAGTATTCTGATATTTTTCTTTTTAGGTCAACGAGCTGAATGCAAATGAGTGAGCTGGCTTGAGGAAAAAAATACTGACAATGGATATGCTGGCGACAGTCATGCATCAACGCCCACCCCGGGCGGCCCCTGCCGGGTCAGACTCGGGTGCCGGGCCAAGGAGCCCCTATGCTACGTCACTGCCTGCTCTTCATTCCCCTGCTGGGTCTGCTCGGCGCCTGCCAGCCCGACCGTAGCGGCGAGGCGCTCGGCACCCTGGAGCGGGACAGAGTACTGCTCACCGCCACCGCCAACGAGATTGTCCGCGCCCTGCCGGTGGCGGAGGGCAGCCGGGTGGAGGAGGGCACGGTGCTGGCCCGGCTCGACGACAGCCGCCAGCAGGCGGTACTGGCCCGGGCCCGTGCCGAGGAGGCCAGTGCCCGGGCGGCCCTGGCCCGCATGACCAATGGCGAGCGGCCGGAAGACATCGCCGCCGCCCGCGCCAGCCTGGACAAGGCCCAGGCGACCCTCAAGGAGAGCGAGCGCAGCTTCCAGCGTACCGAACGGCTGGTGCGGCAGAAGCTGCAGAGCCCCTCGGAGCTGGACAAGGCCCGCGCGGAGCGGGATGGCGCCCTGGCCGAGCGGGATGGCGCCCGCCAGCAGCTCGACAAGCTGACCCGGGGCGTGCGGGCGGAGGACATAGATGAATCCACTGCCAAGCTCGAAGCGGCCAGAGCGGATGTATTGCTGGCAGAACGTGAACTGGCAGATCTCACCGTGGTCGCCACCCGCAGCGGACGCCTCGACAGCCTGCCCTACAACCTCGGCGAGCGGGTCCCGGTCGGTGCCGTGCTGGCAGCCCTGCAGGCGGACAGTGCCCCCTACGCCCGGGTCTATGTGCCGGAGACCGCCCTGGCACATTACCCCGTAGGTCAGACCATGCGGGTGCGGGTGGATGGTCTGGCGGATCCCTTGAACGGCCGGCTGCGCTGGATCTCCCAGGAGCCCGCCTTCACCCCTTATTACGCCCTCAACGAACAGGACAGGGCCAGGCTCGTCTATCTGGCGGAGATAGACTTGCCCGCGGCCCGGGACCTGCCAAGCGGCCTGCCGGTGCAGGCCGAGCCTGCCGATGGCGGGGAGCCCGCCCATGAGTGAGACATCCGTGGGTGAACTGGCCATCAGTGCCCGGGGGGTGAGTCGCCGCTTCGGTGACTTCCTCGCCGTGGACGGGCTGGCGCTGGCGGTGCCCAGAGGACAGATCCAGGGCTTTCTCGGCCCCAACGGCTGTGGCAAGTCCACCACCCTGCGGATGCTGACCGGCCTGCTCACTCCTTCCGAGGGAGAGATCGAGGTGCTGGGCCTCGCCATCCCGAAACAGGCGGAGGCACTGCGCCGCCGCATCGGCTACATGACCCAGAAGTTCTCCCTCTATGACGAACTCACCGCCTGGGAAAACCTGGAATTCATGGGGCGGATCCACGGCATGGGCAGCCGAGATCTCGATGCCCGTCTGCATGAGCTGCTGGCGACCTATGAGTTGACGCCCTTGGCGCGGCGCCGGGCCGGGGCCATGAGCGGCGGTCAGAAACAGCGGCTGGCGCTGGCGGCGGCGGTGATCCACCGCCCGGATCTGCTGCTGCTGGACGAGCCCACCTCGGCAGTGGATCCCCAGAACCGGCGCGACTTCTGGGAGAAGCTGTTCGACCTGAGCGAAGGGGGTACCACCATCCTGGTCACCACCCACTACATGGATGAAGCGGAGCGTTGCCACGGCCTAGCCATCATGGAGGCGGGCAAGGTGCGCGCCCAGGGCTCCCCCCTGGCGCTGATGGAGGCCATGAACACCCGGGTGGTGGAGGTGCAGGCCCCGGATCTGCGGCTGCTCAAGCAGCAACTCTTGCAACTGGCGCCGGTGCGATCCGCCGCCCAGCTCGGCCAGCGGCTGCGAGTGCTGGTGGACAAGGAGCTGGCGGACCCCGTCTCCTGGCTGCGGCAGGCCAGCCCGGCCCTGGCGAACGCCAGCCTGGCACCGGCCAGACCCAGTCTCGAGGATGTGTTCGTCAGCTGTACCGGACAGGAGCGCAGGGCATGAACAGCTTGCAAGGGCTCTGGGCCATCACCCGGAAGAAGCTGAGACAGCTGGCGCGGGACAGGCTGACGGTGGGGATGGCGGTGATGATCCCGTGGATCTTTGCCGAAGGAGCGAACCCATGAACAGCCTGAGACGGCTCTGGGCCATCACCCGGAAGAAGCTGAGACCGCTGGCGCGGGACAGGCTGACGGTCGACATGGCGGTGATGACCCCGTGGATCTTTGCCGAAGGAGCGAACCCATGAACAGCCTGAGACGGCTCTGGGCAATAACCCAGAAGGAGCTGAGACAGCTGGCGCGGGACAGACTGACCTTCGGCATGGTCGTCATGATCCCCCTGCTGCAACTGCTGCTGTTTGGCTATGCCATCAACACGGATGTGCGCCAGCTCCCGGCCGGGCTGGTGGACATGAGCGAGAGCGTGCCGGGGCGGTTGCTGGTGGAGGCGGTCAGGGCCACCCAGGTGGTGCAGATAGAGCGGCGCTACGTGGGCTTGCAGGAGGCGGAAGCCGCCCTGACCCGGGGGGAGGTGCGCGCCGTGCTGGTGCTGCCCCGGGATCTGGCTCGCCGCCTGAGCGATGGGGAGAGCGCGGGTCAGTGGCTGGTGGATGGGTCCGATACCGTCATCGCCAATGCCCTGCTTGGGCTGCGCGCCATGCCCCTCAGTGGACTCAAGCCGGGGGCCGAACGTGCGCCCCCCACCTTCGAGACGGTGCTCTACTTCAACCCCTCCCGCCGGGCGGCGGTCAACATAGTGCCCGGCTTGCTCGGGGTGATCCTCACCATGACCATGATCATGTTCACCTCGGCGGCCATCGTGCGGGAGCGGGAGCGGGGCAACCTGGAGCTGCTCATCACCACCCCGATCAGCTCGCTTGAACTGATGATTGGCAAGATCCTGCCCTACATAGTGGTGGGGCTCGTCCAGGTGGTCATCATCCTCGGTCTCGGCCACCTCATCTTCGCGGTGCCCATCAACGGCGCCCTGGGCCAGGTGCTGCTGGCGACCCTGCTGTTCATCGCCGCCAGCCTGACCCTGGGGCTGCTCATCTCCACCCTGGCCCAGACCCAGTTGCAGGCGATGCAGATGACGGTGTTCATCCTGCTGCCCTCCATCCTGCTGTCGGGTTTCATGTTTCCCTACGAGGGGATGCCGGTGCCGGCCCAGTGGGTGGCCGAGGTGCTGCCCGCCACCCACTTCATGCGGCTGATAAGGGGCATAGTGCTGCGGGGGGGTGACATGGGGGATCTGTTGTCGGACGTGCTCTGGCTGGCGGGGTTCACCCTGCTGATGCTGACCCTGGCCGCCCGTCGCTTCAAGAAGAGCCTGGACTGAGTGGAGCTCGGCCAGCGCCCTCGGGCTGGTCGACCCCCTTGTTTGGTGGTGAATTTGGCGCCGTATGAGTCAACATTGGCCTGTGGAACGGGTATTTTGTGGAATAAATGACTGCAAAAACTGGGAATGAGCAACATTCATCTTGCTCATGACCCGGGGAGGGGTGCTAATCTGCCGCCCGGTCTCATCGGGCCAGTATCCCCTCCGCCCATCTCTTGCTCCATCGACGCCCATCATGACCGCCCAAGGCCACCTGCTGTTTGCCGTAACCTGTACCCTGATTGCCCACAAGCTGGAGCTGACCCCGGCCCTGGCCGATGCCAGCCTCTGGCAGCTGGTGCCGCTCGCCCTGGCCAGTGCCCTGCTGCCGGATCTCGATCACCCCAAGTCCCTGCTCGGCCGCCAGTTGCCCTGGATCTCGGGGCCGCTGTCGCGCCTGTTCGGCCATCGCGGCTTTACCCACAGCCTGCTGGCGGTCGGGGCGGGGATCTGGGGGCTGGCCCAGTTTCAGGGGCCGGAGATTATCTCGGTGGCGATGAAGGATGCCCTTATCGTGGGCTACCTGAGCCATCTGCTGGGGGATTGGCTCACCCCGGCGGGGATCCCGCTGTTCTGGCCCCTGCGTCGGCGCTTTCGCCTGCCCGGCCTGTCCCTCAAGAGCGGGGGCGGCTACGAGGCGGCGTTCTGTCTGCTGACCCTGGCGCTGGCGGGCTACTGGGTTCATGGCGGTCAGGGGCTGGGTACCCTGGCCGCCCTGCTGCCGAGGCTCTGAGCCCGGTCGATGACCTAGTCCCGGCGCAGGGCGCTGCGGGTCAGGGTGAGATAGTCCGCGATCACCGGCAGCCCCAAGAGGTGGCGACGCAGCATGTCGAGGGCGGCGAAGGCGAGGATCCGGCGCCCGCTGTCCGGATCCGGGTGGCGGACCTTGAGGGTCTGGCCCATCACCTGGCCATGGGCGCACAGCAGCAGGGGCACACCGTCCGATCCCGCCCGCCCTATGGTGAGACTGAGCCCCGTCTCTGCACGCTTCAGCTGTTCCAGCTCGCTGGGGAGCTGCGGGTCGAAATGGGCCTGCAGTTGGGGATAGTCGTGGCAGAGGCCGAGCAGGGCACCCCGGCTCTCTCCCTCGCAGAGCGTCAGCGGCTGGTCCCGGAGCAGAGCCAGGATCTGGCTGGCCGGCTCCTCGTTTCCCCGTCCCACCAGCCAGGGGGCGATCTCCCCAAGCAGCCGCGCCTCGGCGGCATCCAGGTCGGCGGCGCTCGCCCCGTGGCCGATGAGCTTGAGCTCGATGAGCGGCATGGCGGAGCGATAGCCAAGCTCCACCCCCGCTGGCCAGGGGGCGGCATCCAGCTTGTCTGACAGGGCGGATTCCGAGACGCCGAAGCTGTAGAAGCGGCGCAGCTCGGTGTCGGTCTGTTCTCCGGCCAGCGCCTTGAGGCGCGGCACTATCTGCTCGCGCACCATCTGCTTGAATTCGAACGGCACGCCCGGGGTGAAGAACAGCTGGCTCTGGCCGTGGCTGGCCGGGTGTCGCACCACAAAACCGCAGGCGGTGCCCACCGGGTTGTCCAGGATCTCGCAGCCCCGAGGCAGATGGGCCTGCTTGGCATTGCTGGCGGGCATGGGGATGCCGCGGGCCTCGTAGCGGGCCTCCAGGGTGGCGAGCCAGTCCGGATGGAGGGTGAGCGGCTGCTCAAAGGCCTCGGCCGCCGCCTGGGCGGTGAGATCGTCGGCGGTGGGGCCGAGCCCGCCGCACACCAGCACCACCTCGGCGCGCTCGCTGCTCTCTGCGAGCACCGCCTTCAGATCCGCCAGGTTGTCACCGACGGTGGCGCGGCGGCGCACCTGCCAGCCCTGTTCCAGCAAGAGGGCGCTGAGCCAGGCGGCGTTGGTGTCCACCACCAGGCCGGTGACGATCTCGTCCCCCGTGCTGATTATCTCGATGCGCATGCAGACTCCTGAGGTCGATGATGAGCCGCGCAGCTCAAGGCTTGGCGTACTCGAAGTAGTAGCTGATCCGGGTGCGCGGGTTCAAATACTCGAACACAGCCGGTGGCAGCCGTTTGGGGTGGATCACCTTGGCGATGGTGAGCTCCGCCTGCTCGAGATCGATGATGGCGGCCTCCTGGCGCGGGATGCGCGGATCGTACACCAGCACGGCGGGGTAGAGCAGACGGGCGCTGTTGACCGACATCACCAGCCCGACCTGGCCGTTGGAGAGCTGCACCACGCTGCCCGGCGGGTAGATCCCCATCAGCCGGATCAGCATGCCGAGGTAGTCGATGTTGAACTGCCCCTTGCGCTGCTTGTAGAGGTTGCCGAGGGCGGAGTAGGGCACCTTGGCCTGCAGATGGCAGAGGTTGTCGTACTCGTTGACCAGGGAGACTATCTGGGTCAGGGGATCGAGCTGCGCCCCCTTGATCCCTTCCGGGCCGCTGCCATCCAGATATTCGTGGTGGTGGCGCACTATGTTCCTGGCCTGCTCCGGGAAATCCTTGGCGTGGCTCAGGAGGTCCAGGCCGAAGCGGGGATGCTGGGCCATCAGATTCTGCTCGGGTCTGGTAAGGGGCCCGCTTTTGCGCAGCAGCTGGCTCGGCAGCTTCAACTTGCCGATGTCGTGGAACAGCGCCCCCATGCCGACCTGGCGGATCGCCTCCGCCGGCAGCTTGCACTCCCTGGCCAGCAGCATGCTGAGCACGCTGACGTTGAGGGAGTGGAACTGCAGGCTGTTGCCATCCTCGCTGTCCGAGACCAGGTGCAGCACCATCTCGTCCACCGACAGCAGTTGTTCCGTCATGGCGTTGATGAGCTCCCGGGCCTCGCCGATGGCGTTGAGGGGGCGGGACTGGATCTTGCCCATCAGGCTGCGTACCTGGGCCAGGGATTGCTGGAACTGCTTCTCGCACTGCTGCAGATCCCGGCGATAACGCTGCAACTGCTCGATGCGCCTGGCCTTCTCCTGCTGCATCTCCTGCTGGCGGTTGGCGAGGGCACCGCCATCGGCTGATGGGGGAGCGACCTGGTCGAGGGGTTTGGGGGGCGTATCGCTCTTGTCGGGGATGATGGTGACCAGTTTGAGGCCGAGCCGGCGGATGAGCGCTATCTCCTGTTCACTCTTGAGTTTGAAGCTGGAAAACAGGAAGGGGTGTTCGCGCCAGCCCAGTGGCAGGGAGACATAATTGCCGACTTGCAGCCGATCTACCGAGATCTTGATACCTGTCATGGGCTTGGGCATGAAAAACAGAGTGAAGTCGTATGCTAGTCAAAGGGCGGAATGAAGAAAAGCTATCTGATGACAGGGCGGGCGCTTTATTATAGGCTTCTAGATGTCCAGACATGTTTACCGATGCAGTACAGGGAGTCAGTATGCCGATCAAGATCCCGGACCAGTTGCCCGCCGCCGAAGTGCTGGGGGAAGAGAACATCTTCGTCATGACGGAATCCCGGGCCGTCACCCAGAACATCCGCCCCCTGCGGGTGCTCATCCTCAATCTGATGCCCAAGAAGATAGAGACCGAGATCCAGCTGATGCGCATGCTCTCCAACTCGCCGTTGCAGGTGGACGTGGATCTGCTGCGCATCGACGACAGGGAGTCCAAGAACACGCCCCAGGCGCACCTCGAGAACTTCTATCACGACTTCGAACAGGTGCGGGGCAACAACTACGACGGCATGATCATCACGGGGGCGCCGCTCGGGCTGGTGGAGTTCGAGGAGGTGGTCTACTGGCCGCGCATCGTCGAGATCATCGAGTGGTCCCATCGGCACGTGACCTCCACCCTCTTCCTGTGCTGGGCGGTGCAGGCGGCGCTCAAGGCGCTGTACGGCATGGAGAAACAGACTCACGGCGAGAAGCTCTCCGGGGTCTATCGCCATCATCGTCTCGATGAGCACGAGCCGCTGCTGCGGGGCTTCGACGACGAGTTCGTCGCCCCCCACTCCCGCTATGCGGCGTTCGATGGGGATCTTATCCGCGCCCACACGGATCTGCAGATCTTCGCGGAGTCCGAAGAGGCGGGGGTCTATCTGGCCGCGACCAAGGATTGCCGTCAGGTGTTCGTCACCGGTCATCCTGAATACGACGCCCTGACCCTGGACGGAGAGTATCAGCGGGATCTGGCGGCCGGACTCACCCCCGTCGTGCCGGTCAACTACTACCCGGAGGGCGATCCGACCCGGACGCCGCGAGCCAGCTGGCGCAGCCACGGCCACCTGCTGTTCTCCAACTGGCTCAACTACTACGTCTACCAGCTCACCAGCTACAAGGTGGAAGACATCGGCAAGGTGTTTACTTACCAGCCGCCCAAGCCTTGAGGTGCCAACGGCCGGTCTATCCGCTATCCCGAAGAGACAGTGGGCCTGCGAGCAGTCCGGCGGTTGAATTGCCTCAGTCCGCCAGCCGAGCTCCCCAGCCATCGAGCCAGAGGCGGTGGCTGCCCAGGGTGAATGCCCTGGGGCGGTGGGCCCGGACGCAGGCCATGGCCTCCGGTTGTGGCTGGCCCAGCGCCATCAGCAGGGCGGCCGCCACCAGACCGGTACGACCACTGCCGCCGCGGCAGTGAATGGCGACCTGTTGGCCGTCTCGCAGCAAGGAAATGAGCTCCGGTAGCAACTGGCGCCAGGTCTGTTCGAACTGGGCATCCGGCGCCTCGTCGTCCCGAATGGGCAGATGGTACCAGGCCATGCCCCTGGCCTCAGACTCGGCGCCGAGCCGATGCAGGCCCTGGGCCGCCAGCTCGTCGGCGGTGACCAGGGTGATGAGCGCTCGGGCACCGGCCAGCTGCAACTGGCTCAGGGCGTGCGGGGCGGACACCTGCTGGGTGCCGGGGCAGGGGGTCAGCAGCAGTTGGCCGTCGAAACGGGGGACATCCAGACTCCAGAACGGATGGGAGGGGTGCATGGGGTTCCTTGTGAGGGGTCGATAGGTGTTGAACGACGCTGTCGGTGCCAGGCCCGAGTGCGGCAAAGCATAGAGGCAGTGATTGCCATGTCAATGAGCGTTGTGTTCGGCCCGGATTACGGGCAGAGTCTTAAAAAAATCGAGTGATGCAAGGAGTGAAGATGAGAAACCTGGATCAACTGGACTTGGACATCCTGGCCCACCTGTTTCGCGATGCGGGCATGACCAACAAGGACCTGGCCGCCCTGGTCGGCGTGGCGCCCTCCACCTGCCTGGAGCGGGTGCGCAAACTGCAACAGGACGGGGTGCTCAAGGGGGCGCACTGCGAGGTGGACTATCAGGCGCTGGGTGGTCATATCCAGGCCATGGTTTCCCTGCAACTGGCCCGCCACAGCCGGCAGATCATCGACGCCTTCCGTGACGCCATCCTGGCCCTGCCCGAGGTGATCAGCCTGTTCCACATGGGGGGCAAGGACGACTTCCTGGTGCATCTTTGCGTCGCCGATACCGAGCACCTGCGCAACTTCGTGTTCGATCACTTCACCGCCCGGGAAGAGGTGGTGCATCTGGAGACGTCCCTGGTGTTCGAGCACAAGTTCAGCCGTTCACTCCCCTGCTTCTCCCCCTCCTGATTAGCATGAGGAAATAAAAAACCGCCAAATGGCGGTTTTTTTGTCTACAAAATCGCATCAGTTCAGCACAAGGCGACTGTCAGGCGCGGTCCGGTAGAGCCCCTGCTGATAGGCCAGGCTGCCCCAGAGCACCAGTCCCAGCGCCGCCTCCTTCATGGCATCCGGTTGCGCAGCCGGAGTGAGCCGCTGGCTGGCCGGGTCATATTCATACCCCTCGGGCGCCCGTTCCGGTTGCAGGATCACCACGTCGTTGCCCCTCATCAGGGCGAAGTTCTTGTCGTACTGCATGAGGGCGCGCCCCGGCCAGTCTGCCGGCATCTGGGTCAGATCCTTGCCCAGCATGGGGTAGTCGGCGCTTATCCCCATCAGGGAGAGCAGGGTCGGCGCCATGTCTATCTGGCTCACGATGCGCGGATCCTGGCGCGGGGTGATGCCCTCGCCGACGATGACCCCGGGGATGTGGAAGCGGGGAATGGGCACCAGGCTGGCACCGCCGACCCGGCTGTCGTGATCGGCGATGACCAGGAACAGGGTGTCCTTCCAGTAATCCGATGCTCTGGCTTTCTTGAAGAACTCGCCGACGGCGTAGTCCGCATACTTGGCGGCGTTGTTGCGGGTCTGCTTGGGTTGCTCATAGAGGTCGATCCGGCCATCCGGGAACTCGAAGGGATCGTGGTTGCTGGAGCTGAACACCAGGCTGAAGAAGGGCTTGCCCTCCTTGCTGAGAGCCCGGAAGGTCTCGTCCGCCTTGGCCATCAGATCCTCGTCAGAGGCGCCCCATGAACCTTCGAACACCGGGTTCTTGAAGTCCTTCTGTTCGACGATGTGGCTGAAACCGTTGCCGAGGAAGAAGCTGCGCATATTGTCGAAGTGGCTCTCGCCGCCATAGATGAAACTGGTGCTGTAGCCCCGCTGCCGCAGCAGATCGGCGATGGTGAAGAAGTTGGTCTGGCTCTTGCCGAGCTTGACCACGGCCTGGGCCGGGGTTGGCGTGAAACCGGTCAGCACCGCTTCTATGCCGCGCACCGAACGGGTACCGGTGGCGTAGAGCTGGTTGAAGGCCCAACCCTCCTTCGAGAGGGCATCGATATTGGGGGTCAGCGGCAGGCCGCCGAGGGAGCCGACGAACTGGGCCCCCAGGCTCTCCTGCAACAGGATCACCAGATTCTTCGGCTTGCCGGTATGGCTGGCCTCGTTGAAGCTCTGGCTCGGCAGGGTTTCGGAGTTGAAGTCCTGGCTCGGGCGCCCGCCCTCCTCGCGCACCAGCTCCAGGATCCGCTGCTGGGGCAGCTCGCCGTAGAACTCGCTGGCATTCTCCTCGGCCCCCATCTGCTTGATGGCGAAGAACAGGGAGTAGGAGGAGTTGACCACCAGGGCGTTGATCAGGGGATCGCTGGCGAAGGCCACCATGGCCGGGTTGAGGGCCCGGTGGCCCAGACTGGAGCGGGCGCCGAGGAAGCCGATGGCCAGGATCAGCAGGGCGAAGGCGGGTCTCAGATACCAGCGCGGGAAGCTGAGGCCGCGGATCAGGCGACCCCCGAGCCACCAGCCACCAGCCAGTACGCCCGTGCTGAACACCAGGGCCAGCAGCAGTTCTCCCTTGCGACCGGCCCACAGCATGGCCAGCACCTCTTTCGGATAGATGAGGTACTCGACGTAGAGGCGATTGGGGCGCACCCCGTACTCGGTGACGAAAGAAGGGGTGGAGATCTCGAGGAACAGCATCAGCCAGAGCCCCAGGGTCAGCCAGAGCCGGATCAGCTGCATCCAGGCTCGGCCGAGGGCATGGGGACCGGCCAGCAGGAGGGTAAAGACGGCGGGGACGCCCCATACCCAGCACAGGGTGGCGAAGTCGACCCTCAGGCCTTGCAGCAACATCTGAGACCAGCCGTTGACCGCCTCAACCCGCTCCTGTTGCCAGAGCCCGAGCCCTATCCGGCTCGCGGAGAGGGCAAATAGCGCGATCACTGAAAACACGGCAATGGGCCAAAATGGGCCCAGCCAATTCCTTATCTTTGTCATTGTTTTTCCTGAAAAAAGCCTGTCTGTTAAGCCCATCCGGGGCCATTTTTATGATGTTGCAAATGTATGACAGTGGCGGTTCGATAAGGTTGCGGCAAGGGGAAGGAAAATGTTCAGGGAGTGGGGCGGTGGCCGGTTTTACTGGGCAATCTCACACAAAATGACGGTATAAACGGCTGATTGAAACGTGATGGGCATCACAAAGCATGGGGCGCGCTTCACTATAATGGCGCCGGAATCTCTCGAATGGAGCCGAGATCATGCCGGTCTTTCTGGATGTGGAGTATCTGCAGGGGTGGTGTCTGTTTGTGGTGCTTTCGGACGGGACCACGGGGGCGCTGGACTTGACCCCCTGGCGTGAGCAACCCCTGTTTGCCACCCTGGACACGGAGCGACGTTGTGCCCGGGTCTTCATCAATGATCGCCATCAGCTGGCCTGGCCGGGAGGCTGCGTGCTGGCCGCTCACGAGGTCTATCACCTCATCACCCCCATCGACGAGCGCGAGGCGTTCAACAGCCGTAACCTGCACTGAGCCGGCAGCGCTAACACGCTGAACCAGATAACGTTTTCAGTCACAGACCCCCTTCTGTCCGCTGGTTATCATGGCATCAGTGCGGCGCACCCTGCGCCGATACCTCCACAGCGGGAAGATAACAATGAAACAGGGAAAGTTGCGCCATGGCGCCCTACTGGGGGCAGCCATGCTCCTCTCTGCATGCGGCAGCGGCGGTGGCGGCTCTCAGACCGAGGCCCAGCCGCCGGTAGTCAATCCACCTTCTCCTCCTGCCTCCGCCCGGGCTTGCTATGGTACGGATCTGGCCGCCTGCAACCTGCGGATCTACCAGGTGATGGTGGAGTCCTTCGTCGACGGGAATGGGGCTGCCAACTACGGGGTCGGCTATGGCCCCTCCCGGCACAACGGGGATCTGCAAGGGATCATCCAGAGCCTGGATCATATCAAGAGCCTCAACGTCAACGCCCTCTGGCTCACCCCGGTGTTTGACTCCTGCGCCGGTCAGGGCGGGGATGACAGGCTGGATGCCACCGGCTACTTCGCCTGCGACTTCTTCAACGTCGATCCCAATTTCGGCACCAATGCGGAGCTCAAGACCCTGGTGGACGAGGCCCACAAGCGGGGGCTCTATGTTCTGCTCGACGGGGTGTTCGGCCACGTCAACACAGTCGGGGTGAGCAAGCCTTCCCCCGAGGGACGTCTGCCTGCCCTCAAGAGCGGTGGCGCCGGGTATCCGGGCCAGCTGGTGGATTACGGCAAACCCGAGAGCCTCGCCTACTTCAAGGAAGTTGCGCGCTATTGGGTCGAGCAGTACGGCATCGATGGCTGGCGCCTGGATCAGGCCTATCAGCTCGGGCTGGACGACTGGCGCGCCATTCGCACCGAGGTGGAGCAGGCGAGCGCGGCTCGCAAGGCCGCAGGCCAGCAGTGGGGCACCCTGGGCTACCTGGTGGGGGAGGTGTGGAAGGGGGCGGACGAGATCCGAAGTGAAGCCTATGGCCCGAGCGACCGGCCGGCACTCCCCTCGGCGTTCGACTTCCCCCTGCGCTACGGCCTGGTGCAGGCCCTGGCGGTGGAAGAGTCCGGCAAGGGCGGGCAGGGGGCTGGCGTGCTCGATGCCAGCTGGAACAAGGTGGAGAACTACCCGGACCACGCCATGCCGAACCTGATGCTGGGCAACCACGATCTGGTGCGCTTCGGTGACCTGCTCCAGCGCGGCAACTTCGATCCGGCGGGCTACTGGTTGCGCCACAAGGCGGCCCTGAGCTTCCTCGCGGCCCGCTCCGGTCCCATCACCCTCTACTACGGGGAGGAGTTTGGTGACGAGGTGCCGGGCTTTGCCAAGCAGGTGAGCGGCGACTGCGCGGCCCAGGGATTGTGTGACGATCACGTGGCTCGCAGCGACGGCAAGGTGCCGGGCGTCACCGACTTCGTGCCGAGCAGCGAGCAGGCGGATCTCAAGGTTTGGCTCGGCCAGCTGCTGGCCCTGCGCGCCAAGCATCCCGCCCTCTATCAGGGGGAGCGGGTCAAGCTGGTGGCCGATGGCAGCGTCTACGGGGACATCAAGCAGACGGCAGCCGAACAAGTCGTCTACCTGCTCAACGTCTCCAGCACGCCCCAGAGCTATGGGGTGCCGGTCGGTAAATTGCGCAGCGGCAGTGCCCTGGTGGATCTGCAAAGCGGCGAGCGGCTGGCCCTCGGAGGCAGCAGCGTGACCGTCGAGCTGCCGCCGCTCAGCGGACGCTTCCTGCTGCTGCAATAGCGCGCCCCCTCACACCTTTACCCCAGCAACAAGCAGGGCTCCGATATGGAGCCCTGCTGCATTGTGCCGGTTTCTCCGGCATTCGCTATTTCTCGATGCCGCTGCCGAGCTCATCCCTGTGGTTGCGGGCGGGAGCATGACCGTTGCCGCTGCGCCACAGCTCCAGCCTGTCGTGTACCCCGCGGCGCAGACTTTTGAAGCTGCTCTCCAGGTAGTGCACACCCGCCAGGATCCCCAGGGTGACACCGGTGAGCAGCAAGGCCTGGCGCAGCAGCTCCATGCCGATGAGGGCGCCGAGGGCGGCCAGCATCCAGATGGTGGCTGCCGAGGTGACGCCTTGCACCTGGCCGTCCCGGGTCATCATGACCCCGGCGCCGAGAAAGCCGATGCCGGTGATGAGCTGGCCCAGCACCCGCGCCTGATCGGCGGCCACCGTGCTGACGGTGGCCCCGATGGCGAGAAAACAGTATGTACCGAGGACGATGAGGGAGGAGGTGCGGATGCCGACCGGCTTGCCGTGAAGCTGGCGCTCCAGCCCCACCAGACCGCCGCACACCAGGCAGGCCAGGATATTCTCCCAGCCGAGGGGCGCTATGTCCCACCACTGCGTTGTCATCATGTTCACCTCTGCGTTCGATGCTTGTTATCCGAGCGCGCCCTGTCCCCGGTTTTCCAGTCGCTGCCGGAAGGCCCTGGCCAGGCGCTCATAGAGGTCCTTTGCCTCCTTGTCTTCAATATCGCCACGGATCCAGGGATTGTCGATGATTTCCAGCAAGACGCAGTCCCGTCCCTGCTGGCGCAGATCGACGCCGAACAGGCCGTTGCCGAGTTGATGGACGGCGCGGCGGGCGGTCTGCAGCACGCGCTCCGGCACCTCGGTGAGGGGCAGGGCCTCGATGCGGCTCATGTCGAGGGGGTGCTTGCGACGACGGATGCGGTTGCCGGGCTCGGGCCGGAAGCGGCGACAAGCGAACAGCGGGGAACCGTCGAGGAAGCCGATGCGCCAGTCGAACTCGGCGGGGATCCGGCTCTGTACCAGCAGCAGGGCGGAGCGACCGAGCCCCTCGTCCAGCAGACGCGCGAGCTGGATCTCGTCGCTTGCCATGGCGAGATCCCGCCCCTGGGCACCATCGGGCACCTTGACGATCAGCGGCAGGCCGAGCCGTTGTACCAGTTCGTCCACATGGTGGCGGCCGCGGCGGGTCACCACCATGGTCGGCGGCATGGGGACGCCGCTGCGTACCATCAGTTCGTACAGATAGAGCTTGTTGCTGCAAGCGAGGATGGCGCGGGAACTGTCGATCACCGGCATCTTGAGCTGTTCGGCGCGGCGGGCGAATTCGAAGGTGTAGTGACCCACCGCCGTCTCGGATCGCAGCCAGAGGGTGTCGAACTCAGGCAGCCTCTCGATGGCCGAGGGTGCCAGGATCTCGGCCTGGATCCCCTGGGCGGCGGCGGCCTGGATGAAGCGGCGCAGGGCCAGCTCGTCGCTGCTGGCACGGCCGTCGTTGGGATCCACCAGGATGGCGAGTTGATAGAGGGGGGCCGCCTGCTCTTCGTCAGCGGCCCCCACCAGCGCCTGGGCGTGTTGCAGCATCAGCTCCCGCTCGCCCTGGCTCAGTTCCAGTGGTGACAGGCTCTGCTGCTGGCGTACCGACCAGCCGTGGCGGCCGCGCTTGAGGGTCAGCTCCTGCAGCGGCAGCTGGCTCAGGCCGTAGTAGTAGCGGGCCAGCCCCGCCAGCTCGCTCTGCTCGCACTGCCCGAAGATGGCGCGTACCCGGATCCTGTCCTCGCTCTGGCGGCTCAGCCAGCCCTGCAGCTTGCGCCACAACTTGGCCGGCGGCTGCTGGGGTTGCAGCACGCTGATGGCCTGCAGCCCCGGCAGACAGTGGTGGCTGCGAGCCTGGGCCAGCAAGGAGCAGTAGTAGCCGGCGCTCAGGTGTTCCAGGCTGCGGCAGAGGTTGATGATGCGGGGGCGACCCCCCGTGGTGGGCAGGCCGTGCTGCAGGTAAGTGCGGGCGGTCAGCAGGTAGTCGGCATGGCAGGGCCAGTCGCCGAGCTCCTCGACGATGACATAGGTACTCATATTTTCGGCTCCACAAAAGGACTGCCTGGATGGCAGTCTCCCCAGTGGGCTTCGATGCACCGACAAGCACGACAATGGCGCGAGGGGAAACAAGAGGTTACAGTGCCTAATCATCTGCCTTGGTAACTTGTGATACAAGTCGCATTTTTGGTGCTGAGGATAAATAACCGAACGAGGATAACGCCTTGTTGACCCTACGGGCCGCCCACCCCGACGATCTGGGCGCCATCACCCGGCTGGAGCGCTACTGTTTTCCCCCCGAGGTCGCCTTCGGCCGCAGCCGCTGGCACTATCTGCTCAACCAGGCCAAGGGCCGCACCCTGCTGCTGGAAGACGACAAGACCCAGTTGATGGGCTATCTCTGCGTGCTGGAGCACAGGGGTTGGGATCGGCTCACCATCCAGACCCTTGCCATCCGCTGGACGGTGCGCCGCCAGGGCTGGGCCCGCCGCCTGCTGGAGCAGGTGATCGCCGAGGGCAGGTCCGCAGGCTGGGGGGCCATCCGCCTCGAGGTGTCCGATGCCAACCCAGAGGCCGGCGCCCTCTACCATGGGCTGGGATTCCGCGCTCGGCTGCGGCTGCCGGATTATTACGGGCCGGGTCAGCATGCACACAGGCTGGTGCTGGAACTGCAAGCGGACCAACGGGACAACCCATGAGCCGGGATGCCCAGAAACCGAGGGATGACCATGAGCTGCGATGACTGCCTCGCGACCAGCATCCGCGCCAAGCTGGGGCGCTGCCCGGTCTGCGCCGCCCAGACCCTCCTCATCGGGGCCATCGGCTGGCTGGCCTGGGGGTGGCTGGGGGCCGACACCTCGGTCAATGCTCTCACCGCCCTGCTGTTTGCCCTGGCGGGCTCCGGCCTGTTCGGGCTGCACCTGCTGGTATTTCTCTGGCGACGCTTCGCCAAGCCGGCGGGAAATGAATGAATTCTTTTAGCTATCAATTAGATAAATGACAATGGAGGTTCCGATGATTGCAATGGTAACGGGCGCATCGTCCGGTTTTGGTGAATCCATCAGTCGCTTGCTGGTGGGTGCCGGTTATAAGGTGATCGGCACCGGTCGCCGTGCCGAGCGGCTGGCCAGCCTGGCCGGGGAGCTGGGGGAGAACTTCCTGCCCCTGGTGTTCGACGTGCAGGACAAGGCCGCCACCCGCGCCGCCATCTCGGGTTTGCCCGCCGAGTGGCAGCAGGTGGATCTGCTGGTCAACAACGCCGGCCTGGCGCTCGGGCTCGAACCTGCCCACAAGGCGGATCTGGAGGATTGGGAGCAGATGATCGCCACCAACATCAGCGGCCTGACCCTGCTCACTCGCCTGCTGCTGCCGGGCATGGTGGAGCGCAATCGCGGCCACGTGGTGAACATCGGCTCCATCGCCGGCACCTACCCCTATCCGGGCGGCAACGTCTATGGCGCCACCAAGGCGTTCGTGAAGCAGTTCAGCCTGAACCTGCGGGCGGATCTGGCGGGCACCGCCATCCGGGTCACCAATGTGGAGCCCGGCCTGTGCGGCGGCACCGAGTTCTCCAACGTGCGCTTCCACGGGGATGACGCCAAGGCGGCCTCCGTCTATCAGGGGGTGAAGTCCATCCAGCCGGAAGACATCGCCAATACCGTGCTCTGGGTCAGCCAGCAGCCCGCCCACGTCAACATCAACAGCATCGAGATCATGCCGGTGGCCCAGACCTTCGGGCCGCTCCATATCAGTCGCCACTGATCCCGTGAGGCAATAAAAAGAGGCACCCTGAGGTGCCTCTTCGTTCATGCCTGACCCTACAGGCTCATGATCTTCTTGAACTCTTCTTCCGAATATTTCTTCTCCGTGCTCTTGGTGAGATCCGTCATCAGCTTGAAGCGCAACGCTTTCGCCAACTGATAGCTCTGTTCCAGCTGACCGTAGGAGTAATCCGACGCCAGTTGCAACGCCGTGCCCTTGTCGCTGGGATAGGTCTGCTTGAGGGTCTTGTCCAGCACCGCCACCTCCTTGTGGTACTTGTCGCTCTGCCTGGCCCAGACCTCCCGCAGCAGGGGCAGGTATTTGCCCGGATTGGTGTTGGCGAGCGCGGTCAGGCTGCGGAACTGCCAATAGGCGGAGTCGTCGGAGTAGCTGTCGCTCCCGGTGCGATAGGGTTGGGGGTAGGACTCCAGGGTGTTGTAGAGGGGCACCATCACCGACTCGGCCAGCACGCCGTAGCTCTGCCAGATGAGCCCCTGCAGCTCTTTGGGCATCTCCTTGCGCAACTGGATGATGTGGGACTCGAGCTGCCGGTCGATGCGAATGGGCCGCTCCGCCTTGCCGTCGAGTGGCGTGCCCTCATAGGTGGCGCTGAGAACCCTGGTCACATCCGGTACGGCGATGGGGGCATCCGGTTTCATGAACAGGGGATACTGCGCCTGGCGGGTGGACTGCTGGTGGGAGGCACTCAACATCTGCTGGCCGAGCCACTCCCTGTCCACGTTGTAAGGGTCGGCGATGACCCCGAACGCCTTGGCGAAGTTGAAGGCCTTGGCATCGGCGTTGTCCAGCAGCTTGTGCTCGCGCACGAACTCCAGCAGTTTGGGGGAGTGCAGCACATCGGCGCCGTCCAGATTGACGTCGTGGATGCGCAGGCCGTTGGCCACCATGGCGTAGCTGTCGTCAGGGACCCGCACCGCGATCCAGTGGTGGCCGGAGCCTATCTCCATCAGCCAGGCCTCGTTCACGTCAGCCAGATAGAGGCTGTTGCCCTCGCCGGCCCCGTACTGCTCCACATAGCGACCGAGCAGCTCGACCCCCTCCTTGGCGCTTTTCGCCTGGGGCAGGATCAGGGTGGGGATGACAGCCTCGATGACGCCGGTCTCGATCAGCGGATCGGCTTTCTGGGCTCGCTCGTTGACCTCGGCGCTGGTGGTGGCCGAGATGGCGACGTTGGCTTCGTTGATGCCGCGCTCCTCGTAATATCCGCCGGCGGGCTCGCTGGTGACGGCATCCCAGTCACGGATGGCGGAGTAGGCGAGGAAGGCCTTGGGCATGGGCACTTCAAGGCCGTTGCCAAGCTTCCACAGCTTGCCCTCGTTCTGCCTGGCGGGATGGAAGACCAGATGCTTGTTCCAGTTGTTGACGCCGAAATCCTCGTTTCTGGCGATCATCACGCTGCCGTCTGCACTGGCGCCCTTGCCGACGATGAGGCCGGTGCAGGCATCGGCACTGCTGCCGATCAGGGTGAACAGGGTGGCGCTGAGAAGGCTCAAGGTGTGTTTTTTCATGGAGTTGCCCGAAGCTGATAGTGGGTGTGAGTCAGGCTGGATGAGGAGAGGGGGCTTGCCGCAGGCCTTGGGCGGCAACCTGGGGATGCCGGTAGATTGGTCTGCATCTTATTGATATTGCAAACACTTCATCCACAATACCGCGTCCTGACCGTATTGTGCGCTGGCATCTTATTCCTCTGCAGGTGTTTATTTTGTGATCTATGGGTCATTCATGGCTTTTGTTCGGTGATGAGAGCAATAAGTGGTGAGGGCTGTGGCCCCATGGTGCCTGGGCAGCGGGATCTGCGGTGAAAGGGGGCGTCTGGACGTCATCTCGGCAACTTGGCCTGCAACTTGCTCTGCTGTTGCCATCACGGGGAAGCATCCCCAAACGCCGGTCGGGCCGGCAGATAGCGCGGAGCTCTCATGAATATCAAACCCTATGGTCAACAACTCGCCCAGAGCGCGTCCCAGCAACGGGCTCTGGCCACCCTCAGCGCCAGCGACAGCCAGCAGGGCGGCGGTTGGGATCAGCAAGTCAGCCTCTCCAGCCAGGTGATGACCGGCAAGGCGCAGCAGGTGCTGACCTATGAGCACCTGGCCAAGAGCGGCAAGAGCACGGGCCAGAGCGGCAGCGCCAATAATGTGCTGGTCCAGCAGCTGGTGGACAAGGCGCTGGGCTTTGATCGCAAGAAATTTGACGCCATCGAGAGTCAGCTCAAGGAGGTGGCTGGCAACAAGCAGCTCTCCGGCGAGGAGCGGGAGGCACAGACCAAGGCCCTGACCGAGCAGCGGGATGCCATGCTCAAGGCGGCCATGGAGAAACTCATCGGCAAGTCGTCAGAGACGCAGAGCGCCTGAGGGTAAGAATCTGACCCAAACGGCAATCCTTGTTGGCCGCTGGCAAGGGCTTGCCACCGGGTGGCTGGGGGCGAAGAGCGGCGAGAGCAGGGGTCAGGTGCGGGTTGGTGGAGACGGGGAGGTACGCCCTCCCCGCGGATCAGGGGGTGATCACTTCTGCTCTGGCACGATGCCGATACCGATGGCCGTGGTCTGGACCGCCTTGATCTGATCCCCCTTGGCGATCAGGGCAAACTGGGCGGGGTCGTTCACCTTGACGGTGAGGGTCTTGTCCACGCCCTTGACCTTGATGGTCTGGGTCGCCTTGTCGATGTCGATGACGTCCGCATAGATGGTCACCTGCATGCCGGCACCTGCGCCCGGCTCCTGCCCGGCGGCGGCCTTGCTCCCTTCCACCTCGACCACCCGTTTGCGTACCCCGGCGGTGCCCTTGAGCAGCTCCAGATCCAGCAGTTGCAGGTAGCGCAGCGCCACCACATCCCCCACCTTGATGTTCTGCAGATTGGTAACCTCTTCCCCGGCGACCAGATCGAAGGGCTTGCCGTCGGCATTCTTCAGGCTGACCTTGCGGGTGGCCAGATCGATGGCGGTGACCGTCGCCTGGGCCGTCACCTCTTCCGCCAGGCTGGCGCTGCCCGGCGTGACGGCCACATTGGTGGTGACCACGGCGGCCTGTACCAGGGAGACGGACGAGAGGGTGAGCAGACCGGCAATCCATGCGTGTTTCAGCTTCATGATAAAGATCCTGTGACCAGAAAATGGTGCGCACCCGTTGGCGATGCGGCGGCGATGAACCGATGAGGGCAAGGGCCGGATGGCCACTCCCCGCTACCACCATAGCAAAGTCACACCTGAGTACCATCCCCCTTCCGTGTCCCCCCGCGCCATTTGATAAGGGGATCCCGTTTTTGACCTTGCCCGCCGGGGGGCGCACAATCCCCCTGCATGCATTCAACCGAGGGCTTTGCCGTGTACAACTTCCAATATGCCAATCCGACCCGGGTCTGTTTCGGGGAGGGCCAGATCGCCAGCCTGCCGGAGCTGATCCCGACGGGCAGCCGCCTGCTGGTGCTCTATGGCGGGGGCAGCATCAAGCAGAACGGGGTCTATGAGCAGCTGACCCGGGCATTGGCGGGCATGGAGTGGCAGGAGTTCTCCGGCATCGGCGCCAATCCCCAGTACGATCAGCTGATGGAAGCGGTAGCTTTGGTGAAACGCGAGGGCATCGACTTCCTGCTGGCGGTGGGGGGTGGCTCCGTGGTCGATGGCTCCAAGTTCGTGGCCGCCGCCGCCCGTTTCGAGGGGGAAGATCCCTGGGACATCCTGTTGCACAAGGCGGCGGTGGACGCGGCGCTGCCGCTTGGTTGCGTGCTGACCCTGCCGGCCACCGGTTCGGAGAGCAACCCCGCCGCCGTGGTGAGCCGGGGTGACGCCAAGCTCTCCTTCAAGAGCGAGCTGGTGCAGCCCCGCTTCGCCGTGCTGGATCCCACCACCACCTACAGCCTGCCGGCACGACAGATCGGCAACGGCGTGGTGGATGCCTTCATCCACATCACCGAGCAGTACCTCACCTTCCCGGTGGGGGGCGAGGTGCAGGACAGGCTGGCGGAAGGCTTGCTGCAGGTGCTGGTGGACAACGGTCCGCGCGCGCTGGCGGAGCCCACCAACTACCTGGTGCGGGCCAACCTGATGTGGGCCGCCAGCTTGGCCCTGAACGGTCTCATCGGGCGCGGGGTGCCCCAGGACTGGTCCACCCACGCCATCGGCCATCAGCTCACCGCCCTGCACGGGCTGGATCACGCCCAGAGCCTGGCGGTGGTGCTGCCCTCCCTGCTGCGGGAGCAGGCGTCCCAGAAGCAGGAGAAGCTGGCCCAGTTTGCCGAGCGGGTCTGGCATTCCAGACGGGAAGACAGGGCGCTGCGCATCGAGGAGGCCATCATCCGCACCGAGCAGTTCTTCCAGCAGATGGGAGTGGGCACCCGCCTCGCCGACTACGGCCTGGATGCGTCCTGCATCCCGGGGATCTGCTCCAACCTGAAGCGCTTCGACTTGACCGCCCTCGGGGAACACCAGGACATCGATCCGGACAAGGTCGCCAGGATCCTCTCCCACGCGATCTGATCCCGCGCCTGTCGTTCTCCATCATGCAAAACGCCCCGTCTGACGGGGCGTTTTGCTATAGACAGGATGGTGACATGCTCGGCCTCAGGCCTCCAGGGCCTGATCCAGATCCGCCAGTATATCCTCGATGGCCTCGATGCCCACCGACAGCCGGATCATCTCCGGTTTGACCCCGGCTCTGGCCTGCTCGGCCTCGCTCAGCTGGCGGTGGGTGGTGGAGGCGGGGTGGCAGGCCAGGGATTTGGCGTCACCGATATTGACCAGCCGCTTGAAGATCTTCAGCGCATCGTAGAAGCGTACCCCCGCCTCGTAACCGTCCTTCAACCCGAACGAGAGAATGGCTGAGGGGCGACCTTTCATGTACTGCTCCGCCAGCGGGTAGTGGGGGTGGCCCGGCAGGCCGGCATAGCTGACCCAGGCCACCTTGGGGTGATGTTTGAGGTGGTGGGCGACCCGCAGGGCGTTATCCACGTGGCGCTCCATGCGTAGGCTCAGGGTCTCCAGCCCCTGCAGCAGCAGGAAGGCGTTCATGGGGGCCAGCGCCGCGCCGGTGTTGCGCAGGGGCACGGTGCGCACCCGGCCGATAAAGGCCGCCGGGCCGAAGGCTTCCGTGTAGACCACCCCGTGGTAGGAGGGTTCGGGCCGGGTGAGCTGGGGGAAGCGCTCGGCATGATCCGCCCAGGGGAACTTGCCCGCGTCGACGATGACGCCGCCGAGGGAGTTGCCATGGCCCCCCACGTACTTGGTGAGGCTGTGGACGACGATGTCGGCGCCATGCTCGATGGGTTTGCACAGCACCGGGGTGGCGACCGTGTTGTCGACGATGAGGGGCACACCGCGGGCGTGAGCCACCTGGGCGAAGGCTGCCAGATCGACGATATTGCCCGCCGGGTTGCCGATGCTCTCGCAGTAGACCGCCTTGGTCCTGTCGTCGATGAGAGCGGCGATGGCCTCGGCGCTGTCATCCTTGGCGAAACGCACCTCGACCCCGAAGCTCGGCAGCATGTGGGCGAACAGGGTGTAGGTGCCACCGTAGAGCTGGGGGGTAGAGACGATGTTGTCCCCGGCGGCGGTGAGTGCCTGGATGGCATAGGTGATGGCGGCGGAGCCCGCCGATACCACCAGCCCGGCGATGCCCCCCTCCAGGGCGGCGAGGCGCTGCTCCAGCACGTCGTTGGTGGGATTCATGATGCGGGTGTAGATGTTGCCGGGCACCGCCAGGTTGAACAGATCCGCCCCGTGCTGGGCGTTGTCGAATTCGTAAGCCACCGTCTGGTAGATGGGCACGGCCACCGCCTTGGTGGTGGGGTCGTGGGAAAAGCCGTGGTGCAGGGCCAGGGTCGCATCTTTCATCACACACTCCTTGCTGGATGTAGCTCGCTGTTATAGATGGATAGACGTCCAATCTAGCAGCCTCTGACCCGTTGTAAACAGGCAGATCCGGCAAAGCTATTGCTTCTGCTGGCGATGTGATACGGCCCCTGTCCCCGGGGCTCAGAAGCGGCGGCGGTACTCCCTGTCGTCGATCTGGGTCATGTCCCACTGCATCAGGCGGTTGAGCTGGTTCATGGGATCCTCGATCAGCGGCAGCGAGCGGGGCAGGATCCGCAGGAAGTAGCGGTGCAGGATCTGTTGGGTCCGGTTCGGCTTGGGGGTAGATACATGGCTCATGATGGTGCTCCTGTGACGTTGTACTCATGTTCGGCATCAGTATTGAGCTAAAATGAGGAAGTAAAAACTGACGACTTCACGTACATGGATTTCCTCTTTTATGCCCACCACTCGTCTCTATCAGCAGTTTCAACGGCTCGCCCAGCAACTCGGGGCCGACGAACGGGAGATAAGCCTCGCCGAGGTGGCCGATCTCTTGTGCTGCACCCCGCGCAACGCCCGCCTGTTGCTCAGACGCATGCAGGAGCAGGGCTGGCTTAACTGGACCGCCGAGGCGGGACGCGGGCGTCGCTCCCGGCTGACCCTGCTGGACAATCAGGAGGGGCTGATCCGGCGCCGCCTGCGGGCATTGTTGCAGCAAGGTTTGCTGGCCCAGGCGGTGAGGGTGGCGGAGGATCGGCTGGATCTGCTCACCCCGCTGCTCATCGAGCAGCTCGGCCAGGCCACCCGGGCCGGACGCCAGATCCTGCGGGTACCCTATTACCGCCCGCTGCCCCACCTGCTGCCCACGGCCCCCCTGCGCCGCTCCGAGGTGCACCTGAGCCGGCAGATCTTCAACGGTCTAACCCGGCGAAATGAGGAAAATGGGGAAATCGAAGGGGATCTGGCCCACCACTGGGAGTGCCTCGGCCCCCGCCACTGGCGTTTCTACCTGAGGCCGGCGGTACGTTTTCATCATGGCCGCGAGCTGGAGACGGAGGATGTTATCGATAGCCTGCAGGCGCTGCGGGATCGCCCCCTGTTCGCCCACTTCACCCGGCTGGAGAGCCCCTGGCCGCGCACCCTGGATCTGCATCTGGACAGCCCGGATCCCTGGTTGCTCCATCTGCTGGCAGAGCCGGTGGCGGCGGTGCTGCCCCGGGAGCTGAGGGGCACGGCCGGATTCCCTTTGCAGCCGGTCGGCACCGGCCCCTACCGGGTGACCACCAATGATCCGCTGCACCTGTGCCTGAGCGCCTTTGACGACTATTTCGGCCTGCGCGCCCTGCTCGACGAGATCGACATCTGGATGCTGCCCGAGCTGGCGGAACGCCTGGAGAGCCACCTGCAACTGGGCAGCGACAGCCCGGAGCTCGGCACCATGCGCGGGGAGTCCGAACTGGAGTCCGGCTGCTACTTCCTGCTGCAGGACGACAGATCCGCCGCCTTGCAGGATCCGGCTCTGCGCCACTGGTTGACCCGTCTGCTCAATCCCATCGCCCTGATGGCGCGGGTCGCCCCCGAGTTGCAACGGGGCTGGACCAGTGCCCTCGGCCTCTTGCCTCACTGGCGGGAGGGGCTGGCGGCTTCGCTCCCCGAGCCCGAGCGGTTGCCGGCCCGGCTGGTGATGGCCTGCTTCAACCAGCACCTGGAGTTCGACGAGTGCGGCCGCGCCATGGCAAGTCTGCTGGCCGAACAGGGGATCCGGCTCGAGGTGCGCTTCCTGGATTACGATCGCTGGGTGAGCGGCGTGGATGAGGACGTGGATCTCTGGCTCGGCACCCTCAACCTCGAGCACGAGCAGGCCTTCGCCCCCTACGCCTGGTTGCAGGGCACCCCCTTGCTGCGCCGGGTGTGGGGGGGGCAGCAGGCCCTGTGGCAGGGTCTGACGCAGTGGCGCGCCGAGGAGGAGGCCCCCGGCCCCCGCGCCCTGCTGGCGCAGGTGCAGCGCCAGCACTGGTTCGTGCCCTTGTTTCACCACTGGCTGGAGCTGGAGAGCCGGGTGGGTGTGCATGGCGTGCGCATGACGGCCCTGGGCTGGTTCGATTTTCGCAGCGCCTGGTTAAAACCCGAACAGGGGGCGCAGCAGACAGAAAACGGAGCTTGATCCCGGCCGGGCACTGACAGGCTTGAGTCGCGGCAGCGGGCGCGCTAGCCTGTGCCCGGTCCCACGACAAGGAGTCGATATCCATGCTGGAAATGCAGATCCAACCCCGTTTTCAAGAGACAGACGCCCTCGGCCACATCAACAACACGGTACCGGCGGTCTGGTTCGAGTCGGCCCGGGATCCCGTGTTCCGTCTCTTCACTCCCGAGCTGGACGTGCGTGACTGGCATCTGATCATCGCGGGCTATGAGGTGCAGTTCAAACGGGAGCTGTTCTACGGCCAGCCGGTGACTATCAAGACCGGGGTGCGCCGCATCGGCACCAGCTCGTTTACCCTGTGGCAGGAAGCCTGGCAAGAGGGGGAGCTGGCCGTCACCGGCGAGACCACCCTGATCCATTTCAATTACCAGACCCGCCAGTCCCGGCCGCTCGACGAGCAACACAAGGCCGGGCTCCAGGTCTGGTTGATAGAGCGTTAACCCAAGGCCTCCGGGCCATCACAGGACACATATGCGCAATACCCTGATCGCTCTCGCGCTGGGGCTCAGCTCCCTGCCCGCACTCGCCGCCACCCTGGCCGAACAGTTCACCCTGATGGAGAAGGGGGCCGAGAGTGCCCTCGACACCCGGCTGTTCAGTCATGACGGGGTGGATATCAAGGCCTGGATCGACGGCCAGCCCGTCATCATCGCCGTGCCCATCATGAACGAGCTGGGCAAGCTGGAAGGGGAGAGTCGCTACTACTTCAAGGGGGGCAATCTGTTCGGGGTGAAGGAGCCGGCCGCCCAGTTCGCCTTCGACGACGCGGGCACCCTGACCCAGTGGCTGGATGACAAGGGTCAGCCGGCGGAGTTCGTCAGCAAGATGAGCATGCAGCAGCGTCAGGAGTGGCTCACCAGACGGGCCGCCGAACTGAGCCAGCTGTTCGTGCCGAGCCAGGCGGAGCAGAAGGCCGCCAAGGGGGGCGTCAAGTTGAAGGGAGCCGAGCTGGCCCAGTGGCTGTGCAGCGGCAAGCTGATGGCGCTGGCCAAGGGCGACAAGGTGGAGGTCGAGTCGCAGAAGATCAAGGTGAGCGAAGAGGGGGTGAAGGGGGAGGTCTCTCTGCGCCAGGAGAAGGGCTGGCAGGATCTCTGCTTCACCTGCGAGCTGCAGGGCACCCAGGTGACCCGCCTCACCTGGCAGCCGATGCCCGCCGCCAACAAGCCGCAATAAGGCGGCCGACAGACAACGAGGGGGCGCTGGCCCCCTCGTTGTCTGGATCTCTCGTGCTATTCCTGGCCCGGGCAAACCGGACAGGGGGTTTTCCTATCGGGTTTCACCGAGTTTTATTCTGGTCAGTGCCTCTACCCTTTCCCATTGTTCTGGTTGGAACCATCTGGCCAGTATCTCCTGCTGCTGTCCGAGTCTGTCGTCGAGGGAAAGAGGGGTCAGTTCCGCCAGATAGCCCGCCAGCTGCCGATCGAACGCCTGCTGACCCTGTTCCAGCTGATGCAGGCGATCCGCCGCCTCCTGCCCCAGCCGCTCCTGCAGCAAGGCTGCCCGCTCATCCCCTGGCAGACGCTCCATCTGTTGCAGATCGGCCAGCAGGCGGCCATTGGCATCGGCCTCCCTGAACCACTGGGGTTGTTCCGCCAGCCAGAGCTCCAGCCCGGTGGCCAGCCCCGGCTTGTCGGCATCGCTCGCCTCCGCCAGCGCCTTGCGGCGCAGGGTCCACTGCTCCATCAGCCGATCCTCGGCAAACAGCTGATCCTGCTCGGCCGGGGTGAAGCTCAGCTGGCGCAACTGCTCGCGCTCGTCGAACAGCAACTGCAGGCTGGCGAGGCCGGGATCCGTCGGTACCGTCAGGCTCCCTTCTGCTGCGAGGAATCCCTGATAGCGGCGCATCAGATCGTCCCCCTCGCCCGTCTCTCCCTGCTCGATGCGCTGGGCCAGCTGGTGGCGCAGGGCCCCGCGCTCGGGAGCGGCCGTCAGGCTGGTGTCGGGGGTTGGCCACAGGGTCAGCCCCGCCAGCAGTAGGGCTGGGCAGAGCAGCCCCAGTATCAGGGTTCCCCGCTTCATAGCCCCAGCCCCTGCAGGCGGTTGGCGTGCTGGCGATAGAGGGTGAGGGGATCGGTTTCGAACAGGTGGTGAATGCCGAAGGACTGGTTCACCTCGTCCAGGTGGTTCATCCGGTAGCCGGTGCCGATCACCTTGCCGAGGTGGCTGCTGCAGACGCCGACCAAGCCGTCGTTGGGCTCCTTGAAGAAGGTACCGGTCAGGGCCAGGGCCGGATCCACCGGATCCAGGATGTTGGTCATGTTGCCGCGCCCGCTCCAGGAGAAGTAGTAGACCCCGTTGGCGGCCCGAAGCGGCCCCTCGCCGCAGTATTGGCTGGGCAGCCCTTCCGGATAGCGCTGGTTGAAGCGCTGGGCCCCGCTGCTGGTGAGGGCATCGAGCGCCTTGAGGGGATCCTGGGGCAGGCTGCTGCCACCGGAGAGCAATGAGATGACCCCGGACAGGGCCGAGGCCGCCGCCACCGCCAGCTGTTCGGCGGCCGAGCCCGGTGTGACGCTGGCACGCACCAGATCCGCTATCTCGGATCCCTGATTGACCCCCCCCACGCTGGTGGCGGAGGCGACCAGCTCGGGGGCGACCGAGGCCACGTAGCGAATGGTGGGGCCGCCGTGGGAGTGGCCGATGAGGTTCACCTTCTCCGCCCCCGTGATGGCGAGCACCTGCTGTACCTGCTTGAGCAGCTGTTCACCACGCAGCTCGGAACTCTGGGTGGCGGAGACCTGGGCCACGTAGACCCTGGCCCCGTCCCGGCTCAGGGCCTGGGGAATGCCGTAGAAATAATCGACCCCGAGCAGCTTGTCGAAGCCGAACAACCCGTGCACCAGCACGATGGGATAACGGGTCTGGGTGTAGCCAGCCCCCTGGGCCAGCAGGGGCAGGGCGCAGAGCAGCGCCAGAAGCCATCTCTTCATTTGCATCATCCTTGTGTCGACAGACTGCCGCCTGGCAGCCACCGGCCTCATGCCAGTGCCCATCAGCATGGTCGTTGAACTCGAATGTATCTGTGGGTGCGGTCACTAAACCGATCATCTCGACAAAACACTACCCATATGGGCAGAAGGGAGTGGCAAATCTATCCCTTGTGTTCCCAGCACAAATAAGTTAAATAATAATTATTATCATTTCGGTGTTCAAGGCATGACGGCAAGCTGGGTGAAGGGATGGGTCGGCGCGAGTGACGCGGACAACAGCATGGCGCACTGGAAACAGCAGACCCTGTGCGGCAACCGCCATTTCGATGCCGGTGAGCATGCCAGGGCGCTCGACTGCTACCAGCAGGCGCTCTGGCTGGCCCGCCAGCAGTTCTCCTTCTGGCCGGATGCCGATGAAGCGGTGGCGGCCCTGGTGGTGGCCCATCACAACATGGCGGATCTGCTGATCGCCATGACCCTGCCAGACAGAGCCGCCGACATGCTGTGCCATATCCATGACTGCCTGCTGGCCACCAGCCAGTCACCGGCCTGCTCTGCCTCCTTGCGTGCCTCGGCCCAGCGCCACAGCCACAACACCCGTACCGAGCTGCTCGCCTTCGTGCGCAGACACGGCAGCCACGACGGCATTCAACGTTGCCTCGGCCAGTGTCTGTGTCAGGCCGAGCCAGCCTCCCGACTGCATTAACCCCATACCAAGAGAGACGAACATGAGCCATACCCTGCCCGCCCTTGCCTATGCCTACGATGCGCTGGAACCCCATATCGATGCCCTGACCATGGAGATCCACCACAGCCGTCATCATCAGACCTATATCACCAACCTGAACGTCGCCCTGGAAGGGGCCCCTGAACTCGCCGCCTTGCCGGTGGATGAACTGCTGGCCCGTTTCGACAGCCTGCCAGCCAAGATCCAGGGGGCGGTGCGCAACCACGGTGGCGGCCATGCCAATCACAGCCTGTTCTGGCAAGTGATGAGCCCCCAGGGCGGTGGCGTGCCGAGCGGCGCCCTGGCCGCCGCCATCGAGCGGGATCTGGGGGGGCTGGATGCCTTCAAGCAGGCCTTCACCCAGGCGGCCCTGAGCCGTTTCGGCAGTGGCTGGGCCTGGCTGGTGGTGGACAAGGCCGGCAAGCTGCAGGTAGAGAGCAGTGCCAACCAGGACAGCCCACTGATGCAGGGTCATGTGCCCATCCTCGGGCTGGACGTGTGGGAGCACGCCTACTACCTCAAGTATCAGAACAAGCGTCCCGACTACATCGCCGCCTTCTACAACGTGGTGGACTGGGCCGAGGTGGCGCGCCGCTACCAGCAGGCGCTGGCATAAGCCCGGCCCGTCACTGCCCATGAAAAAAAGACCCGCCAGCTGGCGGGTCTTTTCTTGGGGCGATGCGCCTCAGTCGGTTGCCGAGCCGGTGGGGACCGCCGAGCTGCTGGCTTCGCGAGTGTCGCTGGCACTGCTGGCGGGGTTCGCCGGAGCAGGCTTGTCCACGCCGCCCTGGCCGGTTTTCAGCGGTTTTGCTGGCTCCCCCAGACTCGTGGGGAGGGGCAGGCAGGGCTGGCTCGCCCCCAGGGTGCTCAGGGCCTCGCAGGGAATGGGGCCACCGATGACGATGGGTTCGCCGAGGAACTTGGGGCCCTTGTCCAGTACATAGAGATCGAGCAGCCCCATCAGGCGGGCGCCCACTTCACGCACCCGGGTGCGAATGCCCTGATAGGCGCTGGGATCCAGGGCGTTGAAGCCGACGGCCTCGATGCCGAAGTGGCGGGCGATGAAGATGGCGCGTTCGTTGTGGAAGGCCTGGGAGACCACGGTGAAGCGGGACTGGCCGAACACCTCCTTGGCCCGCACGACGGAGTCCAGGGTGCGAAAACCCGCGTAGTCGCTGTAGATGGCGCTGGCGGGGATGCCCGCCTGGATCAGGGCGCGCCGCATCTGGCGCGGCTCGTTGTACTGCACGGTGGCGTTGTCGCCGGAGACCAGGATGTAGTCCACCTTGCCGTTGTTGTAGAGCTCGGCCGCGGCCTTGATCCGGTATTTGAAGTAGTGATTCGGGCTGCCCCCGATCAGGTATTTGGAGGTGCCAAGCACCACGGCGACCCGGTTGTAGGGCACGGCATCGACGTCGTCATAGGTGTAGTGACGGGCGTCCGAGACGGTCCATTCGCTGTAGCCCAGCAGTGCGGCGACAAAGGCCAGCAGCAGGCAGAGAACGGCGAGCAGGATCTTGGCAAACTTCTTCATGCGCGGCGCGATTCGGGTCTGAAGTAAGGGATGACAAGGAGCCATTCTATTACAACTTGGGCGCTGGCGTCAGGCTTGATGGCCCCGAAGGGTGTCACTCGGGCAGAGACTGTCGCTGGGGGGGGGCTGGGCGGGAGGATTCAGGGGCGACATGGCCGCCCCTGTGATGGCAAGGAGGGAACTCAGTGGGCTGAATCGTTGCCCTGGCAGGCTTCGGACTCCTTGTTGGCCGCCCACCAGGGCAGCAGCTCGTCGGCCAGCCATGACTGGTAGGCCTCGCTGTCGCTGGCGATGAGCGTGTCCAGCTCGCCTTCGAAGGCACTCATGGCCTGGGCCTGATCCGGGCCGCGCAGGGCCTGGGCCATGGCCAGCCAGCTGCCGCCGCGTCCGGTCTCGTTCAGGAAGCGGTGCACCGTATAGGACCAGGAGTAGACCATCTCACCCCCCTTGTCGTAATCGAGGTGCAGGATCTCGGCGAGGCTGGGGCGCTCGCCCGCCGGACGGGCGCTGACGTTGTCCAGACCGCGGGCGAAGCACTGACCGTGGGCGATGAACTCCGCCAGCCCTTCCGACCACCAGGTAGTGCGGTTGAGGGGGTAGTGACCGAAGCTGCCGTACTGGTTGAAGCGGCCATCCAGATAGTGGACGTACTCGTGGCGCAGGTTCCACACCTGGAAGGCGGGGCGTTTCCACTCCGCCTCGTAGGCGAAGAAACGGGCCTGGTTGCCCGGGCGCGCCGGATCCCCCTCGAGGTAGATGCCGCCGTTGTCGGTGGAAACGCCGCCAAACAGAGCGCTGCCGTAGCGTTTCCAGTCGGCGGAAGAGTCGAAGATCACCAGTTCCAGGGCCTCGTTGAGGTCATCCGCCACCGGCTGGCCGCCGGTCTCCATCTGCTGGTGGAACTGCTGCTCCTCGGCCCCCAGCTCGCGGCAGATCCCCTCGGCCTGGCTCATGGTCAGCTCCTGGGCCCGCAGGCGCAGGGTGGGGGAGCAGGTGTGCTCGAATGGCAGCACGTCTTCAACCCGCACCGGGGTGCAGAGCCCGGCGAAATCACCGCTGATGCAGGCCTCGCTGGTGCGATCCGTGTAGGTCAGGTAGTAGGTGGAGAGGGTCAGCGACATCTCTTCCAGCAGATCCGGGCTCTGAGGTCCCCCAGGGATCAGGCCGTGGTGGCGGATCTGGGCGATGACGGCCTCATCCAGCCCCTTGCGATAGGTCTCGGCCTCGTCCGGGCGGGTGTAGCGCACCACCCGGTAGAGGCGGGTGTAGGCATCCAGCACGTTGTTGAGCAGGAAGAGATCCGGGCCGTCCCGCCCTTGCCACAGGGCCAGCTCGCTCATGCCGATGGCACGCAGCTGCTTGCGCAGTTCCTCGTCCTGCTGGCGGAAGTCGGCGGCGAAGGGGGCCGCGTAGTCGCTGGCAAAGTCGATGAAGTTGAGCAGATCGAACAGGCCGGTCGCCCAGGGATGGCGGCCGTTGATCTCGCCGGCGTGATGGGTGCTGTAGGCCAGCATCTGGTTGAACTGGCCGAGCAGGGTGCCGAACCGGCTCTGCACCGCCGGGCTCCTGAACTGGCCGTGCAGGGCGATGCTCCAGGCACCGATGACGCCCCCCACCTCATCGCTCGCCTGCTCGGGATAGAGCAGGGGATGGGCCCCGAGGGCGGTCAGCGCCTCGGCCAGGGCTTCGGCGGCGGCGGGGCCATCCTCCCTGTGCTTGCCGTAGTTGTGATAGTTGTGGGCGCGCACGTACTCCAGCAGCAGCTTCATGGCCGGGTGGGCCGGCTGGTTGGCCGCCAGCAGGCTCTGGATGCCGCGGGAGACCGCCAGCAGCTTGGCGTCGTTGTGGCCATAGTTCTCCTGCCACACGGGGGCGGGCTGGCCGCTGGCATCCTGCACTATCCTGGCCGCGTCGGCGTCCAGCAGATCCGTGCCCGGTAGTTCGGGTTCGGAGCAGGCACGGCCATCGGCACGGCGGCAGTCGAGCTGTTCCTCCTTGCTGGCCAGTATGATGGGACGATTGAGAGTCCGGCTCTCCTGCCATTCGGTCGTCTCTGGCAAGGCCTGCCACTCGCTCCCCCCGACCGGGTATTGATAGCCGGTATCTTTGAGCATCACCTGCACCTCGCTGCCGGCGAGCAGAGTCTGGCGGCAGATACGGTAGCTGATGATCCTGGTGCCCTCTGTGCGGGTTTGGGGTTCGTCGCACTCCTGCTGGGCCTTGGCCTCCTCCAGCAACCAGCTGTATTGGCGCCAGACGTGCAGTTCACGCACCTGGCTGGCGGCCTGGCTGCCAGCCACGGGTTGCAGGCGGAAGAAGATCTGCTCGAGCCGGCCATCCCGCTCGTTGGGGGTTTCCTCCAGCACGCTCAGCTGTTGCCACTCCCGGGGGTGATACTGCCATGTCTGTTCGGTACAGCGGCCATCGTTGCCGAGTTCACAGCGATCCAGCTCCTGTTCGCTGTGACCGAGGACGATCCGCTCCGCCAGTGGCAGGCTATCTTGGCGCGGGGCGGTCGGTGTCCCCGCCAGGGGCTCCCAGCGACCCTGCTTCAGGCCATAGCCGAAGTCATAGCTGCTGGCAGGGATCGCCTTGCCCACCGGCACCACCTGCTCGCAACTGAGGTAGCGGATCTGCCAGCCCTGCTCGACCCTGACCCTGGGTTCGCTACACTGCCGCTCGGCCAGGGGGGCGAGGTCGGTTGTCTGCCAGTCGAAGCGGCGGTAGACCCGCAGCCGCTGATAGGGGGCGCCGCTGTCGCGGGCGTTCAACTCGTAGGTGACTTCGGTGAGGCGATCCCCCAGCTGGCGGCTGGTCTCGCCGTCCAGTTGGTAGTGCCGCCAGTCGGTGCTGTAGTTGGCCAGCGCCGAGGTGGCGAGCAGGCTTGGGGCTGCCAACAACAGCAGCCGGGTACCCAGGTAGTTCATGTTGATCCCTTTGGTGGATGGATGGGCGTGGGGGACTAGGGAGGGTATTGGGTGCCAAAGGAATATCAATTGGCCAGCTGGGCCGGGGCAATCATGCCTTTCACATGCAAGATGGCAAAGTCAGTCCCATTGGGAGCCATATCGATAGCAAGGGCTTAGCCCTATATGGGGGTAGGCAGCGGGGGCATGGGGGGAACAGGGGCGAGGGTCCGCCCCTGGCGGGTCAGCTCGAGGCGGCCAGGGCGGCGAGCCGGGTGCGGGAGGGTTTGAGGTTGCCGCCGAGATCCGGCCAGGGCAGCCAGCGATCCGGCACCATGAAGCCGGGCAATGACGCTCTGATCCAGGCGCTCATCTCGGCGACGTCGATGGCTTCCTGGTGCCAGTCGATAAAGGCGGCGGGGCGCTGGCCCCACTGCTCGTCCGGGATGGGGACGACCAGGGCCTGGGCCACGGCGGGGTGATCCACCAGCCGCTGCTCGATGGCCTCTGGCTGGATGTTCTCGCCGCCCGAGATGAAGAGATTGTCGAGTCGCCCCTCCACCACGAGCGCACCGTCCGGGGTGAAATGGCCCTTGTCCCGGGTGTGGAACCACCCCTCGGCGTCCAGCGGCAGCGCCAGCCCGCCCGCCTGGAAGTAGCCGACAAACAGGGTGGCACCGCGCACGCAGATCTCCCCCTGCCGGATGCAGATCTCCCGCCCGGGCAGGGGGTGGCCCACCACCCCGGCGCCGGCGGGCTGGCCGGTGCAGACCTGGCTACCCATCTCCGACAACCCGTAGCTCACCTTGGGGGTCAGCCCCAGGGATGCGAGTCGGTTCACCAGGGGCTCCGGGATGGCGGCGCCGCCGAGCAGCAGCTCCCGCAACCGGGTGCGGGCGGGATCGAAGCCTTGGGCCAGCAGGCGCCAGAGCTGGGTCGGTACCAGGGAGAGGTGGGTGATGGGTTGGCGCTCCAACCGATCCTTGAGGGGCTGGCTGCGATCGTCCAGCACCAGCGCGGCCCCCGCCAGGAAGACCCGGAACAGGATGGCGTAGCCGCCGACGTGAAACAGCGGCAATGACAACAGCCAGCCGCACGCCTCATCCAGGGGAATGAGGGTGCTTGAGCCCCTGGCCGAGGCGAGATGGTTGGCGAGACGATGCACCACCGCCTTGGGCATGCCGCTCGATCCCGAGGTGAGGATCATGTTGCTCTGCCGCTCGGGAATCAGCAGCAGCGGCTTGTTCCCTACCTCCAGCTCAGCCTCGAAATCCAGCGTCAGCCCTTGCCAGGGGCCATGTGGGATCTCGCTCGCCGACCAGAAGGCGGCGACCGCGAGCTGGCTTGCCAGCTCGGCCTGTCGGCTGAGGGGGAAGGCGGGGTTGAGAGGGCAGAAGACGATCTGACTGCGAATGCAGGCCCAGGCCAACAGAACATCTGCCTCGGCACCGCGCACCACGGCGGCCAACCTGTCGCCGGCCCGTAAGCCAGCAGATGCCAACTGCTCGCAGAGGGCGTTGAGCCTCAGATCCAGCTGTCGGTAGCAAAGCGGCCGTTCCAGCGACGTGGCGGCGTGGATGGCGATCCGCTCCGGGGCCAGCTGGGCCCAGTGGCGTACCGGGCAGGGCTCGGTGGCCTGCCCGGCGGGGGACTGGGCCTCAGTCACGGTGAAACAGGGGTTTGAGCTGTGCCAGATCGGGGTGGCCCTGCTTGTCCAGCAGATCCCCGGTCAGCCAGCGACGGGTATCCAGACCCGGCGCCTGATCCGGTGCCCACTCCCCGGCGAGGCGGGCGAGCTGGCCGAGACCGACGCCGGATTCGAAGCAGGAGGAGACGATAACCTTGAGTCTCAGCTCCCGGGCACGGGCCACCAGGGCCTCGCTGTTGGCGAGGCTGCCCAGCAGCATGGGTTTGAGCACCAGGGCCTTGAGTTGGGGGATGGGCTGCCAGGCTTCCCCCTGGCTCAGCAGTTCGTCCAGTGCCACCGGCATGTTGGTGCGGGCGGCCACGAAGGCGATGTCATCGAAGCGGGCGCAGGGATCTTCCAGGTATTCGATCCGGTTCGCGTCCAGGTGGCCGCAGAAGGCCCAGGCCTCCTCGCGGGTCCAGCCCTGGTTCGCATCCAGCACCAGCTTGAGATTGGGGCGTCTGTCCAGCAGCAGGCGGATCAGCGCGAGTTCATCCCGCATGGGGTAGCGGGCCACCTTCAGCTTGGCCTTGATAGGGGTCTCGTGCAGCCACAGCTTCCAGTTCTTGAGCAGCTCCTGGGGAGAGCCCTGAATGAGGGGATAGGGGTCGGGCAAGGTGGCGGTCTGTTCAGGCCACTGACGCCGGGCACAGTCCAGGCCAAATTGCACCGAGGGCAGGCGGGGGGCCATGGCTTCACCCCTCGCCAGCTGTGTCAGACAGGCGATGGCCTCGGTCTGGGCCTCGGCCAGGGTCTCTTTGGAGAAACCGGGCAGGGGGGCGATTTCCCCCCAGCCGTCGTCGATGCGCACCAGCAAGCCCTCGCGCGCCGCCTCCACCTTGCCGTGAAAGGTCAGAGGCTGGATAAAAGGCAGATGGTAGCGATAGAGGGCGAGTGTCATCAGGGGTTCCGCTTGTATTTGGAGAAGTCGGGACGGCGTTTCTCGTTGAACGCGTTGCGCCCTTCCTGACCCTCTTCGGTCATGTAGAACAGCATGGTGGCATTGCCCGCCAGCTCCTGCAAGCCGGCCTGACCATCGCAATCGGCGTTCAGGGCCGCCTTCAGGCAGCGCAGGGCCATGGGGCTGTTCTGCAGCATCTCGCGGCACCAGCGCACGGTTTCGCGCTCGAGCTCAGGCAAAGGCACCACGGTGTTGACCAGACCCATGTCGAGGGCTTGCTGGGCATCGTACATGCGGCACAGGAACCAGATCTCGCGGGCCTTCTTCTGGCCGACGATGCGGGCCATGTAGGAGGCACCCCAGCCGCCGTCGAAGGAGCCGACTTTCGGGCCGGTCTGGCCGAACTGGGCGTTGTCCGCGGCTATGGTCAGGTCACACATCATGTGCAGCACGTGGCCGCCACCGACCGCGTAGCCCGCCACCATGGCCACCACGGGCTTGGGACAGGTGCGGATGTCGCGCTGGAAGTCCAGCACGTTGAGGTGGTGGGTGCCTTCGTCATCCCGGTATCCACCGTAGTCGCCCCGGATCTTCTGGTCGCCACCGGCGCAGAACGCCTTCTCGCCGAAGCCGGTGAGGATGATGGTGCCGACCTGATCGTCGTAGCGTGCATCGGCCAGGGCCTGCAGCATCTCCTTGACGGTGCGGGGGCGGAAGGCGTTACGCACCTGGGGACGGTTGATGGTGATCTTGGCAATGCCATCCTGGGACTTGTGATAGAGGATGTCCTCGTAACCGGCAGAGCAATCCTGCCATTCGATAGGAGCGTAGAGTTCCGCTTCCGTCATTGCTTCAATCATGTGCACTCTCTTGTGGTTGGTCGGCCCGCAGGGGCAGGCCGGAATGGATCGGGGCCGGACAGGTGGTCGGCTCAGGTGCTGCCTAGCCAGTCACGCAGGCAGGCGGCGAAGCGTTCGGGTTGGTCGGCGTGCAGATTGTGGCCGCCATCCAGCGCCAAGTGATTGATATTGCAACCCTGCTCCACCAGCTGGCAAGCCAGGCGGTGGAATTTTTGATCCCGGTTGCCGGAGATCCAGGTCAAGGGCAAGCCCGTGGATGCCAGCCAGGGGGCGAGTTCCGGCTGCTTGCCCAGCGACGTGGCCCGCAGCATGGCGGCCACCGCCCGGCCATCATTGCCAAGGCGCCTGGCCAGCTGTCGCGCCCGTCCATCCTCGTCGAGATCCGCGAACACCGGCTGGCGATACCAGTCTGCCAGCACTTCGGCCAGGGGCTCGTGCTCGAAGCGACTGGCCCATTCCTCATCGTGGCGGAGGCGGGCGGCCCGCTCGCCGCTTGGCAGCCCGGGATGGCAGTTTTCCAGCAGCAGGGCCTGCAGCCCCGCAGGGGAGTGGCTGGCGTGATAGAGCGCCAGCCGCCCGCCGAGGGAATAACCCGCCAGCCGGTAGTGGCGGATGCCGCGGGTTTCGAGTTCGCCGCTGAGCCAGGCGTTGGCCTCGTCAAAACCGTCCACCCGCAAATGCTGGTTGCGGCCATAGCCCGGCAGATCCAGTGCGTGGCATTCGATCCCGGGCAGGGCGTCGATCACATCCTGCCAGTCGTGGCCATCGCCGAGCAGGCCGTGCAGCAGTACCAGCGGCAGCCCACGACTCTCTGGATTAGAGGCCACGGATGGCGTTCCCCAGTGCTTTCAGATCCTCGGCCACTTCCTGGCTCGGTACCTTGATTTCAATCAGCGTTACGCCTTTTTCCAGGGCGGTGGCGTAGACCTGCTCGAATTCGGCCAGCGAGGTGGGGGCCCGATAGGCGAGGCCGAACATGGCGGCGGCGTGCTCGAAATGCAGACCGTGGGGCAGGCAGTAATAGGTCTCCAGCAGTTGATCCTGGGTCGGCACCGGCAGCAGGCGGAAGATGCTGCCGCCGTCGTTGTTGAGCAGCACCACCACCAGGGGTTGGCTCCCCTTGCGAAGCAGGGCCAGGCTGTTGAGATCGTGCAGGGCGCTCAAGTCTCCGAGCAGCAGGGTGGTGGGCTCATCGCTGCCCTGCTCGACCGATTGCGCGAAGCCGTAGGCCGTGGCGATGAGGCCGTCGATGCCGGAGGCGCCGCGGTTGGTCATCACCCGGCGGGGCCCCTTGCCGGTTTCGCCCAGCATGTCCATCAGCCGGGCGGGCATGCTGTTGCCGACAAACAGCTGGCCCCGGATCAGCTGATTCAGACGGTGGCAGACCCCGAGCTCGGAGAAGCGATCGCAGGCGGCGCGGATCAGCTGGCTGGCCCCTTGCTGGTGTTCTGCCAGCCGGTGCCAGGGTCGTTGCGCCTGCGCCGCAGGGAGCGGGTGAGCGGCGACGAAGGCGGCGGGTTCGCACAGCAGGCGGCGGCGCAGCCGGTAATCGGGATCGAGGCGCGCCGGCTGCGGGTCTACCAGCCAGTAATCCTGCCAGGAGTGCTGCCTGATGAACTGGCCGAGGCGCTTGGAGACGAGGCGGGCGCCAAATTGCAGCAGCACCTCGGCGCGGGCCAGTTCACCCGCGAAGTCGCCATTTTGCAGGGCGAGATCCACGTGGATGTGGTTGCGTTCATCGAAACGGATCTGGCTCTGCAGATCCGCCAGCAATGGCCAGCCGAGGCGCTCTGCCAGCTCGGCCACCGCCTCGCCCTGCGCCGGATCCTGGATGCGGCCGGCGACGATGACGCCGCGCTTGCCCGTCAGCGCCGTCCAGTCGGCCTGGGGAGGGCAAGCCTGCTCCCCCATCAGCCAGGGACTCCAGGGTTCACCGGAGTTCAGCCAGTCCCCCAACGGCGCCAGATAGTCGCCAAACTCCTGATAGTGCTCACCCGGGTAGAGGGGTTCGGGGTACATGCAGTTGAGATGCACCGGCCCCGGGGTGCGCGCCTGTTGGGCCAGAGCCTGATCCACCGAGCTCAGCACGAAGGCGGCAGGAATGGTCTGGGTGGGGCTCGGCAGGTTGAGCTGATAGACGGGGTAGTGGCCGAAGATCCCCTGCTGATTGATGGCCTGGTTGGCCCCATTGTCGATGAGCTCGGGAGGCCGGTCGGCGGAGAGAATGATGAGGGGCACGCCGGTCAGCTGGGACTCGGCCACCGCGGGCCAGAGGTTGGCCACTGCGGTGCCCGAGGTCATGATCACCGCCACCGGTCGCCCCGTCCCCTTGGCGAGCCCGAGGGCCATGAAGCCCAGACCCCGCTCGTCGAAATGCAGGTGGCGACGAAAACCCTCATGGGCGGCGGCGGCCATGGTCAGCGGCGCGGAGCGGGAGCCGGAGGCCAGGGCAATATCCCGCACGCCGAGACGATGGAGCTCCTCCAGCAGGAGGGAAGACCAGACGTGGTTGAAGGTGGCGTGTTGAGTGGCAAAGGCTGGGCGCGCGGACATGAGGCTCTCGCAGTGAGGAAACGATGGAAAACGCTATCCCAGCAGGGAGAGCACGTTGGCTATCTTGTTGTCGAGTTCGGCCCACTCGGCGACGGGTTCGGATCCCGCCACTATGCCAGCCCCGGCGTATAGGCGGAGGGTCTGCCCCTGTACCAGGGCACTGCGGATGGCGACGGCGAACTCGGAGGTCTCCCGGCTCAGCATGCCACAGGCGCCGGCATACCAGCCCCTGTCATAGGGCTCGTATTCGCGCAGAAAGGCCAGCGCCGATTCGCGCGGTGCACCGCCCACCGCCGGAGTGGGGTGCAGGGCCTCCAGCAGTTGCCAGTCACAGACCTCGGGGTGGAGGTCGGCCTCGATGTCGCACTTGAGGTGCTGCAAGAGTCGCAGCTTGAGGATCCGTGGCTCGGTCAGGCTGGTGTGGCTGGTGAGGGGGGCCAGGCGGTTCAGGATATCCGCATGAACCAGTCTGTTTTCCAGCCGGTTCTTGCTGTCGGCCAGCAGCTCCGCCGCCAGCCGCTCATCGGTGGCTGCATCCCCGGAGCGGCGAATGGTGCCCGCCAGCGCTTCGGTCAGCAGGTGGCGCCCCTCGCGGCGATAGAGACGCTCGGGGGAGCAGGAGATGAAGGCCTGGGCCGGGGTGAATTGGAAGCCGAAGTGGAAGCACTCCTGGGCATGGCCTGCCCACTGGGCCAGCAGGGACCAGGGAGAGAGGGGCGACAGGTCGGCATCGCACTGATCCAGCCGACTCTCCCGCGAGAGCACCACCTTGGGGGTGTGGGCCTGGGCCGCCGGGCTGGTGACGGCGCCGACCAGCTGCTGCCACAGGGCGGGCGACGGGCAATCCTGCCGCCGCCACTCCCGCTTGTGCAGCGCGGGCAGGGGGGATTCCGGCAACAGGGCATCGAGGGCGGCTTGCGCGCTTTGCAACTCGGCATCGAAGGCGGCGGTCTCAGCCCGTGCGGGCAGCCAGAGGTTCAGGCAGAGGCTGACGCACTCGCCCCGGCGTACCAGTTCGATGCGCGGCAGCACGAAGCGGCAGGGGCCAAATCCCGGCCAGCCGGGTTGATCGGGATCGAACGCCAGGCCGCCATAATAGCGGGGGCTGTCGTCACTGCCGGCGTCGATGCTGTCACAGACCTGGCGGATATCCCGGGGGCGGGTCAGTTCATGGATGCAGCCGAGGGCCACATATTCGGGGCTTTCGGGGCCGCGGGCCTGCCAATAGATTCGGGGATAGAGGGTTTGCGCCGCCAGCCAGCCCAGGAAGGATTGCACCGGTGCCGCCACGCGCAACCGCACGAAGCCGCTGACATTGCTGTGACGCAGGGCGTCCAGTTGTTGCTTGATATGGGTCTGAGCCAACATGGATGTCTTGTCTGAGCCGGATAATGGCGATCGCTCCGAGGGGAGGATGGCGCAGGTTGATGCCAAAGGGCGATGATTTCCTATATATTATCTGCCCATTCTTCCATGTAAATTGCCCGAGGGAGCTCAAAGCGTTCCCACGGGGCCAAGTATACCGAAATCCGGTTCGATAACCCTTAACACGATCAATATCTGATTGTTTGGCCATCACAATATGACAAATACCTTCTCTGTTTGGCTGTTGGCGGCGCGTTTGCGAACACTGCCGCTCGCCTGTTCCTCCATCTTGCTGGGGTCGGGGCTGGCCGCCAGCCGGGGTGCCTTCGACGGCACCATCATGGGGCTCTCCCTGTTGACCGCCATCCTGCTGCAGATCCTCTCCAACCTGGCCAACGACTATGGGGATGCAGTCTCCGGCGCCGACAACGGCGAACGGATCGGCCCCCAGCGTGCCGTGGTGTCCGGTCTCATCACCCGCAAGCAGATGTGCGTGGCCATGGGGATGACGGCGCTGGCGGCCATCGTCAGCGGTCTCGCCCTGCTGGCCTGTGCCTTCGGCGAGGCCTGGCAGCAGATATTGCTGTTCATCCTGTTGGGAGGGGCGGCCATCGTTGCCGCCATCACCTACACGGTGGGCAAGACCCCCTACGGCTATCGCGGTTTCGGCGACATCTCGGTATTCCTGTTCTTCGGCCTGCTGGGAGTGCTCGGCTCCTACTACCTGTTCACCCATACCTTGCAGTGGGATCTGCTGCTGCCCGCCACCGCCTGCGGCCTGCTGGCGACCGCCGTGCTCAACATCAACAACGTGCGGGACATCGAAACCGATGCCGCCAGCGGCAAGATAACCCTGGCGGTGCGCCTCGGCCGCAACCGCGCCATCGCCTACCACTGGGCCCTGCTCGGGGCGGCAGTGCTGGCCACCGTCGCCTTCCTGCTGACGCAGAACGCCGGTCTCTGGCCCTGGATCTTCCTGCCCGCCCTGAAGCCCCTCACCGACGCCGCCCGCACCCTGCGGCTGAGCTTCGATGGGGAAGTGTTGACCGGCGCCCTCAAGAAGACCGCCATCAGCGCCTTCCTCTACAGCCTGCTGCTTTCCACCGGTCTCGCCCTCTCCTGAGGGGAGATGACAGGTATGAGGCCCCGCGAGGGGCCTTTTTTGTGGCCGCTGCCGCCGCTTTTCTCAATTCATTCAGCCATGTCCGGATGGTCGCCTCCGGCCGCCCGTGATCCGGTCGGCAATATTGAGAAATTATGCCGATGGCAGGCCGAGTTGTGACGGGCCCCGATTGTGGCACTCCTCGGATTGCTATAGAGATGTAACCGTATCTGACTGCTTGTGTAAAAAATCCATGGAAGGAGCACAAAATGGACAAGTTGGGAAAACATCTGGGATGGGGGTTACTGGCACTGGCCGGCGCCTGCTCCCTTGGCTACATCGCCCTCAACCGGGGTGAACAGATCAACGCACTCTGGATTGTGGTGGCGGCGGTGTGTGTCTATCTCATCGCCTATCGCTATTACGGTCTGTTTATCGCCAAGCGGGTGCTGGCGGTGGACAGCACCCGCATGACCCCGGCGGTGCGTCACAACGATGGTCTGGACTATGTGCCGACCGACAAGAAGGTGCTGTTTGGCCACCACTTTGCCGCCATCGCCGGCGCCGGCCCCTTGGTGGGCCCCGTGCTGGCGGCCCAGATGGGCTATCTGCCCGGCATGCTCTGGCTATTGGCCGGGGTGGTGCTGGCGGGGGCGGTGCAGGATTTCATGGTGCTGTTCGTCTCCACCCGTCGGGACGGCCGCTCCCTCGGCGAGCTGATCAAGTCGGAGATGGGGCCGACGGCCGGGGTCATCGCCCTGATTGCCACCTTCATGATCATGGTGATCATCCTGGCGGTGCTGGCGATGATAGTGGTCAAGGCGCTGGCTCACAGCCCCTGGGGCACCTACACGGTGGCCTTCACCATACCGCTTGCCGTCTTCATGGGGATCTACACCCGCTACCTGAGGCCGGGGCGCATCGGTGAAGTCTCCATCATCGGCCTGGTGTGCCTCATCTTCGCCATCGTCTCCGGTGGCTGGGTGGCCGAGAGCGAGACCTGGGCCCCCTACTTCGATTTCGACGGGGTGCAACTGACCTGGATGCTGGTGGGCTACGGCTTCGTCGCCTCCGTGCTGCCGGTCTGGCTGCTGCTGGCACCGCGCGACTACCTCTCCACCTTCCTCAAGATCGGCACCATCGTGGGTCTGGCCATCGGCATACTGGTGACCCAACCGACCCTGCAGATGCCGGCGCTGACCCAGTTCGTGGACGGTACTGGCCCGGTCTGGGCCGGGGATCTCTTCCCCTTCCTGTTCATCACCATCGCCTGTGGCGCCGTCTCCGGCTTCCACGCCCTCATCTCCTCCGGCACGACACCGAAGATGCTGGCCAACGAGAACCAGGCCTGCTTCATCGGCTACGGCGGCATGCTGATGGAGTCCTTTGTCGCCATCATGGCCCTGGTCTCCGCCTGCGTCATCGATCCGGGTGTCTACTTCGCCATGAACAGCCCGATGGCGGTGCTGGCACCGGCGGGCACTGCCGACGTGGTGGTTTCCGCCGCCGCCGTGGTGAGCGGCTGGGGCTTCCAGATCACCCCGGAGACCCTGACCCGTATCGCCAGCGAAGTGGGGGAGCAGAGCATCATCGCCCGGGCGGGCGGTGCCCCGACCCTGGCGGTGGGCATGGCCTACATACTGCACGGCGCCCTCGGCGGCTTGATGAACGTCGCCTTCTGGTATCACTTCGCCATCCTGTTCGAGGCGCTGTTCATCCTCACCGCGGTGGATGCAGGCACCCGGGCCGCGCGCTTCATGCTGCAGGATCTGATGGGGGTTATTTCTCCATCCCTGAAACGCACCGACTCTCTGCCGGCCAACCTGCTGGCCACCGCCCTGTGCGTACTGGCCTGGGGCTACTTCCTCCATCAGGGTGTGGTGGATCCGCTTGGTGGCATCAACACCCTGTGGCCGCTGTTTGGCATCGCCAACCAGATGCTGGCGGGGATGGCACTGATGCTCTGCGCGGTGGTACTGGTGAAGATGAAGCGCCAGGCCTACGCCTGGGTCGCCCTGCTGCCCACCAGCTGGCTGCTCATCTGCACCCTGTCGGCGGGCTGGGAGAAGACCTTCAGCGATAATCCCAAGCTCGGCTTCCTGGCCATCGCCAACAAGTTCCAGGCCATGATCGACAGTGGCACCATTCCGGCCCAGTACACCGAATCCCAGCTGGCCCAGCTGGTGTTCAACAACCGGCTGGACGCGGGGCTGACCCTGTTCTTCATGGCGGTGGTGGTGATCCTCGCCTTCTTCTCCCTGAAGACGGCCATGAAGGCGCTGCACGATCCGCAGCCGACCGCCAACGAGACCCCGTATCAGCCGATGCCGGCGGGCAAGGGTGCATCCTCCAAGTCGGATGATAACGGCGATCTGGCCCCCAGCCTCAAGTAAGTGACTCCACAAACCGGCACCCCGGTGCCGGTTTGTGGGCAAGCGGTTCAAGGAGCAACCATGTTCGATACCCTGGCCAAGGCGGGCAAATACCTGGGGCAGACCGCCAGACTCATGGTGGGGGTGCCCGATTACGACAATTACGTGCAGCACATGCGGCTGACCCACCCGGATCAGACCCCCATGAGCCACGACGAGTTCTTCCGCGAACGCCAGGATGCCCGCTATGGCGGCAAGAATGGCGGGCGCTGCTGCTAATCCTTTTGCTGTAGGATCCTTGCCATGACCCAGGCTGTAGCGGTCACCCTTGATTGGACGGTTTTCTCGGCGTGGCTGGGAGCGGCCACTCATCCCTTCCCCACAGGACTTCCATCATGACGCAAGTTGTAGCCGTCACGTTGCTGACCGGTTTTCTCGGCGCCGGCAAGACCACCCTGCTCAACCACTATCTGCGCCACCACGCAGATGCCTCGGTGGCCATCCTCGAGAACGAGTTCGGCGCCGCCAATATCGACGGCACCTTGCTGGAGGGGGGCGCCGGGGTCAGCGTGGTGGAGCTCAGCAACGGCTGCGTCTGTTGCAGCGTGCGGGGCGAATTCAGCGCCGCTCTGAGCGATCTGCTGGCCCGGCGGGCGGCGGGAGAACTTTACTTCGAGCGGCTGATCGTCGAGACCACGGGGTTCGCCGATCCCGCCCCCATCATCCAGACCTTCTTCGTGGAGGAGGGGTTGCGGGACGCCCTGCGCCTCGACGCCGTGGTGACCCTGGCGGACTGTGAGCACATCGGTCGCCAGCTGGACGAGCATCCGGTGGCGGCGGCCCAGCTCGGCTTTGCCGACCGTATCCTGCTCACCAAGACGGACAGGGTGGATGAGGTGGCGCGGGCAGCCGCCATCACCCGCATCCACGGGATCAATCCCAGGGCCGAGATCCTCGACATCGTGCAAGGGGAGTGCCCGGCGGCGCTCTGGCTGGATCTGGACGCCTTTACCCTGAGCGATGAACTCACCCTGAGTGCGGGCCTGCGCATCGTGCGGGGGGGAGGCCAGGGCTTTGAGGCCTTCTCGCCCCTTTCGGCCCGACCCCGCTCCTGGCACGATGCCATCGCGGCCCATCTGTTCGAGGGGGGCGAGCTGGATTTGAAGCGGGCAGGCGCCTTCATGGACGCCTGTGTCGAGCAGCACGGCAATGACATGCTGCGCTACAAGGGGGTGCTGGCCATCGCAGGGGAGCCGCGCCGTCTCATCGTGCAGGGGGTGCACAGGGTGGTGGGCTTCGACTATGGCTCCCCCTGGGGAGAAGAAGAGGCGCCGCATTCGCGGCTGGTGATCATCGGCCGTTACCTGCCCATCGATACACTGCGAGCCGGTTTTGTCGAGGCAGGGCACTGAGGAGATAGATGGATGCGCGCGTCGCTGAGAGAGAAGATGCTCCGGGTCTGCCAGCAGAAGATCGCCCAGAAAGGGGAGGGTGTCGGCGTCTCCTTCTACGCCTTCTTTGCCAACAAGAATGAGGATCCGGCGCTACTGATGGAGGCGGCGACCAGGTGGATCCAGACTCACCGACTGGACCATTTCGAGAAGGCCAGCAAGATCATCCGCCTGGTTGAAGCAGAGTAACCGGGTGGGATAAAAACGATAAGGGCTCCTGATGGGAGCCCTTTCTTTATTAGCCTGGCTGATGATGATGCTAGCCGCGGGAGCCGCCAGCCTGGGTCGCACCCGCCGGACGGCGGGAGAAGATCAGGGTGTCCAGCAGCCAGATGACCACCATGGAAGCCCCGACCAGGGGGAAGGCCAACCCGAGCAGTACCAGCACGGCGATGGCGCCCCGCATGGGGGGAAGCTTGGCGGGCAGGGGCGGTGCAGCGAGGCGGCCCTGGGGACGGCGGCTCCACCAGATCCAGAGCCCACTTACCGAGCTGGCGAGGACCATCAGGCAGATGAGGAACATGGCGAGCTGATGGGGCCAGCCATACATCTTGCCCATGTGCAGCATGACGCCGGTCTCCACCACCTTGGCGACCGGGCCGTAATCCTGCCAGCGTACGTCCGCCAGCACCTTGCCGCTGTATTGATCGATGTGCAGGGTGGCGTCGTTGCGCGGATCGTCGGCGAAGATGGCGATGGTGTAGACGCCGGTCTCCCCCGAGGGGGGCGTGATGCTGTAACCCGGGACGACCTTGCGTGTGCTTGCGATGTCGACTACCTGTTGCAGCGGGATGCGGTGGCTGGCCATCACCATGCCCTCGTGACCGCCGTGACCCATGGCACTGTGATCATGCCCCTCGCTGGCGGGCTGGGAGCTCGGCATGGGAGTGCTCTCCATGGCCCAGGGCACCGTCTGCTCGTGGGCATGGTTGAGGCTGCGGGCGAGGGGGGCGGATTTGGGCACCTCGTTCCACATGGCAGCCGGGAAGCGATTCCAGAGGTTGGCGAACTGATCCCCCCAGAACCCCGTCCAGGTCATGCCGCTCAGCAGCAGCAGCAGCAGGAAACCCGCTCCCCAGAAGCCGACCACGGCGTGCAGATCCCGCCACCAGAGTCGTCCCCGCTGGTGCATTCTGGGCCAGAGGATGCCGCCGACGCCGGGTCCCTTGCGGGGCCACCACAGATAGAAACCGCTGATAAGCAGCACTATGCCCCAGCCGGCGGCCAGCTCGATCAACCGATCGCCCGTGGTGCCTATCATCAGCTCGGCGTGCAGGGCCCGCGCCACCGCCTGCAGATTCCACTTGTTGTCCATGGTGCCGAGCAGGGCGCCGCTGGCGGGATCCATGAACAGGGTCAGCTCGCTGCCCTGGCGATGGACCACTATCTGGGCGCTGGCATCCGGCGCCGTGGGGGGAAAGTATTTGCGCAGGCTGGCATCCGGCATGGCGATCACCGCCTTGGCCAGCAGTTGATCCGCGCTCAGGGTCTGGGTGGCCGGTGCAACCTTCATCAGATCGGGATACATGAGATTGTCCAGCTGAGGCTTGAACAGATACACCATACCCGTGAGGGAGAGCAGGATCAGGAAGGGCGCGACGAAGAGGCCGGCATAGAAGTGCCAGCGCCAGATCCGCTGGTAATGAGTCGCGTCGTGGTTTTTCATCTCAGATCCTTGCGGTCGGGGTGAAGGTTTCAGCTGGTGGAAGGTTTGCTGGCGCGGATGATAGCAGCAACGTTTTGTTAACTGCAATAAAACAGCGCCGAGCGCTCGGGGCCTGGCCTTTGTTCGCAGCGCCCGTGTTGGCGAATAGAACCTAATTTATTGATTACAAAAATAATTGTAGTGATGAAATGGGTGGTAACTGATTACTGTGTCAGTTATTTGTGGCATATTGATGGGGTGAGCAGGGTAGCGGAAAATCCAGGAGGAAGTTGTTGTGTATTTGCAACCGCACGGTCAATTCGAGTTGCAGCAGCGGGAACGGGTGCTGCTCTGTCGTCCGATTGGCGCGTTCAACCTGGCGGGGGCCATGGCCTACGAGGCCGAGTTCAGTCGGCGGATCGCCAGCCTGAGTCAGGCTCCCTGGGGGATCGTCGAGATAGCGACCGAGTTCGAGGCTGCCGGTCCCGACGTCCTTGCCCGTTTTCGCAGCCAGTTTGGCTGGTGCGCGGCCAACGGCTGCGCCTTTCTGGCGGTGGTGATGGCAGGGGGCTTCAAACAGTATCTGGCGGAGCGGGTCTTTGCCGGTCTGCCATTTCAGGGCGTGCATTTTTGCGAGAGTGAAGAGGAGGCCATGAACTGGGTCAGGGAACAGCTGGCCGCACTGGACGGCAGGCTCCGCGTTGAAGAACCGGTGTCATAGAGGCGCCAGCTGGCAATCAGTTCAGATGGATGAACCACTTGTCCCGCTCGTCGATGCAGTCCGGCTCGCCCATTTCGAATTCCCGGCAGATGAGGGGGCGCACCTCATAGATACGACACATCATGGTGTTGCGATCCAGCGCCGCACACCAGCCATCCTCCAGCCGGTGCATCACGGGCACCTCTCCTTCCCGTTCCTCCACATAGCGATCCGGTACACCGGTATCGGTGAACAGCATCACCTCGAGGCGACAACAGCAGGCCTCACAGTTCTGGCAACTCACTTCGGGTAGTGTCTGTTGGGTCATCTCATCACCCTTGCGGTCATGGCATGGAAAAATGAAACAGGCGCCACATCGGCGCCTGCGTCTGGCTCATGGCGGGAGTCTTAACCCAGCTTGCGGGCGCGGTAGCTGCGACCCTTGATCTTGCCTTCCTGCAGCCGCTTGAGGGCGGCGCTCGCCACCTGGCGTTTGACCGCCACGTAGGAGTATTGCTCCGCGATCTGGATCTTGCCGACCTCGCTGCCGGCAATGCCGCCTTCCCCGGTCAGGGCGCCCAGGATGTCGCCGGCGCGCACCTTGCTCTTGCGGCCCGCATCGATGGAGAGGGTCACCATTTGTGGCGTGACGGGTTTGAGCTCGCGCCCGATCTCGCTCAGATCCCCTTGGGGAATGGGAGCTTCTTGGTACTCTTCGATGAAGTTGACGCGCTGGGCCTCATTGGGCTGATAGAGACTCAGGGCCAGACCCTGCTGTCCGGCACGGCCGGTACGACCGATGCGGTGCACATGCACCTCGGGGTCATAGGTCAGCTCATAGTTGATGACGGCGCCCAGCTCCTTGATGTCGAGGCCACGGGCGGCCACGTCGGTGGCGACCAGGATGGTCGCGCTGCCATTGGCGAAGCGCACCAGCACCTGATCCCGCTCCCGCTGTTCCAGATCGCCGTTCAGCGCCAGTGCCGAGAAGCCCTTGGCGGCCAGGTGGTCGGCCACGTCGTTGCAGGCGCGCTTGGTGTTGCAGAACACCACGCAAGAGCTCGGCTGATAGTGGCTCAGCAGCCAGGTCAGGGCCTCGAGGCGTTGACCGGCAGGCACTTCATACAGCTTCTGTTCGATGGCGCTGCCTTCGTGCAGGGACTCCACGCTCACCTCCACCGGGTTGCGTTGCACGCCGCGGCTCATCTGGGCGATCCCCTCCGGGTAGGTGGCGGAGAACAGCAGAGTCTGGCGACGGGCGGGGGCATGGCTGATGACCCGGTTGATGTCTTCGCCAAAGCCCATGTCCAGCATGCGATCCGCTTCGTCCAGCACCAGGGTCTCCAGACTGGAGAGCTCAAGGGTGCCTTGCTCCAGGTGCTTGAGGATGCGGCCCGGGGTGCCGACGGCGATGTGGGCACCGAAGCTCAGGGTCGCGGACTGGGGGGCGGTCGGGGTGCCGCCGCACAGGGTCACCAGCTTGACGTTGGGCATAGCGCGGGCGAGGCGACGGATCTCGGTGGCCACCTGATCTGCCAGCTCACGGGTCGGGCAGAGCACCAGGGCCTGCACGTCGACACGGTTGACGTTGAGACGGGAGAGCAGGCCGAGGCCGAAGGCGGCGGTCTTGCCGCTGCCGGTCTTGGCCTTGGCGATGAGGTCTTTGCCTTCCAGCACCAGGGGCAGGCTCTGGGCCTGGATCGGGGTCATCTGTTGGTAGCCCAGGCTGGCGAGGTTCTCCAGCAGGGCGGGGGAGAGGTTGAGGCTGCTAAATTCGCTGTTGTTCACAAAAAGACTCTATTTCAAAGAAAACCGGGAGCGCGGTGCGCTTAAGGGGGCGCATTGTACCAGAAGTCATGCTCGCTGTGATGGATTGTGGCGGATTTTTGAGCGCAGCCCGGCGGCTCCTGGGGCAACGAGCCGTGTGATGTCTGGATGAATCCTGACTATGTCGACGGCAGGCTGACGAACATAGGGGGATGACTAATTATGCTCAAAGAATACAAACGTTTTTCAATCGAAAGTGATTAAATAAAGCAGCGCAATATACTTCAAGCAGGCATTTTCAAGCCATTAATCAACCTGTCTTTGATTACATAGTGTATATCAATACCGGGTTTCAGTATTGCAAGTCATTGTTTATGTTGGTTTATGCTGACTATCTCGGTTAATTGAAACGTATTCTTGCAGATTAATTAATTTAAAAACGTTTGTATTATTCTGGGTACATATTTCTACTGCAAATTGTGATGCCCCTCCGATTTTTAAATAGGCAATTCCCTATGATGGCGCCGGTTAAAAAATTAAAACTCACTCAGGTGCTACCGCTATGGAATACGTTCACTTTGTGCTCGGACTGGTCATGGTCCTCGTGTTGGCGTTGCTGGCAAACCGCCGCAACTGGAAGCAGATCAAGCTGCGCTATATCGGCCAGCTGTTGGTGGTTGAACTGGCACTGGCCTGGTTCATGTTGAACTCCGAAGTGGGTCTGGCGGTGGTGGGTGGTTTTGCCGCAGGCTTCACCAAGCTGATGGAATTTGCCAAACAGGGGACCGATTTCGTCTTCGGTGGTCTGATGAATGAGGGGGCGTTCTCCTTCTTCCTGATGGTGCTGATGCCCATCGTCTTCATCTCCGTTTTGATCGGCATTTTGCAGTACATCCGCCTGTTGCCGCTGGTGATCCGCGGCATCGGTACCGTGCTGGCCAAGATCAACGGCATGGGCAAGCTGGAGTCTTTCAATGCCATCAGTTCCATGATCGTCGGCCAGTCCGAGAACTTCATCGCCCTCAAAAACATACTGCCGCACCTCAACGAGAAGCAGATGTATACCCTGGCGGCGACCGCCATGTCGACCGTGTCCATGTCCATCGTCGGCGCCTACATGCAGCTGATTGAACCGCGTTACGTGGTCGCGGCGCTGGTGCTCAACATGTTCAGTACCTTCGTGGTGCTCTCCCTCATCAATCCTTATGAGCCTGACAACACGGTCACCGACGCCAAGAGCCTGGCAGAGGGTGACGAGCACCATAGCCCGAAACGCCAGAATTTCTTCGAGATGCTGGGGGAATACATCATGGCCGGTTTCTCGGTGGCCGTGATCGTGGCGGCCATGCTGGTCGGCTTCATCGCCCTGATCGCCCTGGTGAACTACCTGTTTGAGGTGGCCTTCGGTGTCAACTTCCAGCACGTGATGGGCTACATCTTCTACCCCATCGCCTGGATCCTCGGTATCCCGAGCGGGGAGGCACTGCAGGCTGGCTCCATCATGGCAACCAAGCTGGTGACCAACGAGTTTGTGGCCATGATGGATCTGGGCAAAATCGCCGCCGATCTCTCTCCGCGCACCGTCGGCATTCTCTCCATATTCATGGTGTCGTTCGCCAACTTCAGCTCCATCGGCATCATCGCCGGTGCGGTGAAAGCGCTGAACGAAGAGAAGGGCAATATGGTCTCCCGTTTCGGTCTGAAGCTGGTGTATGGCTCCACTCTGGTGAGCCTGCTCTCCGCTGTGATCGCCGGTGTGATGATCTGACAAGTCGCTCTTGTCTTGCCAACAGCCCCCTGCCCAGGCAGGGGGTTGTTCTTTTGTGATAGGAAGCATCGATATACGGTCTCGTGCTGTATGGGGGTGACCAGAAAAATGAAGAGGCCGCCAATGTGGCGGCCTCTTTGTCTGGGGCAAGGACCCCATCGCAGGGACGATGAGGCGATGCCGGTTATTTAAGGACAGGTGACGGTATTACTGGTCACGCCATTGAGGGTGGCCTGGTAAGTCACCTGCTGGGTCAACAGCAGTATGTCGATATTGTTGAGGGTTACCCCGAGCACAACACCATTCTTGCTCCAGGTGACGCTGTTGCTGACATCAAGCGTGCTGCCATCAGAGAAGCTGGCGACGGCCTTGCGGGTCACTATGTTGGCAATCGGGAGGCCGAGCAGCCCGAGCTGGACCTGGGTGGTGCAACTGGCCGTCAGGCTGCCGAGAGTCGCTGCCGTGATGGTGATCGGCTTGCTGTCTGAGCCGGTCAGGAAGCTGGCACTGATATTGGCATTGCCTGCCGCCACCCCATGTGCAACCCCGGTGCCGGTGACGGTCACCACGCCAATATCGTCACTTTGCCAATGGGCAAGGGCGCTGACATTCTGGGTGGTCAGGTCACTGAAGGTTGCTGTCGCCTTGAGCTGTACCTCGTTTCCACTCGCCAGATTGGGGATGGTTTCTATGCTGAGCGAACTCACAGTTGCAGCCGTTGCCGCGATGTTGATGGTGGATGTGATGCCGCCCAGAGTGCCGCTGATGTTGGCAGAACCCACGGCCAGAGCCTTGATCTGGCCGCTCGCATCCACGCTCACCAAGGCGGGAGAGCTGCTGCTCCAGCTGGCCTGGCTGGTGACATCCACCACCGTATTGTCGGAGTAGGTTGCCAGCGCCCTCAGTTGACCATTGGTACCCAGTGCCAGGGAGGCCAAGGGGGTGCTGATCTGGATGGTACTGACCGTTGCCGCCGTGACCGTGATGATCAGGGTGCTGGTCTGCCCGCCAAAACTGCCGGTGATGGTGGCAGTCCCGGGGGATACTGCCGTCACCTCTCCATTGGTATCGACGGTGGCAACGTTGCTGTCACTGCTGCTCCAGGAGATCAGACTCGAGATGTTCTGGCTGCTGCCATCGGAGTAGTTGGCAACGGCAGTCAACTGGGTCTTGGTGCCAGCCGCCAGAGTCGATGCCGTCGCAGACAGGTCGATCTGGTTCACGCTGGCACTGGAGACGCTCAGGCTGACTGGATTGCTGGTGACGCTGCCCACGCGACCGGTGAGGGTGGCATTGCCAATGGTGACCGCGGTGACTTCACCGGACAGGTTGACGGTGGCGACACCGATATCCGAGCTGTTCCAGGCCACCAGGTTAGAGATGTCCTGAGTCGTGCCATCGCTATAGGTGGCGATAGCCGTCAACTTGCCTTTGGTACCCTTGGCCAGGGTGAGAATGGGAGGGGTGATCTGGATCTGGCCGATGATAGCGTTGGTGACCGTCAAGATTGTCCCGGCGCTGGTCACGCCATTGACGCTGGCAGTGATGGTACTGGTACCCACCGCGACCCCGGTCGCCAGACCCTGGGTATCGATGGTGACCTTGGTCTGATCGCTGCTGACCCAGGCAGCCTGGTTGGAGACATCCAGCGTACTGCCATCGCTCAACACCGCCTGAGCCTTGAACTGGACCGAGCTGCCCTTGGCCAGAGTGCCACTGCCGCTATCGAGGACGACCTGGACGCTGCTGACGGTGGCATTGGTGACCACCAGCAATACAGTATTGCTGCTGACGCCTTGGAAGAGGGCCGAGATGTTTGTTCCTCCTGTACTGACCGCAGTTGCCTCACCGTACTGGTCTATGACCGCCACACTGTTATCCGAGCTAATCCAGCTGACCTGGTCGCTAACATCCTGCGATGAGTTGTCGCTGAAGCTGGCGATGGCCTGGAATTGCAACTTGGTGCCTGCAGGCAGGGAGGCGGTGGGCGGAATGATCTGCAACGAGGTGGCGATGGCATTGGTTATGGTCAGACTGACACTGCGGCTGACGGAACCTAGGGTGGCGGTGATGCTGGCCTGGCCTATGCCGTTACCCGAGACCTGTCCCTGACTGTCTACGCTGGCGATGACGGGGTTGTCGCTGCTCCACAGTGCCTGAGCCGACACGTCCTGAGTCGAGCCGTCGCTGAAGGTGGCGATGGCCTGCAGCTGACTCTTGGTACCGAGGGCAATGGTCGAGACGGCAGGAATGACTTGTAGGGCGGTAGGGCTGGCGTTGTTGACCTGAATGCTGGTAGTCGCGGTGACGCCGAGCAGGGTGGCGGACAGCGTCACTGAACCCGCAGCGACACCGGTCACCAGGCCTGTGCTATCGACGGTGGCAACGGCGTTGTTGCTGCTCAGCCAGGCGATTTGGGAGGAGACATCCTGGGTGCTGTTGTCGGCAAAGGTGGCAATGGCCGTCAACTTGGTGGTGGTGCCGATGGCCAGTTGCACGGAGGCCGGAATGATCTGGATCTGGCTGACGGCCAGATTGACGGCAGAAACAGTGGTTTGGCCAGTGACGCCCAATATGGTGGCCGTCACAGTCGCATCACCAGTATCGTTTGCGGTGATTTTCCCCTGGCTATCGACGCTCAGCACGGATGGGTTGTCACTCTGCCAGCTGGCCTGAGTCGACACATCCTTGGTGGTATCGTCCGAGAGGGTAGCAATGGCTTGCAACTGCAGTGACAACCCCTTGGCGAGCTTGGTGGTCGGGGGAATGATGGAAACCTGGGTGGGGATGGCATCCGTGATGGTGAGCTCCGAGCTATTGCTGGTGACTCCCTGATAGCTGGCGGTGATCACCGTCTCACTGACCTTGAGTGTCTTGGCTAATCCCATGGCATCTATGGTGGCGATGCTGGTATCGGCGCTGCTCCAGCTGGCGACGTCAGTAATGTTGGCGGTGCTGTTGTCGCTATAGGTGGCGATGGCCAAATACTGGGTACTCAGGCCAAGGGGGGTGCTGGGGTTGGCTTCTGCCCGGGCCTGATTGCCTGCGGTATCGCCAGATATATCTATTTTGGTGATAGTTTTGGCGGATGGATTCGTTGGTTTGGTGCCTCCCCCTCCGCCTCCTCCGCCGCAGCTGAATAAGAAGAAGGTAAGAAACAGCGAAAGAAATACTGTCATTGGCTTGCTCATGGATATTCCCCTTTAATCTCTGTGCTTAAGGTAAGAGGAGATTCACCCTGATGAGGGGACAGCGAATCCTGCAGAGATATTTATCTCTGTTTTTGTTGAATGACATGTTTTATCAATGTGCTGATTTATCTGTATTAAATTCTAGTGATAGATGCTTTTTATGAGACAAGCCCTCTTTTCTATGTGGGTGTGAATGCTAAGGGTGTGAATCCTAGATGACTGCTATGGATAAGTTTATTATTTGTGGTTTGTTAATATGTCTAGGTCAGGGGAAGGGGTATTTCAATGGCTATTGATATAATTAAAAGTATTGCTTTGTAACAAATCGCCGTTCTTTAGTTATATTGATGAACCGTTCTGCCGGTGGAGAAGGCGGCAATCAGGTATCGATGGCCTTGGTGTGAACCATGGCATGAGGACAAGACTTAGGTGAGACAGCAGGCTGGACGAAACTGGATGGGAAGGGATGACTTGAGTCCATGGGCCGGCAAGCCAAGCCCATGGTGGCAAGAGGAGCGCTGTGCTGGGTCAAGTCAGTTTGCCCTTGAGCAACCATCTATCCAGGGCGTTGGCGAAGCGCTGTTTGTCGGCGGCATTGAAGGGAGCGGGCCCACCGGTCTGGACGCCAGCCGATCGCAGCTCCTCCATGAAGTTACGCATACCGAGTCTGGCCTGTATGGTTTCGCGGGTATAGATCTCGCCGCGAGGATTGAGTGCTTCGCCACCAGCGTCGATCACCCAAGACGCCAACGGAATGTCGCCGGTGATGACCAGGTCACCGGGTTTAACCTGCTGCGCTATCACGTGATCCGCCACATCGAAACCTTTCTCCACCTGCTGGGTCTTGATGAAGGGAGAAGGAGGCACGCGCAGCCCCTGATTGGCTACCAGCGTGGTAACGACCTGGGTGCGGTGGGCGGCACGGTAGAGGATCTCCTTGACCGGGAGAGGGCAGGCATCGGCATCGACCCAGATGGGCATGGCATGGTTTCCAATGGTTCACACGAAGGGCACATCTTAGCATGGCTGGCCGAGAGAGACCGCCCGGGGCTGAGCCAGGCCGCGCTTTCGTGTAAGCTGACCCGATGAATCGACGCGAAAAGGATGAGTGGATGGATCGGGTGCCCAGTGATGTGATTTACGGCCTGACGTTGGATGGCAAGGGGGGCATGCAGCCTCTGGCGGTGGGGAGCGAGATCCCCGCCGCCGAACCCAGCTGGTTGCACCTGGATTACGGCAATCCGGAAGCGGCTCGCTGGCTGCTGCAGACGCCGCTCATCAATGAGGTGGTCCGTGAATCTCTGCTCGGCCAAAGCAATCGCCCCAAATTGGTCCGGATGGGGGAGACGGTGCTCTTGATCCTGCGCGGCATCAACCACAACAAGGATCACCGCCCCGAGGAGATGGTGGCGCTGCGGATCTACATCACCCCCGATCTCATTCTGAGCAGCCGCCGTCGCCCCCTGTTGTCTGAACGGGATGTGTTCGAACAGCTGAAGCTGGGGGGCGGAGCCGACTCGCCAGCTGACTGGCTGGTGGAGATTTGCGATGCCCTGACCGACCGGGCGGGGGAGTTTGTCGAAGAGCTGCACGATCAGATCCTGGAGCTGGAAGAGCAGGTTCTGCTGCGGGATCTTCCCCCCAACGGCCGTCTGGCCAGGATCCGCAAGCAACTCATCATGATCCGCCGCTACCTCTCTCCCCAGCGGGATCTGGTGGCCCGCCTCGCCAACGAGAAGATTAGCTGGCTGGATGAAGATGACAGGCGCCGCCTGCTCGACATTGCCGATCGCCTGCGGCGCTGGCTGGACGATCTGGATGCCGGGGTGGCCCGTACCGCGGTGCTGGCGGACGAGATCAACAACCTGATGGCGGAGGCGACCAACCGCCGCGCCTACCAGATGTCGGTCATGGCGCTGCTGTTCCTGCCGGCCAGTTTCCTGACCGGTCTGTTCGGCATCAACCTGGGGGGAATGCCGGGGGCCGAGAGCCCAGCCGCCTTCTGGATCTTCAGCGGCTCCCTGCTGGCGCTGGCCGTCGGGCTGGGCGTCTGGCTCAAACACAGACGCTGGTGGTAAGGAGCGAAGATGACGACGTGGGAATCTTTTGGCGTGACCCTGCTGTTGCTGCTGGGTCACACCCTTATTCGCGGGCTTATCCACAAGAGCCTGCTGGCCCTGGCCAAATCCAGGCAGGTGAGTGAAAACCGGGTGCTCTACGTGGAGCATGTGTTCCACTTCCTGCTGGGGTGCGCGACCCTGCTGATCCTGGCCGGAGTCTGGGGACTCGACTTCTCTCGCCTGGTGGTACTGGCCTCCTCCTTCTTCGCGGTACTCGGCGTCGCCATGGTGGCGCAGTGGTCGATCCTCTCCAATATCACCGCCAGCATCACCATCTTCTTCGCCTTTCCCTACAAGATTGGCGATCGGATCCGCATCCTCGACAAGGATGACTCCGTGACGGGGGTCATCACAGAGATCGGTCTCTTCTACGTGCGAGTGCGGGACGACAACGGAGACATGGTCACCTATCCGGCGAACCTGATTCTGCAAAAACCGGTCAGGAAGCTGGAGGAGAGGGAGGCCGTGCCCCTGCAACCAGAATGAAAAAAGCTCCCTCGGGAGCTTTTTTCATGGACAGGCTGACTCAGCGTTCGAAGAAGTGGTAGAGATGCTCGACCTGCACCGGACAATCGGCCACCCGGTGAATATGATCGCGCGCCTCCTCGGCGGAGGCGAAGCTCACCGGGCACCCCAGAGTGTCCGTCATCGCGTACAGACGACCGTCCTGCCCGCGAAATTCCACGATCCAGCCAGGTGAGATGACATCGTGCAGGATCTCCGCCTCCTTGAAACGCTGTTGCTGATGCAATGTCCGCAATTCGGTGACCGTCATGACATCCTCCTATGACCGATGACACTCACCTTCATTCTAGTTGCCCGGGCTGGGCGGAGCCCTGTCCGGCCAGCCCTCTATCATCTCTCAGGCGCTGATTACTTGATGGCATCCGGGACGGGAGCGTCTCGGGGCGGTTGCAGGGCGATCACCAGCTCGCCAGTCTGGGGCTGAATGGGGCCGGTGACCACCTGTGGCTGCCCCTTGGCATCGAGCAGGAACAGCGGTATGGCGCCCGGATTGGCCTCCTGATACTGGTTCCAGTCGAAGGCTTCCCGCAGCCGGGTCGCCTTGATCTGACCCCCTCGGCTCAGCAGGCCGCTCAGGCGGGCAAAGTTCATCTCGGCTCCGAACAGATTCTGGCGAGCGCGGAAGGTGGCACTCTCCCGGTTCGCCTTGCCGTGCTGATCGCTGGAGCGCAGGGAGTAGACCTTCTCCTCCCCATAGAGGTGAGCGAAGTGCAGCACGCCGAGGGCGTTGTTGTGGCGGTTGGGAGAGAGGGCCAGCACTGTGCTGATGCTGGTGAGCGGCAGGTGCAACTCGGCCTGCTCCGACTGCGGATTGCCGAAGTAGCAGGGCAGGTTGCTCATGCGGGCCAGCTTGCAGTGTTCCCAGGCGGGATCCGACAGCTGCACCGGGATGCCCTGATCCGCCAGCGCTTTGGCGATGGCGCGGGCCACCGAGTTGGCACCGATCAGCAGCCAGACATTGGGAGCGCTCTGGCGCATGCCGAGCAGGCTGGCGAGGGGGGCAGAGGTCAGGCTCTGCAACACCACGGTGAAGATGATGACGGCGAACACCAGAGGCACCAGCTTGTCGGCATCTGCAATGCCGGCCTCGTGCATGCTGATGGCAAAGGAGGCACTCACTGCCGCCGCCACTATGCCGCGCGGGGCAATCCAGCTGAGCAGGGCGCGGGCACGCCAGGGAAGATCCGATCCCATGGTCGATACCAGGATACAGAGCGGGCGGGCCACAAACTGCACCACGCACAGCAGGAGCAGTACCATGGGCCCGAGCTGCCAGAGCTGCGCCAGATCGAGCCTGGCCGCCAGCAGGATGAACAGGGAGGAGATGAGGATGACGGCGAGGTCTTCTTTGAACTCCAGTACCTCTTCCAGATCCAGCCCCTCCTGATTGGCGAGCCAGATGCCGAAGACGGTGACCGCCAGCAGGCCGGATTCGTGGCTGATCCAGTCAGAGAGGGTGAAGGTGACCAGCACCAGCGCCAGCACGCCGAACTTGTGCAGGCTGACCGGCAGCCAGTCCTTGCGAATGAGCAGGGTGGTGAGCCAGCCGGCGCCCACCCCGATCAGGGTGCCGACCCCCACCGTCTTGCCGAGCGCCAGCAGGGTGTGGCTGAGCACGTCACTCTGGCTGCCGAGGCGAACCGCCTCGAACACCAGCACCGCGAACAAGGCTCCGATGGGATCGATGACGATCCCCTCCCAGCGCAGGATCTTGTCGACCTCCCGCACCGGCCGGATCACGTTGAGCATGGGGGCTACCACGGTCGGTCCCGTCACCACCAGTACGGCACCGAGTACCATGGCGACTCGCCAATCCAGCCCCAGCAGGAAGTAGCTGGCACCGCCTATAACCGCGAAGCTGGCTAGCATGCCGACGGAGCAGAGGTTGCGCACCACCTTCCCAATCCCCTTGAGCTCGGCCAGATGCAGGGTCAATGCCCCCTCGAACAGAATGATGGCCACCGACAGGGAGACCAGCGGGAACAGCAGATCCCCGAGCAGGGCATCGGGGTCGAGCACCCCTGTCGCGGGGCCGAGCAACAGGCCGCTGAGCAGCAGAAACAGGATGGCTGGCACCCGCAGGGACCAGGCCAGCCACTGGGCCAACAGGGAGATCAGGGCGATCCCCGCCAGGGAGAGTGCGATCATGCCAACCTCGGGCAGGTAATGGGACTGGGAGTAGTGTAGCGGGGAAGCGGGGCAAATTGACATTCGATTGGAACAGGGTAAGCGACCCGCGCCCAGGCGGTGGAGGGGGAAATGGGTGCGGAATGTGCGGCGCGACTAGATGGGGCTCTCCTTGTGCAGCTCGGTGACGCAGTCGGTCACCGCCAGCACCAGGGCGGAGCGTACCATCTGATCGAGCCGGTTGAGCTGCATCTGGTAGAGGGGCCAGTCTTCCTCGTTGGCCGGGGGATCCTGCGGCATCATGCTGGCCTGACTGATGCCATGCAGGCGATCGAGCAGGTCGCGAACGGGTTTGTCGCTGAAACGGTAATCCTTGGGGTCGCGCACCAGAAAATCGCGGATCTTCATGTAGGCCTCGATGTCCTGATAGTGCTCGAGGGAGATGAGACCGAGGGCGAAGATGAGCTTGAGGCGCACCTCCAGCTGGCCGAGGGGGCCGCTCTGGTTGAGCAGGGGTTCGATGGCGTATTTGACGGCATACTCCTCCTGGCGGAACGCGCGCCGCATCAGGGAGTCGACCGCCTCTTCCAGGATGGTCACGACCTCAAGGAAGAAGCCGCGGGGGCCATCCTGCTCGTTCAGTCGTTCCAGTACTTCATCTTCCTGGTGTGTGGTCATAGGTACTTGGGGTCCAGCTGACTGGGAGAGAGCCAGGCTCTCTCCCGGTTTTTAACTTGGCGGCGCCTGATCACCCCGTGACGGGGCAGACCAGGACACCGCCAGTGGGTCCTCACAGGGCCTGATAGCGGGCGACGATGGCGGCAACGATCTCGCTGTCTGCATCCAGGCCGGTCACTTGTGCCAGGGCCTTGGCCGGGCCGAGCTCCGCCAGCAAGGCTTGCAGCTCTACCGCCTGAGGGTCGTCGGCATTGCGATAGTGCAGCGCCGCCGCTATGCCCTCCTGCAGATGATCATTGGGCAGGCCGTATTCCAGGGTGCCGAGCAGCGGCTTCACCAGCCTGTCGCCCGCCGCCAGCTTGCGCAGCGGCTGACGGCCCACCCGGTCGATTTCGTCCACCAGATAGGGGTTGGCGAAGCGGGCCAGGATCTTCTCGATATAGGCGGCATGGAGCCGCGGATCGAAGCCGTAACGCTGTACCAGCACCGCGCCGCTCTCCTCCATGGCGCGGCGCACCTTGCTGCGAATGAGCGGATCCTCGATGGCGTCGCGCACCGTCCGGTAGCCCCTCAGCTTGCCGAGGTAGGCGGTGACGATGTGGCCGGTATTGAGGGTGAACAGCTTGCGCTCGACGAAGGCCATCAGGTTGTCGGTCGTCTCCATGCCCGCCACCTTGGGCAGCTCGCCCTTGAACTGGGTCTGGTCGACAATCCACTCGCTGAAGCTCTCCACCGTCACCTCAAGGGGATCGTCGTTGGCCGCGGCGGGTGGCACGATGCGATCCACCGCCGAGTCGACGAAGCCGATGCAGGCGTCGAGCCGGGCATGATACTCGACCGGCAGGTACTTGAGTACCTCCTGCTTGAGGTGGCTGGTGCCGCGCACCATGTTTTCGCAGGCGATGACGTTGAGAGGAGTCAGGTTGCCGGCATCGAAGCGGGCCTGCAGCCCCTTGGCCAGGGTGCTGGCAATCTTGTCCAGAATGTTGGGGCCCACCGCCGTGGTCACCAGATCCGCGCTGACGATGCGATCGATTACTTCTTGCCCGGCGGAGCTGACGGCCGCCACGTTGCGTACCACATCCAGCTTCTGATCCGTGCCCACCACCAGCACCTTGTACTCCTGGCGGTGGTTGAGCTGATCGATCAGGGTCTCGTTGACGTCGGCGAAGGTGACCTGGTGGCTGGCGTCGGCCAGCAGTTTACCGATGAAGCCACGGCCTATATTGCCGGCACCAAAATGCAATGTTTTCATGATATTAACCTCTACAACCAAAGACGATGATGAGTTATGCGGCCTGTTCGGCACCCAGTAAATCCAGGAACTCCTGGGGATCCCGGGTGCTGGCCAACCGGTCGATGAGACCCGGTTCATCCAGTGCATTGGTCAGCTTGGTTATTACCTGAATGTGTTCGTCATTGCGGGCTGCGATGCCGATCACCAGCCGCGCCACCTCGTCGGCGGACTCGCCGAACGGCACGCCGGCCGGGTACTGGCAGATGACGATGCCGGTGCGCTTCACGTGCTCCTTGGCGGCGATGGTGCCGTGGGGCACGGCGATGGACTCGCCAAGATAGGTGGAGACCAGCTGCTCGCGTTCCAGCATGGCGTCGACATAGTCCGGGGCCACGTAGCCACGCTCGGCCAGCAGCTTGCCGGCAGCCAGGATGGCGGCTTCCTTGTTGTCGGCCTGAAGGCCCAGGTGCACGTCCTGCAGGCTCAGGGTGAAGACCTCGGTGCTCTGCGGCTCAAAGCTGTCGTCGTTGGCGGCCACCAGCAGGTGCGGGTTGGCTACGTCGTCGTTGGCAGCCCTGGCCAGACTCAGGTTCTGCACCAGCTCCTGATAGAGGGCGTTGTCGAGGAAGTTGTTGAGGGAGATGTGCTGGGCGTGCGGCGCATGGCGGCGGGCACGATCGGTCAGATCCTTGTGGGTGATGACCAGATCCACCTGATCGTCCAGGCTGTTGATGGCGCGGTTGGTCACGCTGATGTTAAGGCCAGCGGCCTCTACCCGCTTGCGCAGCATGCCGGCGCCCATGGCGCTGGAGCCCATGCCCGCATCGCAGGCGACGACGATGTTGCGTACCGCCATCAGTTCACCACCGGGCTTCTTGGCCGCAGCGGCTTCTGGCTTGGCACCCTTCATGGACTTCATCTTGCGGGTGGCTTCACCCAGGGCATCGGCTTCGTCGGCTTCCGGTTGCTGGGCACGCACGAAGACGGCGGCGACCAGGAAGGAGACGGTGGCCGAGGCGACGATGGAGAGCAGCACCCCGATGAGGGAGGCTTTGGGCGTCATCAGCAACACGGCGAAGATGGAGCCGGGGGAGGCCGGAGAGACCAGGCCCGCGTTGAACAGGGTCAGGGTGAAGACACCGGTCATACCGCCGGCGATCACCGCCAGGATGAGGCGCGGGTTCATCAGCACATAGGGGAAGTAGATCTCGTGGATGCCGCCGAAGAAGTGAATGATGGAGGCACCGGCAGCGGATTGCTTGGCATTGCCACGGCCGAACACCATGTAAGCCAGCAGCACGCCGAGGCCCGGGCCCGGGTTCGCTTCGATCAGGAAGAAGATTGAACGGCCCTGTTCGGTCGCCTGCTGGATGCCGAGCGGCGAGAAGATGCCGTGGTTGATGGCGTTGTTCAGGAACAGGATCTTGGCCGGTTCGACGAAGATGGAGGTCAGCGGCAGCAGGCTGTGGGCGACCAGGAAGTCGACTCCGCCAGCCAGGGCGCCAGAGAGCACCTTGACGAAGGGACCGATCACGAAGAAGGCGAGGATGGCGCACAACATGCCGATGATGCCGGCGGAGAAGTTGTTGACCAGCATCTCGAAGCCGCTCTTGACCCGGCCTTCCATCGCCTTGTCGAAGCGCTTGATGGCCCAGCCACCGAGGGGACCGACCATCATGGCACCCATGAACATGGGGATGTCGGTGCCGACGATGACCCCCATGGTGGTGATGGCACCGACCACGGCGCCCCGTTCACCGCCGATCAGCTTGCCGCCGGTGTAGCCGATGAGCAGTGGCAGCAGGTAGGTGATCATGGGGCCGACCAGCTTGGCGAGCGTCTCGTTGGGCAGCCAGCCGGTGGGGATGAAGAGGGCGGTAATGAAGCCCCAGGCGATGAAGGCGCCTATGTTGGGCATGACCATATTGGACAGGAAGCGTCCAAAATTCTGTATCTTGACTTTGGTATCCGGTGATAACATGTCGGGACCCCGTTTTAAGCCTGTTTGATTAAGAGTGGTAGTCGGAGTGGTGGGTTTTGCCGAACCCCCATCCGGGTCGTCTAAGCAACTTCAATCTACCAGCTTGCGATCAAATTAGGCTGAAAACGGGGCATCTTGTGACTTGCCTCTCAAATACACCTCCCTCCCCCCTCCCTCATGAGTGATCCCAATCACGATTTAGAACTGTTTTTTGGCTACTTTTCGTTCTTTTCTGCTGCGAACGATGTTTTACCGTGATTTACTTCTCGTTTTCATGCCTGCCGTGAGTGGCTGTCAATGTGATTTTAGTCACAAAATGCGAATTTGACTCCAATTGAAGCCCTGTCACTGAACCTGTATCCGGGGGTGGCAGCGATGGATCTGCCATGCAATGGGCTAACTGAGCGATGAATCACTCTGATTTGTTGCCCACTTTCAGGCAGAGAGAGGGAGGGGAGCAGAGTTTCGTCTGTAGTAAGCCTGAGGGGGAAGGATCGGGAAAGGGGTACGCGGGGTGGGAATGAGTGGTGAGCGGCCCGGGCACCGCCATGAAAAAGGCCCGCACGGGGCGGGCCTTTTGAAAGGGGAGAGCTTACTCCGCCTTGGGAGCCGGATCGGCCGGCGTCTCGGCATCGGCGGCCGGGGCGACCGGCGCCGGGCCAGGTACCAGCGCCACCGCCGGCTTGGCGATGAGGGAGCGGGTCTCTTCCACCGCTTCGGTCAGCTTGACCTGGATCACCTGACCGAGCTCGTAGACCACCTCGGTCTTGTCCAGATAGACGCGGCCGTTGTCCCAGTTGCACTCCAGCCTGTCCTTGTTGTCCAGGATGTGGCGGGCGGGCATGAAGACCACGGCGCCATTCTCCTGCAGGCGCAGCTTGAGGCCGGCGCGCATCACGTCGATGATCTCGGCGTTGAACACCTGATCGGTGCCGGCGGCAGACATCAGGTAGCGGACATAGAGCCAGTCGCCGATGTCGCGCTCCACCATGCGGTGCAGGCGGCGGCAGGCGGTCAGGTGCTCGGTCAGCTCGGTACTCGGGCGCGGGCCCGGAGCCTTGCCGGCGATGACGGCTTTCAGCAGACGATGGTTGACCATGTCGCCGTACTTGCGGATGGGGGAGGTCCAGGTGGCATAGGCGTCCAGCCCCAGGCCGTAGTGGGCACCCGGCTCGGAGGACATCAGCGCATAGCTCTGGAAGCGGCGGATCTTGCCGTCCAGCCAGCGGGTATCCAGGTTGTCTATCCAGCGGCGCAGGGCGCAGAAGCCGGACAGGCTGGCGATCTCTTCCTTCTCGAACGGCGCCTCGGCGGTCTTGAGCAGCTCGATGGCACCATCGAGGGACTCCTCGTCAAAACCGGTGTGGACGTTGAAGATGCCGTAACCCACCTGCTTGCCGAGCACGCGGCCGGCGCAGATGTTGGCGGCGATCATCGACTCTTCCACCATGCGGTTGGCGATGCGACGCGGCTCCACGTGGATGGCCAGCACTTCGCCGTTCTCACCCAGTTCGAAGTCGTAGTCGGGGCGGTCCGGGAACACCAGGGCGTGCTCGGTACGCCACGCAATGCGGGCCTCGGTCATGGCCTTCATCAGCGGCAGCTGGGCCAGCACCTCGGCGTCGATGTTCAGTTCTTTGCCGTGCTCGGCCCAGTCGGAGACGTCGTCATAGGAGAGGCGGGCGTGGGAGTTGATGCGGGCGGCGAAGAACTCGGTCTCTTCCAGCAGCAGGCCATCCTCGGCGATGAGCAGGCGGGCGCACAGGGTGTTGCGCTCCTCGCCCTCTTTCAGGGAGCAGAGCTCGTCTGAGAGGGTGCGCGGGATCATGGGCACGTTGCGGCCCGGCATGTAGACGGTGAAGGCGCGCTTGGCGGCTTCCAGATCCAGCTCGCTGCCCTCGGCCACGTAGGCGGTCGGATCGGCGATGGCCACCAGCAGTTCCCAGCCGTTGTCCAGCTTGCGGATAGCCAGGGCGTCATCCATGTCCTTGGTCTTGGCGCCATCGATGGTGAAGAAGGGGGTAGAGGTCAGGTCGGTGCGGGGCAGCTCCTCCTCCTCGATCACCTTCCACTCCGGCAGGTCGGCCGGTTCAATCTGGGCCAGGTTGTGGCGCGCCAGCACTACCCACCAGGGCACGTTGTGATCGTCCTTGTCGGCGATGAGCTGGGTGATTTCGGCGGAGAAGTTGCCGTCCACCAGGGCGTGGCGCTTGAGGGTCGCCACCACCCAGTCCCCTTCCTTGAAGGACTTCTCGTCCAGACCCTTCTTGGCGCGGGCCTTGATGGCGTCCTTGATGAGGGGGTGATCCGGCACCACGTTGAGGCGGTCGCGGAACATCTTCACGCGGCCGACGAAGCGGGTCACCGCCTGCTCCAGCAGGGCGTCCGGCTCGGCCACTTCCTTCTCTTTCTCGGTCCGGATCAGGGCGCTCACCCGGTCACCGTGCATCACCTTCTTCATGTAGGGAGGGGGCACGAAATAGCTGGTCTTCTCATCGACCTCCAGGAAGCCGAAGCCTCGATCGGAGGCGCGGATCACACCCTCTTTCTTGGGGATGTTCTCGCGGATTTGTTGCTTGAGCTGGGCCAGCAGCGGATTGTCTTGAAACATAAGTGAGGAACCTGAGGTGGAAACCGATGAAGAATCGCCCAGCACTATACGTTTTTACCCCCCCAAAGCCAAGGTGAATGGCCGCGTCAGCGGGGTTGCAGTGCCCGGCGACCCTGCACGATCAGGCGCTGGGAGACCTGTTTGTGCAGCCCCCGCTCCAGCACCCAGCGATGCCAGTAGAGCCGCTCCACCAGGTGAAGATCCGGGCAGAGATCGAGCAGGCTGCCCTCCGCCAGCTGGCGACGGATCTGCAGCTCGGGAATGAGGCAGCAGGCCAGTCCCTGTTCGGCCATGGCGACGAAAGCCTCGGAGGAGCGCACCGTGTGACAGGGGTAGCCGCCGGGTTTCAGGCCGAAGTGGCGGGCCACGAAACTCACGTGCATGTCGTCGCGCTGGTCGAAGGCCACCGCCGGTGCCTTGGCGAGCGCGGTGGCGGTGAGGCCGTGCGGGAAGTGACGGGCGACGAAGGCGGGGCTGGCGGTGAGCAGGTAGCGCATCTCGCCGAGCTCATCGACACAGCAACCGGCGAGCGGCTGGGGCTGCAGGCTGACGGCGCCGAATGCCTGGCCCTCGCGCACCTTGTCGAGGGTGCGGCTCTCGTCATCCACCAGCAGGTTCAGCTCGATGGGGTGCTGCTCAAGCAGCGGGCCGAGGGCGGGCAGGAACCAGGTCGCCAGGCTGTCGGCGTTGATGGCGATGCTGACCCGCACCGGTGCCTGGGGTTCCTCGGGGGAGAGTTCCCCCGCCAACTCCAGCTCCAGCTGGCGCACCTGACGGTAGTGGGCCAGCAGCTTCTGGCCGAGCTCGGTGGCCCGCAGGGGTTGGCTGCGGATGATCAGCGGTTCGGCGAATTGCTGCTCCAACTGCTTGATGCGCTGGGAGATGGCGGACTGGGTGAGGTGCAGGCGCTGGGCGGCCCGTTCGAAATTCTGCTCCTCCATCACGGCGTCCAGCGCCAGCAGCAGCTTATAGTCCAGTGCCTTCATCAGCATTCCTTATGAAAATTTCAATATCAGTAAATATGCTACTGAAAGTGCTGGGTTGGCAACCAGGCGAAGCGGGCTCTGGTGGCATCCCGGCTGCCGGGAAGGTGCAGGTCGGCCACTGTGATAAGTGACAGTAGCGGGCGAATGAGATTCATTGGATACTCACTCGGTCCGTTTTTGCATGGGGTGGAAACGGGCCATAGCGAGAGTTTTGGTCCCGGGCACAGTCCCGGGACTTTTTTATGGCGAGAGTCGGAGGGTCGGCCGCATGGGGCGGGCTGAGTGGATTCAGGGGGTGCCGAGCAGCTCGCCGGCCCGGCTGTAGCGGCCCCGCAGCGGCCGGTTGACGGCGCGCTCGAAGCGCTCGTCCAGCAGGAAGCGGATGCCGACCCCGCGCACCGCGCCGAGATCCACGGCCTGGCGGTGGCCCAGACGCTCGATGGGCAGGCCGAGGCGGCGGAAGATGCGCTCCACCGGCAGGCTGACCACGGCGACCAGCTCCCGGATCCCCTGCTCTCTGGCGAAGGCATAGACCTCGCGGAAGATGACGCAGGTCAGCTCGCTGATGCCGTTGTCGAGCTGGGGAGCCCGGCTGGCGTCGACGGCGAGCCGGGTCAGCTCCCAGACCTCCGGGCCGCGGGGAGCCATCTCGCCGGCGAGGGCGCAGGGGAAGATGCTGGGCAGCATGTAATCCTGGGCGCAACTGAGCAACCGGATGCAGCCGCACAGCCCTTGTTCGTCTTCGATCAGCACCCAGTGGGTGTCCGGTTTGTCAAAACTGTCCCGCTCCAGCCCCTTGTGGGCTTCCACATCCCAGCCGAGCCGATCGGAGAAGACTCGCTTGCGAAAGCGATAGAGCTCGTTTTCGACCTCCCATTTGGGGTGTTCTTTTATTTTTCCTTTGAAAACAAGCATTCATGTCTCTCCATTTCATGTTTCGGCGCTATAATCCAAAGCCTTGTCTAGGGGGGCTAGCCTAATGACACGCGACCAACTGCTTGAGTATCTGGAACATTTCACACTGGTTACCGATGGCAATCGGCTGGCCGAACTGATCGGCCGCTTCACCCTGGGAATGGGTTACGACTACTATCGTTTTGCGCTCATCCTGCCCATGTCCATGCAAAGGCCCAAGGTGGTGCTGTTCAACCAGTGCCCCGACTCCTGGGTGCAGGCCTACACGGCCAACCACATGCTCTCCTGTGATCCCATCATTCAGCTCGCCCGCAAGCAGACCCTGCCCATCTACTGGAACCGGCTGGACGAGAAGGCGCGCTTCCTGCAAGAGGGCAGCATGGATGTGATGGGGCTGGCGGCGGAGTTCGGCCTGCGCAACGGCATCTCCTTCCCGTTGCACGGGGCGGCGGGGGAGAATGGCATTCTCTCCTTCATCACCCGGGAGCGGGCCTCGAGCGATCTGCTGCTGGAGTCCTCGCCCATCCTCTCCTGGATGTCCAACTACATCTTCGAGGCGGCGATCCGGATCGTGCGCAAGAGCATGCTGGAGGAGGAGCAGGAGGCGCTGACCGAGCGGGAGACCGAGTGCCTGTTCTGGGCCAGCGAAGGCAAGACCTCGAGCGAGATCGCCTGCATCCTCGGCATCACCGAGCGCACCGTGAACTACCACCTCAATCAGGTGACCCGCAAGACCGGCTCCATGAATCGCTACCAGGCCATCGCCAAGGGGGTGAGCAGCGGCATTCTGCTGCCCAACCTGGAACAGGTCGTGATCACCAACTATCCCTCGCTGCTGCAATGATCCCGGGCCTGGCGACAACAAGCTGTCGCTGGGCTTCTCATGGAGCTCACTTCCACCTCTCCCGATCACAGTGCCAAGATCCTTGTCGCCGCGGGATGCCGGATTGCGTCTCTCCCCGTCTGGCCGGCGTTTTGCCGTGCCCGGGGAAATAACCCTGACGATTCTCGGGTCGGGGAGGGGGAGGGACAATTGTCAGATCCTGCTATTGACAGGGGAGGGGGAATGGCAAACCGCTTTGTCATCAGAATGGCTAATGCATCAGCAAATGAATGAATTTCTCTGATGAAGAGGCAGGCTCTATAGTGCCGTCCATCTCTTCACTGGACGTACCCCCTATGTTTGCCACTACCCTGCAAGGCTTTACCCTCGGCCTCGCCATGATCATTCCCATCGGCGCCCAGAATGCCTTCGTGCTGAGCCGGGGCATCCACCGCAACCATCACCTGCTGACGGCCACCCTCTGCTGCCTGTGCGACCTCGTGCTGATCGGCATCGGGGTGTTCGGCGGTGCCAATCTGCTGGCGGCCAGCCCCATCGGGCTGGCGCTGCTGACCTGGGGAGGGGTGATCTTCCTCGGCTGGTTCGGCGTGCGGTCCCTGCGCAGCGCCTGGCGCGGGCAGGGCGGGGCGCTGGAGGATTCCCCCCAGCTGATGGGGATCAAGAGCGTGCTGGCCATGACCCTGGGGGTGACCCTGCTCAACCCCCACGTCTACCTGGATACCCTGATGCTGCTCGGCTCCTTCGGCAGCCAGTTCGCCGAGGATCTCAGGCCCGCCTTCGCGGCCGGGGCCATGCTGGCCTCCCTGGTCTGGTTCTACAGCCTGGCGTTCGGGGCGGCGGCGCTTTCACCCTGGCTCGCACGGGGGAAAGTGCAGCAAGCCATTGATATTATTGTCGGTATCATCATGCTGGTGCTGGCAGCCAAGTTGGCGTTCGGGGCCCTGATGGCGTCATAAGGCTATTTTTGTGCCGGGCCTCATAAAAATGAGTCCCGGCTTCATCTGCTGACATATTCGTCTGTTAAATTCCCGTCGCTGGTAAAGCGTCACTCATAAAAAAGGGAATAGACAGTGAATAAAACCATGAAACTGGGGGCTATTGCCGCCATCGTGCTGTTGTCTGCCTGTAGCAGCGACAACGACAGCGAGGCGCAACCGGGAGCCGTCTCCCTGCGCCTCATCCAGACCTCCGATATCCACTCCAACGTGCTGGGCTATGACTACTACCAGAACAAGGAGGATCGCAAATTCGGCCTCTCCCGCACGGCTCTGCTGATCCGGGCCGCCCGCGCCGAGAACCCCAACAACCTGCTGCTCGACAACGGCGATCTCATTCAGGGCACGCCGCTGGCTGACTACATCTTCGAACAGTCCGGTGCCGGCTACCTCGACAAGCAGGCTCATCCGGTGTTCAAGGCCATGAACGAACTCGGCTATGACGCCGGCAACCTCGGCAACCACGAGTTCAACTACGGGCTGGACTACCTCGGCAAGGTGCTGGCGGGGGCCAAGTTCCCCTACGTGAACGCCAACGTGTTCGAGGCCGGGAGTTTCAAGCGCGATGCCAAGGGGCAGATTGACTGGAGCGGCAACAAGTTCACCCCCTACCTGCTGCTGGAGCGCAAGGTGACGGATGACAAGGGCCAGCCGCAAACCGTCAAGGTCGGTATCCTCGGCCTGACCCCGCCCCAGGTGTTGCAGTGGGACAAGCGCCACCTGGAGGGCAAGGTCGTGGTGGCCGACATGGTGGAAACCGCAAACCATTACGTGCCGGAGCTGCGCGCCAAGGGGGCCGACATCGTGGTGGTGGTCGCCCACACCGGCATCAACGCCAGCAGCTACGAGGCCATGATGGAGAACTCCGCCTGGCACCTGGCCAAGGTGAAGGGCATCGACGCCCTGATGCTGGGCCACGCCCACAAGAACTTCCCCGGCGACTTCCCGGACTTGCCGGAGGTGGACAACCAGGCTGGCACCCTGAGTGGCATCCCCACCGTCATGCCCGGCTACTGGGGCAATCACCTCGGCATCATCGATCTCAAGCTGGAGCAGGTGGATGGCAAGTGGCAGGTGAGGCAGAGCCAGGCCAGCCTGCGCAAGATCGATTCCAGCGAAGGCAGCGCCGTGGATCAGCGGGTGGTGGACCTGGTGCAGGCGGATCACGACGCCACCAACCTCTGGCTGGACGAGCCGCTCGGCAAGATCACCTCCCCCATCCACAGCTTCTTCGCCCTGGTGCAGGATGATCCGTCCGTCCAACTGGTGAGTGACGCCCAGCGTCAGCATGCCGAGCAGTTGCAAAAAGACGGCCTGCTCAAGGAGCCTTACCCCATCCTCTCGGTGGCCGCCCCCTTCCGCGGTGGTCGCAACGGCATCAATGACTTCACCTATGTGGCCCAGGGCAACATCTCCCTGCGCAACGTCTCCGACCTCTACATCTACCCGAACACCCTGCAGGTGGTGGAGGTGAACGGCGCCACCGTCAAGGAGTGGCTGGAGATGAGCGCCGGCCAGTTCAACCAGATCGACGCCGGCAACACGGGCGTGCAGTGGCTGGTGAACGAGAACTTCCCCACCTACAACTTCGACGTCATCGACGGGGTCAGCTACGAGGTGGATATCACCCAGCCCGCCCGCTACAACAAGGACGGCGCCAAGGTGAGCGATGGCCAACGCATCAGCGGCCTGACCTTCAACGGCCAGCCCCTGGATCCGGCCCAGAAGTTCTACGTGGTGACCAACAACTACCGTGCCAGCGGCGGCGGACACTTCCCGGGGATCGATGGCAGCAACATCGTCCACGAGGATCCCTTCGAAACGCGGGAGATCATCGCCCAGTATCTGAAGTCCCAGTCCGCGGACAACCCGTCCGGCTTCAGCCCGGCGGCCAACGACAACTGGCACATGAAGGTACTGCCTGCGGGCGTGGACGTGCGCCTCTACTCTTCGCCACGGGATGAGGCCAAAGCCCTGGCGGGGGCAGACTTGAGCTATCAGTCCACTCTGCCAATGAGTGATGCCAAACATCCGGGTTACGCCATCTACCGGCTGGTTCGCTGACTCCCAGACCGATAACAAAAAGCCCTCGCTGTGCGAGGGCTTTTTCGTGGGGCGGCGCTTAGTAGAAACCCGCATCCTCCGGATTGGGGCGGGTCTTGAAGCGGCGGTGCAGCCACATGTACTGCTCGGGCGCGCGGCGTACGGCGGCTTCAATCTCCCGGTTGGCGCGGGCGGCATCGGCCACGTCATCGCCGCTCGGATAATCCGTCAGGGGCGCCCCGATGTGCAGGGTGTAGCCGTCCTGGGTACGGATGTTGTAGCAGGGCAGGGTGACGGTGTTCTTGACCCGGGCCAGGGTGGCGGTGCCGGTGATGGTGGCGGCCTGCTCCACCGCGAAGTAGGGCACGAAGACGCTGGCATGGGCGCCGTAGTCGTGATCCGGCGCGTACCAGAGGGCATCGCCGTTGCGCAGGGCCTTGATCATCCCCTTCACGTCCAGCCGGTCCACCAGATACTTGTTGGAGGCGCAGCGGCCGTGGTACTGGGCATACTCCAGCACGGGATTGGTGTTGGGGCGGTAGACGCCGACCCCGGGCCGTACCAGGCCGAAGCAGCGGGCGTTGAGTTCCAGCGTCAGGAAGTGGCAGGAGAGCAGCAGCATGCCCTGACCCTTCTCGACGGCGTCGATGACGTGCTCTTCTCCTTCCACCTTCATCAGGCGGCGCATCCGCCAGTCCGGCCAGAACCAGGCGATGCCCACCTCGAAGATGGCGCAGCCCACGCTCTCGAAGTTTTGCACCAGCAAGGCCTCTCGCTGATCCCGGCTGAGCTCGGGCATGGCCAGCTCCAGATTGCGGCGCGCGATCTTGACGCGGGATTTCAATATCTTGCGAGCCAGGGTACCGAGCTGGCGGCCCAGCCACATCTGGCTGCGCCAGGGCAGCAGCACCAGCAGCCAGAGCAGACTGAGGCCGAGCCAGCTGCCCCAATAACGGGGATGGAACAGACGGGGTTCGAGGCGGGGAGCGTGTTCTTGGGCCATGAAGAGTCTCTTGTTCTCAATCGCAAATCAGCGGGAGGCCGCATGAGGGAGAGGGCCTCGCGGCACTGGCCCCGTGCGAACGGTGTTAAGCGCAATCTGAGGATTCTATCCGAAAAGGGGGGGCGGGTGCGAATCGCCGCATCTGGTCAGAGGGGTCAAACGACGGGGAAGGGCCGCCACCGCTGGGGTTACCGCGCTTTTTTCACGCCAGGGAAAAGAGTGTGATAAAATCCGGGACTGAATTTTTCAGGTTTTGAGAGCCGATACAGATGAAGATCACCCTGCCCGAGTTTGAAAAAGCCCGCGTCCTGGTCGTTGGCGATGTCATGTTGGACCGCTATTGGCACGGCCCCACCGGCCGGATCTCCCCCGAGGCGCCGGTGCCCGTGGTCAAGGTCGAACACATCGAGGAGCGCCCGGGTGGCGCCGCCAACGTGGCCCTGAACTCGGCCGCGCTCGGTGCCCACGCCGTGCTGCTGGGACTGACCGGTCAGGATGAGCCGGCCGACGCCCTGGCGAGCCAGATGGCCGGGGTCAAGGTCGCCTGTGATTTTGTTCGTCTGGCGGACTATCCGACCATCACCAAGCTGCGGGTGTTGTCGCGCAACCAGCAACTGCTGCGTCTGGATTTTGAAGAGGCTTTCCACGACGTGGACGCCTCCCTGCTGATGAACAAGGTCGAGCAGGCGCTGCCCCAGGCGGACGTGATGATCCTCTCCGACTACGGCAAGGGCGCCCTGAACGACGTCCCCGGCATGATTGCTCGTGCCCGCGCCGCCGGCATCCCCGTGCTGGTGGACCCCAAGGGGACGGATTTCGAGAAGTACCGTGGCGCCACCCTGCTGACCCCCAACATGTCCGAATTCGAGGCCGTGGTGGGCAAGGTGAAGAACGAGGCCGAGCTGGTCGCCAAGGGGCTGGAGCTGGTCAAGCGCTTCGAGTTGGCGGCCCTGCTGGTGACGCGCTCCGAGAACGGCATGACCCTGATCCGCGAAGGTCAGCCCGAGCTGCACCTGCCTGCCCAGGCGCACGAGGTCTATGACGTGACCGGTGCCGGTGATACCGTCATCTCCACCCTGGCGACCTCCCTTGCCGCCGGCAAGAGTCTGGACGAGGCCTGTGCCCTGGCCAACACCGCCGCCGGCATCGTGGTCGGCAAGCTGGGTACCTCCACCGTCAGCCCGGTCGAACTCGCCAATGCGCTCTACACCGAGCACGAAACCGGCTTCGGCGTCATGTCCGAGGCCCAGTTGAAGGTGGCCGTGCAGGCTGCCCGCCTGCGGGGCGAGAAGGTGGTGATGACCAACGGCTGCTTCGATATCCTGCATGCGGGCCATGTCTCCTACCTGGCCAACGCCGGCAAGCTCGGGGATCGCCTGATCGTCGCGGTCAATACCGATGACTCGGTGCGCCGCCTGAAGGGGCCGGGTCGCCCGGTCAACCCGACCGAGCGCCGCATGACGGTGCTGGCGGCACTCGGTGCCGTGGACTGGGTCGTGCCCTTTGGTGAAGACACTCCGCAGCGGCTGATCGCCGAGATCCTGCCGGATCTGCTGGTCAAGGGCGGCGACTACAAGCCTGAAGAGATTGCCGGCTACGCCGAGGTGACCGCCAACGGCGGCGAGGTGCGGGTGCTGAACTTCGAGGACGGCTGCTCCACCAGCGACATCATCAAGACCATCCGCGAACGCGGCTAAGGTTGATATGTCATGAAAAACCCGGCCGAGGCCGGGTTTTTTGATGGTGTCCGTCCGCCCTGATGAAGCATGGGCAGACAACAAAAAGGCGACCTTATGGTCGCCTTTTGCATGGCGTGAAACCGGATCAGGACTTCTTGGTGACCTGAGGGGCGGGCATCAGACCCTGGTTCACGTCTTCCAGATCCTTCTGCTCCAGCGTACCGGCGGCTTGCTTGAGGGAGAGGATGCTGAGGATGTAGTTGTAGCGCGCCTCGGAGAGCTTCTGCTTGGCTTCGTACAGCTTGCGGGTGGAGTCCAGCACGTCGACTATGGTGCGGGTCCCCACTTCGTAACCGGCTTCGGTCGCCTTCAGGGCACTGTCGGCGGAGATGACGGACTGGCTGTAGGCACGGACCGAGCCGATGCTGGCGTTCACGTTGTTGTAGGAAGAGCGTACGGTGCTCTGTACCGAACGGAAGCTGCGCTCGAGCTGCTCGCTGGCGGCCACGTAGTTGAACTGCGCCTGTTTGACCTGGGAGGTGGTGGCCCCGCCGGTATAGAGCGGCAGATTGAAGGTCAAGCCCACGTTGCCCTGATTGCTGTTGCTCTCGGGGTTGCGGATCTCGTCCTTGTAGTCGTTGTAACCGGCGCTGAGACCGGCGCCCAGATCCAGAGTCGGCTCATGACCGGTCTTGGCCAGATCGATCTGCTCCTTGGCGATGTCCTTGCCGATGCGGGCACTGTGCAGTTCCAGGTTCTTGTCCAGCGCCAGCTCCAGCCACTTGTCGGAGTTGAACGGCGTCTTCTGCGGAGCGAAGCGATCGGTGTTCAGCACATCCAGCTGGCGGTGATCGATGCCGGTCAGCTCACGCAGGCTCTCGTAGCTGTTGTCCAGGGTGTTCTCGGCATTGATCTCGTCTGCCAGCGCCTGATCGCGCTCGGCCTCGGCTTCATGCACGTCGGTGATGGCGGTCAGGCCCACTTCGAAGCGCTGCTGGGTCTGTTCGAGCTGACGCTCGACCGCGACCTTGTTGGCGCGTACAAATTCCAGGGTGTCCATGGCCTTCAACACATCGAAGTAAGCCTGGGAGGTACGCAGCATCAGGTTTTGAATTTCGAGGTTGTAGCCCACGTCGGATTGGGTGGCGCTCTTCTCGGTGAGATCCAGATTGACCCAGTTGCTGCGGCGATAGATGGATTGATCCAGGGTGAGGGAACCGTTGGCTCCGGTGTTGGTCTGGGTGTCGTTCTTGTTCTGCAGATAGTTCAGACCGGCGCCCAGGTTGATCTGTGGCAACAGGGCTGCACGGGATTCATTGATCTTCTCGAAGGCCTGGTCTCGTCTCGCTTTGGACTCCAGCAGCTGGGTATCCTTGACCTGGGCCTGTTGGTAAATATCGAGCAGGTTTTCGGCATGAGCAGCGCTGCTCACACCCAGCATCACCATGACTGACAAGAGTGTTCTTTTCATATGATAGTTTTGACCTTATGTATCAACCCAAAGCTGTCCGCTGGATGAAGAGGGAGGAGAGATTGTCACCGAGCAAGCTTGATTTCAGCTTAACCACTCTACTATAAGCAAATTTGAATGCGAACTGTCTCTTTTCCAGCAGCGGTAATGTCAAGGTTTCGGGGGGATTTTCTGGGCTGCGTGCCTAGCCAAATACCCTGTGGCTGCTAAAATCCATCCCCTATCGCCAGCGAGAATGAGTGAATGAACGTTCATTCATGTTCTCGAATATTATGGTCAAACCTCGCCAAGTCAAGCTGGCAGGAGTGTCGTATGTCGCAGCAAACCTTGCCACAAACCCGTCACTACTCGGGTAGTGATGTGAAAATCATCGAAAAATCATCCGGATATAACGGATTCTTCAAGGTGAACGTCTATCGCCTGCAGCACAGATTATTTGCCGGTGGCTGGAACGAGCCCATCGTCCGCGAGCTGTTCGAACGGGGCCATGCCGCAGCCTTGCTGCCCTATGATCCGGTGCGTGACCAGATAGTGTTGGTGGAGCAGTTCCGCATCGGCGCCATGGAGACAGGCACCACCCCCTGGCTGCTGGAACTGGTGGCCGGCATCATCGACGAAGGGGAGACCCCGGAGGCCGTGGTGCGTCGGGAGGCGGTGGAAGAGGCGGGCCTCGAGGTGGGGCGCTGTGAGCATGCCATCAGCTATCTGGTTAGCCCCGGGGGCAGCACCGAGCGGATCGAGGTCTATGTGGGGGAAGTTGACGCCAGTCAGGCCGCCGGGATCCACGGTCTGGCGGAAGAGGGGGAAGACATCCGGGTGCACGTGGTGAGCCGCGAGCAGGCCTACGCCTGGCTGAAAGAGGGGCGCATCGACAACGCCGCCTCCGTCATCGCCCTGCAATGGTTGGCGCTCAATCATGGTGAGCTGCAGACGCGCTGGCTGGCGGGGCGCTGAGATGTCCGTACTCCTCGCCAAGCGCCATGTGCCTGACCTGATGTCCTTGCAGCGTACCTGCGAGGTGAACTACATGGCCTTGATGAAGCTGCTGCCACCGGGTGGTACCGTGGGGGACGAGCGCCGTTATCAGGTGGGAAACGGCCTGCAGTTCAGGCTGACCGTCAGCGATGACAGCCGTTTCACCAGCCAGGTGATCCTGACCCAGGATAATCCCGAGTTGCCGAGCTACTTGCAGGCTCGTATCGAGATTCGTTTGTATCATGATGTGCGCATGGCGGAAGTGTGTGCCGCGCAACAGATTTCAATGTTGCAACCACGTTATGATTATCCCAATCAAAAAATGCACCACAGGGATGAAAAGGAGCAGGTAAATCTGTTTCTGGCCGAATGGCTGAAGTTTTGTCTCAAACATGGCACCAGCTTGATTAACATCCTCTAGTTGAACTCATAAAAAGAAGCGTGATTTTGGAAACAGAGCTACCTCAGGCGCCGGACGGAAACGTGCGTCTGTTACAGATTACCGATACCCATCTTTTCGCCAGTGCCGAAGGACTACTGCTGGCCGTACGCACCGCCGAGAGTCTGGATGCCGTGCTGACACGGGTGAAGGACAATGCACATCCATTCGACCTGGTGCTCGCGACCGGGGATCTTTCCCAGGATCACAGCCCCGAGTCCTATCAGCGTTTTGCCTCCATGATGGCGCCCCTGGCTCGCCCCATCTACTGGCTGCCCGGCAATCATGACGACGGCCCGCTGATGACGGAGCAGTTGCATGCCGCCGGGATCAGCGAGGCCAAGCAACTGGTGGGGGATCACTGGCAGATCATACTGCTCGACACCCAGGTACGCGGCAAACCCCACGGCCTGCTCGGCGATCACCAGCTGGCGGCGCTGGATCGCGCCCTGCGCCAGTACCCCGACCGCCACGCCCTCATCGCCCTGCACCATCAGGCGGTACCGGTGGGCTGTGCCTGGCTGGATCAGCACAACCTCAAGAATGCCGACGAGCTGTTCGCCGTGCTGGCCCGTCACCCGCAGCAGAAGACCATACTGTTTGGTCACGTCCATCAGGAATTTGACGAGATGCACCGCGGGGTGAGGCTCATCGCCAGTCCCTCCACCTGCATCCAGTTCAAGCCGCTTTCCGATGGGTTCGCACTGGATGAATCCGGCCCGGGCTGGCGCTATATGACCCTCTATCCGGATGGTCGGCTGGATAGCCAGGTGTGGCGTCTGCCCATGGGACAGTTCGTGCCAGACCCCAACGCCACCGGTTACTGAGGGGAACGGCATGAAATCAGTCCTGCTCTATCTGCACGGCTTCAACTCTTCGCCGGGATCCGCCAAGGCACAGTTAATGAGGGAGCCGGCATGAAATCAGTCCTGCTCTATCTGCACGGCTTCAATTCGTCGCCGGGATCCGCCAAGGCACAGCAGATGGCGGCCTGGGTGGCGGCAAACAGGCCGGATATCCAGGTTGTGATCCCGGCCCAGCCCAACACCCCGGCGGCGGCCTGGGCAGCCATCGAACAGCAGATAGCGACCCTCAAGGCTCGCCATGGTGACGGACTGCGACTCGGTGCCGTGGGCAGCTCCCTCGGTGGCTTCATGGCGACCAGAGTGAGTGAGCTGCATGGCTGCCGCGCCGCGCTGATCAATCCGGCGGTGCGTCCCCACGAGCTCCTGCAAGACTATCTCGGTCCCCAGACCAACCCCTACACCGATGAGCGCTATGAGTTGCTGCCCGCCCACATGGACGAGCTGCGTGCACTGGCGGTGAGGGTGAGCGCCCCCGAGCGGCTCTGGATCCTGCAACAGCAGGAGGATGAAGTGCTCGACTATCGCAAGGCGCTGGAGGAGTACCGCTTCGCCCGCCTCTCCCTGGAGTGCGGCGGCAACCACGCCTTCGTCGGCTTCGAGCGTTATCCCGCCCAGATCATTCGCTTCCTCGGGCTCTAGCCATGCAAGCGCCGTTGGCCGCCTTTCTTGAACAGGTGCTGGCCACGGCCCAGGCCGGGCTCACCTACTCCAAGGATCCCTTCGACATCGGCCGCTTCGAGGCGCTGCGAAACGCCGCGGTGACCCTCATCGCCAGCCAGAGCGAGCTGGATCCCGCGGCCATCGCCCACTGGATTGCACTGGACAGCGGCTACCCCACCCCCAAGCTGGATGTGCGAGCCTTCATCGTGAATGAGGTCGGCCACATCCTGCTGGTGCAGGAGCGCAGCGACGGCTGCTGGACCCTGCCGGGGGGCTGGTGCGATATCGGCGATTCCCCCGCAGAGGCTGTGGTGCGGGAAGTGCAGGAGGAGACCGGTCTTGCGTGCAATGCCACACGGCTGCTGGCGCTGTTCGACAAGCACAAGCATCCCCATCCGTCCCAGCTGCCCCACGCCCACAAGGCCTTCTTCCTGTGCGAGGTGACGGGGGGCGAGCTGCTGACCCAGACCGACGAGACCCAGGGCGCCGGCTACTTCCCCATCGACCAGTTGCCCGAGCTCTCCCGCCACCGGGTGGTGGAGAGCCAGTTGCACAACCTGCATGGGCGGGTGCGAGAGGGGCGAGTGGAGACATTGTTTGACTGACGCTTTGTGACATCGGCTGGCAAGGAGGCCCCATGATCAAGCAAATCGGCAATACCCTCATCCAGGATAAACACAGGGCCAGCTGTCACTGCGGGGCGCTGGTGCTGGAGCTCAGCCTGCCGGACGGGGTGGTGGATCCCCGCCGCTGCGACTGCTCCCTCTGTCGGCGGCGCGGGGCCATCGTCGCGTCGGTGCCGCTCGCGGGCATACGCATCCTGCAGGGGGAGGCTGTGCTGCGTTGCTACCAGTTCAATACCCGCACCGCCAAGCACTATTTCTGCGGCATCTGCGGCATCTACACCCATCATCAGCGTCGCTCCAACCCGGCCGAGTACGGCTACAACCTCGCCTGTCTCGAGGGGGTCAATCCGTTTGATCTCGGTGACGTGCCCGTGCGAAACGGGGTCAACCATCCGGCGGACAGAAAGGGCTGAGAAGAAGGCTTCATCTGCTTCTGTAGCGCCTCCGGGGGCTGTGTTACCCTTGGTTGGCCTGCCCAAGGCGGGTGTTTTCCGCTCTTTACTCCATCCACAGGGAGCCGCCATTGCCGATCGCCTCAGCCCTGCCCGATCTCATTCTGGGCGCCTCGCTCTATCTGCCGCCCCTGTTCAAGGCGGTGCTGCTCGGTCTGCTCGGCTGGTTGCCGGTTCATCATCTGCTGCGGGACTGGCTCTACGGCGGCGAAGTATGGCACCCCCTGCTGATGGATCTCTCCCTCTTCATCCTCGCCGTCAGCGGCGCGTTCTGGATCCTGCTTCATGGCTAAATCTCCCCTCGCGACCCTCAAATACTTCTCCACCCTGCTGGTGTGCGCCCTGGCGCTGGCGGCGGGCTGGTGGCTGTGGAACTACTACATGCAGGGGCCCTGGACCCGGGATGGCAAGGTGCGGGCCGAGCTGGTCAGCATCACCCCCGAGGTGTCGGGCAAGATCGTCAGCATCCCGGTGCGGGACAACCAGCTGGTGAAGGCGGGGGAGGTGCTATTCAACCTGGATCCCGTGCCCTATCGCATCGCCCTGGACAACGCCAGTGCGGCGCTCGCCAAGGCCAAGTCGGATCTCGACAAGGCCGAACACGAGGCGAACCGTCGCCAGAGCCTGTCTCGCACCGTCATCTCCGCCGAGGCGGTGGATGAGGCGCGGCTCAACGCCCAGGCGATGCGGGCGGCCTATCAGGTGGCCGAAGCGGATCTGGAGCAGGCCAGGTGGTCTCTCACCCAGACCACCATCAAGGCCTCGAGCGATGGCTACATCACCAACCTGCAGACACGGGTCGGCAACTATGCCAGTGCCGGGGTGCCCCTGGTGGCCCTGGTGGACATCCACTCCTTCTATGTGCAGGGCTATTTCGAGGAAACCAAGCTCAGGCACATCCAGCCGGGCAAACCGGCGCAGATCGTGCTCTACAGCGGTGAACAGGCGCTCAAGGGAGAGGTGGAGAGCATAGGGCGCGCCATTCACGATCAGAGCGTGGAGGGGAGCGACAGCCTGCTGCTCGACGTCAAACCGAACGTGCCCTGGGTGCGGCTGGCCCAGCGAGTGCCGGTGCGCATCCGCTTGCTGGAGGTGCCGTCCGATCTGGCGCTCATCGCGGGCACCACCTGCACCATCACCATAGGAGGGTAAGATGAACGCCGGGGTATCCCTCTGGCGGCGCACCCCCTGGGGCCAGGCCAATGAGGGGCAGTGGCGCTACGCCCTGCGCAACAGTCTGGCCATGTGCCTGTCCCTGTGGCTGGCCTTCGTGCTGGAGCTGGATTCCCCTTACTGGGCCATGACCTCCGCCGCTGTGGTGAGCTTTCCCACCGTTGGCGGCGTCATCAGCAAGAGTCTGGGACGGGTGGTGGGCAGCCTCATCGGCGCCATGGCCGCCGTGATGCTGACCGGTCTGGGCCTTGCCGATCCCTGGCTCTTCACCTTCCTCATCGCGCTCTGGCTCGGACTCTGCACCTACGTCTCCAACCACTATCAGAACAACGTCTCCTACGCCTTCGCCCTGGCGGGCTACACGGCGGCCATCATCGCCTTCGCCTGCGTCAACGTGGATGATCCCCGCCACATCTTCGACATCGCCCAGGCGCGGGTGAGCGAGGTGATCACCGGCATCCTCTGTGGCGGTCTGATGATGATGATCCTGCCGAGTACCTCGGATGGAGAGACCCTGCTGGCCTCCCTGCAGCGCAGCCAGGCCCGGCTGCTGGAACACGCAAGACTGCTCTGGCTGGGGGAGGCAAGCGCCGACGTGCGCAGTGCCCACGAAGGGGTGATAGGCCAGATCCTGACCCTGAACCTGTTGCGTATCCAGGCGGTCTGGAGCCACCACCGGCTCAGGCGCCACAACAAGCTGCTCAACTTCCTGCTGCACCGCCAGCTGCGCATGGTCAGCCTGCTCTCGGGCCAGCGCCGCATGTTGCACAACCTGCCGGAGCTGGAGGCACAACTACAGCCGCTGCTCGCCGAGGTGCTCAATGCCCTGAGCGATCCCGATTGCGACAAGGTGCGCATCGCCCGCCTGCTGGCCCCCCTGGCCGTGGGCTCCGACGACTATCGGCTGCAGACCTTCTGGTGGCGGTTGCGGGTCTTCTGCTGGACCTATCTGGAGTGCCAGCGCTGGCTTCGCCGACTGGCAAGCTATGAAGGGCAGGAGTGGCCGACGCCACCGCGCTATACGTCGCTCGCCAGCCATACCGACAGCCTGGAGGCGGCCTACAATGGTCTGCGCACCTTCGCCAGCGTGGTGCTGGGCTGCGCCTTCTGGATAGGCACCCAGTGGGAATCCGGGGCGGCGGCGCTGACCATGCTCTCCATCTGCTGCGTGCTCTACTCATCGGGGGCGGCGCCCCTGAAGGGGGTGAGCAATATGCTCAATGCCATCCTGCTGCTGAGCCTCGCCTGTTTCGCCATCAAGTTCGGCCTGATGATCCAGATCGATGACTTCTGGGTCTTCTGCGCCCTGCTGTTCCCGGCGCTGATGACCATGCAGATGCTCAAGCTGCAGAAGCCCGCCTCGGCGGCGCTATGGGGCCAGCTCATCGTGCTCTGTGGCTCCTTCCTCGCCATCACCAATCCGCCGAGCTACGACTATCAGGGCTTCGTCAACGACAGCATCGCCAAGGTGCTGGGGGTCATGGTGGCGGGGCTGGCGTTCCAGATCCTCAGACCCAGTTCGGACTCTCGCAAGAGCCGGCGCCTCATCCGCCGCCTGCGGCTCTATTTCATGGATCAGCTCAGATCCCGCCCGCACCAGAGCGAGCCCGAGTTCGAGTCCAGGATCTATCACCTCATCGGCCAGCTCGGTCAGGGGACGGATCAGGGCGCCAGGATCTGGGGGCTGCGCTGGGGCGTGGTGCTGCTCAACTGCAGCCACATCGTCTGGCAACTGCGTCAGTGGCAGAGCCGGGATCCGGCGCTCTATCTGGTACGGGACGGCTGCCTTCGCTCCCTCAAGGGGATACTGGATGCCGGCGGGGTGCAGCATGATGCCCTGACGCGCACCCTGGCCGAACTGGGGCGTATCAGCCAGGGGCTGGCCGCCAATCCCGAACCGACGGCCCAGGCACTAGCGGGGCTGGTGTGGCGGCTGCAATGCTCGCTCTCCCAACTGCAATTGGCGCTGCCTGGCACCCCCGAAGCCCGCTGAATCCCGCCAGTCGGGGTGACTTGGCCCCTCTGGATCACCCTTTGCCACAGACGGGTTTGTCCCAGCCCCGCTCAGCGAGTAAGATTCTCCCCAAACGTCAATTCGCAAGGCCCTCCATGTCTACTCAATACAATGCGGATGCCATCGAGGTTCTCAATGGCCTCGAACCGGTGCGTCGTCGCCCCGGCATGTACACCGACACCACCCGGCCCAACCACCTCGGCCAGGAGGTCATCGACAACAGCGTCGACGAGGCGCTGGCGGGACATGCCCGCAATCTGGAGGTGATCCTGCACGAGGATCAGTCCCTCGAGGTGATCGATGACGGCCGTGGCATGCCGGTGGACATCCACCCGGAGGAAGGGGTCAGCGGGGTCGAGCTCATCCTCTGCAAGCTGCACGCGGGGGGCAAGTTCTCCAACAAGAACTACCAGTTCTCCGGCGGTCTGCACGGGGTGGGCATCTCGGTGGTGAATGCCCTGTCCGATCGGGTCGAGGTGACGGTGCGCCGGGACGGCCAGGTCTATGACATCGCCTTCGAGCGCGGCGACAAGGTGCAGGAGCTGACCATCACGGGCACCTGCGGGCGCCGCAACACCGGCACCCGGGTGCGCTTCTGGCCCCAGGCGAGCTATTTCGACTCGCCCCGCTTCTCGGTCTCCAAGCTCGAGCACCTGCTTAAAGCCAAAGCCGTGCTCTGCCCCGGCCTCACCATCAAGTTCCTGGACAAGAACACCGGCATCCGGCTTGAGTGGTGCTACGAGGATGGCCTCAAGGATTACCTGGTCGATGCGGTCAAGCAGTTCACCTGTCTGCCGGAGCAGCCCTTCGTCGGCACCTTCAGCACCGAGCAGTCGGCGGTGGACTGGGCCCTGTGCTGGCTGCCGGAAGGGGGCGAGTGCCTCGCCGAATCCTATGTGAACCTGATCCCCACCGCGCTTGGCGGCACCCACGTCAACGGCCTGCGTCAGGGGTTGCTGGACGCCATGCGGGAGTTCTGCGAGTTCCGCAACCTCTTGCCGCGCGGGGTGAAACTCACGCCGGAAGACATCTGGGATCGCTGCGCCTACATCCTCTCCATCAAGATGCAGGATCCCCAGTTCGCCGGTCAGACCAAGGAGCGGCTCTCGTCGCGCCAGAGCTCGGCCTTTGTCTCCGGGGTGGTGAAGGATGCCTTCAGCCTCTATTTGAACAGCAACACCGAGCTGGCGGAGCAGCTGGCGGAGCTCTGCATCTCCAGCGCCCAGCGCCGGATGCGCGCCGCCAAGACGGTGGTGCGCAAGAAAATCACCCAGGGTCCGGCCCTGCCCGGCAAGCTCACCGACTGCAACTGCGCCGATCCCATGCAAGGGGAACTGTTCCTGGTGGAGGGTGACTCCGCGGGCGGCAGCGCCAAGCAGGCGCGGGATCGGGAATTCCAGGCCATCATGCCCCTGCGCGGCAAGATCCTGAACACCTGGGAGGTCGAAGCCGGTCAGGTGCTCGCCTCCCAGGAGGTGCACGACATCTCGGTGGCCATCGGTCTGGATCCGGATTCGGACGATCTGTCCGGCCTGCGCTACGGCAAGGTGTGCATACTCGCGGATGCGGACTCGGATGGTCTGCACATCGCCACCCTGCTCTGCGCGCTTTTTGTTAAGCATTTCAGAACCCTGGTCAAGCAGGGCCATGTCTACGTCGCCATGCCGCCGCTCTATCGCATCGACATCGGCAAGGAGGTCTTCTATGCCCTCGACGAGGACGAGAAGAACGGTGTGTTGCAGCGGGTCGAGGCGGAGAAGAAGAAGGGCAAGGTGATGGTGACCCGATTCAAGGGCCTGGGTGAGATGAACCCCAAGCAGCTGCGGGAAACCACCATGGACCCCAATACCCGCCGTCTGGTGCAGCTCACCATGGACGACGCGGGAGAAGAGGGGGACGAGACCCTGGCGCTGATGGACATGCTGCTGGCCAAGAAGCGCGCCTCCGATCGCCGTGAATGGCTGGAAGAGAAGGGCAACCTGGCGATCATCTAGGTCAGCCACCCTTGTCACGCGTGGCGACAAGGGCAACCTGGCCATCATCTAAGCCGTCGGCCGGCCCTGTCGGGGCCGGTAAGCATTTAGCCGGAGTCGCTAGAAGGCGGCTCCTGAACCGGAAGAGAACTATCACATGAGTGATGCTATCGAGCTCAGTCTGGACGGGGTAGAGCGTCAGCCGATGCGCACCTTTACCGAACAGGCTTACTTGAACTACTCCATGTACGTCATCATGGATCGGGCCTTGCCGCACATCGGCGATGGCCTCAAACCCGTGCAGCGGCGCATCATCTACGCCATGAGCGAGCTGGGGCTCTCTGCGCTGTCCAAGCACAAGAAGTCCGCCCGTACCGTGGGTGACGTGCTGGGTAAGTACCATCCCCACGGCGACAGCGCCTGCTATGAAGCCATGGTGCTGATGGCCCAGCCCTTCTCTTACCGCTACCCGCTGGTGGACGGTCAGGGCAACTGGGGCGCGCCGGACGATCCCAAATCCTTCGCTGCCATGCGTTATACCGAGGCGCGGCTCTCCCGCTTCTCCGAGCTGCTGCTCTCCGAGTTGGGGCAGGGGACTGTGGAGTGGACCCCGAACTTCGACGGCACCATGAAAGAACCCGTGGTGCTGCCGGCCCGTCTGCCGCACATTCTGCTCAACGGGGTGACCGGTATCGCGGTCGGCATGGCGACGGATATCCCGCCCCACAACGCGCGGGAAGTGGCTTATGCGTGCGCCGAGCTGCTGGACAACCCAAACGCCGGCCTGGATGTGCTGATGCAGCATATTCAGGGGCCGGACTACCCGACCAACGCCGAGATCATCACCCCTCGCGATGACATCCGCAAAATCTACGAGACCGGCAAGGGCTCCATCAAGCAGCGGGCGGTCTGGAGCGAGGAGGATGGGGACATCGTCATCACGGCGCTGCCCCATCAGGCCTCCGGCGCCAAGATCATGGAGCAGATCGCCGCCCAGATGGTGGCCAAGAAGCTGCCCATGGTCACCGACCTGCGAGATGAGTCGGACCATGAGAACCCGACCCGTCTGGTGATAGTGCCCCGCTCCAACCGGGTGGACGTGGAGGGGCTGATGGCCCACCTGTTCGCCACCACGGATCTGGAGAAGAACTACAGAGTCAACCTCAACATCCTGGGGCTCGATAACCGTCCCCAGGTGAAAGATCTCAAGATGATCCTCTCCGAGTGGATCAGCTTCCGCCGTGAGACGGTGCGCCGCCGCCTGCAGTTCCGCCTGGACAAGGTGCTGGCCCGCCTGCACATCTTGGAAGGCTTGCTGATTGCCTACCTCAACATCGACGAGGTGATCGAGATCATCCGCACCGAGGATGAGCCGGGCAAGGTGATGGTGGAGCGCTTCAACATCAGCGAGACCCAGGCCGAGGCGATCCTGGAACTCAAACTGCGCCATCTGGCCAAGCTGGAAGAGTTCAAGCTGCGCGCCGAGCAAGAAGAGTTGGCCGAGGAGCGCGACAAGCTGGAACTCATCCTGGGTTCCGAGCGTCGCCTCAATACCCTGCTCAAGAAAGAGCTGCTGGCGGACGCTGAGAAGTACGGCGACGAGCGCCGCACCCCGCTGGTGGAGCGCGCCACCGCAGTCGCGCTGACCGAAAAAGAGCTGACTCCGAGCGAGCCGGTCACCGTCATCCTCTCTGACAAGGGTTGGGTTCGTGCAGCCAAGGGCCACGACGTGGATGTGGAGGGGCTCTCCTACAAGGCGGGAGACAGCTACTTGGCCCACGCCCCCGGTCGCAGCAACCAGCAGGCGGTGTTCCTCTCAACACTGGGGCGCACCTACGCCCTGGAGGCCCATACCCTGCCCTCCGCCCGCAGCCAGGGCGAGCCGCTCACCGGCCGCTTCGCGCTCGGCGCCGGCGAGGAGGTGCGTCATCTGGTGATGGGCAACGAGGGTGAGCCTTACCTGATCTGCTCCGACGCCGGTTATGGGTTCGTCTGCAACTACGACGATCTCATCGGCAAGAACAAGAACGGCAAGGCGCTGCTGACCGTGCCGGAAGGGGGCCTGGTGATGGCGCCCCAGAAGATTGGCTCGCCCGAGAGCGATCTCTGCATGGCCATCTCCAACGAGGGCCGCATGCTGCTGTTCCCCTTGAACACCTTGCCGGTGCTCGGCAAGGGCAAGGGCAACAAGCTCATCAGCATACCGTCAGCGCGCGTGAAGGCGCGGGAGGAGTTCGTGGTGATGGCGGCCGTCATCCCGCAAGGCCAGTCGGTGACCCTGTTCGCCGGCAAGCGCAAGTTGACCCTGAAACCTTCGGATCTTGACTACTACCGCGGCGAGCGTGGCCGCCGTGGCGCCAAGCTGCCCCGCGGTCTGCAGCGGGTAGATAGGATAGAGATAGAACCCGCTGCCGGTGCGGAACCGATAGCCGGGGAAAATCAGGAAGGGTAAATAAATATAAGGGAGCGAATTGGTCGTTCCCTTTTATTTAGACTGTGTGATTTAAAATTAATTAATTTTCGTGGTAAATATCGAGTTTCATAAACTCAGCTCAACCTACGTTACTGATGGTGCATGATAATACTAAACGTTTATTATTTATAACATTATCTCCCTTCAACCGCAGCATATGCAGCTACTGCTTTAATTGCTTCTGCAGTGGCTGAGTCTGCACAAGATACACTTAAGCAAGACTCTAAGTTTTTTCCGTCTCTAAATATTTTGTACATTAGCGCATGGATGAAAGATTGGGTTGCCGCTCTTGTTCCTGAAAAATCTAATAGAATAAGCTCTTCACTATCTAGACTAGGTATTATCACACTATCTCTAATTGATGCAGCAACCTCCACATCCTCCTCGAATTCTTTTATTTTTATTGTCTTCAACCCTTCTACTTCAAGTTTTTCGTCTAAGAAATCGATTGCAAATTTAGTTCTGTTCTTCCTGACTTCATCTGCTATTTCACGACACTTTGCTAATAATGATCCAAATTCACCAATGCTGTCCTTTCTTAATTGCAATAAAGCAAAGGTTCCACGCCATCCTCCGTTCCTTGCCTGGATATATTTCTTTCCAAGAGAACCATCTTTATTTCCCCAGATATCAGCAAGCATATCACCTGAAGCAAGAAAGAAACCACCGCCAGCCCTTGATGCTATTTCTTTAATGAAGAACAATCCAAGCCCAGCATTATCACGCATAGCATGATAAGCTCCGCTTTGAAAAGTTCCGGAGACGTGTGGAAGAAGAGAAAATCTAACCGCTTTTTGATCAGAATTTATTTCACGATATGCATTTCTAAGTGATGAGCGAAGGCCACATCCAATATCCGCAACAATTACATCGACAAGACCAGTTTTGGGGAAATAAACTGCTGAAACTAACCCACCTATTCTGCTTTTAGAATGTTGGACGACATTGCGTAGTAATTCTACTAAAGAGTATTTTATAGCCCCTTCGACTTCTTCATCTTCTATTCTTAGCATTTCCATTAATGCACTTGCAATTGGAGCTATTTGTTTGCTCTCGGAGATTCTAGTGATGGGGAATATTCTGTTGTCACCATTATTTATGGCTTTTGGTTTTTGACCAACGAGATTAGGTAGTCCCATTTGCTCAATGAACATTCCAATATAGGAATGTTCATCATAGTGGAGCTCGACATCTTTTCCTCTTACTTCTTTTAGCCAGATAGCATACGCACCAAATAGTGTGACGGCCCAGGGCGCAATATGAGTGCCGCGCTCAATACGCAAAATAACGGGGCTTTCGGGATCATCATGCCATGTCCATCCAGTGAAAAACCCAGCTAAATTTTTATCTCCAAGTTCCGATGGGATGTCAATGATGAAGCTCATAATACAGTCCTTGTCTTAATATAAGTTGGAATTTAATGCCCACCAATGCTAAATTTAAAAATGACTAATTAATGCACTCATGTAAAAATACCATGTTCATTTACTTTGGAAATCTTAAAACGTTAATTAACAATGATTATGGCGCTTAGCTTATCAGAATCAAATGGTTCCTTGTTGTGTTCCGAGTCTTATTTTTGTGATGACCATCTCCCTTTGGGAGAGGGTCAGGGCCGTAGGTTTGATTAGCGAAGCGTAATCAGACGTTCGCGAAAACAGGTTGCCGCAATTCTGCCGGTGCTCCAGCTGATCTCTTCTCTATGTCCATAGCCACCGGGATTTCGGCGCGGCCGATTACGCTTCGCTAATCGACCTACTTGATTCAACTCTCTGTTGTTTGCCTATTGCTTCTGCCTTGATGGCTTATTCCCCCTTATCCCCGGCCCTTCTCCCGCAAGGGGAGAAGGGAGCGCAGGTCGCAGCTATACCGGCTGGCGGTGAGCTAAGGGGGGTTTGGTGATGCGTAGCTGGAATGGAGGCAGTCAGGGCTTAGGCTGGCACGATATGTTCCCTCTCCCTTTGAGAGAGGGCTAGGGTGAGGGGAGCTGGCCGGTTGGGTGTCGAAACCAAGCGGCATTAGGCCTATGAATCGTCAGTTATTGAAATTCCACGCAATCGGCAACTCGACGTCGAAGACAAGCTGATCCCCGTCGAGGCGAAAGGCCACGCTGGTCTGGTGCTGGTCGTATTCGTTGATGATGAGACAGCTCTCGGCGAAGTTGGATTCGTAGTTGAGTTGGGCGATGCCTCCAGATTCATCGTCTGCGAGCTCGATGCTGAGCACTCGCAGCGGGTTCTCCTGGCTCAAGTTGACCCGGGTGTCCCCCACGTCCACCAGCCGCTCCAGCAGGGGGAAGAAGTCCCGCTTGTGGGTCTCGATGGCCTGGCTGATGGCCTGCTTGAGCGCGCTTTGGGTGGCGAAGGGGCCGCCCAAGGGGTAGCGGGTCTGGATCCTTTCCTGAGTCATGGCGTGTCCTCCTGAATTGAGAGATGAGCATAGCGTGAGCCGCTGGGGGCCCTTGATCCTAGACCCGAGATCGGCCTGTTTTATTGCACATTATCGCCTCTGCCTTATCCCATCAGGGTATTTCTACTCCCGATAGCTGAAACGATCTGCGAAATCACCATAAGGCAGTGGTTTATAAAACGTCAGGCGGGGATGCGGCCATTGCGCACCAGGGCCCGGCGGATGTTCTTGCACATCTTGCCGAAGCTGTAGAGCTCGTCGAAGGTCGGCGGGATGCCGCGATCGATCTGGTATTGCCAGTAGCTGAGATCCGTATCCACCAGCTCCATCAGCTTCTTGGGGCAGCCGATGCAGGTGTTGTCGGGGCCGCATTTGAAGGTGTCCGGCTGGTAGAGCGGGAACTCTGCCTTCACGGCGTCGATGATCTGCTGCATGGCGGTGATGCGGTCGGGTTTTCTGCTCATGGCTGGCCCCTGCTGCCGGTGGAAAGGAGCCATTATAACCCTGACAAACTGCAGGCCTATGACGCTTAGGGGGTAGTTTGGCCGAGGCTGGATAGCATCACGCCCGGCGAGCCGGGCGTGATGGGGTCCTGGGGCAAGGGGGCATCCCTAGAAGTCGTGGTACAGCGGCCAGCCAAGCAGGGGGTGTTTGAGACCGGCACGCATCTCCATGTTGTCGAGCTTCTCCGGCGAGGCGTTCTCCTGCTGCAACTGCTGATACTGGCGCACGAAGTTCAGGGTGTGCAGCAGATTGGACACGAAGCCCGGGCTCAGCTCCTGGCGCAGGGCATTGGCCATGTCGGCGGGCAGCTCGGCCAGCAGCAGTGCCAGCTGGGCGGCGATATAATCCTGCTCCAACCAGGCATCTTGCAGCACGATATCCCGTGCCAGCCGACGCTTGAGATCCTGCTTCACCTTGAGCGGGGCGGCGCCACTGCCCTTGCCGCACAGGATGCGATAGAGCAGGGCCTCCGCCAGCTTGTCTTCCATGGTGGGGTGATCGTTGTCATAGGCGAAGAAGTGGCCGTCCAGCAGCCCCATCAGCCGGGATTTGTTGTGTTCGGCCAGGGCCTTTTCGTACTCCTGCCAGCCTTGCCACTCCTCCACGTCCGGCGGGCTCGAGATCTTGTCCAAGAGCCGCGCATCCACGTCCCCGTAGAGGCTGTTGCCCGCCTGCTTGGGGCTGACGGTGATGAGCATGGACCAGCCCTTCTGGAATGGCTTGATGGGCCCTTCCGGCGCCTGCAGCAGGGCCAACGCCTTTGCGGTGTCCCGCCCGGAGAGCTCCTGCAGCCCCAGGCTCACCACGCCGATGACGTCGTGGGCGGCTTGTTCGAGCAGGTGCATCTTGTACTTGTTGTAGTACTTGTCGGCGAATTTCAGGCTCATCAGCACCGCCTTGCCCTTGATGGCGGCGAGCTGCTGCTGACTCAGGCGTTCGTTGTCGCGCCCGAAGCGCAGCACCTGGCTGAGGAAGGGGCCTTCATTGGCTTCACGAATGACGAGTTGCATGGGTCTTCACCTCAATCCAGGAAGCTGAACATGTCGTCGACGTCGCCGTACTCGTCTTCCTCGACCTTGTTTTTCTCCTTGGCCTGCATCACCAGTTCGGCGGCGAACTTGTTGATGATGCCATCCCAGGAGGAGGTTTCGCTGCGCAACAGGGCCTTGATGGCTTTTTCCACCTCGGGGGCCTGCTCGCGAATGAGCATCAGCAGGCTTCTCGGGTCATCCAGGGAGTAGTCGTGGGTGCCCTCGGCCTGCTGGCGCTCGCTGTAGCGCAGGGACTCCTCGAGATCCTCCTCTTCGGCGTGCAGCACGTCGCCATAGCCTTCGTCATCCTCGTAGCGATCGCCCCGGTAGAACTCGATGAAGGGGATGGCGAGGTAGAAGAGGCCGGCGGGATCCTCGGCGATGCACTCGAGGATCTCCCGCTGCTTGGCCTCGCTGTCCTGGGTGCGGATCAGGTAGTTGAGAAAATCGAAGGTGTGCTGCTGCAGCTCGTCGGCGTTGTTCTTGATGGCCTCTTCCCAGTAGAGGGGCTGCTGGCAGACGATGTCGCGGATCCGCTCCGGGGTCATCAGCTCGGAGATGATGGACGGGAAGGAGATGTCGTGCTGGCCGTTGATCTGGGTCAGGGTGACGATATCAATGTTTTCAATGACTTCGGCCAACTGCTCGTCAGACATGGTCTTGGCGATCAGTTCGAACTTCTCGCTGGCCTGTTTCGGCTCGATCACCGCCAGTTCCTTGATCTCGATGGCGGTAATTTCTATCAGACTGTTGCTCATGCTCTGCCTCAAGTTAGAAACGTACTTCGTCGTACATGTCTTGATCGTCTTCCTCGCCATCGCCGCCATGATAATCGGCGTCGGCATCTTCCCCGTCCTCGTCATCCTCGTCGCGCAACTCATAGTCGTCATCGGCATGACGGCCACCGCGGGGCTGCGGGTTGTCCAGCAGATAGAGCACGGCACAGGCCTCGATGAGCTGATCCTCGCTCTGGGCACGCACGGCCTTGACCAGGGGCAGGTCTGCGTTGTTGAACGCCACCGACACCTTGAACGCATCCCAGTCGGGCTGGACGCCGCTCGCGAGCCACTTGGCCCACTCCAGCTTGGCCTTGGGGGGGAACTGCACCCGGCCATAGAGGGCCAGCGGCAGGTATTCGGGCATGAATTCCAGCATGCTGATATCCGCCAGCAGCAGGGCCTTCATCTTGCCGGTGAACTGTTCCAGCGCCTTGGGCTGATCCTGATCCCGGTAGGATTCGATGTTTTCGCCGGCATCGCTTTGCAGCGTCTTGAGCCGCGCCTGGTCCCATTTTTTTTGCATATCAGCCTCAGGGGTAAAATTGGTCCCACATCTCCTGCATGGCAGCAGCGGGATCGGTCACGATGACGTTGTTGAAATCCTTGATGAAAGCGGCGCGGGCCTTGGGGTCGGAAAGCACTTCATAGGCCTTCTTCACCTGATGCAGCCGGATGGCGGCCTGCTCTTTCTCTTCTTCACTCGCCCCAATCAGCTTGTCGGGGTGGAACTGGTTCGAGAGCCGTCGATAGGCTTTCTTGATGTCGTTTTCGCTGGCGTTGGACTTGACGCCCAGCACCCGAAAGTAGTTGTTCATGGCAGATCCTGCATCACTGGCATCATCAGAGTCACAAGGCTGGCGCCGGAGGGGCTTGGGGAACCAGGCGTGGTAAAAACTCGCCATTTTAACGGAAAGCCGGCACCACTGCCACGAGCGTGCGGCGCTCTTGCGCAAAAAGTGATGGGGGAATGGGACTCGGTGGCGGGGCTACAATGGCAGAAGGGATGGCGGCCGGAACTCTTTGTCCGCCCCGTTGCCCAACTGCGGTACCGGGTGCCTGGCTGGCGCTTGGTTTGAGTCTCATTATTCAGGGCCCGGCCTGTCGGGTCAGCATAAGGAATCATCGCCATGTTCAAACCTTGTCTTCTCGCCCTCGCGCTCTGCAGCAGCGCTGCCTTTGCCACCGATACCTTGCCCTCCACTCCCTTGATGGGCGATATCACCAAGGCCCAGTTCATGGAGCGGGCCGAGCAGCGCTTCGCCCAACAGGACAAGAACGGGGATGGCGTGATCTCCGTCGCCGAGAAGGAGGCCGCCCTGGCCAAGATAGAGGGTGTGATGAAGCAGGCGGGCAAGCCGGTGCCGGATCGGATGGCGCAGCTCAAGCCGAGACGGGACACCAGCAAGGCGCAGTTCATGGCCCGTCAGGAGAAGCTGTTCGCGCACCTGGACAAGAATGGGGACGGGGTGATTGGGGAGTCCGAACGGGCCGAGATCAAGGCCAACCTGGAGAAGCGGGTCATGGAGGCCGCGCAATAGCGGATCCGCCGCGAGGAAGCCACCATCCGGTGAGCGTTTGCCGTCAGATAAAAGAGCCCGGTCCTGCAACCGGGCTCTTTCCATTGCAGGATCAGGCGGGGAGCGACCAGCTGGCCCACCAGAGCCGCAGCTTGAGCCCCCAGCGGCTGCTCCAGCCGGTGGTGCTGCTCACCAGCTCCCCGTCCCGAACGATGAGGAAGGTCGGAGTGACCCCGACCTGCCACCGGGCGGCGAGATTGCCCTGCTCATCGTTATGGGTGGGAAAGCCGAGCCCCTTCTTGCTCATGCCCTGTTGCAACTGGGTGTCGTTGCCGGAGCGCAGCGCCACCGTCAGCACGTTGTCGCCCTCCTGCCATAGCTGCTCCACCACCGGGGTGGTGAAGCGGCAGACCCCGCACCAGCTCGCCCAGTAGTAGACCAGCAGGGGCTGTCCCTGGCTCAGGGTGGCGAGATCGGTGCGAGTGCCATCCTGCAGGGTGATAGGAGCCTGCATGGCCCCGTCCGGCAGGCTGGGGCTGCGCCACAGATCCAGCAGGGTGGAGACGATCAGTGCCATCAGCAACAGCCAGAGCGCCTCTTTGCCCCAACGCCGCCAGCGTGGCGGTTTGGGGCGCACGTTATCGACCATGGCTTAGCTCCGCTTGGCCAGTTCGGCTTTGACCAGCTGCTCGAGCTGTTCATAGGGCAGTGCGCCCGGAACCAGCTGATTGCCGATCAGGGTCGCCGGGGTGCCCTGCACCCCGAGCAGGGTGCCGATGCGCAAGCTACTGCGCAGCTCCTCGCTGGCCTTGGCATCAGGCTTGAGCGCCACGTTGCCGGTGGCCGCCAGCGCCTTGTTGATGTCTGCCTCCGTCAGCATGCCCTGCTTGCTCATCAGCTTGTCGTGCAGGGGGAGGAAGCGGGCCGGGTCCTGCTGCCACAGGGTCAGGCTGTACTGGGCCGCCTTGGCGGAGGTCTGCCCCTTGAACGGCAACAGCTTGATCACCAGCCCCAGATCGTTCGGGTAGGCCTTGAGCAGCTTGGTCACTTCGGGATCGAACTGCTTGCAGTAGGGGCAGTTGTAATCGGTGAACAGCACCAGAGTCAGCTTGGGATTCTTGGCCCCCAGGCGCGGACTGGTGGCGCTGTTGAACAGCACGTCCTGATTGCCCTTGATGAAGTCACCGAGCTGGGCCTCCTGGGCCGCGGCATTCTGCTTCTCCCAGGATTCGGCCGCCTCGTCGAGGATCTTGGGGTTCTGTACCAGGGTCTCGCGGATGAGCTCCTTGATGCGCGCCTCCTGCTCCGGGGTGAAGGGGGCGGCGTGCAGGGCCGGGGCCAGCACGCTGGCGGAGAGGGCGGCGATCAGGGTCAGGGTGTTCAGTTTCATGGGATTCTCCTCAGAAATGGGTGGCGGGCTTGATGAGGCCGGCCTTGTTCAAGACGTCGAGCAGGTCGCCCTTGTCCAGCAGGGGAGAGAGGGTCTCTCCCTCTGGCAGGCCGGGGCCGTAGATCTGGTTGAAGGGCACGGCGGCCGCCCCCCGCTTGCGCAAGAAGGCGGAAATGGTGTCGCTCGGCCTGCTCCAGTCTCCGCGCAGGGCCACCACATCCGGGGCCGAGAGGGCGGTCTGCACCTCATCGCGCAGCAAGACGTTGTATTTGTTGGCCTTGCAGGTCACGCACCAGTCGGCGGTGACATCCACGAAGACCCGCTTGTTCTGGGCCAATGCCTGAGTGATAGCCTGTTCAGACAGAGGCTGCCAGGCGACCCGATCGGCGGTTGTGCCGCCCTGGGCGCTGAAGGCGCCGCCCAGCAGCAGGGCGCCCCCCACGAGGGCCGAGAGGGAGAGGGCCAGCGTGAAGCCGCGGATGCCATGACGCCAGATGATGCCTGCCAGCAGCACCAGCAACAGGCCCACCATCAGCCAGCCCGTGGTGAGGGTGCCGAGGTGGTTGGCGAGCAGGCTCAGCAACCAGAGGCTGGAGCCCAGCATCATCAGGCCGAGCAGGATACGCAGCTGGCCCATCCAGCGACCGGGCTTTGGCAGCCAGAGTGCGAGGCGCGGCAGGGCCGCCACCAGCAGCCAGGGCAGGCTCATGCCAAGCCCGAGGGCGGTGAAGATGAGCCAGAGTTCCCCGAGCGGCGCCGCCAGCGCGAAGGCGACCGCGGTGCCGAGGAAGGGGGCCGAGCAGGGGGTGGCCAGCAGGGTGGCAAAGCCCCCTTGCAGGAAGTGGCCGCCGAGGCCGTTGCCGCCGCTGGTGGCGAGCCGGGTGCTGAAGGCGCTCGGCAGACGGATCTCGAACAAGCCCAGCAGATTGGCGCAGAACAGCGCCGTCACCAGCACCATGAAGCCGATGAAACCGGCGCTCTGGAACTGGATGCCCCAGCCGACCGCCCCCTGGGTCGCGCGCAGCAGGCTGCTCATGGCGGCCAGCAACCAGAAGGAGACCAGGATGCCGGCGCTGGCGGCGAAGAACTGCTTGCGTATCGTCCCCTGTTGTTGCGTTTGCTGTTGCAGCACAGAGCCGAGCTTGAGGGCCAGCACCGGCAGCACGCAGGGCATCAGGTTGAGGATGAGGCCGCCGAGCAGGGCGATGCCGAGCAGCCAGGGCAGGGAGCTGCCTGGCGCCGGCAGGGAGAGGGCCTCGCCGATGGCGGCCTTTGCCTGCCAGGCCTGCTCCCCGTCGGTGAGCAACAGGCCGAGGGATTGGCCGCGCAAGTCGGGCGCGTCTCCCTGCCAGCCGTCGCTGACCGGCACCCGGGCCGTCAGGGTATTGCCCTGCACGGCCAGCTCGGGTTTGCCGAACTCGGCGCCTTCCAGGGCATCGATGAAGAGGGCAGGGGATTGCCAGCCCTGGGGGCGCTCCGCCAGGAGCTGCAGCTGATTGTGCCCATAGCCGACCTTCACCTGGGTGTCGGCGGGCAGGGGCTGGGGCAGGGCGCTCATGACCTTGGCCCAGGCGAAGTCGAAGCCCGCCGGGGCCGCCTCACCGGCTGACAGGGTGAAGGGGTAGTCGGTCAGGATACAGACGTTGCTGCAGGTAGAGAGGCGCAGCGTACCCTTGAGGGGCTGATCCGCATCGGCCCTCAGGCTGAGGGGGAAGCTGACGCTCTGCTGGTAGCCCTGGGTGCTGAGCCCTGCCACCTCGAAGTGACGGGGGGTGGGCCAGTGCCACTGGAAGTCGCTGACCGGCTGGTCCCACAGGATCTGGGGGGCGATCCCCCCCTCACCCGGGCTGTGCCAGTAGGTTTTCCAGCCTGCTTCCAGCGCCACAGCGAGCAGGATCCGGGTCTGGGCGGGGTCGCTGCGATCGGCTTGCAGCCTGATCTTGGCGTGATCGTTCTGGGGGCTGGTGAGCCAGCCCGTGTCGCTGGCCAATCCCGTGGATTGCCACAGCAGACAGCCCAGTAACAGGGTTGCCTTGAGGAGTTTTGACATCTTGTTCTCTCGCAAAAAAATGAATGACGGCTAATGGCTAGCAGTCGAACTCATTCCCGCCAGACGCAGAGACGAAGGTGCAGACGCCGCTCGGGCGGTGAGATGACTCTCGGGGGAGGCAAGGGGGGAACATATCGCCAGAGCGGGGCCAGGAGGGCGATCACCAGGGCGATGGCAAAGAAGAGCTGCTCGACGCAGAGCAGGGTGACGGCGCTCAGCCACTTGCCGTTGAGCTGGCAGCTGTTTGGCTGCGGGGTGGTGGCGCCATCCTGATCCTCGGCATCGGCGAGCGAGGGCAGGGTCTGGCAGCTGAGGGCGTGATCGAGCAGGGCCAGCCGGGCCAGCGGCTGGGCAGCGCAGTTGAGCACCAGCAGGCAGACCAGCAGCAGGAGTCGTTTCGCCACACGTTGTTGGTGAATCATGCTTGCCCCCTTCATCAAGATGGGCACATCCTAACGGCCAATGACGGGAGGAGCAAGCCGAGGCCGGTCTGTACCGCCCGGGGTGGTCAGTTCTGTTTGGCGAACGCTTGTTCGCTAAAAGGGGGACCAGTATACTGCGCCGAGTTAAATTCCGAGGTGTTCGATGCTCAAAATTGCCCGCGTGCTGCTGCTTGCCCTGCTGCTCGTCTTCTGGTTCGTATTCGGTCTGTTGCTCTGTCTGGTGCGCCCGCGCCATCCCAACAACGTCTATGTCTTTGCCCGCATGTATCATGCGGTCTGCCCCCTCATCGGGCTCAAGGTCAGGGTCACCATTCCCGACGAGATCAAGTCGGTCGGCCCGGCTGTCTATGTGTGCAACCACCAGAGCAACTTCGACATCTTCACCGTGACCGGCGCCGTGGTGCCCGGCGTGGTGGCGGTGGGCAAGAAGAGCCTGCTGTGGTTGCCCTTCTTCGGCCTCATCTTCTGGCTCTCCGGCAACGTGCTGATCGACAGATCCAACCGCTCCCGCGCCATCGGCACCATCGGCCAGGTGGTGGATCGCATCAAGGGTCGCGGCACCTCCATCTGGATGTTCCCGGAAGGGACCCGCTCCCAGGGCCGTGGCCTGCTGCCGTTCAAGGCCGGCGCCTTCCACACCGCCGTGCAGGCCGAGGTGCCCGTGGTGCCCATCGTCTGCTCCAGCTACTTCGGTCAGGTTGACCTGAACCGCTGGGACAACGGCGAGGTGCTGCTGGAGATGCTGCCCCCCGTGTGCAGCAAGGAGCACGGCGCCGCCGGCATTCGCGAGCTGTCCGACACCTGCCGGGCCCGGATGGAGGCCAAGCTGGCGGAGCTGGACGCCAGGCTGGGTCATCACAAGGCCGCCTGAGCCTGAGAAGAGAGAAAGGGAGCCACTGGCTCCCTTTTTTATTGGTGAGAATTACCACTTCATTGGTTTTTTTCACCACGCCTGGCCCGTTGAATTTCCACTATCAATCCCCATCTGTTTGTAAGAAAAGGATAAATTTTCTTGGCACGGCTCTTGTAATGCTTTTGGGAGAGATAGCCATCCCATCCACAAGGAGCCAGACCATGAGCGTATTTAGCCGCCTGACCGACGTGATCAATGCCAACCTGCACAGCCTGCTCGACAAGAGTGAGGAGCCACAGAAGATGCTGCGGCTGATGATCGAGGAGATGGAGCAGGTCCAGGTCGAGATGAGAACCCAGGCCGCCCGCGTCATCGCCGAGCAGAAGCAGTTGGAACGCCACCAGCAGGCGCTGCGCAACCAGATCCAGGAGTGGTCCGCCAAGGCCGAACTCGCCATCCAGAAGGGGCGGGAAGACCTGGCCCGCGCCGCCCTCACCGAGAAGCTGGCCGAGGTCAAGAAATGCGAACAGCTGGAGCAGGACAAGGCCCGGGTGGCCGAGGTGCTGGCCCAGCTGACCGCCGACAGCGAGCGCCTGGCGGCCAAGCTGACCGAGGCGCGGGAGAAGCAGAAGATGCTGACCCTGCGCGAGCAGACCGCCCACAGCCGGATCCGGGCCCGTGCCCAGGTGGACAACCAGCGCATGCATGAACTGATGGCCCGTTTCGACGGTTTCCAGGGCCGGGTGGATCAGCTGGAAGCCCAGCTGGAGGCGGCGACCCTGGGGCAGAATCCTTCCCTCGAGGCCCAGTTCCGCGAGCTGGAGCTCAATGACGAGATCGAACGCGAGCTGGCCCGTCTGAAGGGCCAAAAAGAGGAGGCCTGATCATGACCCCCTGGCCGAAAGATCTGGCCCACCGCAAGCTCACCGGCGTCTGCGCCGGTCTTGCCAACGGGCTCGGGATCTCCAGGGTGACGGTGCGGGTGGTCATGCTGCTCGCCCTGATCCTGATGCCACCCCTGGCCCTGGCGGCCTACCTGCTGGCGGTGCTCATCATGCCGCCGCGCCGTGAATTGAAACGCTGGCTGGATTGACCCAGGCAGGGTTTCTATCTGCCAATGAGATACCAAGGAGCAAAACATGCTGGAATTTATCGTCTTGATGCTGGTGCTGGTCACCATGGCGCTGACCGGATTTACCGTGCTGGCCATGTTGCTGGTGAGCGGGGTCTTCGCGCTGTTTGGCATCCTGGCCGGCATGCTTGCTCTGGTCATCAAGCTGGCGCCCTGGCTGCTGTTGGGGCTGGTGGTGTGCTGGCTGCTCAGCAACAGGCGCAAGCAATCCAATACCTATCGTTAGGCCTCCCTCGCACTTTACGGCCACCCTTGCGGTGGCCTTTTTTATGGCGCAGGGCTGACTGACTCGGGGGTGGAGAGGCTGGTCAGCCAGGCGCTGTACCACTCATCCCAGAGGGCTGGCTCTTGCACCAGCCGCTCCTTGAAGGCCTTGCTCTGCTGCTTGAGGCGATATTCGAGGCGCAGGGCCTGGCCCTTGTCCGAGACGGTCTGCTGCCACACCAGGGTCAGAGGCCCCTTGCCACGCAGGGCACGCGCCCCCTTGCCACTCTGATGTTGGCGCAGGCGCCGCTCGGGATCCGTGGTGATACCGGCGTAAAGCGCACCACCCTGGGTACGCACCAGATAGATAAACCAGTTATCTGCCGGTTTATCGGTACAAACGTCTGTCGTCATGACTCTTTCCACTGCACCTGACTGCGCCGGAGTCGATGCAGGGGCAGCAGGCTCACCAGCAGGCCGGCCCAGACGAAGGCGAAGCCCACGGATTTCACCGGATCCGGGGTCTCCCCGAACCAGAAGATGGCGAGCAGGAAGGCGAGGCTCGGCTCTATGTATTGCAGCAACCCGACCGTGCTCATGCGGGTGCGGGCCACGGCGTAGCAGAAGAGCCCGACCGGCAGCAGGGTGGCGGGAGCGCTGCCCATCAACAGCAGGCGCTCGCGCCAGTCGCCGTCCATAAACAGACTGGTACCCTGGACGCCGAGATAGCCGATGATCAGCAGGGCGATGGGGAGCTGCACCAGGGATTCGAGATAGAGGCTGGCCCCGGCGTCATAGCGCACCTTCTTCTTGATGAGGCCGTAGAAGGCGAAGTTGGCCCCCATGATGAGGGAGAACCAGGGCAGCTCGCCGTAGGAGAACAGCATGTAGGCGAGACCGGCCAACGCCAGGGCCACCGCCAGGTGTTTCTGCGGGGTGAGCTTCTCTTTGAGGAAGAGGACGGCGAAGACGATGTTGAACAGGGGCGTCATGAAGAAGGCGAGGCTGGTGGCCAGCACCTGGCCGGTGGTCAGGCACCAGGTGAACATGCACCAGCTGATGGACATGACGGGGCCCGCCAGCAGGATGAGGCCGAGCTGGCGCGGCTCGCCGCGCAGGCGTGCCCAGGGCACCCGTACGCCGAGCAGCAGGAACAGACTGCCGAGCAGGACGACCGACCAGAGCACCCGGTGAGAGAGCAGCTCCCACATGTTGACCTCGGGCATGAACTGGTAATAGAGCGGCAGCATGCCCCAGAGCACGAAAGAGAGGGCCGCACTGCCGGGGCCCAGCCAGTTCTTCATCGCTTTCCGTTTATTAAATTAAACAATTGTGGCCGCATGATAGGTATCCGCCACGGCTTTCACAAGCGGGATCGGCGGGAAAACTCTGCTACCATGCCCCCATGAATCGACTCGACGTCCTGTTTGAACAGATCCGGGCCTGCCGCCTGTGCGAGGCTCACCTGCCGCTCGGCCCCAGACCGGTGATCCGGGGGGCCGCCTCTGCCCGCCTGCTGATCATCGGTCAGGCACCGGGCACCCGGGTCCATGCCAGCGGCATCCCCTGGGACGATCCCTCCGGGGATCGGCTGCGTCACTGGCTCGGGGTGGATAAAACGACCTTCTACGACGAATCCCGCATCGCCATCATGCCCATGGGGCTCTGCTACCCGGGCCGAGGCAAGTCCGGGGACCTGCCCCCCCGTCCCGAGTGCGCGCCGACCTGGCACGACAAGGTGCTGATGCTGTTGCCCAATGTCGAGTTGACCCTGCTCATCGGCCAGTACGCCCAGCATCATTATCTGGGCAAGGCAGCACAACACACCCTCACCGAGACGGTCAGACACTGGGCCGAGTACGGCCCCGCCTGGCTGCCGCTGCCCCACCCCTCGCCGCGCAACTCCCTCTGGCTCAAGAAGAATCCCTGGTTCGAGCAGGAGGTGATCCCGCACCTTAAACAGAGGGTCACCCCACTGCTGGGGTGACCCTATTGTCTCGGACTCAGGTCGCGGGCTCGGCCAGCGGCTTGGGTTTGCTGCGGGCCATGGCGACCAGGGGCAGTATGATGCACAGGCACCCCAGCAGCAGCGGCAGGCCGGGCTGCTCATCGAACAGCCAGACCCCGATGGCCACCGCCATCAAGAGCCCCGTGTACTCCGCCGAGGCGATCTTGCTCGCCTCCGCCTTGCGATAGGCCATCACGCAGAGCCCGGCATAGACCATGATCAGCGCCGACGAACCGAAGGCGGGCCACCACATCTGCCACTGCCAGTCGCCCCCCTCCCACCAGGCCAGCGCCAGTATGATGGGCATGCTCAGCACGTTGGTGAAAAACAGGGTCTGGGCAATGGGTTGCTTGAGGGGGATGCGCTTGATCAGCAGGTTGTTGACCGCCAATGACAATGCCACGCCGAGGGCGGCCAGGGCCGCCCAGTTCACCTCGGTCGGTCGCAGCACGATCAATACCCCGACAAAACCCAGCAGTGCCGTCAGCACCTTCTGGCGCGACAGCGCCTCTCCCGCCAGCCAGACCGCGAGCGGCACCATCAAGAGCGGCGCCGCGTAGAAGAGGGCGTTGGCGGTGGCCAGCGGCAGCCGGGTGAGGGCGACCACCATCAAACAGACCCCGGCCGCCCAGATGTGGGCTCGCAGCAGGTGCCACTTGATGGCGACCGGCGGGTGTGCGCGCCAGGACCACAGCAGCCAGGGCATCAGCAACAGGGCGGCGGAGAGCTGGCGGAAGAAGACGAACTGGAACACCGGCTGATCCGGATCCAGCACCTTGACCAGGGCGTCGGAGAAGACCGCCACCATGTTGCCCAGCACCAGATAGAGGATGCCTATCCCGACTGCATTCATACTGCCTCCCGTTTCAGAAGCGGTAAGAGTAGTCTGGGGCTTGTTATCCAGTAAAATGATAAAAAATGACCATTCATGAGAATTTTAGATAATGAAGCTGCCTCCCCTGCGCGCCGTTCAATACTTCGAGGTGGTCGCCCGCCTGCTCAGCTTCTCCCGCGCGGCGCTGGAGCTCAACGTCAGCCAGAGTGCCGTCAGCCATCAGGTTCGTCTGCTTGAGGATTTTCTCGGGGAGCGGCTGCTGCTGCGCCAGGGGCGGCTGCTCTCCCTGACGGCGCAGGGGGAGGTCTACTTCGAGGGGATCTCGGCGGGGCTCGGCCAGATTGCCCACAGCAGCGAGCAGCTGCGCGGTGGCGGCGAGATGCGGGTCAGGCTCGCGGTCTACAGCTCGTTCGCGGTCAAGTGGCTGATCCCGCGTCTGGCGGGGCTGCGCCAGCTCTACCCCGAGCTGGACTTGAGCCTGGAGATGGTGGCGGAAGATCCCGAGCTCTCCGATCGGGTGGCGGACGGCTTCATCACCGTGTCCCCCGAGGGGCCTGGCTACATGCACGATCTGCTCTACCGGGAGCGGCTGATGCCGGTGTGCAGCCGGCGCCTGTGGCAGCAGGTGGAGGGGGAGTGGCCCGAGGCCCTGTGGCAGTTGCCACTGCTCTCCATCCAGGCGATCTACCGGGAAAAAGGGGAGGATTGGCGGCGCTGGGCCGAGGTGGGCGGACTGACGATTGCCCCGACCGCGCGGATGCACCATTTCAGCCATATCCTGCTGGCGCTGGAGGCGGCCAACTGGGATCAGGGGGTGGCGCTCATCAACGACTACATGTTGCAACCGGAGGATCCCGGCCTGGTGCGGCTGCCGCTCCATGCTCTGGAGACCGGGGATCACTTCTATTTCGTCTGCAAGCGCTCACGGGCCCATGAACCCGCCATCAGCCGGTTGCGACAGTGGCTCTGGCAGGAGGCACAGGCGAGCCTGCGCCCCGGTGAAAACGAACCCCTCAAGCGGACGTGAGGCGCTCGGACTCTGCATTCAGGCTTTCTTGAACTGGCTCAGCACGAACAGGCTGGTGGCGCAGACCACCACCGAGGGGCCCGCCGGAGTATCCTGATACCAGGAGAGGCTGAGCCCCCCCAGCACGGAGAGGCAACCGATCAGGGCCGCGAGGCCCGCCATCTGTTCCGGGGTCTGGCTGAAGCGCCGTGCGGTGGCGGCGGGGATGATCAGCAGGGAGGTGATGATGAGGGCCCCGACAAACTTCATGGCCACCGCGATCACCAGGCCGATCAGCAGCATCAGCACGCAGCGCAGCACATCCACTCGTACCCCCTCCACCCGCGCCAGCTCCTCGGAGATGGTCATGGAGAGCAGGGGATCCCACAGCCGCCACAGGGTGAGCAGCACCAGGGCGCCGCCGCCGTAGATCCAGAGCAGATCCATGGGTTGTACCGAGAGCAGATCGCCGAACAGGTAGGCCATCAGGTCCACCCGCACGTTGTCCATGAAACTCAAGGTCACCAGGCCCAGCGACAGGGCGCTGTGGGCCAGGATGCCGAGCAGGGTATCGGTGGCCACCTGCTGGTTGCGGCTCATGACGACCAGCAGCATGGCCATGGCGAGGCAGCAGACCACCACCGCCAGGGTCAAATCCACCTGCAGCAGGATGCCGAGCGCGATGCCAAACAGGCAGGCGTGGGAGAGGGTGTCGCCAAAATAGGCCATCTTGCGCCACACCACGAAGCTGCCGAGGGGGCCGGCCAGCAGGGCGATGCCGAGGCCGGCCGCGAGGGCGTATAACAGAAAGCTGTCCACTGGAATGTCCTATTGCTTGGCTATTTGTTGCGAGAAGGCAGGCGGATGATCGGGGCCTGCGGTTCGTGATGGTGGTGTTCACCGTCGCAGTGATGATGGTGGGTATAGACCGCCAGCACCTCCTGTTCCGGGCGCCCGAACAGGCGGGCGAATTCCGGGTGACGAGCCACGCTTTCCGGTTCGCCATGGCAGCAGACGTGGCGATTGAGGCAGATCACCTCGTGGGTGCTGGCCATCACCAGGTGCAGGTCGTGGGAGACCATCAGCACGGCGCAGTGGAGCTCGGCGGCGAGCTGGCCGATAAGGGCGTAGAGCTCGATCTGGCCGTTGATGTCCACTCCCTGCACCGGTTCGTCCAGCACCAGCAGCTCGGGCTTGACCAGCAGGGCACGGGCCAGCAGCACCCGCTGCATCTCGCCACCGGAGAGTTTCTGCATCCGGTTGTCCAGCAGATCCTGGGCGCCGACCCGGTTCAGTGCCTCTTCGATGGAGAGGCGGCCATTCTTGCCAAGCTGAAGGAAGCGGCGCACCGTCAGCGGCAGGGTGGGATCCAGATAGAGGCGCTGGGGGACATAGCCGACGCGCAAGTCCCGGCGGCGCCGGATCTCGCCGGAGTCCGGATTGAGCAGGCCCAATACCAGTTTGCTCAGGGTGCTCTTGCCCGCCCCGTTGGGGCCGACCAGCGTGGTGATTTTGCCTTTGTTCAGGGTAAAGGAGACCTTGTCGAGCACGGAACGTCCGTCAAACGAGAGACAGACATCTTTTAGCTCCACTAGTTGGGTCATGACAGCTCCGGGGTTTACAGCCTGTGAGAGTTATAATATAACAATAGCGTTGGCTGTTATATTATCACACACATACTTCCTGACGAGACCCCTATGCGCATTCTTGCCCTGATCACTGCCTTGCTGGCGGTGAGTCTGCCCGCCCGTGCCCTCGAGGTGCTGACCACCATCAAACCCATCGGCTTCATCGCCGCCGCCATCACCGACGGTGTGAGCGAGCCCAAAGTGCTGCTGCCGACCGGCGCTTCTCCCCACGACTTTGCTCTGCGTCCCTCCGATATTCGCAGCATCAATGACGCCGACCTGGTGGTTTGGGTTGGCCCCGAGCTGGAGGGTTTCATGGCCAAGCCACTAGCTCAGCATCCCCATGTGCTGACCCTGACCAAGGTGCCGGGCATGCCGCTGTTTGACTATCGTAAGCAGGCCGGACACGAGGAGCACGGTGACGAGGAACATGAGGGTCATGACCATGACGGTCATGAGGGACATCATCACGAGGGGGTGGATCCTCACATCTGGTTGGGACCGACCCAGGCTCTGGTGATCGCCAAGGCGCTGAGTGACACGCTGAGCACCCAGGATCCGGCCAATGCCGCTCGTTACGGTGCCAACCTGAAAGCCTTCACGGCCAAGGTCGATGCCAAGGACAAGGTGATTGCCGGACAGATGAAAGCGGTCAATCAGAAGGGCTACTTCGTGTTTCATGAAGCCTATGGCTACTGGGAGCGCCACTATGGCATGAGTTCCAAGGGTCACTTTACCGTGAGCCCTGAGCGCCGCCCCGGTGCCAGGACGCTGGTGGAGATCCGCAAGGCGCTGGAGGAGAAACAGGCGAGCTGCATCTATGCCGAGCCGCAATTCTCGCCCGCGGTGATCGAGTCGGTCGCCCGCAATACGGGGGCCAAGGTGCTGCTGCTGGATGAAGTGGGTGAACAAGTACCGCTAGGACCCGAGGGTTATCCGCAGTTTATGCAGCAACTGGCCGATGCCTTTGCCGAGTGCCGCTAACACCCCGGTGTGACCATCAGGGCTGACTATACTGACCTCCAGCGCATGACATGGAGTGTCCCGTATGAAATGGATTATCCCCGCCTGCATGGTGGCACTGATCAGTGCCCCGTTGCAGGCTTCCCAGCTGTCCAGCTATATCACCAGCCCTGATCTCAAGTCCAAGTTGCAGGAAGTCTACGGCGCTCGGGCGCTGCAGCGGGCGGAGGCGTTTTCTCGCTTGCTCAGCCCGCGGGCGGGCACGACGGATCAGCAGAAACTGGAGCTGGTGAACAACTACTTCAACAACCTGACCTATAGCGAGGATCCCAGGTTATGGGGAGAGGAAGACTACTGGGCCAATCCGCTGGAGTTTATCGGAGCCCGTGGTGGGGATTGCGAGGATTACAGTATCTCCAAGTACTACACCCTGATGGAGCTGGGGGTGGATGAGAAGAAGCTGCGGCTGGCCTATGTGAAGGCCATTCGATACAACCAGTTTCACATGGTGACGCTTTACTTTCCTACCGCCAAATCTGACCCTCTGGTCCTCGACAACATCAATGGCCGCATCCTGCCGGGCAGCAAAAGAAACGACTTGCAGCCGGTTTACAGTTTTGATGCCAAGAGCATCTGGGTGATGAAGTCCCGGCGCGAAGGCACCCTGGCGGGGAGCGCCGATCGCCTGACCCAGTGGACTTCGATGCAGAGCCGCTTCTCCAGCGAGCATCTGCGTGCCCCCCGCCGTCAGCTATAACTTGCCCGCCGCTTTCAACTCCTCAAAGTACCTTGCCGCGCCCGGATGCTGACTGATGCTCAGCACCGGGCCGACTTTATTGCGCGCCTTGTGGAACAGGTTGGCGTAACCGTACGTCTGCTCGTTGAAGCTGGTCTGCTGGCTCAACATGGCCTTGGTCAGGCGGTAGACATCCCCATCCGGCATGCTGGCATTGGTCACCAGGGTGGCGGCGATGGCGAAGGTGGGAGTGGCCTTGAGATTGCCCGGGTAGATGCGGGCCGGCACCTGGCTGCGCTGGTAATACTTGACCCCCTGCAGCAGCTGATCACGAACGGGGCCATCGATGGACAAGAAGCGGATGGCGCAACGCTTCGAGGTGTCCAGCACGATGCGATTCGGATGGCCCATCACCAGCCCGAAGGCGTCGATCTGCTTGCTGCACAGGGCTTCGGCCTGGTTGGCCACGCTTTTCAGATCGAGGTCTTGCTCGGTGGCGCCGAGTAAAGAGAACAATGCCAGTGCCGTCTGACGGGTGCCAGAGTGCTTCAACCCCATGTCGATGGGGGCCAGTTTGAGTTGTTCCAGCTTGGTGATGTCACCATCGGCCCGCACCACTATGGTGAAAGGCTCGGCATGGGTGGCGAACAGAGCACGCAGTTCGGGCTGGGGTTGTTTGGCAAAGGGGCCGCTGCCGTGGCTGGCCTGATAGAGCCAGTCGGATTGCACCAGTGCATAGGGGCTTTCCCCTGCCTGCAACTGCCGTAGATTCTCGATGGAACCTGAGCTGGCCTGCGGCTTGCATTGGAGGCCGGGGTCGCTCTTGTTGGCCAGACGGCAGAACTCCTTGGTGACCTGATAATAAATCCCCTGCTCGCCACCGGTACCGATGGACACGGTCTGGGCATGAGAGGCAGACGCCAGGAGCAGGGGGAACAGCAACAGGGAACGTTTCATGATGCCTCCTGGCTGGCATAGCCATCGATGCCCCAACTGCGCAAGGTGCCCATATCCGTTACCTCGCTGGCTTCTGCCAGCAGGGTGTATCCGGAGGCGTGCAGGCACTGGGAAAGCAGGTTCCAGTACAGAGGGGCGTCGGTGAGCTGGCAACTGATGAACACGGGTTTGACGGGGTCGAGCCTGGTCAGGTTGTCGTTGTTCATGGGGACATTGCTGAAGGCCATCTCGACCCCCTGAGCCGCCAGGGCCGACAGTCTCTCCTCGGCAAGGGGAGGGAAGTTTGGCTGATCCCAGCGCCAGTCCAGGGTCTTGCCCTTGCCGCTGGCCAGTGTGGACGAGAACTGTGCCCAGTCTGGGTGGGCGAGCAGGCTGAGAGGAAGCTGTATCCCCTCCGTCTTTTGTGCGAGCCAGTGGTTGAGCAGCGCCCGGATCTCGTCAGGTGAACTGTCCGCACTCGGTGGGTTTTGCGGGAGCAGGCGGCTGTAGAGCCGGATATCCCCCTGGGTAGAGACGAAATGCTGCAGATGCATGTCGCCCGGGGTCTGTGTCAGTCCCATCAGCGGTTGGCTGCTTTGACCCTCGTGTTGCTTGCCGAGCTGGGTGATCTTGAGCCGTTGCTGCAGCAGATCCCGCTTGCGTTCGGAGACCAGCTGGTTGATGGAGGAGACGACCTCCCGCAACTCTCTCAGCCAGGGGATGGGCAGGTTGCCACTGAACTGGCGCTGGCGCACCTGCAACAATTGCAGGTTCACCTGCTCGAGAGGACGTAACAGCCGGTTGCATACCCACTGGATGATGAGGGTCAGCACCAGCAGGCCGCCGAGCAGGGCCAGCCCGGTGCGGCTGATGGCGTTCCACAGATGCTGGTAGGCATAGCCCTTGTGCCCCTCGAGGGTAAGGGTGCCGAGAATGCGCCAACCATCGGTGAGCTCTTGCTCCACCTTGATCGGTGGCATGGCAATGAGGCTCGGCAGCCAGGCGGGGATGTTCTGTTGCGCGGTGTGGAATGCCTTCTGGAACAGCAGTTGGCCGTCCGGATCCAGCAGGGTGACCGAGCTGACGAAACCGCCGTCAAACATGGCATTGACGATGGTTTCTGCCAGCACCTTGTCGTCATTGAGCAGGGTGCCTTGCAGCACCAGGCCGAGGGCGGTGATGGCCGTCTCCAGGTTGGCGGACATCTGGTCGAGGATGGATTGCCGCACCGTGGTGATCTCCAGCATGAACAGCAGGATGGCGCCAATGGTGAACAGGATCAGGATGATTACGTTTAACAATTTTGCTAATGACATATCCACTCCATGGAAATGTTCTTGCAACATTTGGTTGCTCTTGAGCGACGACAACCGGATCGGGTTCTTAAAAATAGAAAGAAATGTCTGAAACTGGCGATCATTTCTGCCAATACAGGAAGGTTATGCATAAAATGTGGGGTTCGTGCATATAGCTATGAACTTTTTGTAAGTATTTAGGTCTAATTGCCAGATGCACGGTTTTCATAATAAAAAATCATAAAGACAGACACACAACTACCACCCTTAGATCTAATGACAGGATAGCGGATGAAACGTCTCCGTCCCTTGGTAGCGCAGGCTGCCAACTGGGAACCCCCGGTTCCCCGCAAGCATTTTTATGCCATGTTACTGCTCACGGCCATGACGCTGTCGGCGGTAGCCGTATTGCCAGCCCCCGGTGACATCCTGGAGCGGCCACTGCGTCTCGAGTTGCCCATCGCTACCCCGGGCACCGCGACCAACGAAGATAACACCGATTTTAACGATATCCCGGACCACGAACTGGTGGAGGCGGCCGCCCCGGAGGATGACATCCCGGCGGATGTGACTCCCCAGTGGCAGGATTACCGGGTGCGCAACGGTGAAAACCTGACGGCCATCTTCAACAATCTGGGGCTTTCCACCACCACCCTCTACAAGGTGCTGGATGCGGATGCCAAGAATCATCTGGCCCGTCTCAAGCCTGGCCAGACCATAGAGTTGCTGATCGATCAGGACAACATACTGCAGCAGCTCAAGATCCGCCTGAACATCAAGCAGACTCTGGTGCTGGAGCGCACCGATGACACCTACAGCGCCAACATGCTCAACGAGAAGGTGGAGTGGCAGAAGAAGAGTTATGACGGTGTCATCAATGGCAGTTTCTATGTCAGCGCCCGCAATGCCGGCATCCCGGCCAACCATATCCAGAAGATTGCCAACCTGTTCCAGTGGCGGATGAACTTCGCGAAAGATCTGCAAAAAGGTGACAAATTCAAGGTGCTGGTGCGTCAGGAGACGGTCGAGGGCAAGAGCACGGGCAACACCCAGCTGCTGGGTGTCGAGGTGTTCAGCCAGGGCAAGGCGGTGTCTGCCTGGCTGTCGGAGGACGGCAACTACTATGACGGTCAGGCGAACAGCTTGGAGCGTGGTTTCCGCCGTTATCCGACCCACAGTCGCTACCGGATCAGCTCGAATTTCAACCCGGCCCGGCGCCACCCCATCACGGGGCAGGTCCGTCCCCACGAGGGCACCGACTTCGCCCTGCCGGTGGGCACCGCTGTGATGGCCACCGGTGATGGCGTGGTGCTCAAGGCGACCCGCCACCCGCTGGCTGGTACCTATGTGGTGATCAAGCACGGCCGCACCCTGATGACCCGCTACCTGCACCTGAGCAAGTTGCTGGTGAAACCCGGTCAGAAGGTGAAGATGGGTGACAAGATAGCCCTCTCCGGCAACACCGGACGCTCCACGGGGGCCCACTTGCACTACGAGGTGCGGATCAACAACCGCCCGGTGAACCCCATGACGGTCAAGTTGCCCATGGCTGAACCGCTCTCCGGCAAGGAGAAGCGCCAGTTCCTCGCCAAGGTGAAGAGTTATCGCCAGGAGATGGAGGCGGGTTGAGCCTCTTTCTTGTCCAGATAGCAAAAGGCCCCGCCATCATGGCGGGGCCTTTTTTATGGGCCGGACTCAGTAACCCTTGTCGAAGTCGATGCGCCCATCGAGCTGCTGGCCGTCGATGAAGCGGATGTAGTTGCGGATGAAGATCTGGGCCACATCTTCCGGGAAGCTGTAGGCGCTGTTGTGGGGCGTGATGATGAGATTGGGCTGATGCCAGAGGGGACTGGTGGGAGCCAGGGGCTCCTGCTCGAACACATCCAGCACGGCGGTGGCGAGCTTGCCATTTTGCAGGGCCGCCAGCAGATCTCCCTCGTGTACCGCATTGCCCCGGCCGACGTTGAAGAAGATGGCGCCCGGCTTGCAGTGGTTGAAGCGATCGGCGGTGAACAGGTGGCGGGTTTCCCGGGTTGCCGGCAACACGCTGACGATGACGTCGGCCTGGGCCAGCATCTTGTTCAGCGCCGGCAGCTGATACACCTGATCGAAGCCCGCCCGCTCACGGCCGCTGTGGCTGATGCCGAGTACACGCATGCCGAAGTGTTTGCCGGTGTGAGCGATGTGCTGGCCTATGCTGCCGGTGCCGAGCAGCAACAGGGTCTTGCCCTTGAGTCCCTGATAAGGCTGGCTCTGCCACAGCTGTTGTTGTTGCTGTTCGCGGTAGAGGGGCAGATGACGGGTCAGGCTCAGAAGGTGGCCAAACACATACTCGCTCATCAGGGGGCCGAAGATGCCGCGCACATTGGTGAGCAGGTAGTCCCGGCGACAACTGGCATCCAGCAGCACATCGACTCCGGCGTAGGTGGATTGCAACCAGCCGAGCTTGCCGGCCTTGGGCAGCAGGGGTTTGGCACGAGCCGGCTCGGCCATCAGGATGTGTGCCTCACCGATGAGCCGTTCGGCTTCGCTCGGGTTGTCGGCCCGCAGAATGCGCAGATGGGGGAGGTGAGCGGCCTTGAGCAGGCGCTCGTAATGGGCGTTGTCCTGGCTGAGCAGAAGCAGGGTACGTTGGCTCATACTCTTGTTCCTTATCATGTTTATGGCACGGCAAAGGGGGATCTGTTCCCATCTTACCCCAGTTGATCGGGCAAGATAGCCGAGCAGGGTGCTTTTTCGTTTTCGCCAGCCCCCTCGTGGGCTACAATCTGCCCCACATTTTGCAAAGGATCAGACTCCAGTGTTTGGTGACAAGTTTTATAAGCGACTGGCCGAGCTGCAGCCTTGGCAGCAGACCGTCTACACCCTGGCGCTGGCAGAGCGCATGTACCCCAACTATGTGCTGTTTTCCCAGGCGTCCGGTTTCGGCGATGCCAGGGCATTTCGTCACGCGCTGGATCAGATGTGGAACTACCTCACGGTAAAGGGTTCCCGGGTCAATCTGGGGGCCATTCTGGAGGCGTTCGAGATCTACATTCCCGAGCCCAGCAAGTTTGAATCCTATGGTGCCTATCCGGCACTGGATGCCTGCGTCGCACTGGGCTGCGCCTACAACTCGGTAATTTGCCGGGTGGGCGAAGAAGCCACGGATGCCAGTCACGCGTCTGTGGGCACCGTAGCCGGCTTCATCGAGATGCTGGAAGAGCGGGACCTGACCGATGAGGAACTCTACGAGCACGAGTACATCGAGGCCGAGCTGGAGTTTCAGGTCGAACTGCTCAAGCGCGTGGCCTTCGAGCGCGACAGCGACCGCATCCTGGCCATCCGCGAGTTTGCCGCCCAGGGCGGTGTGTCCAACATCGGTATCAGCCTGGACGAGTGATACGAGTGTGGCGCCTTCCACGCTTGCCCATAAAAAAAGCTCCCGAATGGGAGCTTTTTTTATGCCCGCTCCTCGGTGAGGGGCCTGACGCTCAGCACTGGTGCGGCGTCGATGCCATCGGCATTCATCATGGAGGAGATCCGCTGCAGGGAGGAGAGCAGCAGGGTCTGCTCCCAGGTTTCCAGGGCCTGGAAACGCAGGATGAAGCTCTCTTGCAGCGGGGTCGGCGCTTGTTCCAGCAGGGCTCGGCCCGCGTCAGTCAGCGTCGCATGTACCTTGCGCTTGTCGGTCTCGCTGCGGATCCGCTGCACCAGCTGGCGGCTCTCGAGCCGATCCATGATGGTGGTGGCGGTGGCCTGGCTCATGTTGGTGTGATCCGCCAGCTGGCGCATGGAGATCTGCCCCAGCTCGTCTATCCCCTTGAGCAGCAGGAGCTGTGGTGAGGTCAGCCCGGCTTCCTTGATCAAGCGTTTGGAGTGCATATCGATGGCACGGATGATCTGGCGCAGGGCGACCAGCACTTCATCATGTTTTTCCACTGGGGTCCGGCTCATGGCCTGGTAGTTGAGAGGCGCAAGATTTTCCGCCTAATTCCACACAAGGTCAATATGGTTTTTGGTCTAATAGTTTCTGCTCTAACTAATTTTGTGTTAGGTTATCCCGCTGTTTTCGAAATTTAATCCGATCTTTGAGGAGCTAAATGATGCAGAACGACCTGGATATCAAGTCCCTTGTGAACGAGCTACGGGTAGTCAGAGTTCGCTATGAACTGCCAGATACCTCGGCATTCGTGCGTTACCAGCCCGCCTATGACGAAGACCCGAACAACCTCAAGGTGCATCACTACGATGGTGAGTTGCCCCTCTCTTGCAGCAACACCGGTGCTTTCAGCTTAAAGGAGTTGGTGAACGAACTGCGCTATGCCTATGTGCTGGTACACCTCTTCCCCGACGAGAGCGCCATGAACTTCTACCTGGCGGGCCTGGACAACGGCTTGGCCCAACTTGAATTCATCGGCGGCTCCTACGATTTCAACCGGCTCTGGATCACCAGCGGCGTCTCCAGCCTGGGGGTTCCCATGGCCATCTTCCTCGGCAAGCGCCATGCGGTGAACGGTCAACCGTCGGTCAGCCTGGTGGATCACCGTGAGCAGGTGGCGGGCCGTCTGGTCTATCGCGCCATCGGCGGGGCGGGCGATCACGTCGGCGAAGATTTTTTCAACCATGACTAAGGAGGCCAGATGAGAGCAACCAAAGGGCTGTTGAAAGGCCTCAATCCCACCATGGCCATGACGGCCCTGACCGTCGTGACCCTGTTCCTGCTGTTCGGCGTCTTTGATCCCGATACTGCGGGAACCTGGTTTACCGGCGCCAAAGACACCATCATTGCCGGCTTCAAGTGGTACTACATCCTGGTAGTCGCCCTGTTTCTGTTCTTCGCCGTCTATCTGATGTTCAGCCGCTTTGGCAGCATCCGGCTGGGCGACGACGACCAGGTACCGGAATTTGGCTACTTCGCCTGGTTCTCCATGTTGTTCAGTGCCGGTATGGGCATAGGTCTGGTGTTCTGGAGCATCGCCGAGCCCATGTATCACCTGCAGAGCAATCCCTTCATCACCGAGGGGATGACCCCGGAGGCGGCCCAGATCGCCATGCGCCTCACCTTCTTCCACTGGGGCCTGCATCCCTGGGCCATCTATGTGATCGTCGGTCTCTCGCTGGCGTTCTTCAGCTACCGCCGCAAGCTGCCACTGGCGATCCGCTCCGTGCTCTATCCCATCCTCGGTGAGCGCATCTACGGCTTCTGGGGCCACGCGGCCGATGTGCTGGCGGTGTTCGGCACCGTGTTCGGGGTGGCGACCTCCCTGGGACTGGGGGTCTCCCAGATGAATACGGGTCTGAACCAGATGTTTGGCATGGGGGTCTCCCAGACCAACCAGCTCTGGCTCATCGGTGGCATCAGCGTTATTGCTACTCTTTCCGCCATCTCCGGGGTGGGACGCGGGGTGAAGATCCTCTCCGAACTCAACATCTGGCTCAGCGTCTTCGTGCTCGCCCTCTTCCTCGCGCTGGGGCCGACCACCTATCTGCTCAACGCCTATGTGCAGAACATCGGTGACTACCTGCAAAACATCGTCAAGCTGAGCTTCTGGACCAATACCGAGGCCAACGGCACCTCGGCCTGGCAATCCAGCTGGACCGCCTTCTACTGGGGCTGGTGGATTGCCTGGGCACCCTTTGTCGGCATGTTCATCGCCCGCATCTCCAAGGGCCGTACCATCCGCGAGTTCGTGCTCGGCGTCCTGCTGGTGCCCTCCCTGCTCGGCATGCTCTGGCTCACCGTGTTCGGTGGCACCGCCATGCACCTGGAGCTGTTCGGTAGCGGTGGCGTGGTCGAAGCGGTCAACCAGGATGTGACCCTGGCCCTCTACAAGACGGTGGAGCTGCTGCACTGGGATACCTTCGGCTGGATTGCCAAGGGGGTTCTGACCCTGCTCATCTGCACCTACTTCATCACCTCCAGCGACTCGGGCACGCTCGTGATCACGACGCTGCTCTCCATCGGTGATCAGGATCCCCCCGTGCTGCACCGCGCCATCTGGGGTCTGGGTCAGGGACTGGTGGCGGCCATACTGCTGGTATCCGGCGGTCTGGCGGCTCTGCAGGCGGCCAGCATCATAGCGGCGCTGCCCTTCTCCCTGATCATGCTGGCCATGTGCTACTCCCTGATGCTGGGTTTGAAGCAAGAGAGTCAGCGCCAGTTCGAGTACCGGCAGAACCTCAAGCGTCACGACGGCTCCTCCCACCTGAGCCTGATGGACCGGATTGGTCCGGCCTAAGCCAGACCGGCCGATGACAAGCCATTGAACGGAAAATAAAAAAGGGAACCTCGCGGTTCCCTTTTTTCATGGCTGTCGTTCGGCGCCGGTTACAGCAACTGCTTGAGGCGATAGAGCAGGTCCAGTGCCTGACGGGGGCTGAGCTCATCCGGGCGCACAGCTGCCAGTTCTTCCACCACGGGGTGGGGCTGGGGTGTCAGCACGACCGGGGCCGGGCGTGCCTCGCCGGCGGGGGCCGGCGTGGCGCTCTCCAGCTCGGCCAGCTTGTGGCGAGCCTGATGGATCACCGATTTGGGCACCCCCGCCAGTGCCGCCACCTGCAGACCGTAGGAGCGGCTGGCCGCCCCTTCCTGCACCGCGTGCATGAAGGCGATGGTGTCTCCGTGTTCCACCGCGTCCAGGTGGACGTTGGCCAGCCCCTCCATCAGTGCGGGCAGTTGGGTCAGCTCGAAGTAGTGGGTCGCGAACAGGGTGTAGGCGCCTATCTTGCTCGCCAGTTGCTCGGCACAGGCCCAGGCCAAGGAGAGGCCGTCGTAGGTGCTGGTGCCGCGGCCGATCTCGTCCATCAGCACCAGGCTGCGGGCGGTGGCGTTGTTGAGGATGTTGGCGGTCTCGGTCATTTCTACCATGAAGGTGGAACGGCCGGAAGCCAGGTCATCCGAGGCCCCGATGCGGGTGAAGATGCGGTCGATGGGGCCGATGCGGGCGCTGCTCGCGGGCACATAGGCGCCGATGTGGGCCAGCAGCACGATGAGTGCCGTCTGGCGCATGTAGGTGGACTTACCCCCCATGTTCGGGCCCGTGATGATCAGCATGCGGCGACTGCGCTGCAGGTTGATCGGGTTGGCGATAAAGGGATCCGTCATCACCTGTTCCACCACGGGGTGGCGACCCGCCTCGATCAGGATCTGATCCTCCTCGGTCAGGGTGGGGCAGCGGTAGTCCAGGGTCTCGGCCCGCTCCGCCAGGTTTGACAGCACGTCCAGCTCCGCCAGCGCGGCGGCGGACTCCTGCAGTTCACCGAGGTGGGGCAACAGGGCGTCGAGCAACGCCTCGTAGAGACGCTTCTCCAGCGCCAGCGCCTGGGCCTGGGCGGTGAGCACCTTGTCCTCGTACTTCTTGAGCTCATCGATGATGTAGCGCTCGTTGTTCTTGAGGGTCTGGCGGCGGATGTAGTGGGTCGGCACCAGGTGGCTGTTGGCGCGGCTCACCTCAATGTAGAAGCCGTGCACCTTGTTGTAGCCCACCTTGAGGGTATTGATGCCGGTGAGGGCCTTCTCCCGCTCCTCGATGCGGGCGAGGCTCGCGGTGGCGCCGTTGGCGAGATCCCGCAGCTCGTCCAGCTCCTGGTTGAAACCATCGCGGATGACGCCGCCATCGCGGATCAGCACCGGCGGCACCTCCATCACGGCCCGCTCCAGCAGGCTCAGCAGCTCGGGGAAGGTGCTGGCCCGTTCGCTCAGCTGCTGCACGGCCTCGTGTTCGCTGTCTGCCAGCAGCCGTTGCAGCTCGGGCAGTTGGCCGAAGGCCTGGCGCAGCCGGGTGAGATCGCGGGGACGGGCACTGCGCAGGGCCAGACGCGCCAGCACCCGCTCCACGTCGCCGACCTGGCGCAGCAGGCCGCCCAGTTCGTCGTAGAGGTTCTGCTCGATGAGCTCGGCGATGGTGCTCTGGCGCCCCTTGAGGATCACCCGATCCCGGATTGGCTGGTGGATCCAGCGCTTGAGCAAGCGGCTGCCCATGGGGGTGGCGGTCCTGTCCAGCACTTCGGCGAGCGTATTGTCATAACCGCCCGCCAGGTTCTGGGTCAGTTCCAGGTTGCGGCGGGTGGCGGCGTCCATGATGACGGCGTGATCCGGCTGCTCCAGTCGCACGCCGCGAATGTGGGGCAGGGCGGTGCGCTGGGTGTCCTTCACGTACTGCATCAGACAGCCGGCGGCGCACAGGGCGGTCTCGCTCTGCTCGACCCCGAAGCCCACCAGATCCTGGGTGCCGAACTGCTGGCACAACAGCTTGCGGGCGGTGCCCAGCTCGAACTCCCACTCCGGGCGGCGGCGCAGGCCGCGGCGGCCCTCGATGTGGCGCAGGAACTCGAAGGATTCCGGGTAGAGCAGCTCGGCCGGGTTGGTGCGTTGCAGCTCCGCCAGCAGGGTCTCTTCCTTGTCGAACTGATTGATGAAGAAGCGGCCGGAGCCGATGTCCAGAGTGCCGTAGCCGAAGCGGCGACCATCGTGATAGACGGCGGCGATCAGGTTGTCCTGGCGTTCACTGAGCAGCGCCTCGTCGGAGACGGTGCCCGGGGTGATGATGCGTACCACCTTGCGCTCCACCGGTCCCTTGCTGGTGGCGGGATCCCCCACCTGCTCGCAGATGGCGGCAGACTCGCCGAGCTGCACCAGCTTGGCCAGATACCCCTCGATGGCATGATAGGGCACCCCGGCCATGGGGATGGGGCTGCCGGCGGACTGGCCGCGCTTGGTCAGGGAGATGTCGAGCAGCTGGGAGGCCTTGCGGGCATCGTCATAGAAGAGCTCGTAGAAGTCGCCCATCCGGTAGAACAGCAGGATCTCCGGGTTCTCGGCCTTGAGGGTCAGGTACTGCTGCATCATGGGGGTGTGGGCGCTGAGGGTGGCGCCGCTGACTGGGTGCTGTGCTGTCATGTGCTATTCCAGAAGGTGCTCTGGCAGGGAAGCGTCTGCCATCTTGGGTCTGAATCTGGCAGCCATTCTACATGCTCGGGGGCGGATGGTGAGGGGGAATCTCCGTCTTGGGGGCAAACCCGGCGTCTTGACCGGGTTGGCGTGTCCTGACGCAGTGAGCTGGCTGGAGTGGGGAGGACTCGGGTGGCGGGGATAAATGGGGATAGACAACATCCCCGCCAGGCAGCGGGGATGGGAGGGCATCGCCCTTAGTACATGGCTTCGCCGCCGCTCAGCATCTCGTGCAGCTTGGCTTTTTGCTCGGCAGTCAGCACCTTGCTCACCTCGAACAGGTAGTGGGCGCGGTAGTAGCGAGCCTCGGCCTGGACGTTGCTGATGGTCTGCAGCTGTTTCTTGGCGGCGGCTTCATCCCACTTGCCGCTCTTGATCATGTTGACGATGACATCCTGACCGATGGCATCGAGCTTGACGGAGCTCAGCTCCTTGGCCGCCTGCTCCCGCAGCCCCTTGATCTGTTCAACCTGGGCGCTGGACAGGTTCAGCTCCTGGGCCAGGGTGGTCTCGGTTTGCAGCTCGGGAGCATTCTCGGCGGCGAAGGCCTGGCTGCTCACACAGATAGCCAGCGCGGCCATGGCAACTTTAAACTGATGCTTCATCTGTTCTTCTCCATGTTTTCATCGGAAGGTATTCATCAAGTGGATGCCGCTCCAACGGCGGCGCCCGTTGATTATAGAGAGCCCCCATGTACTGAAGCTTAAGCGCGGACCATTTGCCGGGGCGCTCGTCTGGTGAGCGGCCACCGGCGCCTGAACCAGGCTGACGCAGGGGGTGCCTCGCGGGTTGTCCCCGGGCAGGGGCAATTGCATAATGAGCCCCATATTCAGCCCGCAAGGGGCCAACGAGGGCATGACGATGGGGCTTGATGCAGAGATTGCCCGCCTCTCCCAGGAACTGGGCGAGGCGCTGACGGCGCGGGGCTGGCTGGCCACGACCGCGGAGTCCTGTACCGGTGGCGGCGTGGCTACCGCCATCACCGATATCGCCGGCAGCTCGGGCTGGTTTGACCGGGGCTTTGTCACCTACACCAACGAGGCCAAGCAGCAGATGCTGGGCGTCAGCATCGACAGTCTGCTGCGTCACGGCGCCGTCAGCGAGACCGTGGTGCTGGAGATGGCGCGGGGAGCCCTGGCCCGCTCCGATGCGGGCATCAGTGTCGCCATCAGCGGCATCGCCGGCCCGGGGGGCGGCAGCGATGACAAACCGGTGGGTACCGTCTGGTTCGCTTGGGCGGACAAGAGCGGCCGCCAGCACTCCCTGCTGGCCCGCTTCGACGGCGACCGCCAGCAAGTGCGACAACAGGCCGTCAGACAGGCGCTCTCCGGCTTGTTGGCCCTGCTCAGATAATTTTGGCTTGATACTGTATGCATAAACAGTATACTTAGCCCAACTTCATTTCTTACCACGATTCCCAGCGGAGATTGGCATGGATCAGAACAAACAGAAGGCACTGGCGGCTGCGCTGGGGCAGATCGAGAAGCAGTTCGGCAAGGGCTCCATCATGCGTCTGGGCGACAGCAAGACCATGGACATCGAAGCCATCTCCACCGGTTCCCTCTCCCTGGACGTGGCGCTGGGGATCGGCGGTCTGCCCTGTGGCCGTATCGTCGAGATCTACGGTCCGGAATCCTCCGGCAAGACGACCCTGACCCTGCAGGTGATCGCGGAAGCCCAGAAGAAAGGCAAGACCTGTGCATTCGTCGATGCAGAGCACGCTCTGGACCCCATTTATGCTGCCAAGCTCGGTGTAAACGTCGATGATCTGCTGATTTCCCAGCCTGACACAGGCGAACAGGCTCTCGAAATCTGCGACATGCTGGTGCGCTCCAATGCCGTCGACGTCATCATCGTCGACTCCGTGGCCGCCCTGACGCCGAAGGCCGAAATCGAAGGCGAGATGGGGGATTCCCACGTCGGTCTGCAGGCTCGCCTGATGTCCCAGGCCCTGCGCAAGCTGACCGCCAACATCAAGAACGCGAACTGTCTGTGTATCTTCATCAACCAGATCCGGATGAAGATCGGCGTCATGTTCGGCAGCCCCGAGACCACCACAGGTGGTAACGCCCTGAAGTTCTACGCCTCCGTGCGTCTCGACATCCGTCGTACCGGCGCCATCAAGGAAGGGGACGAAGTGGTCGGCAACGAGACCCGCGTCAAGGTCGTCAAGAACAAGGTGGCGCCTCCCTTCAAGCAGGCCGAGTTCCAGATCTTCTACGGGGCCGGTATCTCCAAGGAAGGCGAGCTGGTGGACCTGGGCGTCAAGCACAAGCTGATCGACAAGGCTGGCGCCTGGTACAGCTACAACGGCGAGAAGATCGGTCAGGGCAAGGCCAACGTGATGAAGCTGTTCTCCGAGAACAAGGCGATGGCGGCTGAGGTGGAAGCCCGTCTGCGCGAACTGCTGCTGTCGGGTGCCATCCCGCAGGACGGCAAGGCCGAGGTGGCCGAGGCCGATGAGTTCGAGCCCGAAAACGAGCAAGAGTTCGAATAACAAAGAGGCCGGGTTGATACCCGGCCTTCTCATTTATGGTCGATACCCCCATGTCAGAACCCGCAGATAACCCACTCCCCGAGCCCACCTTTGAAGAGCAGTTTGCCGCGGCGCGCGCCTTCGCCATGCGCAGTCTGGCGCGGCGGGAGAGTGCCGAGTCCGAGCTGGCGAACCGGCTGCGCAAGCAGGGCTTTACGGACGCCGTGATCGAGGCTGTTCTCGACTATTGTCGTGAGCATCGCTGGGTCGACGACGAGCGCTACGGCGCCATGGCGGTGCGGGCCGGGGCAGCCAAGGGCCATGGCCCCATCAAGATCCGCTTCGAGCTGCGTCGCAAGGGGCTGGACGACAACCAGATAGAGGCGGCGTTCGAGCAACCTGAGCTGGATTGGTTCGAATTGGCGGCCGAGCTGTTGCAGCGCCGCGCCAGGGCAACGGATTTCGCGGATTTCAAGTTGCGCATGAAGTGGCTCAAGTACCTGCTGGGCCGTGGTTTCAATCAGGATCAGGCCCGCTATGCCATCGCCGTCATGCAGGGCCAGGAGGAATAAGCGCCAAAGTGTGGCGCCTCTTCGGATCTGACAGCCTCGGGCCTGGAGGGCGCCGCCTTTTTAGCACCTGAGTGGGTGTCCCGAGCCCCTGACGCCAACGTGGCGATGCTCCCCAATCCGTCGAAAATGGTCACCGCCGACTGACGCTGGCCGGGACACTCGTTTAGTATTTTCCCCTGATTTCCCCCTGTGGCACGCCGCCGTCACCAAGGGCTCGCCTGCACCCTTCCCGAACGGGGCTTTTTCACCCATCAGGGGCTGGTACGTTTTACTTTACCCCGCAGAAAACTTACATTATTGCGATTAAAAGTCCGTATCCGAATCAAGCAGGATTTTCCATGTATATGTCCACGTCTGAGTTACGCGCCGCGTTTCTCGAGTATTTCCGCTCCCAGGGGCACCAGGTTGTCTCCTCCAGCTCCCTGGTTCCTCATAACGACCCGACTCTGCTGTTCACCAACGCAGGGATGAACCAGTTCAAGGACGTGTTCCTTGGCGCAGACAAGCGTGCCTATCATCGTGCCACCACGGCCCAGCGCTGCGTACGGGCCGGCGGCAAGCACAATGACCTGGAAAACGTGGGCTATACCGCCCGTCACCACACCTTCTTCGAGATGCTGGGCAACTTCAGCTTCGGTGACTACTTCAAGCAGGACGCCATCCGTTTTGCCTGGGAATTCCTGACCGGTACCCTCAAGCTGCCCAAAGAGCGCCTGCTGGTGACCGTGTACGAGACGGACGACGAAGCATTCAACATCTGGGCCAAGGAAATCGGGGTTCCCGCCGATCGCATCGTGCGCATCGGTGACAACAAGGGCGCGGCCTTTGCTTCCGATAACTTCTGGCAGATGGGTGACACCGGCCCCTGCGGCCCCTGCACCGAGATCTTCTATGACCACGGCGACCACATCCAGGGTGGCCCTCCCGGCTCCCCGGACGAAGACGGCGACCGCTTCATCGAGATCTGGAACGTGGTCTTCATGCAGTTCAACCGTCAGGCCGACGGCACCATGGAGCCGCTGCCCCGCCCGTCCGTGGATACCGGCATGGGCCTTGAGCGCATCTCCGCCATCCTGCAGGGAGTGCACTCCAACTACGAGATCGACATCTTCCAGGCGCTGATCAAGAAGGCTGCCGAGATCGTCGGTACCAACGATCTGAGCAATCAGTCCCTGCGGGTCATCGCCGACCACATCCGCTCCTGCGCCTTCCTGGTGGCTGACGGTGTCATGCCGTCCAACGAAGGTCGTGGCTATGTGCTGCGCCGCATCATCCGCCGCGCCGTGCGCCACGGCCGCAAGCTGGGTGCCACCGAGGTGTTCTTCTACAAGCTGGCCGCCGAGCTGGCGGTTCAGATGAAGGATGTGGCCGCCGAGCTGATTGCCCAGCTGCCCCTGGTGGAGCGCGTGCTGCGTATCGAGGAAGAGCAGTTCGTCCGCACCCTTGACCGCGGCCTGCTGCTGCTGGAAGACGTGCTGGCCAACCTGGGGGACGCCAAGGTGATCCCGGGCGAGGTGGTGTTCAAGCTCTATGACACCTACGGCTTCCCGGCCGACCTCACCGCAGACGTGGTGCGTGAGCGGGAGATCGGCATCGACGAGGAAGGCTTCCACGTCGAGATGGCCAAACAGCGCGCCCGAGCCAAGGAGGCTTCCAGCTTCGGCGTGAACTACAACGAGGTCTTGAAACTCGACTTCGAGACTCCATTTACCGGTTACAAGCAGCTCAGCGAAAAGACCACCGTCGTCGGCATCTACAAGGATGGCGTCGAGGTGAATGGCCTGATCGCCGGTGAAGAGGCCGTGGTGGTACTGGCCGAGACCCCCTTCTACGCCGAGTCCGGTGGCCAGGTGGGTGACAGCGGCGTGCTCAAGGTGGACGACGGCATCTTCGCCGTGACCGATACCCAGAAGGCGGGCAAGGCCATCATCCACAAGGGTTATCTGGAGCTGGGTACCCTGGAGAAGGGTGCCGAGGTCGAAGCCGAGGTCGATGGCGAGCGCCGTCAGGCCGTGGCCCTGAACCACTCGGTGACCCACCTGCTGCACGCGGCCCTGCGCCAGGCGCTGGGGGATCACGTGACCCAGAAGGGATCGCTGGTGGGAGCAGAGCGCATGCGCTTCGACTTCTCCCATTTCGAAGGCCTGACCATGGCAACCATTCGTCGCATCGAGGAGCTGGTCAACGCCCAGATCCGCGCCAACCACGACGTCACCACTCAGGTCATGGATCTGGAGGCGGCCAAGTCTGCCGGTGCCATGGCACTGTTTGGCGAGAAGTATGAAGACGACGTGCGCGTAGTGCGCATGGGCGACTACTCCACCGAGCTGTGTGGCGGTACTCACGCCAAGCGTACCGGTGACATCGGCTTCTTCAAGATCATCGCCGAGAGCGGCATCGCCGCCGGGGTGCGTCGCATCGAAGCGGTGACCGGCAAGGGTGCCATCGATTTCATGCACCAGCTGGGCGAGCAGATCGAAGAGGCGGCCGCCCTGGTGAAGGGGGATCAGTTCTCCATCGCCGACAAGGTGCGCCAGCTGATGGACAAGGCCAAGCTGATGGAGCGCGAGCTGGAGCAGCTCAAGGCCAAGCTGGCCGCTCAGGCGGGCAGCGACCTGCTGAGCCAGGTGATCGAGATCAACGGTCAGAAGGTGCTGGTCGCGGCGCTGGATGGCGCGGATCCCAAGTCCCTGCGCGGCATGCTGGACGAGCTGAAGAACAAGATGAAATCCGGTGTCGTGCTGCTGGCGACCAGCAGCGACGACAAGGTCAATCTGATCGCCGGTGTCACCAACGACCTGACCGCCAAGGTAAAAGCGGGCGAGCTGGTCAACCTGGTGGCCCAGCAAGTGGGCGGCAAGGGCGGTGGTCGTCCCGACATGGCGCAGGCAGGGGGCACCCAGCCAGAGGCCGTGCCGGCGGCACTGCAATCCGTACACTCCTGGCTGGAAGAGCGCCTGTAAACGGGCGAGGTGATCTGTGGCACTCTATGTACAGAAGTACGGCGGCACCTCGGTCGGCACGCTGGAACGAATAGCGGCAGTCGCCGAACGGGTGAGCCTGACCCGCGCCCAGGGGCATGACGTGGTGGTGGTGGTTTCCGCCATGTCGGGTGAGACCAACCGGTTGCTGGGCATGGCCCAGCAGCTGGATCCGGATGCCAACCGGCGGGAGATGGATGTGCTGGTCTCCACCGGTGAGCAGGTCACCATAGCGCTGCTGGCCATCGCATTGAACCAGCGGGGGTGTCCCGCGGTCTCAATGACCGGTGATCAGGTGCGCATTCACACCGATTCCGCCTATGGCAAGGCGCGCATCACCCACATCGATACCGAACAGGTGCAGGATGCACTGGGGGCGGGCAAGGTGGTGGTGATCGCCGGTTTCCAGGGCCGTGATGAGCATAACGCCATCACTACCCTGGGCCGCGGCGGCTCGGATACCACAGCGGTGGCGGTGGCGGCAGCCATCAAGGCCGATGAATGCCAGATCTTTACCGATGTGGATGGGGTCTATACCACGGATCCGCGCATCGAGCCCAAGGCCAGGCGGCTCTCCACCATCACCTTCGAGGAGATGCTGGAGATGGCGAGTCTGGGGGCCAAGGTGCTGCAGATCCGTTCGGTGGAATTCGCGGGCAAGTACCGCGTACCGCTGCGGGTGCTGTCGAGCTTTGTCGACGGAGAGGGAACCTTAATCACATACGGAGGTGAGAGAATGGAAGCACCCCTGGTTTCCGGCATTGCGTTCAACCGCAACGAGGCCAGTCTGACCATTCTGGGTGTGCCGGACAGACCCACGGTGGCGGCGCAGATCCTGAATCCGATCAGCGATGCCAACATAGATGTCGACATGATAGTGCAGAACACCATGGGGGATGGCACCGCCGATTTCACCTTTACGGTGAATCGCGATGACTACCGCCGGGCCCGCGCCCTGCTGGAGGAGACCGCCACCGAGTTGGGGGCCGCCTGCGTACAGGGCAACGGGGAGATCGCCAAGGTCTCCATCGTCGGGGTCGGCATGTGGAATCACCCTGGCGTCGCGCGCACCATGTTCAAGGTATTGGGCGAGGAGGGGATCAACATGCAGTTGATTTCCACCTCTGAAATCAAGATATCCGTGGTGATTGACGAGAAGTACCTGGAGCTGGCGGTGCGTTCGTTGCACTCCGCTTTCGGGTTGGATCAAGAGCCGCATGAGCAGCCCTTGGGGAACAATCCCTGATTGATTTAGTTTCAACCATTTACCATATCGGTATCTTTGTAAGATAATGGCTATATCGATATAAATACAAAACAGGATACAGGAGCAAGCGAATGCTTATTTTGACTCGTCGTGTAGGGGAAACCCTGATGATTGGTGACGAAGTGACCGTGACCGTTCTGGGCGTGAAAGGCAATCAGGTACGTATCGGTGTGAACGCGCCGAAAGAGGTCTCTGTACACCGTGAAGAGATCTACATGCGGATACAGGCCGAGAAAGTACCGGGTCAACCGAACTTCTAAGCCGCATCTCTAAGCTGCTATAAGGCGACATCTCATGTGTCGCCTTTTGTTTTTCCGGGTTCCCGAAAAGGCCCGCCAGGGCACGGAAGTTGTGGGTAAATACCCATTTTGCTTGAATATTCCACTCTTTGGCCAAATGCTGAGCGAACGCTCTGTTTTCTCCAAAAAAGTGTTTGACTAAAAATCCCTGTGAAGTATTATCAGCCCCGCAAACGGAGAGGTGGCCGAGAGGCTGAAGGCGCTCCCCTGCTAAGGGAGTATGCGGCTTATACCCGCATCGGGGGTTCGAATCCCCCCTTCTCCGCCATTTGCGCCCGTAGCTCAGCTGGATAGAGTACCTGGCTACGAACCAGGTGGTCAGAGGTTCGAATCCTCTCGGGCGCACCATATTCGACTCACGATGAGTCATGTATCGACCTTCAGCACGTCGGTACGCTATAAAAGGCTTACTGTTGAGTAAGCTTTTTTTATCGCTTTAAATCAGGGCGCCCGTAGCTCAGCTGGATAGAGTACCTGGCTACGAACCAGGTGGTCAGAGGTTCGAATCCTCTCGGGCGCACCATTTAAAGTGAAATCAATGATTTATGAGCGCCCGTAGCTCAGCTGGATAGAGTACCTGGCTACGAACCAGGTGGTCAGAGGTTCGAATCCTCTCGGGCGCACCATTTTATAAAGCAATGTCAAAGTTTGTGAGCGCCCGTAGCTCAGCTGGATAGAGTACCTGGCTACGAACCAGGTGGTCAGAGGTTCGAATCCTCTCGGGCGCACCATTTTAAGAAGCAATGTCAAAAGTTGATGAGCGCCCGTAGCTCAGCTGGATAGAGTACCTGGCTACGAACCAGGTGGTCAGAGGTTCGAATCCTCTCGGGCGCACCATATAGACAGCTCCGACTTCGGTCGGGGCTGTTTTTTTATGTGCCAAAAACCGACTTCAGCATGCAGATATGCTGCCATTTCTACATTTACCTCTCTTTCTCTCTGCCTTATTGGCCCCTTCGTCGACTGGTCGGCACCTCCCGGCGCCGCATTACGCGCCCGCCATGGCTGCTCTGAACGTCTCTTGCCCCCAACCCTGTGTGCAGGTGCCTCTTTCCAAGGCGTGGCGCCAGCAGGCATGAGGAGCCCATGCGCCCGTCCTGGCAAGTGATCCGCCGTCTCCCGAGCATCGGTGCTGGCAGGCATGCCTGGCCCTGAGGCATTGGCACCCCTTTGGAGAATGGTACTGGCGGGGGCAGGCTGGTGAGCGGCCTTCATGACCAAGTGGGTCCAGGCATCCCCTGGCGCGGTTCAGACAGGCACCGGGAGCGCGAGACGCTCAGGGATCAGGAATCCCGGCCAATAAAAAAGGATGCCTCGGCATCCTTTTGTCATCGGGTGGGGCTCAGCTTTTGAGCCACTTGCGAATGCGGTTGGCATCGCCGATGGGGGTGCGCTTGCCCACCGAGTTGAGCAGCACGATGGCCAGCTCCTGGCGATCCGGCTTGGCGCGCATCAGCAGGCAGCGGCCCGCCTCGTCGGTGTAACCGGTCTTGGAGAGGCGCACATCCCAGTCCGGGTTCTTCACCAGGGGGTTGGTGTTGTTGAACATCAGGCTGTAGGAGGGGTTGGAGAAGCGCATCTCCATGCTGTCGTTCTGGGTGAACTGGCGGATCAGCGGCTGACGATAGGCCACCGAGATGAGCTTGGCCAGATCCTGGGCGGTGGAGACGTTGCGGGTCGACAGGCCGGTAGAGTCATAGTAGCGGGTATTGCGCATGCCAAGCGCTCTGGCCTTGTTGTTCATGGCCCGCACGAAGGCGGCGCGGCCACCGGGGTAGTGGCGGGCCAGTGCCGAGGCCATGCGATTCTCGGAGGACATCAGCGCCAGGTGCAGGGCATCCCGGCGGCTCACCTTGGTACCGAAGCGCACCCGGGAGTAGGTGTGCTTGAGGTTATCCCTGTCGTTCTGATCCACGGTCAGGGTCTGGCTCAGGTTCTGCTTGGCATCCAGTACCACCAAGGCCGTCATCAGCTTGGTGAGGGAGGCGATGGGGCGCACCTGGGTGGGGTTCTTCTGGTAGAGGGTCTTGCCCGTGTTGACGTCCATCACCAGGGCGCTGCCCGATTTCAGCTGCAGCTTGGCCGGGTTGGGGGCCGCCATGGCTGCGGGCAGCCCCAGCAGGCTCATCAGGCCACACACCAGCGCGATTGCGCGAATCCGACACCCCATACAACGACTCCATCCACGGCGAAAAAAAGGCGCTAGATTCACTCATTTTTGCCCCCGCTTTACAAGAGCGGGAGTGAGGATTTCGTCATTATTTCCATAAAAAAGGGCCGCCTCGCGGCGACCCTGATGATTTGCCTCAAGGCTTGGTGGCGCTGGCCTTACGTTTGCTCCACCAGCGCCAGACGATGGCGATCAGGCCGCCCACCAGCAGCACCAGCGGCAGACAGAGGATGACGCTGAGGAACTGGGACTCGTACTGCGCGGCCAGCTTGGTGTGGCTCAGGTAGTAGCCCAGACCCACCAGGGGGCAGATCCACATGATGGAGCTGATGAGGTTCACCACCAGGAAGCGGCCCTGTGGGATCTCGTTGGCCCCGACGATATAGGGATAGGCGGTGCGCACGAAGGCGATGTAGCGGGCGGTGATCAGGGTGATGATGCCGTACTTGTTGAGCAGGTAGTGCACCTTCTCCTTGTGCCTGTCTTCCAGGTGGGACATCAGCTTGTGGTACATCTGGGTATGGCCGAGGAAGCGTCCCTGCATGTAGCCGAGCCAGGTGCCGACGAAGGTGGCCACGATCAGCAGCGGAATGACGGCCAGGGGCAGCACCCCCTGATAGATCAGCACGCCGGTCAGGATCAGCAGGGTGTCTCCCGGCAGGAAGGCGGTCGGGATGAAGCCGTTTTCCAGTACCAGGAAGGTCAGCAGGACGACATAGACCATGAAGACCATCTTGGGATCGGACAGCACCGCCAGATCCTGATTAATGAAGGCGTGAGCCAGGTGGTAAAACTGCTCCATACAAGCAAACTCCGCAGATTAGCTGGGTTGGTCGGTCAGCGGCATGGCGAGCACCTTGTCGATGCGCAGGCCGTCCATATCCACAATTTCCAGTTGCCACTGCTCCAGGGTGACCATGTCTCCGGTCTGGGGCAGGCGGCCAAGGAGCAGCATGATAAGCCCTCCCAGGGTGTGATAGTGATGTTTTTCTTCCTCCGGTAGCCGTACCAGCTCCAGACAATCCTTCAATTCGGGCAGGGGGATGAGGCCGTCGAGCAGCCAGCTGCCATCGGCGCGCTGGAAGGCCCAGTTGTCTTCGCCCCCCTCCTGCTGGAAGTCTCCCGCCAGGGTTTCCAGCAGATCTTGCTGGGTCACCAGCCCCTGCAACTCACCATATTCGTCCACCACCAGCACCATGTGCTCCGAGTGGGTACGGAAGTGGTTGAGCAGCTCGAGACCGTTGAGGGTCTCCGGCAGCAGGCTGCCATCCTGGGTCAGGGCGGCCAGATCGATGGGCTCTCCCTTGATGTAGGCATGCAGTACCCGGCTGACGTTGAGGATGCCCACCAGATCCGACAGGCTGCCGTCACATACCGGGAAGAAGCCGTGGCGATACTCCACCAGCCGCTGCAGGTTGACGTCCAGCGGCAGGGAGAGGTCGATGTAGTGGATGTCACTGCGGGGCACCATGAGGGAGGCCAAGCTGCGCTCATCGAGGCGGAACACGTTGCGCAGCATGGTGTGCTCGTGATCTTCGATGATGCCGGCCTCGGACCCTTCCACCAGCATGGCGTGGATCTCTTCCTGGGTGACATTGTTGCTGCCGCTCTGATCGACCCGCAGGATGCGCAGGCTGGCGTTGGTGGAGGCGGAGAGCAGCCAGACGAAGGGACGGGTCAGGGTGGCCAGCCACAGCATGGGGCGGGCCACCAGGCAGGCGATGCGTTCGGCGTTGAGCTGACCGAGGCGCTTGGGGACCAGTTCCCCCACCACGATGGAGAGATAGGTCACCAGCACCACCACGATGACGGTGGCGATCAGGCTGCTGCTCTTGGGGGTGAGTCCCCACTCCTGCAACCAGAGTGCGAAGGGCTGGGCCAGCAGGGATTCACCATAGATACCGTTGAGCAGGCCTATGCTGGTGATGCCTATCTGGACTGCAGAGAGGAAGTGGGTCGGATTCTCGCCCAGCTTGAGGGCGATGGCGGCGGAGCGGCTGCCCTCGCTGGCCATCTTGCTGAGGCGCGCCTTGCGGGCGGTGACGATGGCAATTTCCGACATGGCGAAGACGCCATTGAGCAAAATCAATCCAAGCAGGATCAATATTTCCATACTGCGACAGCACTCCTGATAGAAAAGGTCGCTGGCAGTGTAATGAATTTGCGGGCGATGCGCTTGTGAAAGCAGGGGATCTGGCTCGTGAATTTTTGAATTTTCTGGGGGGGAACGGCCAAAAGAAAGGGCTGATTGGCTCCGCTTTGCCGGGGCAGGGCGGACGGTGCGAAGCATTTTCCCCATTCGCCGGCGGGCGGCCCATAAAAAAGCCCCCGATTGACGGGGGCTCTTGCATGGCATGGGCGTCGCTTAGAGGGCGGCGATCTCGGCCTGCTGGGCTTCCAGCTTGACCAGCTGGAGACGGTAGTCTTCCAGCTTCTCGCGCTCCTTGGCGATGACGGCATCCGGCGCCTTGGCCACGAAGGCCTCGTTGCCGAGCTTGCCTTCGATGCGGGCACACTCGCCGGTGAGCCTGGCGAGCTCTTTGGCCAGACGGGCCAGCTCGGCCTCCTTGTCGATGAGGCCCGCCATGGGGATCATCAGCTCGGTGGCGCCGATCAGCTTCTTCACCGACAACGGCGCGGTTTCACCGTCCGCCAGCACGCGGATGGACTCCAGACGGGCCAGTGACTTGAGGAAGGCCTCGTTGTCCCGGGCACGCTCGGCATCCTTGGCGTCACATTTGAGCAGCACGTTCAGCCCCACGCTCGGCGCCACGTTCATCTCGGCACGGATGTTGCGGATGCTGACGATGAACTCCTTCACCCACTCCTGATCCGCCATGGCGGTCTCGTCCAGCTTGGCGCCGTCGAACTCCGGGAAGGCCTGCAGCATGATGGTGTCTGCATGCACGCCCGCCAGCGGGGCCACCGACTTCCAGATGGTTTCGGTGATGAAGGGGATGATGGGGTGCGCCAGGCGCAGCAGGGTTTCCAGCACGTTCACCAGGGTGTGGCGGGTGGCGCGCTGTTCGGCTTCCGAGCCCTTGCCGAGGACCGGCTTGGTCAGCTCCAGATACCAGTCGCAGAACTGGTTCCAGATAAATTCGTACAGGATGCCGGCCGCCATGTCGAAGCGGTAGGTATCGAGGGCGGTGCGGAAGTCACGGATGGCGACCTGCAGCTGGGACTGGATCCAGCGATCCGCCAGGCTGAACTGCATCTCGCCGCCATTCAGGCCACAATCCTGCTCTTCGGTGTTCATCAGCACGTAGCGGGAGGCGTTCCACAGCTTGTTGCAGAAGTTGTTGTAGCCATCCAGGCGCTTCATGTCCCAGTTGATGTCACGGCCAGTGGAGGCCAGCGCCGCCAGGGTGAAGCGCAGGGCGTCGGTGCCGTGCGCGTCGATCCCTTCCGGGAACTGCTTGGCGGTACGCTTGGCGATCTTCTCGGCCATCTGCGGCTGCATCATGTTGCCGGTGCGCTTCTCCAGCAGGTCCGGCAGAGATATGCCGTCGATCATGTCGAGGGGATCCAGCACGTTGCCCTTGGACTTGGACATCTTCTGGCCCTCTTCATCCCGGATGAGGCCGGTGATGTAGACGGTCTTGAACGGGACTTGCGGGGTGCCGTCCTCGTCCTTGATGAAGTGCATGGTCATCATGATCATCCGGGCAATCCAGAAGAAGATGATGTCAAAGCCGCTCATCAGCACGTCGGTGGGGTGGAAGGTCTTGAGCGCCTCGGTGTTGTTCGGCCAGCCCAGGGTGGAGAAGGTCCACAGGGCGGAGCTGAACCAGGTGTCCAGCACGTCTTCGTCCTGACGCAGCACGGTCACGGACGGGATGTTGTGCTTGGCGCGCACCTCGGCCTCGTCGCGCCCGACGTAGACCTTGCCAGCCTCGTCATACCAGGCCGGGATGCGGTGACCCCACCACAGCTGACGGGAGACGCACCAGTCCTGAATGTCGCGCATCCAGGAGAAGTACATGTTCTCGTACTGCTTGGGCACGAACTGGATGCGGCCATCTTCCACCGCCTCGATGGCGGTCTTGGCCATGGGGGCCACGCGCACGTACCACTGGTCGGTCAGCATGGGCTCGATGGGCACGCCACCGCGATCGCCGTAGGGCTGTTGCAGCACGTGATCCTTGGTCTCGGCCAAGAGGCCCAGTTCGTCCAGCTTGGCCAGGATGGCCTTGCGGGCGGCGAAGCGCTCGAGACCGGCGAACTCGCTCGGCAAAGCGGCGTCATAGGCGGTGCTCGGGTTGCCGTTGCTGTCGACCACTTCGGCCTCGGTACGCACGTGGGCGTCCAGGGTGAAGATGTTGATCATCGGCAGGTTGTGGCGCTTGCCGACTTCGTTGTCGTTGAAGTCGTGAGCCGGGGTGATCTTCACGCAGCCGGTGCCCTTCTCCATGTCGGCGTGTTCATCGGCGACGATGGGGATCAGACGGTTGGTCAGCGGCAGCAGGATGTGCTGGCCGATCAGGGCCTTATAGCGCGGATCTTCCGGGTTCACGGCGACGGCGGTGTCACCCAGCATGGTCTCCGGGCGGGTGGTGGCGACGATCAGGTGATCCTGACCTTCGGCGGTCTTGGCACCGTTCGCCAGCGGGTAGCGCAGGTGCCACATGTGGCCCTTGATCTCGCGGTTTTCTACTTCCAAATCGGAGATGGCGGTGTTGAGCTTGGGATCCCAGTTCACCAGGCGCTTGCCACGGTACATCAGGCCATCTTCGTACAGGCGTACGAACACTTCCTGCACGGCGTCAGACAGACCCGGATCCATGGTGAAACGCTCGCGTTCCCAGTCCACGGAGTCGCCGAGACGGCGCATCTGGCGGGTGATGGTGCCACCGGACTCTTCCTTCCACTGCCAGATCTTGTCGATGAAGGCGTCGCGACCGTAGTCGTGACGGGTCTTGCCCTCTTCGGCGGCGATCTTGCGTTCCACCACCATCTGGGTGGCGATACCCGCGTGGTCACAGCCCGCCTGCCACAGGGTGTTCTTGCCCTGCATGCGGTTGTAGCGGATCAGGGTGTCCATCAGGGTCTGCTGGAAGGCGTGACCCATGTGCAGGCTGCCGGTGACGTTCGGCGGCGGGATCATGATGCAGAAGGAGTCTTTGCTGGTGTCACCGTGGGGCTTGAAGTAACCCTGGGATTCCCAGTGCTGGTAGAGCGCCTGTTCGATGGCGTTGTGATTGAAGGTCTTTTCCATGGTCTCGCCGTATTCTGGATGGATGCTGGTGTGAATGGATTCGGGATCTGCGGGGGCGGCCGTCAGGGCTGCGCCGGATCCGGTGCGGCAGCGGGCTGATCCCTCATCTCGAGGGTATGGCCTGCCTGGCGATAGTGCTTGTAGCGCTCGCGGGCTTGCTGCTTTTGCGTTTCGTCAGTGGGGACAAAATCTACCACTTGAGCGAAGTGTCCTGCAAACAAAGGTGTCTGCTCGGTCAGGTTGATGAGACGGGCGTAGCGCCGCTTCGGCGGCTGATGACCAATCTCCACCGGGGCCTGCCCGGCCTCCCCCTGCAACTGATGGGGCACGAAGCGATCGGTTGGCAACTGCCAGAGCAGCTCATCCAGACGCTGGGCCTGGGTTTCGTCGCGGCACAGCAGGTAGATATGCCCCGCACTCCAGCCATCGGCTGCCAGTTGGCAGGCGAGACGTTCGCAGGCGCTGCCGCGCTCGTCATCCTGCTCGTTCATCAGGTAAAAGGTCACTTGGCTCATCAGGTCAGTCCCGTTTGGCTGTGACGGACAGCAGTTGGCCGTCTTCTGGGGTGCCGTGCCGTGCGCGGTTTCCCAATGTTCTCAATGAAACAAGGAAGAGGCGAGCCTCTTCCTTGTGATACCACTCTCCCGATGGGACATCCGAAGAGAAGGCTTATTCCTTGTCTTCGACGTCCGCCACACCGGCCCGGTTGAGCAGGAACTGGGTCAGCAGGGGCACCGGACGACCGGTGGAGCCTTTCTCCTTTCCGCTCTTCCAGGCGGTCCCGGCGATATCCAGGTGGGCCCAGTTGTACTTCTTGGTGAAGCGCGACAGGAAGGCGGCGGCGGTGATGGTGCCGGCCGGCCGACCGCCGATGTTGGCCATGTCGGCAAACGGGCTTTCCAGCTGCTCCTGATACTCCTCAAAGAGGGGCAGGCGCCAGGCGCGATCGCCGGCCTGCTCGGAGGCGTTCAGCAGCTCGTGGGCCAGCGGGTTGTGGTTTGCCAACAGGCCCGAAGTGTGGTGACCCAGGGCGATGATGCAGGCACCGGTCAGGGTGGCCACGTCGATGACGGTCTCGGGATCGTAACGGTCCACGTAGGTCAGGGCATCGCACAGCACCAGGCGCCCTTCCGCGTCGGTGTTGAGCACCTCGACGGTCTGGCCGGACATGGTGGTGAGGATATCACCGGGACGATAGGCGTTGCCCCCCGGCATGTTCTCGCACCCCGCCAGCACGCCGATGACGTTGATGGGCAGTTGCAACTGGGCGAGGGCGTGCATGGTGCCGAGCACGGAGGCGGCGCCACCCATGTCGTACTTCATCTCGTCCATGCCGTCGGCCGGCTTGATGGAGATGCCGCCGGAGTCGAAGGTCAGCCCCTTGCCCACCAGTACCACGGGCTTGGCATCGCCGTTGCCCTTGTACTCGATGATGGCCATCATGGCTTCATTCTCGGAGCCGCGGGCCACCGCCAGATAGGAGTTCATGCCAAGTTCGGCCATCTCCTGCTCGCCGATCACCTTGGTGCTGATGTTGTCATAGGCATCCGCCAGACGACGGGCCTGGGAGGCGAGGTAGGCCGGGTTGCAGACGTTGGGCGGCATGTTCGCCACGTCGCGGCAGACGCGCACCCCTTTCGCCACGGCCAGGCCGTGGGTGATGGCGCGCTCGCCTATGGTCAGTTCCCGACGGGTCGGCACGTTGAACACCAGCTTGCGCAGGGGGCGGCGTGGCTCGGCCTTGTTGGTCTTGAACTGATCGAAGCTGTAGAGGCCCGCCTTGGTGGTTTCCACCGCCTGACGCACCTTCCAGTAGGTATCACGGCCCTTGACGTGCAACTCGGTCAGGAAGCAGACGGCCTCCATGGATCCGGTCTCGTTCAGGGTGGTGATGGTCTTGTTGATGATCTGCTTGTACTGGCGTTCGTCGAGTTCCCGCTCCTTGCCACAACCGACCAGCAGCACGCGCTCGCTGAGCACGCCCGGTACTTGATGCAGCAACAGCATCTGGCCTGGTTTGCCTTCCAGATCGCCGCGGCGCAGCAGCGAGCTGAGGTAGCCGTCGCTGATCTTGTCCAGTTGTTCGGCAACCGGAGAGAGACGGCGGGGTTCAAACACGCCGACCACCACGCAGGCACTGCGTTGCTTCTCAGGACTGCCACTCTTTACACTGAACTCCATGGAATCTCCTACATCCTAAAGACAAAAGGCACCAATTATTGAATAATGCGGTGCTTGTTGGGGTATCAGAGGCGGAGCGAACAGCCACAGGCTCCGCAGTTCAAACTGGTAAAAATCCAATATAGGGCCCTATTTTTCAGGCATTCGACTAAAAACACAAGTTTACTTGGGAATGACTGTGATCGTTTTCCGATATTTGTTCAGGGAAACCCTGAAAACCCAGCTGGCGGTGTTATTCGTACTGCTGCTTATCTTCGTCAGCCAGCAATTCATCCAGATCATCGGTGACGCCGCCGATGGCGAGGTGCCGACACGCCTGGTCTCCACCCTGCTGCTGCTCAACCTGCCCAACATGGCGTTGTTGATGCTGCCCATCAGCCTGTTTTTAGCCATTCTGTTTGCGCACGGTCGCCTGTATGCCGAAAGCGAGATGACGGTGATGCACGCGGTGGGCTTCAGCCACCGTTTCGTGATGCGCAGCGCCCTGGTGCTGGCCCTGCTGACCGCCGCCGTGGCGGCCTTCAACACCGGCTGGGTCGCTCCCCAGGCCAAGGAGCGTGAGTATCAGGTGATCGACGAGTTCAAGGCGGATCCCGGCATCTCCTTCCTGCAGGCGGGTCGCTTCATGGAGCTCGACAAGGGGCGGCTGGTCGCCTACATCCAGGATCTGAACGACAAGGGCTCCGAGCTGCAGAAGATCTTCGTGCTGCAGCGGGCAGAAGGCACCTCACCCCCCTCCGTGGTGGTGGCGAGCGAAGGCCATGTGACCGCCGACAGCAACGGTCTGCAGTGGCTGACCCTGATCGATGGCTCCCGCTACGAGGGCCAGTTCACCGGCAAGAAGTTCCAGGTCTCCGAATTCAGCGAATACAGCCTGGTGATCCGCCAGCAGGAGATGGAGCGCTCCAACCGCAAGGCGGCGGCCAAGCCGACCATGGAGCTTCTCGGTACCCAGGACAATCAGCTGATGGCCGAATTGCAGTGGCGCCTGTCGCTGCCGCTCTCCATCCTGGTGCTCACCTTCCTGGTGGTGCCCCTTGCCCGGGTCAACCCGCGTCAGGGTCGCTATGCCAAGCTGCTGCCCGCCATCTTGCTCTATCTCTCCTATTTCCTGCTGCTGAGCGCTGCCCGCTCGGCCATCGACAGCGGACGACTGCCCCATTGGCCCGGCATGTTCCTGGTGCCGCTGGCTTATCTGCTGCTGATCGGCCTGCCGCTCAACTTGCAGGGCACCAGTTGGTGGAACGGGGTGAAAGGCCACTTTTTCAAAGGCAAATCAGCATGATGCTGCAACATAGGAATTACTGCTGATGTTTGGCATTCTCGATAGATACATCGGCCGGGTCATCTTCATGTCGATCCTGCTGTGCGAGCTGACCCTGGTCGGGCTGGCGGCGCTCATCAAGTATGTGGAGCAGCTCAAGGCGGTCGGGGAGGGCAACTACGACATGCTCAACGCCCTCTATTTCGTGGTGCTCTCCATGCCGAAAGAGGCGGTGCTCTTCTTCCCGCTGGCGGCCCTGCTCGGCGGCCTCATCGGCCTCGGCCAGCTGGCGACCACCTCGGAGCTGGTGGTGATGCAGGCGGCGGGCCGCTCCAAGATCAGCATCGTGATGGCGGCGCTCAAGACGGCGATCCCGCTGATGTTGCTGGTGGGGCTGATGGGGGAGTACGTGGCCCCGGTCGCCAAGCGAATGGCCGATGACATCAAGGCGGGGGCCATGTCCGAAGGGCGGTTGACGGTCTCGGCCTACGGGGTCTGGGCCCGGGATGGCAACAACTTCGTCAATATCAACGGGGTACGCAATGATGGCGCCCTGACCGGCATCACCCTGTACCGGTTCACCCCGTCGCGCAACCTCATCGATGTGATCCAGGCGGAGGAGGGGGTGTTCGAGCAGCACCACTGGCTGCTCAAGCAGGTACACATCACCCGCTTCGACGACCCCAAGCAGATCCAGGACGAGCAGCTTGCCCAGATGGCGTGGAGCTCGGAGCTGACCCCCAAGCAGCTGGGGGTGGTCAGCGTCGACCCGGAAAACCTGCCCATCGCCGGGCTGCGGGATTACATCGGCTATCTGGATGCCAACAAGCAGGACGCCGGTCGTTACAAGCTGGAGATGTGGCGCAAGCTGCTGTCACCGCTCTCGGTGGTCGCCATGATACTGCTCGCCTCCTCCTTCATCTTCGGTCCCCTGCGCTCGGTGAGCATGGGGGCGCGGATGCTGATGGGGATCATGACCGGCTTCGCCGTCTATGTGAGCGATCGGGTGTTCGGCCCGGTGAGCCTGGTCTATGCGGTGCCTCCCATACTGGCGGCAGTGGCGCCCAGCCTGCTGTTTGGCGGTATTTCCTTCTATATCCTGAGCCGCAAGCAGTAGCGACATGAGGTGAGAATGGGCTGCGGTGCCGGTTTATGCTGAGATCGCCTGCCCCCAGCCTGTTATGTTTTGAGTCGCGCTCGCTGAGTGCGGGACAGGAAAACAAAAGGACCCACCGGGTCCTTTTGTTTTGGCGTGCTGTGGCCTGTGTCGGCGCATCAAACAGCGAAAAGGGCCCGCCGGGCCCTTTTTGCTTGATAGGCGTTGAGGGGGGAGGATCCCCACTTGCAGGCCAACCGCCTTACTTGTTCAGCTGATCCAGGTTGTCCTGCTTGCCGAGTACCACCACCTCGCACTCCGCCCAGATGTCCTGGAAGGCGCGGGGCCGCTCCCGGTTGAACACGCACAGCAGGTTGCCGAGCCCGAAGGCGGCGGTGCCGAGCCGGATCAGGGCCTGGGTGATGCGGATGTTGCTGCCATCCAGGTTCTGGATGCGCAGGCGCCAGGCACGCATGCCGATGGTCTGGCCGGCGCGGGTCCAGAACCAGGTGTAGAAACCGCAGATCACCAGGGCCAGCCAGGCGCTGTAGAGCGGGCTGGTCAGCAGCCAGGCCGCGTCCTTGCCCTCGGGCACGGTGGTCACGCCGGTGGCCAGCAGCAGGTAGGCGACCCCCATGCCGATGAAGCCCGCGATGATGAGCAAGGAGATGACCACCAGATAGTCATAGAGCAGGGCGCCCAGGCGGCGCAGCAAGCCAGCCGACGGGTACTTGTGCTGGGGCGGAGGTTGAAGAGGGGTGATTGTCTTGCGCTTGACCATGGTGTTTATTCCATTAATACGATGCGGGCATTCTATGTAACTGGTCATGCATCGGCAAGGCGTTGAATAAATGAGCAAACAACAATGGGCGAGAGAAAAACACCTTGCATGCCCAAACGCCATTCGTATAATCCCTCGCAGTTGCCCGGGTGGCGAAATCGGTAGACGCAGCGGATTCAAAATCCGCCGTTGCAAGACGTGTCGGTTCGAGTCCGACCCCGGGCACCATTAGAATTCAATGACTTAAGGCCATCCTCAGGGATGGCCTTTTGTTTTTCTATTGCCAAGTGGCGACAGAATGGCGGCAGCGAGAGCATGCCTTTTTCTGATTGAGCTCCCAGTTTCCCCTTTCATTGCTTCGGATCATGTTGACGTGAGAATCCTAGCGATATACGCTGTATATACAACGTAAATGCATGGGGGCTGGTTTGGCACTTATCGTATCAGCGGCTGTCAGGGCTAAGCTAAAGGTAAAGCACTGTGTTGAAGAGAGCGAGGTCATTGAAGCTTTCGCAAACAGAGAGAAGGGGTTTCTGATCGATACCCGAGAAGATCACCAAACCAACCCTCCGACAGAGTGGTTTATTGCTGAGACGGATCGAGGCATTAAGCTTAAGGTCTGTTTTATGCGTAGAAACGGCGACATTCACATCAAAACTGCATACGCAGCCAATCAGATTGAGATTGGCATCTACAATAAATACGCCGTTTGATTTGGCTCCCATAAGACATGGGCGTGAGCTAAAAAAGAGATGTACGCCGAAGTCTGCGGCGGTAAATATAAACATGCGAGGGATCAATTCTATGAGCACCCACCAAGAGAAGATTCTAGGCACAGAAGAAGCCTGGGACGCGGGGGTTCTGGGCACCGACGAACAGTATGTAGCTGTATCTAACCACTCTACCGACGAGCTGATTAACGAAGCTCTGTCTCTGCAGCCAATCTCAATCAGGCTGCAGAAAGGGCTGATTGAGAATTTGAAAACAATTGCGGAGCTTAATGGTATCGGTTACCAACCGTTGGTTCGACAGGCTCTCACTCGGTTTGTAGATTGCGAGATGAAAAGAATTGCAACTGAAGTGCTGGCTACTCAGCGCAAAGAAGAGCAGTTAGCTAGAGAGATGGAAGCAGCAGAAGCGCAACTGAAAAGAGCGTGATGGCTTGACAAGTAAGAAGGAGGCTCAGGCCTCCTTTTTTATGTATTTAAATAATTGTTTTTGTTGTTGTTTTTGTCTTTGGTTGCCACATATTGCCCACGACTGAGCATTCGCATGACCATGAGGGTACCTCGGGGTGTTTTTGTAAATCATTCATAACCATATGAAACAAAAGAATTTGTTTTTTACTTTGCCCACATATTGACCACACTGAGAAAATCAGACGCAGACGCCCTGGTACTCGCTGGGGGTTCTTCATTAATAATGGGACTATCTGTCGAGGTGAATTGTGGCTGATGGCCTGATATAGGTATGATGCCTCGCTGTCTGATGTTACTAAGTTCATGCGGCGCTATTCCCTGGCCATGTTATTGGTGACATCAACAGTAGAAACCCTAGCTATAGCTAGGGTTTTTTATTTTATGGGAATCTTCGGTTAGCTTCATGTAATGAGTTACGTGAGATGCTGATAATTCTATCTGGGATTACTGCGAGTCCGAGTTGGTAGTGATAGAATATGCCGCATTTGTATCCCTCGCAGATAGGTTTTGAACGAATGCCAACAATAATGAAAACAACTTACATGCTTGATGATGGCTCGGGGGCTGTTCTTGGCGAAGAGTCTTCATCAGGTGTAAGCGAGGTTTTGTTCCCTGACGCTAATTTTTCTGATCATGCGATGACCATCACGAAGAAATTTGATGGGCAGAGAGAGTATCGGTGGGAAGTGACTGGTGTTGTACATACGTCTTTCACAGATGCAATTGTAATGCTTCGCCCGAGAGTGCAAACGTTGGATGAAGAGTATCTTTTGAAGACGATCATCAGTGGTCGAGCACGCCTCATGTCGGTATCTGTAAGGAAAGGAACTCTTGTAGAGGTTGAGTTTGGATACATCCATTCAGTGAGGAAGGTCACTGGAGAGCATCGGTCAAATAAACGCTATCCAGATCAAGCCAAGAAAGGGGAAATGCACAAAAGGCGGTTAGCCGTCGTTATCAAAGCAAACCGTGATCGTGTCCAAGTTGTCCCCATCACCTCTAGGGTTCCGTCTTCGCCAGATCCAACTTCATTTGAAGTTAGTGCGGAATCGCTTCAACGGTTAGTCGATTACAACGATCCGGCTAAACATAGCTATGTCCTTTGTGGGATGCTTCAGACGATCTCTCCAGCCAGGATACTACCTCCAAAGTCGATTGATCATGCTAGAAAACACGTTAAGCGAAATGTGAGCTATCCAAGTCAGTTAACACCTGATGATATGAAGAAGCTTGAGGTTGCACTCTCGTCAGCTGTAGGGATTGGCGACTATACCCAGGTTAGAAAAGAACGAAATACTCTTCGGCTTGAAAAGCAGACACATCTACTTAGACAGCAAGAACAAGAGAGAGAGAAGGAAGAGCTCGAGCAACAACTGAGGTTACTTCTAGCTGAGAGGGACAAGCTTAACATCTACAAAGAACTTCTTTGGGACATGTATCGAGGGTGTCATAGAGAACTTAACGGTGAAGAACTCGACCAGTACATTGAGAACGAAGTGATAGCATTCCGTACTCTTTTACCGGCTTGAAAAACGATGATGCTATCAATCTTGCGCAAATAGTGTTGACGAGAAAGCCAAACGAGACTACATTAGATTCATACGGCAAGGCAATTGGAACGGCTTCCAGCCTTGCGACGCTTTAAGTAGCCCAGCCGTTTATGTAAACCAGATATCAAAAGGCCCCTCTTAAGAGGGGCCTTTTTACATTCACCATCATGCTCGTTACATGTTCGATACCTCGTATCATTTGTAGGGGGCAACCCTTAGCCTTAGGGGTTGTTGTCAGTTACATTGCTTTTCAGGCCGGTGTATAAGGATTCCGAAAATGTTCACTCGTGAAATTTTGGATCTTTGCCAAAACAGCCTGCCAAGCCGCGCCCCGCAAGGCTTTGTCGTTTCGCTCCAGTGGTCATACCCGCTCCAGCCCGCTACCCCAGATCCTCACGAAAAATAGTCATCCCCGTTGCTTATCAATTACTTACCTTTTCCTTTGCCGAGATCTTGCGTGATCGTTGTTTTGAAAAACGATCACAAAATGCATTTTTGTGAAATTCTGAACTCCCCCCAAGAACCCCGCCACGGCGTGGGTTAGACGATGAATTTGCACCATTTTATTTGTGCAAAAAACGCCACATTTTTACCGCGAAGGTGGGGGGGGAGGAGTGCGGATTCCGTGAGCGGCGCGTTTCCTCCGTCGCGCCTGGGCTGCAGGGCCGGGGGCTGGCCACAAAAAAGCGACGCTGGTGCGTCGCTGTCGTGTGCGGTGTGATGGTCGGCGGGTTACTGGCCTGTGCCCCATCCCATCTTCTTGAATGCCTTGGCTGCGATAGCCAGCAGTTCGTCGTTGTTTGCCTGGGGCAGCATGGGGCGGGCGGGGGTCTCTACCGTCCAGCGGTTCTTCCTGGTCTCTCCAGTGATGGTTCTGATCAGGATGGCCGCCCGGGTAACACTGACATGTCCCCGTATCCACTTGAGAGAGGGCTTGCGGTAGCGACGACGAGCGCCCCGGTCTGATAGCACCTTGTACCCTAGCGCACGCAGGCGCTGCGCCTGGCTGCGGGTGCAAGGGCTGTCCGTTGGTTTGAACGGTTCTTTCTTCTTGTCCCGCTCTGATTTCCTCGGTTGTGCAGGCTTAGGGGGCGCAGCTGTGAATGACTGTGACATCCCCTGGTGCTGCTGATTGGCGATCATCCCCGCAAAGCGGGAGTCAAAGTCGATGATGGCCGCGTCTTCGGTACCGCGAGAGCGCAGACGCTTGGAGAGTCCTGTGAGCCGCTTGTGCTTGCGTTTGCTCTTGGTTGGCGCCCACTTTGTGCCATCTGGGGCTTTACCGGCTCTGATGCGCTGGCGGTTCACCTTGGCCACCTCGCGGCCTATCTGCTGGGTGATGCGCCGACGTTTCGCCGGTGGCAGAGACGCAGCATTCAGGCGTTCCAGCAGATTGAGCATGGAGCCCTGATTGATGGTGAGTGAAATCATCTGCACACCTCTATTCGATGATGGGAGAGAGCTGGCTGGCCAGCTGCTTGGCCTGTTGGCCATGTCCGGTTATGGCCTCGCTGTTGCCAGGAGCTGGCCCACTGCCGTGGGTGTGGCTGGCGGTGGCTGTCGCCAGCTGTTCCACCACGTTCATCAGTTGTAGCAGCAGTCGGAAGATGTTCACGCCTTCTGTACCCATCCACGAACGGGGCGCCTCCAGGTGCTGCAGCTCGCCTGCAACCGCTCGGCGCAGTTGGCCCACCACCTCGACCAGATCCCCTGCCGTGGTCTGGCTCAGGTTGCCCAGACTTCCCAGGGTGAGATCGTCGCCGGTCAGCAGCTCGATGGCGCCCAGCGCCTCGATAAGCTTGAACCCGCCCACCTCCTCGATGCTGTGTTGGGCCACCTGCAGGTGATGCTGGCCATGTTCTCCCAGGTAGTCGTCACTCTGGTGGTGCATCTGCAGAGCGTGGTCGTGCAGGCGCCGGTCGGTGTGGCGGGAGAGGTTGCCCACGGTGTCGGTGCGGCTGAACACCTCTGCCCGTTGCTGTTGTAGTTGCTCGCCCGGGGCGATGTCCGGCAGGGCCCAGCCACTACCGAGCACCGTGCGGATAAAGGGCCGGTCGGCCCGCCCGAAGGCGAACCCCAGTTCAACCAGCGTCCCTTCAAGGGGGAACTGCAGCAGGCCCTGCTCCTGCCCGCCAAGCTGCACCGGCAGCGGTACGGCCCGATATAGCGGGGCTGCCTTGTCCGGTTGGCCATCCTCACCCAGCAGTTGCACATCCACCGCATAGCGAGGGCGGAATGGATCGTTGAGCTGGCCAGCGCGGGCCTGGTCGCTGATGGCCTCAACCCGCCCGAACTTGGGCAGGTGCATGTTGTCGGCGAGCTCCGGGAACTCCCCTTCGATCTTGCGCCGCTCCAGCGACTTGCTGACTTTACCCGGGGTGACGGTGGTCAGGGTCATGTCATCCCCTTTGAGTCGTACCCGGGTGACCCGCTTGCCGTTGACGGTCGCCCCGGGGCGCATGGCCGGTACCGGTGACAAGGTGATAAGGTTGCCCGCCTGGCGGTTAGTCCAGGCCGGGTCAATCTCCACCTCACGGCCATGCCAGCGGCAATCGGCGTAGCTCCCCACGAAGATGTCGCCATCGGGTTGCTGGTACCAGACAAAGTCGGGTACCTCGAAGGCACGGCCGGCGTTCTCCAGCAACTGGTAACCGGTGCCGGCGCTGGTGAAGTTGGGGATCGGGCGGTCTGCATAGTCAGCCGTGGCTGGTAGCATGAACACCAGACCGGTCTCGGTGCTGAGCCAGGCTAGCAGATTGCGCAGGGTGGCATGCTGCATGCTGACGGGGAGGCGACCGGCCAGCACGCCAGCCAGCTCTCGGCAAAGCAGTTGCACAGATCCCGCCGCCGCTGGCTGCACATCGAACACGTAACCGGTGAACCAGCGGCGCAGCTCGTTGTTGTAACCGACATCAATGGTGATCGGTTGGCCTTTTTGCACCTCGCCCTGGGCGGTCAGGGCAGCCCGGCCGCCGGCGTTGAGGTCAAGCATGATGTCGTGCTCGACCAGGTGAGCCGGTTGGTCATTGATAGTCAGACGGGTGGTCAACTTCATGCCAGAACATCCCCCAGTTTGTCGTCCAGTTTCTTGAAGAAAGCCTCCCCCTTGGATAGCTTCTCATCGCCGGTTTGGCCCTGGCCGCCCTTGGCCGCCGTGGTGCCGGTGGAGCCTTTGCCAAGGTTGGCGGGGCTACCAGGTAAACGGGCTTCACGCTTCTCCGGTACCGAGTTGAACTCCTTCAGGGTGAACTGCACCTGCCAGGCCAGCAGCCCCTCTTGTTCGCTGGCGGTGATGCGGCCGGCGAACTTGGCCTGGCGTACCTTCACCGACTTGGCGAGCAGCGACCCGATCCGGTAGACGTGGCGCTTGCCGCCGTTCCCTTTGGCGTCTGCCAGCTCAAACAGCCGGCTCAGCATCTGCTCATCCTTGAACGGGATGAGGCCGGAGATGTCGAGCTCCTTGGCTTTGGCCCCCTGTTCGGCGCTGCTGGTCGAGCTGGTCTGGCCGCTCTGGTCCTTGTCCTGAAACTGCATCGATGCGGACACCCGCATCGACTTCATGATGATGGGCTCGCCATCGAGGGTCAGCATGGCTTGGCTCATGGGGTTAACTCCTGCCAGAAGGTGAGCGGGGAGGGGGAGAGCAGCAGGGCGCCGACCGTCATGCTATGGCTGTGATCCGGTGGGGCGCTTTGGCCGAGCTGGGTGGCGAGGCTGGCTGCATCTCCTTGGCCTTGCCAGTGCCAGAGGGTGCCGGAGAGGGTGCCCAGCGCGGCCAGCGTCTCGGCGAGGGTCGCCAGCCGGTCGGCACGGCGCTTCGCCAGCCCCTGCAGCTTGGCGATCGGGGTCTGGCTGTCCCGGGCCAGGCTCTCCAGCTGGGAGAACTCTGCCCCCAGCGCCAGGCGAGCAGGGCGCAGCGGTGCCCAGCTCAGCGGCTCATCGGCGCGCCAGCGCGGCACCTTGGCCGCCGTGGGCTGGCTCATGGCGTCGTTGTTGGCCGTTAGACGGCGCAGGGTGGCGCACCACTCCGGCAGTGGCAGCAGGGCGCAGAGGATGGCCAGCTGGCGGGCCAGATCTTCGGCGCTGTTGCCGGTGGCCAGCCAGACGAGGGCATGCAGTTGCCCGGTGGGCAGCAAGAGATCCGCCCCATCCTGCAGCTTGGCGGCCAGGGTGGCGACGGCATTGGGGGCGGCCAGGCTGAACTGCTGGCCCTGCTGCTGGCCGACCCCGTGCTGGTAGGGGGTGACGGTGAGGCAGCGGCCGGTGACCAGCAGCTGGTCGAGCTCGGCGCGCAGGCCGGCCAGCGCGGCAGCGGTCTCGCCGAGCGGGTGGCGCGGGTACTGGGCGCGACTGGCCAGCGCCTGCAGGCGCGCCATGGCGCTGCCTTGGGTGGCTGGGATCTGACCCAGCACGCCTTGGGCGCGGGTGTGCAGGCTGGCGGTATTGGCTGGCCAGGTCAGCTGGCCTTGTGTCCAACTCATTGCGGGGCCTCTGGCCAAGTGACTTCGGCGGGCCAGCCGTTGCTTTGTGGCAAGCGGTAGAGGGCAACCCGGTAGCGCTGCCAGGCGGTGAGCTGCTCGCGTTCGGCCTCGCTGATGATGCCCAGCTTGTCGGCATCCTCCAGTGGGGCCATGGCTGCTGCGGCCTGCTTGAGTAGTGCATCGATGTGGGCCCGCTGCTCGGCCTCGGTGGGGGGCGGCAGGACAAGCTCCCTGATGTCGCCAAACTCGCCGAACATGGCGCGGCTGTAGAGCTCGCGACCGTGTTCCTCGCAGTCATTGCGGCTGGCAGTGAAGGGGACAAACTCCTGCAGGTGGGAGAACAGCACTTCCATGTTCAGTTCGTCTTTCTGGTCGGGATGAGCAGTGACATTGCGTGCCTGGATAATTTCGAACGTCATGGGGTTGCTCCTTAGCTGATGCGGATCCAGGTTGAGTTATTCCAGCCGCCTTCCTTGCCGTCGCCGACGATATAGCCGAGCAGCTTCCAGGTGCCGGGTAAGGTGCCCCCGCGGCCGGCCCACTGGTCAGAGCCGCAAGCGAGCTTCAGATAGCCGCCAGCAATGGCATATCCAGCAGCGCGGGCGCCGACGTTGGCAATACAACAAGCCATGGCGTAAGAGCCGACTTGTCCCCAGCCGCTGGCGACCACATCGGCATTACCCTGGGCGGCGGGGTGGTTGTGAGCTGCGGGCACCGCACCCAGCCAATTGCGGATGGCGGTAGGGTTACTGCAATAACGGGTGTAGTTATCGGTGGTGTTGTTGACCCGAAATGCCATGGCACCCGATATGCTGCTCTCATTTTGATAGGAGGCCCGGAAAAGCCGCCCCTGCAGATCCCCAGCCCCGTCCCGAACCGCATAGGAGTCACCGATAGGGTCATAGCTCCAGCCTTTGTTCACTAAGTTCCCGAGCCCGACATCGGCTGCTGATGGCTTGTTGCCGGTGTTGTAGTCTCGCGTCCAGGGCGTCCAGGCCCCGGTGCTGTACTGGGCGCGGCGCCAGACTCGGCTGGAGTTATAGACGTGGTAGGTCTGCTGGGGGCCGGCGCCACTGCTGACGATGAGTGCCCCCGCGCAGTTCTCCGGGTAATGACGGGCGGCCGAGGTGTTGGCGTTGGCATGTTGTGCATACACCTTGGGCTCTTTCAGGGTGTCGAGGTCTTCAGTTCCCAGGTTGATGGGGTTGAGCCAAGAACCCGGGTGGGTGTGGGAGGATGGGGCCACGTTCTCCAAGGCTTGTGGCAGGCCATCCACTTCCGCGATGGTCGGCTTGTGACCGGTGTCGAACACCTCACGCCATGGGCTCCACGCCTTGGTGTTTGCGCTGAAATTGCGCATGGCCACTGCCCCGTCACCGTCATATGGCCAGGCAATCTGGAGCAGGGGTTCGGACGCATAGATGCGCTTGGTCTCGCAGTAGAAATAGTTGCCCGCTGTCGGTGGGCCATTCGGGCAGCTGATGGTTGCATACAGCCCAAATTCACCGGCTTTGCAGGTGTCCATGTCTTTGCTGTAGGTGACACCGAAAGAGGTCCCGTTGTTGCTCAGCATGTCGCGGCGAGCTTGATAGCCGCTGGTATCGAGCTTGCTGGCCAGCACCTGGGTCAGTCCTTCCACGTTCTCAATCTGGTGGTCGTGGCTGTTGTCCTTGATCTCCACCGCGATGGTGACGCCCTGGGCGTCTTCCAGGATCCCCTTACCAGTGACGTCCCCGGTCAGCTCGATGGTGCGCTTGCGGCGCACGTCCGTGACGCTGCCGTCCGTATTGACGATGGCCACCTTGGTCACATGGTGCTGATAGCCGTTGCTGTCCAGGTAGTCGGTGACCTCCGGCACGCTCAAGGTCAGGGTAAAGTGGTTCACCCAGGCATCGAGCAAGGAGCCCGCCCGGTAGATGTCGAGCCAGAGCCCCACCGGCTTGGCGCCCGGGGTCAGTTTCTTGACCTCGTTGAGCTCCGCCCGCAGGCCACCCACATAGGCCACCCCGGGCTGCACCTTGTAGATCCCGGATTCGTTCACCAGCTTGAAGCCATCGCCGTAGAAAGTCGCAGGCCCGAAGAACTGCAGCGCCTGTAGGCGCAGGTCGTCGTCCATCCCACGCAGGCGGGCGGCATAGTCGATCTGCCAGGTGCCAGCGTCCACCTGAGTGAGGCTGGCCTCAGCCGCGCGGTCGTACTCCATCAGCAGGGATTTGACCAAGCTGTTGCCGGTCTGGCCGCTGGCCTCATCGGTCTTGAGCTTGGTCTCCAGTCCCTTGTGCACAATCATCCCGACCAGGCCGCTGGCCTTGTTGATGAGGTACATGGCGTTGAAGCTGAAATCGCCGACCGTGGTGTCCATGACGATGGTGTAGGCCACCGCGTCGTTGTTGATGCGCCCGCGCTGGTCCACTGCATGGCGGTGCACAATCTGGCTCGTCGGCGGCAGGCCGCTGTCCGGGTTGATGGCCGCATCGGGATCGAGCCCCGGCACGTTGGCCAGCACGAACTCATCGAGAACCACCGGCACCTGAGTTGCTAGGCACTCCTGCCAGTAGCGGGAGAAGGCATTGGTAATGATCTGGCTCATGGGTTCCTCTTAAGTGACGCGCCGAACACCTGTTGGCTCATGTCGATGCGGCCGGTGTGAAGGGTGCCGGTGACCGGGTAGACCACCTGGAAGCGATAGCGGCGGCAGGTGCGGCCATAGTGTTGGATCAGGGTTTCCATCAGTTTCTGGTTGGCCGCAATGGCGCCGTCGGTCACCTCGATGGTGATGACGTCCCAGGGGGTATTGGCCTGGCGCTCGTGGATATCGCACCAGCCGATGCCAAGGCGCTCGAAGATGCGTTTAAAGCCGGCCACCTCGCCGGCGTCCCGGGCGTTCACAAAGGCGAACTTGACCCGCTTGCGAAAGAGCGCAATCGGCTCGCCGTTGAAGCGGGTGATGTCCCGCTCCCAGGCGAGCAGCGCCAGCAGGGACTCCGAGCAAGTCAGCGGGTCTTGCTGGGCCAGGGGCAGCAACAGCCAGCCTTTGATCCGCTGCCAGAAGGCGTTGATGCCCTTGGCCAGAAATCCGGGCTCGGCGTGGGCCGGGCTGATGGTGTAGCCGTCTTCCCACCAGGGGGCACTGGCATCTGGCAGCACCGGCGCCTGCAGGTCGTGTTCAAGCGGGGTCGGGTCAGTCATGCAGGGTCACCTCCAGCGAGCTCAGACGGGGGATGGCCAGCCCCGACACGATGTCATCTTGCGTAAACTTGAGGCTCTGTAACTGCGGGAACTGACTGTGGATCTCGCGGCCCAGCTGGGAGAGCGAGAAGCGCGAGCGCGGCCAGGTGCGGGTGACAGATGGGAAGTCGGCCGACTGGCGAAATGCTGCTTTGACCAGGTTCTCGGTACCTGCTTTAAGCGCCGCCCTCTGCTCGTCGGTGAGGTTGGGCTGGGGCCAGAGCGCCAGCGTCAGGCTGTGCTGGGTCTCGGGCATGGCCATCACGAACAGATCATCGCCGTGGCCATGGTTGCCCTGGCGGCCCACGTAGTCGTTGAGCTGGTTGATAAGGCTGGCCGGGGTGGCGCCGACTTCCAGCAGGATATAAGCGTTGGCGGTACCCGGGCCACGGGGGCCCTCATGCTCAAAGAAGATGTGATCGGCCCGGATCCCCGCCACGCTCGCCAGCATGGAGCGGTAAATCGCGTCGATGTGGTAGCGACCCACCGCCGAGAACTGGTTCTGGATGCGCAGGCCGAGGGCGTCGTTGCCCTCGGCATCGGCCCCCTGGGTGGTGATCCACTCCTTGTCATCGTTGCGGGCCGACAGGATGCCGGTCACCGGTTCGCTCAGCAGGTTGTAATAGCCCGGGGCCAGATTCCAGGCGCTGCCAGCGAGCTCTGCCTCGCAGACCACTTTGGCTACCGCTTCGCCGGCAGGGCTCACCACCGCCTGCAGGGGCTTCACTCGGTAGATTGTGCCGTTGATGCGCTCGGTGGTGATCCAGATATCGGCCGGGATGGTGACCGCCTCGCTCGGATTGGTTTTGACGAAGTTGATCACCCCTCGGGTCTTCTGGGCGGCCTTGCGGGTGAGATCCACATCCCATGCTTTGAGGTCGAGATAGGCATCGGTGGCGGTGGCCGCAAAGGTGTTGGGCAGTACATGGCCCGCCAGCAGGGTGCGAATAAGCCACAGTGCCGGGGTAATGACCACCCCGCGCACCAGCCGCCAGAAGGGGCTCACATCGCTGTCGTTGGTGATGAGGGAGCCGGCGGCCACCACCTCCTTTTTGAGCTCGGCCTCCATGGCCTGTTCGGTGGTCGGGACGCCGGCCTCGGCCAGCAGGGCCATAAAGTCCACGGTCGGGCGCAGGTTCACAGGGTTACCTCCAGTTCGCCGAATTCATAGGTGCGAGCGGTGACCAGCACCCGGTCGGGGGCCTCTTCGCGGATCACGATGGTGCCGGGCACCAGCCGCTCGTCGTCTTCTACCAGCAGTTCAATCTCGGTCATCACGTCGGCTCGCAGGGTCGGGCTGCGCTCGCCGATGAGCTTGCGGGCCAGCCCCGACTCCATGATGCGGTGCTTGATGTCCTGGCCGATGCTGTGGCGGTCCTGGGTGTAGCGTGGCTGGCCACCGGCATCGAGTTGCCAGGCGCCGTTCACTACCAGCAGATCGATGTACTTGGGTTCGTTCATCCGCGTTGCTCCACCCAGGCGCTTTTCTCCAGCTCGTCCGGGGTCGGCATGGTTTGGGGGGTGATGTGCACCTCGGCGATATGCAGGGCGCGGGTCGGCTTCTGATTGGCCGTGGTCGCAGCCGCGTTGGCCTGGATCAGCTGTTGGCCAAGGCCACCTGCTGGCACCTTGCTCTGGTCCTGCTGGCGGTAGCTGGCCAAGGGGCTGTTCAGCACGCTGGCTGGCGCCATCTCCACGGGGGCGGCGGCCCACGTTGGCAGCACATCCACGTTCAAAGCGCCGGTGTCGAACTGGGTGCCCAGGAACTGATTTGAAGCATCGAGCGCGGTCTTGATGAGCGCGATCAGCGCCCGCCACGGGGTGAGCAGGGTGTCGAATGCCGTGCCAAGGATATTGCCCATCCGGCGGCCGGCATCGGCCACGTTGTCAATCCCGACACTGGCCTGGTTGGTTTGCTCAAAGAAACTGCCAAGCCAGGCGATCCCCTGACCGAGCAGACCCACGATGAGGGTGAAAAAATCCACCAAGGGGGCCAATGCTTGCGAAGCGAGCGGACCAAAGGTCTCGGCCAGGCCACCAAAGAAGGCGCTCAGTAGTTCAAAATCGGTCAGCACTGCGAAGGTGGCGCGCAGTTCGTCCCAGTAGATGATGGCCAGCGCCACGGCGGCGACCAGCGCCAGGATCGCCCCGATGATGATCACCGCCGGATTGAGACTCATCGCCATATTGACGGCCAGGATCACCGGGCGCAGGCCCGCGAGGGCTTTTCGCAATAGGTTGAGGGGCGCCGTGAGGCTGCCAAACGTCAGTGCCCAGGCAAGGGTCGCCAGTTTGGCAAGGCCAGCTAGCATCAACCAGGCACCGGTCACGATCCCAAGGCCCGCAATGGTCAGCACGGCGTAACCCACCACCTTGGTGAAGTTGGGAAAGAGCCGGGTCCAGCGCAGCACCACGTCACCACCATCGGCAAAGGCGCCCACCACCTTGTTGATGGTGGGGAGCACGGCACTAAAGGCGGCCGCCCGGATGGCGAACCAGGCCGATTCGACCCGCTGCCACTGGTCCGTCATGGCGGCCGCCATCTGTTCTGCCTTGCCCATGCCGTGGGTGTTACTCAGGGCATTGATACTGGTGGCCAGCCCCTGGGTGTTGCTCATCAGTAGCTTAATCATTGCGACCGCTTCATCCGAGCCAAACGCCTTTTTCAGCTCGTCGCTGCCGGCCACGGTGAGGGTGTCACCATAACGGGCCTTGAGCTTGTCCAGGATATCGAGCACCGGCAGCATGTTGCCCGCCGAGTCGGTGAACTTGAGACCGAGTGCTTTCTGGGCGTTGCCGACCCCAGCCAGGAAGGACTTGAACTTGGTACCCGCCTCGCCGCCGCCCATGGTGGCCTGCAGGTGACCGAGCACGGCGAACTGCTCATCCATCGAAATCTTGGCGGATGTCGCGTTGGCACCAAGGGCGCCGAAGGCATCGGCCATGCCTTTACCGGTGGTCTTGAACATCTGCACGGCGAGCGCACTCTTGCCGGCGACATCCTCCACCCAGTTGGCCTTGCCCATCTTCTTGGCCTGCTGCTCGAAGATGCCGTACATGGTGCCCATGTAGCTGGTGATGGTGGCGGTGTCGGCTTTCGTGGCTTTGGCCAGCACGGCTGAGGCACGGGCAAAGGAGGGCAGTTCATTACCCTCCAGCCCTGCGATGGCGGATTGGATATCGTAGGAGGCACTGACAAACGCGCTGGCTGATTCGCCGTATTCCACGGAGAACTGCAGGGCAGTATCGGCCAGCTGCTTGAGGGTCTTCTCATGGACATCCAGCGAGGAGACCTCGGCTAGGGCCTTGTCCATTTCAAGGGCTGGCCCCAGGGCATTCTGGATCGCCATGGTGCCGGCCAGCATGGCCGCGCCACCGCCGGCGATATTGGCAAAGCCGTTTTGCGCGGTCTCTTTCACCTGGTTCAGCTGGTTGTTGATGCCCTCAAGCGGCCGGGTAACGGCATCAATCAGGGCAATCCTCATGATCAGTTGTTCGGTGACAGAAGCCATGATTTATCCATTGAAGGCGGTGGCGATGCCCTCGGCGACGGCGCGGGCGTGGCGTTGGGCGTGGTACTTGTCTAACCAGAGGGCGCGAGCCAGGGTGTCGAGCTCGTCATCCTCATGGGGCAGGTAATGGCGGCGCAGCGCCAGCACCTGCTCCAGTTGGTTGTGCTCGATGGCCTCGGCGCGCGCGGTCAGTTTTTTACTTCGATATCCAGATCAGGGGCGTACTGCTCGTTGACCTTGGCGGCGATCTGCAGGGCCGCGCCCGGGCGGGCCAGCAGGTCATCCAGCGCCTCTTTGCTGTCGGCGTCGACGATGCGCTTGAGGTACTGGTGGGACGGCGCCACCTTGTCGGTCATCGACAGGCCGTTGATGTAGCTGTTGTAGGCCACCATGGTGGGCACAAAGCGGATGTCTTGGCCTGCGATAGTCAGGGTGATGGTTTGCTTGCTCATGGGGTGGTTTCCTCTTGTTCAATCCAAAGATTCAGGGTGGCTATCTGGGTTTGGCAGCGGCGCAGCGCCGTCTGCAGGGTGGGAATAAACCGCACGGCCTCGCCGTAGGTGGTCCCCGTAAAATCAGGCTCCGGGCAATGGGGTACCAGCCCCGGCGGCGGCAGGCGCTTGACCAGCTGGGTTTGCACCACCGTGGTGGGTTGGCTGGAGCAGGCGCAAAGCGCCACCAGGCAGAGGCTCGCGAGCGCAGTCCGGGCGGCCCGCCGGCGGCGTGGCCAGTGCTTCTTGCAGTTCATCGGCAGTTTTCCTGTGCTGTTTGTCGAGCTCGGTCAGCGCGTCGTTCTGGTTGGCGAGCAGCAGACGCAATCCCTTTGCCTGCATCAGCAGCTCCTGGAAGGCGGTCGCTTGCTGGTTGTTGACTGCCTGCAGGATGCTGATGGTGTCGTTGGCGCTGGCCAGCGCTTTGGTGCGAGCGGTGAGCCGTTCGCCCTGGGCAAACAGCAGGGTGCCCAGTACGAGCCCGATGAGGGTCGGCAAGAACCGGATGAGCGTGTTCATGCCAGCACCCCGCCGAACTCGGTGAACTTGGCCAGCAGGTCGGTCAGCCGATGTTCGCGCTGGCCGTAGCCGGCCCCGGGCAGGCTGGCCCAGATGTTGGCGCACTTGGCCACCGCCTGGGGGATGCGCCCCTTGAGCACATCGTCCAGCGCCTTGCGTTCGCGGATGAGCTGGATAGCCCAGGTGTCTTGCGACGCGGGACCGAAATCCGGCAGGCCGAGCAACAGCTGGTAATGGCTCCAGTGCCTGGACAGATGCTGATAGCGACCGGCGGCGGTGCTGACCAACCCAGGGCGGACAATCACCGAGACGTTGGGATGGGTGCGGTAATCACCGAAGAACCCCGCCGGATTGACCAGCTTGTTGTAGCCATCGTCCCCGAGATCCTTGGTGCCTTCGGCATAGGCGAGCATGTCGAGAAAGGCGGCCACCTGTGGATGGCAGTTACTGCGCGGCATTGTTGTCCTCCTTCTTGCGTAACATCTGTTCGGCCCGGTCGCGGATGATGTCGATCCCAAGCAACCCCACCATGCCCCCCAGTAGTGGGGTAGCCTCCTGGGGGATCCCGAGCAGATGGGTCCCGGTGGCGGCCGCCAGGGTGATGAGGCCGCACAGCAGGGATTCGATTAGCCGACGACGACCCCGTCCGCCGGCATAGGTGATGCGCAGGAAGGCGATGGCCAGCGCCAGCAGTGCCCCATAGACGGCGGGCCAGTTGTCCATCAACCAGGCCAGCAGGGCGGCCCAGAAGGTGGGGTCTTTGTTTGGCATAGGGTTCATGTCCATTGCTCTGATTAGCGACCCAGCCGCTCAAGGCGGGTCTGACAGGGGGCGCACAGGCGCACCCCGGGTACATGGCGGCGGCGTCCTTCCGGGATGGGGTCGTCGCACTCTTCACACTGGTGGCGGCTCTCTCCCTGGTAGCGTCCCTTGCCCACCTGATTGGCCAATTGGGCCGCCAGCATGCGGGCGGCGTGGTGGTTGGCGCGGTCGATGTCGTCCAAGGCGTTCCCCTTAATCCATCAGGTGGCGGGTGTCGTCCTTGGAGAGGTACGGCACGCCATCGAGGTGGATGAAATCAGGGGAGGTGACGAAGCCTTTCACCTTGTGCACGGCCTTGCTGCCGCCCTTGGGGTCGATGTCGAGCAGGTCGGCCACATTCAGCTTCACGCCGAAGGCTTCCACCTTGATCTCCTCGCTGCCGGTGCTGGCGTAGAACAGCACATCGTCCGGCGCCATCCCGCGCCAGCTGCCGGCCCGCTTGGCGGCGGCGATCAGCTGTTTGAGGTTCTTGGTGTCGAGCTCGAACTCACACTCGGCCGACACATCCCCATCCACAAAGCCATCAGGAATGCCTCGGGTTTGTGCCACGGCGCTGTTATCGGTGATGGAGAGGCTGGCCTTTTCGACGTGGACCATGGCCCCCATCAGGGTGGTGTCGAAGTTGATACCGGAAAAGCGTTTGGTCACGGGTTAACCCTCCCCGTTGTTGAGGCTCAGATCGAGCATGATGTTGACGGTGATCCCCTTGGGGCAGTCCACGGTGCGTACCACCACGAACACCGAGACCAGGTTCTTGGCGGTCCACTGGATGGCGATGTCGCCATCTTGTGGGGAGGCGATGTCGCCCGGGAACAGCTGGCCGCTGATGGTGGTTGCCTTGGCCATGGCGCGCAGATCCTTGCCAAAGTAGGTGATGGCCATGGCGGTGCTGCCCGGGGTGGAGTTGAACGAGCGATCCCCGATGCGGGCGATGGCCCGGATACGCATCCGGCGCGCCACCTTGTAGGCGATGCGCAGGTTTTCGATCACCTGGTAGTCGCCGCCCTCGCCGTCCAGGGTGCGGCCATCGGCCCAGAACAGCCCGTCATAGTCCGGGTACCACATCGGCACCGAGTAGCGGTTGGTTTCCAGGGTCTGCAGGGTGGCCAGCGGCAGCTCGGTGCCGTCCTTGTCCTTCGGCTTGTTGCCAAGGCCCACCAGGGCGCCGGTCTTCACCCGGCAGGGGCTGTCAGCGATGCTCACCGCCCGGTTGCACAGGCGCCCGGCGTAAGCCCCGATGAGGTTGGGCCAAAGCTGAGGCACCAGACCGACCGAATCGGCCTTGATGCCATCTTGCAGGGCGGCCAGCTCGGCCTCGTAGGTGGACCAGTCTTGATCCGGGCCGATACCTGGTACCGCCAGCAGCAGGAACTGCCAGCGCCCCCACTGGGCGATCAGCTCCTGGCTAAGGGCATGGGCGGCGTTGATGGTGGCGGTGTCCCACTCCTGCCCCAGTACCACGACCCCCTCGAACGACTGGGTTTGCTGGGCATCACGCACCGCCTCTTTCCAATCCATGTCGGTGGGCAGCACGAAGGCGGCGGCCGTCCAGTTCTGGCCGGCGTTGACCATGGCCGCCTGCAGGTTGGCCTTGAGCTCGCTGTCAGCTGTGCCGAGCAACTGGTCGAAGTCTGACTGGGTATTGAAGGAGAGCAGCTTGCCTGTGTTGCTGGCGGCACTGCCGACAAACAGCAGGTGGCGCTCGACTTCCGTCACCGGCCCCTGCATCTGGTTCAAGTTGTGGATCTGTACATTCGGCCACATGGCGCGGACTCCTTAAGTCTCGGGGTTAGGGGCGGACAGGGTGGGCACTGCCCGCCACCGACAGCGTGATTTCATCGGCCACCCACACTTCAAAGGGGGCCACGGTCCAGGTCTTATCCAGCCAGCGGATTGCACCGTCCGGGTCTTCCACGATGCGCAGGGGCTCGGCGAACTTCACCTCCAAATCCAGATCCGCGCTGTGCTCATCATTGGGCACCACGTCATAGGTGGGATCGGGCAGGGCGAAGCGCTCGCGGAAGGGGTCGTTTTCCTGTATCCAGCTGGCGATCACCGCCAGCAGGGTCTCGGTGCGGCACTCCCGAAACGGCATGCTTTCCAGGGAAAACACGGCGGTGTATTTGAGCCAGGCCAGATCCATCCCAGTGATCCCCATGTCCTTGGGTTCCAGGCTGATGGTGCCGCCCTCCATCCAGCTGTCGAGGGCGCGGGCGCAGCGGGCCGGCAGCACACGCTCAATCTCGCTGTGCAGGGCTGACAGGAAATACCCCTGGGGATGCAGGGCCTCGTTGGTCTCGCTCATATCATCGAGACCCCGACCCGGTGCTTGTTCTTGATGCTGCGCACCAGCTGCTGGCTTTCGGCCAGCAACTGCTCACGCAGGTCGGGGGCGCGCTCGGCCAGGTCTTTGCGGGCGTCCCGCTCGGTGACCGTGGCGAACTCAGGCAGCAGCATGGCTTTGGCCCGGGCAAAGACGGCGGCCAGGTAGGTCTCGGTCAGCGCGTTGTTGCCGCCGGCGAGCCGGGGGCCGGGCACCTGACCGGCCTCGGTGTAGCCCTGGGCTCGCAAGGTGGCCTGGTGGCGGGTCAGCTGCAGGTTGATCTCGCTGATGGCCGCCAGCAGGGCCGCACTGATGGCGTCGCTGTCCATGTCAGCGGGCAGGGCGCGCCGGCGCTCGAAGTCGCCACACACCACGTCAGGCCAAAAGCCGTCATTGGTGATGGTCTGCTCGCTGTAGTGGATGCTTTTGCCTGAAATCATGTGCTGCCCTATCAATTGGGGCGCCCCTGAGGCCACGGGATTGAGCGCGGTGCGAGCGGTCAGCTGCAGGCTCATCCCCGCCGGGGCGCGGTGGCGTGGGAGTCGTTATTCTGGGTTGAGCGCGCGCAGGCGCATGGCGATCTTGTGGCGCAAGGTGCCGACCCCGATCTTGCTGTGGGTCTTCTCGGCTAGGGCCAGCCAGTGGTCGGCCTGCTCCAGGGTGGCGTTGTCTGCCAGCGCGCTGGGGCGAGGTACCCCGTCCTTGTCACGCAGCAGCAGGCAACCGGCCAGCTTGTACCATTTGGCGGTGGCTTGCTCGTTGAGGCGCCAGTCACCCCGCACCTTGTCGAACACCCGGGAGAACCAGGGTTCGACGCCATGGCCCAGCGCCGCTTGCTCCTCGGCCCAGCCGAGCACTGTGTCGGCAGTGAAATGGGCCCAGTCGCGCTTGATGTTGCCCGGGGTACGCTGGTTCTGCTCGATGGCCAGTAGCGCCCAGCGGATGGCGGTCTCCAGATCGCCGATGTCAAACGCCCAGACGATCAGACGTTGAAACAGCGCGTTCTGGTACACGGTGCCGAGCGCCGCCAGTTCCAGGTACTTGTCCACGTAGGGGCGATATTTGGGAAACAGTTCATCCCGTTTCATCGCCACCTTGTCGCTCATCCTGGCCAGCGCCTTGAGCCGTGCCATATCCTGCTCCAGAGCAATCAGCTGCAGGTGCAAGCTGTTGGCCACAAGTCCTGTGGCTTGCCCGGTGGTGGCGGCTTGCGCCGCCCCCAACTGGGCCAAGACCTGCTGCTTGTGACGCATGCCTGGCGAGAGAGCCATGGTTACGCCTCCGGCTCGCTGGGCGCGTCAGCAGGGCGCGCCCCGACCACCACATCGGCCTCTTCATAGCTGCCAAAGGCTTCATAATCGCCAATGGCATAGCCTTCCTGGCGCCAGTACTGGTTTTCAAAGCCCTTGGTGTCGTCGTTGTCGGCCGCCTTGCGCTTGCGGGTGTTGCGCTGGGTGTAGATGTGCAGGTTGGCCAGGGTGGTGACCCACATCCCGTTCGCCGGGAAATAGGGCGGGATGTAGGCCGGGCGACCGGCAATGGACTTGGCCAACTGCTGGGCGGCAATCTGTTCGGTGGGTTTGGTGGCCTCGCTGTAGAGCTTGGCCTGGGCCGCGGCCACCAGGTCGGTACCGACCAGCACCACCAGACGCGGATCGGTGCGATAGAGCGGGTTGATGGTGGCGTTGATGAGGTCGGAGGCCATTTCATCCAAGGTCTTGAAGTCGCCGTGGCCGTCCGGGTCGAAATAGATCTTGTCGCCGGCGGGGGCTTTCACCACCTGGCTACCCTTGTTCCATTCACGCGCCAGCTGCTGCCAGCCTTTGTTCACGTCTTCACCGAGCGGGTACGTGGCCGGATCGGAGTCGTCGGCGATGTGGGTACCGTTAAAGCCCACCCGCAGCATGTCGAGGCCGAAGGTCTGGTTGGTGAAGTCGGACACCAGTTGCACGAACTGGCCCTCGTTGCCGGCGTTGGCCCAGGAACACAGGGTGCTCCAGTCCAAGCGCACGCAGGAATCGGTCTCGGTCAGGCTGTACTTGTTGCCATCGACCCCAATCTTGCGACGAAAACGTCCCTCAACCTTGCGGCCGGTGTGCAGGGCACTGGCGCCGACTTGCACCACCTGGCCGGTCAGCTGCTCCACATCCAGGCAGGTGATGAGTTTCAAGAACTCGGTGGATTCGAGGATGGCGCCGCGCAGCACGGTTTCCATGGGGGCGCTGACGGAGAACTGCTTGGCCAGCGCGTTCTCGGGCACGTTGAAGGCTTTGGCCAGCAACGCGTTGTAGTGGTTCAGGCACTGCTCGGCCTGCGGGGTTTTGGTTTGACTCACAGAGGGTTCCTCAGCAAACGGTCGGGTGGGTGTCGCTGCCGCCCAGGGCATCGGGGCGCTGGTCCGGTGCTTCTACCGAGAATTTTTCGATCTTGGCGTTCAGGCTGTTCAGCTGATCGCCCAGGCCCTTGAGGGTCTGTTCGAAAGCCGAAAACTGCTCGCCGGTGACGGCGACCGGGGCGGGATCGGTCGTGGTGGCTGGCTCGGTAGCAGTCGATTGCTTGTCTGCCGTCAGCGCGTCAACCTTGGCGCCAAAGGTTTCAATCTGGGTGCCCAGCGCGGTGAACATCCCCGCCAGCTTGTTCATCTGTTCTTCGTTCATGTCGGTACTGTCCTCGGGTTGGGTGCTGGTCGGTGACTCAGTGGGGATCGCCGCAGTCGGGGCGCCGTGAGTGCCCAGGAAGTTGAACACCTTGTGCAGGAGTGAGACGCGGTCGGGATGACTGTGCTCATCGGCAGGCAGCGAGAAACCGGACAAATCCAGCGGCTGACTGGTGCCCACGGCTGGCGACGGGTGCTTGGCGGAAAACTTGAGCATGGTGGTGCCGGTGCTGGCGGGGATGTCCGTCACGCCCACCGCAAACAGGTAGGTTTTGCCCTGACCGGTGAAATTATCAAGCGGCTCGATGGAGCAGAACTTGTACTGGCCGCGCTGGTTTTGATAGATGAGGTCGCGGGTCGGGCAGAGGATGGCGAACAGGGTGTGTTTGCCGTCCACCTTGTCGGCCTTGAGGGCCTGCACGTAGCCCAGGTTCTCGCCCCATTTCGCATGGTCAGGCCAGAGCTGTGCGCAGTAGAAGGTCGGATCGTAGGTGTCGGCCATGTCGGTGATCCACTTGGCCGAAATCTCACGGCCATCCACGGACTGGCCCTCAGTGGCGATCGCCACCCAGCCGGTGCGCAGTGATGAGTCTGTCGGTGTTGGCACGGCGGCCTCCTGGTGTCGAATTGGCGTCAGGTTATCGGGGCCAGCGCAGGGGAGCACTCAGAGGCGTTCGGGCGATTTCGGATAGCGGGGGTTATCCGAATTCATCCGAATGAAGGCGGCGGGATGGGGGGGATCGGCTCAGTATCATGAGCCCCAGCTTTATGACTGGGGAGCCTCATGGCCTATACAGAAGAGGTACGACAAACCGCCAAGCGGCTTTATCTGCGCCATTGGAGTGCACGGGAGATCAAGGAAGAACTCGGCCTTGGCAGCGTGCGGGTGGTGTACCTGTGGGCCGAAAAGTATGGCTGGACGGAGCTATTAAGCGACGAGGCGCTGGAAGATGCGATCACCCGTCGTTACCAGGCGCTGGCCGCCAAGTCGAAGAAGAACCACGCCGACCTGGCCGAAATGGACAGGCTCATCAGCCACCACGTCGCCCTCAAGGCGGAGGCCGTCAAGCTGGCCGAGCGCGAGCAGGCCCTCAAGGCTCGCCGGCAGGCCGCCCCGCCAGATGAGACTGGCGAGGCGGGTGAGGGTGAAGGGCGCCGCCAGCGCGGGGAGAGCAAGCCGAAGAAGGGCGGCAAGAAGACCAAGAACTGGGTCAATGACTTGGGCCCCGAAGACTTCGAGGGGTGGCTGGCCTCCCTGTTCCCGCACCAGCTGTACGTGCGTGAGGTCAAGAACGACCCGGCCATCCCGCGTACCCGCAACATCCTCAAGTCCCGCCAGATCGGCATGACCTACTATTTCGCCGGCGAAGCGTTGGAGGATGCCATCTTGACCGGCGGCAATCAGGTGTTCCTGTCCGCCACCCGGGCCCAGGCCGAGATCTTCCGCTCCTACATCATCAACATTGCCCGCAAGTTTCTTGGGGTGGAGCTCAGCGGCAACCCCATTGTGCTCTCCAACGGTGCGCAGCTGGTGTTCTGCTCAACCAGTGCTAACAGTGCCCAGGGTTACACCGGCAACTTTTACGCCGATGAATACTTCTGGATCAAGAACTTCAAGGCGGTCACCGATGTGGCCACCGGCATGGGGTCGCAATCCCACTGGCGCAAGACCTTTTTCTCCACTCCGTCCAGCAAGGCCCATGGCGGTTACAAGCTGTGGACCGGGGATGACTGGAAGGGCAAGGATCCGGCCCGCCAGGCTATCGAATTTCCGACCGAAGCAGAGCTGCGCGACGGGGGGCGGGTCTGCCCGGATCGGGTGTGGCGTTACATCCTCACCCTGGAAGAGGCGGTGGCCAAGGGGTTCACCCTCATCGACATCGAGGCGCTGCGCGAAGAGACCGCCATCGAGGTATTCGACCACCTCTACATGTGCGCCTTTGTGGACGATGACGCCTCGGTGTTCAAGTTCCAGCACATGGAGCGGGCCCAGACCAGTATCAACAACTGGAGCGACTACACCCCGGGGCATCCCGAGCCGTTCGGCAAGCGCGAGGTGTGGCTGGGCTATGACCCGAGCCGCACCCGCGATAACGCCACCCTGGTGGTGGTTGCCCCGCCGCTGTTCCCGGGCGAAAAGTTCCGGGTGCTGGAGAAGCATTTCTGGCGCGGGATGAACTTCCGTTACCAGGCGGACGAGATAGAGAAGATCGCCAAGAAATTCCGGGTCACCTATTTGGGGATCGACGTCTCCGGGGTGGGCAGCGGGGTCTATGACCTGCTGCAGCCCGTGTTCAAGTCAACCATTACCCCCATTAACTACAACGTGGAGAGCAAGGCCCGGCTGGTGCTCAAGATGGTGGATGTGGTCGAGTCAGACCGCATCGAATGGGATCAGGAAGACATCGAGATCCCGCTGGCCTTCATGAGCATCAAGCGCAGCACCACCGGCGGTGGCCAGCTGACGTTTAGGGCCTCGCGCAGCAGCGAGACCGGACACGCCGACGTGTTCTTTGCCATCGCCCACGCGGTGGACAACGAACCGCTCGACACATCGCGCCGCCGCAAATCCACCTGGGCCATCAGCAAACGAGGAAAACATGAGCCGCAAACAGCGCTTTCAGCAGCGGGCCGAGCGGCCCATCCCCACTACAACCGGCAGCCGACCATCGGTCAGCTTTTCCATGGCCGAGCCCATCGATCCCACGGCTTGGATGACCGACTACACGGACGTGTTCTACAGCCCCTGGGGCGAGTATTACCTGCCGCCTATCGACCGGCAGGGGCTGGCCAAGGTCGCCCGCGCCAATGCGCACCATGGCGCCATCCTGATGGCGCGGCGCAACATGGTATCGGGCCGGTTTATCAGCAGCGAGGGCGTGCCCCGGGAGGTGATCACCGCCTTCGTGCATAACCTGCTGCAGTTTGGGGACGCGGCCTTGCTGAAATTGCGCAACGGGTTTGGCCAGGTGGTGGGGCTCTACCCTCTGTCGAGCCTTTATCTTCGCCGTTGCCAGGATGGCAATTTCCTGATGCTGCAGCGCGACGGCAGTTACAAGCACTACCAGGCGGCCGACATCATCTGGCTGGCCCAGTACGACCCGGTGCAGCAGGTGTACGGCCAGCCCGATTACCTGGGGGGCCTGCAGTCGGCCTTGCTCAACCAGGACGCCACCATGTTTCGGCGTAAATACTTCCTCAATGGGGCGCACATGGGGTTCATCTTCTACGCCACCGACCCGAACATGGACGATGACCAGGAAGCGGAAATGAAGGAGATGATCGCAAGCTCCAAGGGGGTCGGGAATTTTCGCTCGATGTTCGTCAACATCCCGGGCGGCAAGCCCGATGGCATCAAGCTGATCCCGGTGGGGGACATCGCGACCAAGGACGAATTCGCGGCCATCAAGGCGATCACCGCCCAGGATGTGCTGACGGCTCACCGGTTCCCAGCTGCCCTTGCCGGCATCATCCCGGCCAATGGTGGTGCGGGTCTCGGGAACCCGGAGCAGTACGACCGGACCTATGCCCGAAACGAAACGATCCCGATGTGCGAGCTTATCCAGGATGCGATCAATGGCGCCAATCTGCCACGCCGGCTGCAGGTGGAGTTCAACCGCTCTCTGGAGGTCGGTGTCACTGTATAGAGATCCAGCTTAGAGGTATAATCGAGCGGTTTTTATCGACGGTATCAGGGGGGATTTATGCGGGTATTTTGTCGGGAATGTGGGGAACTGGGGCGCATCACCAAGACGCACCGCCTGAGCCGTGATACCGCGGATCTGTACTGCCAATGCACGGATGCAGAGTGCGGGCACAGCTGGGTGTCGCAGATGTCATACAGCCACCCACTGAGCCCATCGGGCCGCACGACCAGCCAACTGGCCTTGAGCCTTATCAACTCACTCAGTCCCGATGGGCGACAGGCCCTGCAGCGGGAACTCAACCTAGGACAATGAATAAGGGGCGCATTATGCGCCCCTTATTCATTTTTTAATTATATGACATGTTGCGAGTATCAAAGACAAGGGGGTATGACATGGTGGTCTTCCCCGTTGTTTTATAGACCTTTGTGTCATATTGCAGCATGACACCCGTTGTACGAGTGGATTCTGCATAGTCACGATCATTGGGTACGCCAATGAACTTAGCCCCTTTGTGAGTTACCAAATCTGGGTGGCACTCCGCCAGAGTAGCGGCATCAATCAAGTCGATGTCAGTGATGGTGTATGGCGGTACAACGATCTGTGCATTTGATTTGATGGCACATGCCACATTTTCTGTTGCAGGGAATTCGAGTCGACTGATGGTGACCGGGACAGGGTACGTATTAAAAAACTTCGCGGAGATGACATTGCCATTTCTGGCAGGAATCAGCCCACTACGTTTCTCTTCCCATTTGCTCATATCCAGAGGGGTTGATACCCCTGGCTTCGCAGCAAATGACTTCACATTCGCATCGTTATGTGGCGTTTGTGAACATGCACTCAATGCAAGGGATGCCATCAGCAAGACAATATTTTTCATAAATCCTCAATCGTTACCAATGATACTCGTCCGAGTATTTTTCATGCTGTGAGTTTGATAATCAATAACAAATAGCGTGCTCTGCCGCGCTTCGCTTGCCGGCCAGCAAAAGAGGGCGACAGACTGCGCTAGTCATCTCTCTTTTGCTGGCGCAATTGATGGCCTCTCTCCGAGTCGTATTTCGGGAGGAATTCAATCCTCACATACTCAGCTCTGCCACGGGGCAGGGGTGTTATCTCTAGCCTGTTGAAAAAATTATCATCAAGGGCTTGGGTTTTGAGCGATGGCCCCAATATGCGTGTGGAGCATACTGCTCATATAGAGGCCTAAAATTATGACTGCATTCCAAATTGGTGATCAGGTTCGTCTCAAGAGTGGGGGGCCTGTGATGACTGTTTCGGGGACGGTGACTACACAAGGGACTTATCAGTGTCGGTGGTTCGATACGTCTCATGCTGCGGCATCTTTTGCAGAATATTTCCATCCCGACACGCTTCATAAGTTTGAAGAGCCTGACGCTGATGCCATTCGAAAGAAGATTGGCCTAACTGGCACTAATTAATGCCGATAAATCCAGTTATCGGCATCATGGAGAGCTGAGGATGCAAACTAATGTTACATTTTACCCTGGACAACAAGTTGTTCTAAGAAGTGGCGGTCCGATTATGACTGTCACCCATGTTTCCCGTAAGGATGGCTATGTTGATTGTATTTGGTTCGACTCGAAATTCGGACCAAATCGCTATCATACGCGGCTCTCCGGTGCGGTTTTGGTGCCACTCCAAGTACAAGCGATCCTCAATGATGGCGCTTTGCAGGAAGTTCATGTCGGAGATGTCGTTCAACTGCATAGTGGCGGACCGTCAATGACTGTCGATTCCGTACATGTCGATGGGGTTACGCCGAAAACTGTATGCCTGTGGTTCGATCCCAGAGAGATGGCTCCGTTATCAGCTGGCTTTCACCCAAACGCTTTAGCTATAGAAAGCCGATAGTCTTTCAAGGGGCCTCCGGCCCCTTTGCCTTACCTCCATGCCTGACCGCACATTGTGTTGATGGTAATCAACGACTCTAATCTGTTTCCCTCTTATCTGTTCGGTTATGCCAGTAAGCAATCGGCAACAAATGCGACTGTGTCACCACCACTTGGAGTTATGGCATCGGCTTTGGCCATCAGGTGAGTGATCAGCGCCTCTCGATGCTCTGGACGAACGTCGGCCAAGCGTGTATTAGTCGTCTCAGCAATGAGGTGGTGCACGTCTGATTTGAGTGCCGTAGAGCGCAGGCCATCAGCTGGTAACCCGAAGAACTCGGCATTACTGATCGCCTCCTGGCGGCGTTCGACTGGTGGCAATGGCCATGTACGCAGATCGACGGTATTGCGCAGTCGGTCAAGCTGGACGCAGGCTGCCTCGGTATCCTCATCCCCTAGGGTATTCAGCAGCGCCAGAGCATCCTCGGCGCCGGCAGCCGTCATGCTGGCCAGCCAGGCCGCTGGATCTCCCGACTCGGCCAGTAGGCCCCGCACGTCCTTGAGTTCTGCCTGGCGTTTTGCCTCCCGGCGTCTGGCTTCGGCTTCAATTTGATACGGTGATAGCTCGTTTGGTGATTCGAACGGGTGCCGTTCGGTCACTTTCAATACTCCATCCCGGATGCAAACTGACCTGTCCCCCGACCTGACAATCAAGCCGTGTCGTATCATGGTCATTTCTTCATCATCTAGCCCCAAATGGAATAGATTTCTATCACTCAACAGATCCTCTTTAGATCCTTCTAGATCGTCGCGTACAGTTGTTGCCAGAGCTCCAAGGGGGAAACCCCCTTCGCTTCGCTCGGTACCCACTAACTCGCTGCGCTCGCCCACAGACCAAAACCCGCTGCCTTGGGCCTCAGTGGCGCTCTGTGACCCACATTTGCGCAGTACCCATTCCCCCACGCGGGTTTGCTGGATGAGGCCGTCAGCAGCCCGCACACCCACAAGCTTGGTTTGCGGTTCGCCGTATTGGTTGGGTTCGGCAAAAGCGGTGCGGTGGATACTCAAGGGACGTTCATCGCGCCGGCAGCAGGGGCCGCCCATGGCTTGGGTGAAGTTTTTCCAGTCCACCGCGTCGGCATAGCGCCGGCACTCTTCCATGATGGGGCTGGCCAGCGGGGCCACGATGATCCCCTTGGCCTCTTGCAAGCGGCCAGGCAGCCGGCGCAGCTCCCGCCATATCCCGACCGGCGGGCCTTTCAGCGGTTGGAACTGGCGCAGGCCCCAGAGCGATGCCCATGCCCGCACTCGGCGGGCGCCTTCGGTAGCCGCGGTCTCGGCTTCCAGATCGCCTTCGTCACCGACCCGGTACCCGTCGATGTTCTTGGCGATGTATTTGACGATGTAGCCGACGGCGCCGCCCTTCTCCTTGTCCATTACCTTCCAGTCAAAGCGGGGTGTGATGTCGCTATAGGGCTTTTTGCTCTCCGGGTGGCGTTTGCGTTCCAGGTCGCCTTTGTCATGGCTCAGGGCATAGCGCTGCAGGATGCCGATCAGCCGGTGCTGGTGCTCGGGTTTGACCCAGATCAGCAGGTGCCAATGAGGTGTGCCGTCGTGGTGGGGTTCGACCACCCGAAAGCCGAAATAGTCGATAGGGTCGGCCACTAGGAACTCCCCCCGCTTGGCCAGGTTGCGATCGAGGGCAGAACGGCAGCGCTTCCACAGCTCGCTGATGTAGTGTTGCGAGTCGCGGGGGGATGAGCCGTCGTGCTTGGGGTTCTCTTCTGTGCTGTCTGGCCCGCCGGCCTGGGAGGCTCGTACCGTCTTCCAGGGGTGGAAGCGGCTCGGCGCAGTCCAGGTGAAGAACAGACCCACATAGCCCATTTCGTCAGCCACGTCAGAGAAGCCGCGCGCCCGAACGATCAACTCATGGCGGCGGTTCTCCGGGTTGGCGATGGAGGCTTTTACCGCATCCTCCAGGCTGATGATGATGTCGTCCTGGGCGTTATAGGCTTCCATGTCTTTGAGCCAGGCTGCGGCCATTCGCTGACGCTCGATAAAGGCCTGCAATCCCTGGCTGGACACGTAAGCGGATACCCCTTTGCGCACCTTGCCGAGCAGGATGGCGCAATGTTCGTTGTACTGCTCCCAGATTTTGCGCATGCGCCTGGCCCACCACTTGGGGTCGAGCCAGCGGATCAGATGGTGTGCGATGAAGTCGTCGCGGCTTGCGGCCGTTCTGAACCTGGGCAGGCGGGGCAGCATGCCCCAAGCGGTCAGCGGTTGGCTGCACGCCTTCCACAAACGGATCGCCGGCACCTGCTCAGCGCCGAAATCGGTGATGGCATTAAACAGCCGGGTGACACGTTCGGCGTAGTTGACGGCCAGGCGCTCGCGGCTCTCTTTGGTGCGCAGCGCTTCGAGTGGTTCGGGGATCACGTTCTGCACCTGGCGCAAGGTCGTGATGCGGCTTGATAGCCAGCGGTTGGCGTCGTAGCAGATCGCCACGCCTTTGAGGACGTCCGGGGCGCGACGGGCGCAGTAACCCACGAACAACTCGGCGATCAGCTCGCCGGGCAGTTGCACCCCAGGCCCGCCGTTCTCACGCGGGATCGGCCGCTCCAGCAGGTCAAGCGCCCAGTCCAGGGCATAGGCGCCAGGGATGCCGACAAAATAGCTCTTGATGGCCTCAACCTGGGTATTGATATCGCCGCCGGCGAGCTCCCTGCGTCGAGCGGCAGGGAGGCGGGATGCGTCGAGTGGACAGAGTGAAACACGACGACAAGCCATGATGCGACGAGCCATGGCTTTGGTGGATGCGGCCAATTTCCAGGCAGCAGGCTGCCTGGGGGATATGGGTTTAGCGTCGAACAGATCGGGGTGGAGCGACATTAGAACGACAGGGGCTCGTCACCGGGCAGAGCTGCGAGCAGGCGCTCTAGATAGGAAAAACCAGGATAGTGCTGTGAGGCGACCATCATTACTTGGCGCCTCCTGACAGTGCTTGAAGCTCAAGGCGACAGCTCGCCAGTGCTCTGGCTGCCATACCTCTCATCTTGCGGGCTGCTGCACACTGGCGAAGGGTGAAGGATATGCTGATCCGTGGACGTGGAGAGAGTGAGCGCATGGTCAGCAGGTCACGCTGATAGCCGCGTAAGCGAGCGGTATCGCCGAGCATGATTGTTCGCCAACTACCCATGGTTTCTTCCTGGGCGATTCTCAAGCGAGAGCTCATTGGATCACCTCACCCTGACCATGCAGTGGAGCACATTCTTTCCACCAGTCGCCGATCTCCCGGGCCAGTGCGGTATCTCCTTGGCCCAGAGCCAGCCAATAGACCGAGCGCACAGCGCCAAGCGCCAGCAGTTCCTGGGAGATGTTTCGATCTCCTCTGGCTTCACCACCTGCAGTGATAAATTCAGCGCGGGCTGCTAGCCAGTGGCTGGCCAGCTTGCTGCGCGGATTGGGCTCGCTCTCGCCGATGAACTCCTCATCGACATAGTCTTCATCCATGAGTGCAGCTGGACTGCAGGTAGCGACCAGCTGGATCTGGACGTACTGTTGGCCGGAGTACACTCCACCCAAACAGATCCGGTTATCTTCGGCATGGGTTGCAAACATATCGGCCAATAGCCCCTCGATCAGCTTGGGGGCCTGGCGGGCGATCTTGATAGCGTCGCTCATATCATCCTCAGCGCTTTTTTACTGTCAGTTTGTTGTACCGCTCGTGGGTCATCAGCTGATAACCGCTGGCCCCACAGGGCCGAAACAGGCGGTATCGGTAGCCCACGGCAATGACATCCCCACACCCGGATTGCAGCCGGCGAGGGCGTTTACAGGTGAGCATCAATGCCGCTTTTGCCTGTATCTGGGCCGGGATCCGGCCAATGCTCTTGAATCCTTCCATGTGCATTGCTCCAGGGGCTGCCGAAGCAGCCCCTTGTTGGATTAGTTGGGATGGGCTGGGCGCACTTGCTGGGGAATGATCAGAGAGCCTTTCATCAGCCATACGGCGTAATCAGACAGGCCGGGGGTATTGATGATGCGCAGCAGCAGGCCGCCGCCAATCTCGCGATAGCCCAGCTCGTAGTTCTTGAGGGTGGTGGGCGGGATATCCAGCTGTGCCGCGAATTTGGGACGACTCAGTCCCAGAAATTCGCGCAGTTGGCGCAGACGTTGACGGGTACTGTCATTGAGGGCCGTCATGGACGGCATTTCAGAGTTGTGCAGGGTCATGGTTAGGCTCCTTGATGGGCATTAAGGCGATTGATGTGACCAAACAGAGAAGCCCAGACCAGGGCATTAGCGCGCTGGCTCAGGATCGTCAGGTCGTTTTCCGAGTAGCGGGCGGCATATGGCCCTGTGATACGGCTGTTCTGGATCTTGCGGTTGCGCAGCGCGCAGGGGATTGCTAGAGTTGCCATGTCGACTTCCCTTCCTAGAGTGGTTGATAGAGAGCCCCGTTAGGTGTTTGCCGCACCAGTGACCGGGGTTTTTTCTTGCCCGCAATTTGCGGTTTGTGGGTTGTTGACCAGTGTCATCAACAAGCCCTTGCTCTTCGCTAGCCGGTCGGCTGGTCCTGTTACCTCCGGTTTTTCTTCTGGTGGAGCTATCAAACCGGAGCGCCATTCTTCGAGACTGACCGCACCGTGAAACAGGTGTTGGTACCCAAGGCGACGCATGGCCAGACAAAGGGCCTCGCGGTCGCGTTCCCCGAGTGGGAATTCAGGTCTTGCCAGCGAACTGGGTAACTCGGCTTCATTGCAGATGGCTCGACGTTGCGGCTGATTGAGCTCACCCCAATATTTCGCAACCCTGCAATTGGCGTGGTAAATCGCCTGACGCATTTCTGCCAGTGCTCTCTCGGCTGCGCTCGCTTGTAATGTGTTCATCGTTTCCTCTCCTCACATCGCCAGCGCAGCGAGTGGTGACACCACCTGAAAGCGTTGTTCGACGTCATTGATCAGCAGCGCAACCGACCCCATCGCTGCGGCGGCAATGCTCATGAAAGATTGGTGCTCGTTGCTGGTGATGCGGCCGCGTTCCGTGAGCTCCAGGGTGCGCTGGCCGATGCTCGCTATCTGGGAATTCAGGTTGATCACCTGATGGGTCAGGGATGGCGCCCGCTCTGCATCGGGAATGGCGACTGCAGTCAGGCCACACTCAAACAGCAGGGCATCGAGCAGCGTTTCGTCTTTGGTCACCTGGTAGAGAGCGATCAAGTCGTCACCCGACAGCTTGTGTTTCTGCTGCTGATTGAACTTGTTGCGCAGTACATGAGCCGACATACCCATGCTGGCGGCCAACTTTTCTACGTTGCGATCCTTCACGAAACCCGCGCAGGCACTGCGGTAGTGGGGGTGTAGGTTTCTGGTGGTATTCGACACTCTGATTTCCCTCCAAATGTCGTTAGGGTTAACTCGCAAGTTTGAACTGGGGGGCCAACAGGGAGCCCGCCATCTGCTTGGCGATAAACACATGCACCTTGACCATCACCAGCTCGTTGCCTCTGGTCTTTTCCATTACATCAAGGCGGCCGGTTTTGACCCAGTGGCGAGCGGTATCGACAGACACGCCCACCCACTCGGCAAACTTGGCGATAGGCATCAGCGGCGGAGTGTCGGGGGAGATCACCAGATTGATCGCACTGACGGCTGCAACTGGGGCAGATGATGCGGCAGGGTTGATATGGCGAGGTGGCATGGCGGCGGCCCCTATTCTGCTGAGCTAGGTTGGACAGGGTTGGCTTTCAGCTTGCCGCCGGTCATAACCTCGATCTGGTAGGCGCGGCCTTTGGGGATCGTGTCGCCCCACAAGGAAACTGCGGATTTATTGATCCCCAGAGCTCTGGCTAGTGCGGTAGCTGTTCCGTAGTGCTCAATCGCGTCAGACTTTTTCATAATCCCCTCTTGTTTAACATGTTGAACAAGTCCAAATAACTGAACTTTGGGTGATGTTAAGTACTCTGGACTCAAAAGTCCAACACTCTGATCTTTAGATGGTTTAGAGTTCTGAACTATGAAGAGCGAACGAATTAAAGAACTTAGGAAAAAACAAGGACTTACCCAGCAAAGGCTGGGTGAACTTGTTGGTGTGAAAAAATCATCAATCTCGCAGTGGGAAAGCGGTGAGCATGCTCCAAGTGGTGACAATCTTGTTGCACTGGCGAAGGCGTTCGGTGTCTCGGCTCACTGGCTTTCTACGGGCAAGGGGTCGCCTGAACTGTCGAACGTTGAGCCAGCCGTGATCCCGCAGGGGAATCGAGTGCCGATTCTTAGCTATGTTCAGGCTGGCCACTGGCGTGGAATGTGTGAACAGGCAACTGGCTTTGATGGCAATGTGGAGTATGTGTCTGCCAGCGTTGATATTGGCCCTTGTGGGTTTGGCCTCTGGTTACGCGGTAACTCCATGACTCCGTTCTTTAACGAAGGGGACTTGGTGATCGTTGACCCTGATGAACAGCCGCGCCCCGGTGATTATGTAGTGGCCAAGAACGGCGGCGAAGAGGCTACTTTCAAGAAGTATCGGCCGCGTGGCATCGATGAGAACGGACAAGAAGTGTTTGAGCTGGTACCGCTCAACGATGATTACCCCACCATGCATTCCGATCGGCAGCATATCGAGATCATCGGCGTGATGGTTGAGCACCGGATCTTCCGTAAACGATGAAGGTACTGAAAGCTTCAAAATTATAATAATGAGGTCATATGTCTATCCATAGTGAGTTTAATTGGTGTGAACCAGTTGTAATTGATGGCGAGGCCTTTGGCCCTGATTGTTTAAATAGAACCCGATATGCTGATTTTCTTACTGCATTTTTAAGAGGCCAAAGCCAAAGTAAGCCATACGTTCTCAACTTGAACTCTGAATGGGGAACTGGAAAAACTTACTTCTTGAAACGTTGGAAGCATGATTTAAGTAAAAGGCACCCGGTTATATATATTGATGCTTGGAAAAATGATCATTCCGATGATCCTTTGATGTCAGTCGTTTCAAGTGTTATTTCCCAATTGAGAGCTAAAACAGATAAAAAAGAAGATTCAGCTCTGAGCAGAGGTTATGAATTTGGCGCTAGGTTAGTAAAGGAAATTGCTCCTATTATCGCTGGCGGATTGGCAAAGAAATATATAGGGTTGGCTCTTGATGAAATATATCCAGATAAGATTGACGGTGCTAAGCCATCTAATAGTAATGATAATATAGATAAAGCCGCCCAAAAAATAACCAACCTGTTGATGTCTGAGCATGAAAAAAAAGCATCCTCGATCAGCTCGTTGAAGAACACAATGAAGGAATGGATTGATACCGTCATCGGTCAGAATAATAGTATAGATGATAAGGTAGAACATCCGACATTTATCATTATTGATGAGTTAGATCGTTGCAGGCCGAGCTATGCAGTTGAAATATTAGAGATTGTTAAACATATATTTGATGTTCCAGGTGTTTTCTTTATTGTTGCTACAGATACTGAACAACTTCAGCATGCAATAAAGGTTGTCTATGGCCTGGAGTTTGATGCAAAGACCTATCTATCAAGGTTCTTTGATTCTAGATTTACTCTTCCCACGAGCACTATCGGGAGAACAATTTTTTCACGGTGCGATACTAGCGTGTTTGAATCTGAATATTTGGATGATAATGACATAAAGATATGGCCTATTGGAAATGCTAGTATTGATAATGTAGCCGCCGTCATTGATGCTTTCAATATTCCGGCAAGGAATGCCATTCAAATACTTGAGAGAATTACAGCAGTTGTTAGGTTCTTAAGGAAAGATGACAGCCGAATTGATTTGATCTATCTTGCAACTTTATTTTGCTTGCAATTTAAGGATGAGAAAGCCTATAGAATGATCGTGGAGGGTAAGGAGAAACAGGATTATTCAATTTTTGCTGCTAAGTTTGATGCGACAAAATCCAAGAACAAAATAAGTATCCGCGTGTATTTTGATAACTTTCATGGGCAGTATGTAAACGATAGTATTGAGTTGGCTGCCTATTATGAAAAGGTCTTCCTTGATTACTCGGGAGCTTTTAATAACAGGAATTTAACTGGTCTTGTTTTTAATAATTTAACGGATGATGATGAAACATTAACTAAGCGAGTTATGACTAAGGTAGATGAGCTCCATGGAAAAAGTAGAAATAAAGAGTATGAAATGGAGTTAGCTTCTATATCCTATCTTAATTATAGGATGTACACAGTAAATAGAAGTATATATAAAAACTTGGTTGAATTAGCAATATCATTTGATTAATTTATGACAACTAGAAAGTTATCTACTGGAAAATGGCTTGCTGAAATATATCCACAAGGGCGAGAAGGCCCCCGCAAGCGAAAGCAATTTGCCACCAAAGGCGAAGCTTTGGCATGGGAAAAATATATGTTGGCCCAGCCCTGGCAACAGCCAGAGGCGAGCAATGTGGATGAGCGGCGGCTGAGCGACCTAGTGGCACTCTGGTATGGTCGCCACGGCCAAACCCTGACCGATGGCGATCGGCGCCGCGACAAGCTGGTCTGGCTGGCGGAGGCGTTGGGCAACCCGCTGGCGACCGAGTTCACTGCCCAGCAGTTTGCGGCCTATCGCGAGCGGCGATTGGCGGGTGAGCTTTATGTGCCCGGTCAGCGCAAACAGGTCTCCCCGACCACCATCAACCGCGAACTGCTCTACCTGCAGGCCGTGTTCAATGAGCTCGGCCGCCTGGGTGAGTGGGCCCACGGCAACCCGCTCGAGGTACTGCGCCAGTACAAGGTGCAAGAATCTGAGCTGGCGTTCCTTAATCAGGATGAAATCGAACAGTTGCTGGCGGCGTGCGCGGGGCTGAACGACTTGTGGCTGATCGTGATGCTGTGCCTCTCGACCGGGGCGCGTTGGTCCGAGATTGAAAAGCTGACTCGCTCACAGGTCGGCATCGGCCGGCTGACCTTTACCCGCACCAAGGGCAAGAAGAACCGCACCGTGCCGGTGGCCGGTTGGCTGTTGGCCTTGCTGCCCAAGCGCACCGGCCGCTTGTTCGGTGACTGTTACGCCGAGTTCGAAAAAGCGCTACGCCGCGCGGAGATCACCCTGCCGGCCGGCCAGCGAACCCATGTGCTACGCCACACCTTCGCCAGCCACTTTATGATGGGCGGCGGCAACATCCTGGTGCTGCAGCGCATCCTTGGCCACACCGATATCAAGATGACCATGCGCTATGCCCACTTCGCCCCGGACCACCTCGAAGATGCAGTCAAACTAAACCCGATCACAGCGATGAAAAATGGCGGCAAAGTGGCGGCAGCGCTCACCAGCGACACCCAATAACCCCTATTGATTCCCAAGTAAAACCGCGAAAACACGGCAACCCATTGATTCACAGCGGCTTGCGATGGTTTCAAAATCCGCCGTAGCAATACGTGTCGGTTCGAGTCCGACCCCGGGCACCATACAGATTCATGACAAAAGGCCATCCTCGCGGGTGGCCTTTTGTTTTTCTGGGTTTGCAGAGGCTTCAGTCGATGTTCTGGGCGATGCGCCACAGCACGCCGGACGGGTCATACAGACAGAAATCCTGCATTCGCCAGGGCTGGGTGACGATCTCGGTGACCCTGACGCCGTAGCGGGCGGCGACCCCGCTGGCATTGACGTGGGCCCACCAGGCCGCCACATCTTCCACCAGGATGTGCATCATGAAGTGCTCGGCCAGCTGTTCGTGGCAATGATCCTGCAGCAGGAAGCTCACCTCCCCGAAATGGAAATAGGCGACCCCGCAGCCATCCGAGGCCAGGGTGAAGCCGAGATCCTGATAGAACTGTTTGGACAGGGCGAAGTCGCGGGCAGGCACGAAGGCCTTGATTTCGGTGATGTTAAGGTTGCTCATGAGGCCCTCTGGCGGTGATGGAGCGAGTGATGCGGGGTCGCGTGGTAACGTGCAGCCAGTATCACCCGGAATATCCGAGGCTCGCCAGCCCTGACTGCCGGGGTCACCCGTCTGGGCAGAGCGCGATCGCCATGCCCGGGTCGCAAGGCATCGCTACCGACCTCTGGATAGAGTGCCGGGATCCTCTCCTCGCAGCCAAGTTCACGTCCTGTATGGCCGTCATGCCCCGGATCCGGGCCATCACATCATTCGATTCGTTAATGAAAACAGGCAATCCATTTATTTTATAAATGCCACCAGGGGCGGGTTCCCCATCATCACGGCTCTTGGCCGGGGCCGGGAGGCATTGCCCGGCGATGGGTCGGCGGCCTGATGCGGCTTTTCTTCTTTATCTCTCTTCATATGGCGATATGGCGTCGCCACTGGTGGCGCTGGTAGGGGCTGATCTCTCCTATCTCTTCGCCACATTCGGTCATCCTGTTTGCGCGGGCATCGCGCGGCATGTGGCGTGTCAGCCGGGGTGGAGAACGTCCCAGCACCTGATGCCCAACGCCCTGATGCTTCAATGCCCCGGCCCAGATAGAACGGCGCGCCTGCGGTTAGGCGCTGACATCCCGTCCCATCTTGGTGCGACCTGCGGCGGCTGCACAGCAGGAGTGCGATCTCCTTCTCCTTGATGGTCAGGCTGCGCCATCATGGTGCATTGCGCATCGCCAGTCACCTCAACGCATTGAAATATATGAATTATATTTTTTGGCCTGCTTTATGCTTTAAAAGATTCATGTCGCCATGATGATCCCGACGGGATCGGCAGAGGGGCAATACCGGTTTGACGATGTGAGTAAATAGCCGAGTGTGACATTCATATCAGGACATGGACCCGGCCAGGTGCCGGGACGACAAGGAGAGGGCTGTATGTTCAAGAGACTCGTAATGACTGGCCTGTTGGCGCTGGGCGCCACCATGGCCACCCCAGGTTGGGCCGAAGAAGTGGCCGTGCAGGCGGCGACCGTCACCATCAACAAGGGAGACAATACCTGGCTGATGGTGGCCGCGGCTCTGGTGATCCTGATGTCGATCCCCGGGCTTGCCCTGTTCTACGGTGGCCTGGTGCGCGCCAAGAATATGCTGAGCGTGCTGATGCAGGTGTTCACCCTGTTCTGCCTCATCACCGTGCTCTGGGTGGTCTATGGCTACTCCCTGGCCTTCACCGAAGGGGGCGCCTTCTACGGCTCCTTCGACAAGGTGCTGCTGATGGGGATCACCCCTGATTCCATCGGTGCCACCTTCAGCAAGGGCGTGGGGATCAGCGAGTTCATCTTCGTGGTGTTCCAGGGGGCCTTCGCGGCCATCACCTGTGGCCTCATCGTCGGTGGCTTTGCCGAGCGGATGAAGTTCTCGGCGGTGCTGCTGTTCGCGGTGATCTGGTTCACCTTCGCCTACATCCCGATGGCGCACATGGTGTGGTACTGGGCCGGTCCCGATGCCTATACCGATGCCGCCGCGGCCGAAGCGGCCGGTGCCACTGCCGGTTATCTGTTCCAGCATGGCGCCCTCGACTTTGCCGGCGGTACCGTGGTGCACATCAACGCGGCGGTGGCCGGTCTGGTGGGGGCCTTCATGGCGGGCAAGCGGGTGGGCTACGGCCGTGATCCCATGACGCCTCACAGCCTGACCATGACCATGATAGGTGCCGCCCTGCTCTGGTTCGGCTGGTTCGGCTTCAACGCGGGCTCTGCGCTGGAAGCGAGCGGCACGGCTGCCCTGGCCCTGATCAATACCTGGGTGGCGCCGGCGGCGGCAGCTCTTTCCTGGACCTTCGCCGAATGGCTGATGAAGGGTCGTCCCTCCCTGCTGGGGGCGGTATCGGGTGCGGTGGCCGGTCTGGTCGCCATCACCCCGGCGGCCGGTTTCGTCGGTGTCGGTGGTGGCCTCATCATCGGCCTGCTGAGCGGGGTCGCTGGTCTGTGGGGCGTACACGGTCTCAAGCGTCTGCTGGGGGCCGATGACAGCCTGGATGTGTTCGGCCTGCACGGGGTGTGCGGGATCCTGGGTGCGGTGCTGACCGGGGTGTTTGCCAGCCCGGATCTGGGCGGTACCGGGGTGTGGGACTATGTGACCAACCAGGTCGCCGAAGGCTACTCCATCCTGGCGCAGGTCAAGGTGCAGGTCATCGGGGTGTTGGTGACGGTCGCCTGGACCGCCGTGGTCTCTGTCGTGGCCTACAAGCTGGTGGACCTGCTGGTGGGTCTGCGAGTGAAGGAAGACGCCGAGCGCGAAGGGCTGGATGTGACCAGCCATGGCGAGAAAGCGTACAGTTTGTAATAGAAGTTCCCATTGAGAAGTTTGCCGCCGGGCTCTGTCCGGCGGCTTTTTTATTGTCTGGCTGCTGTGTCGGGTTGTCGCCTCGATAAGGTTCCATCCTATCTTCCCCAAGCAGGTCTGAGCGGCTTGCCCTTCCCTGTGCCCGTAGTGAGGTCGTCTGCGAGTCGGCGTGTTTTTATGCCTGCATTTTGTGTGGATCTCCGCTAAACTCTGCCACCCTTTATTCGGGGTAGCCGGGCTTGCCCTGCTTTCATCCTTCTTTATTCATGCCTTCGGAGCCGCTCATGCCGTTAGTGGGACACCAACATCAGATCGATATTCTGGAACTGACCGACAAAGGGGATGGCAAGGGACGCCTGTTCGATCGCCCCCTGTTTGTCGAAGGGTTGCTGCCCGGTGAGCAGGCGTTGGTGGAACTTTCCGAAGTCAAACCCAACTATCTGCACGGCAAGCTGGTGGAACTGACCCAGCCGTCCGCCGATCGGGTACCGGATTTCTGCCCCAACACCGAATGCGGTGGCTGCCAGGTGCGCCCCCTTGCCTATCCGGCGCAGCTCACGCTCAAGCAATCCCTGGTGGAGAGTGCGCTGGCCCAGGCCGGACTGGTGACCCGGGTCAACCCCATCCTCGGCATGGACAGCCCGTTTGCCTATCGCAACAAGGCGCAGTATGCGGTGCGCGGCACCGAGGCTGGCGCCGAGCTTGGCTTCTATCGCAAGCACTCCCACGATCTCATCACCGCCGACGACTGCGCGGTGCAGGACGCCTTGCACGTGGAGCTCAACGCCCGCCTGCGCCACTGGATGCGCGAGCACGAGATCCAGGCTTATGACGAGGTGAACCACAGCGGCTGCGTGCGCAACCTGATGACCCGCAAGGGCTTCAAGAGCGGCGAGCTGATGGTGGTACTGGTCACCCTGGGGGAGACCCTGCCGTTTGAAGCCGAGCTGCTGGCGGCCCTGAGCGATCTGCCCATCACCACCCTGGTGCAGAACATCAACGAGGAGCGGACCAACCGTATCCTCGGGGATCGCAACCGGGTGCTGCTGGGGGAAGGGGTGATCCGTGATCAGATCCACGAACTCGCGTTCGAGATCTCGCCCCTCTCCTTCTTCCAGAACAACCCGAGCCAGACCGACGTGCTCTACTCCAAGGCCCTGGAGTACTGCGAGCTGACCGGCAGCGAGACGGTGTTCGACATCTACTGCGGCATCGGCACCATCTCCCTGTTCCTGGCGAACAAGGCGGCCCGGGTGGTGGGAATCGAGTCGGTGGAGAGCGCCATCAACGACGCCCGTCGCAACGCGGCCCTGAACGGCATCGAGCACACCGAGTTCCACGTGGGCAAAGCCGAGCAACTGATGCCCGAGCTGCACACCCAGGGAGTGAGCGCCGACGTGGTGGTGATGGATCCGCCCCGTAAAGGCTGCGACAAGGCGGTGCTGCAGACCCTGGTCGCCATGGCGCCGCGCCGGCTGGTCTATGTCTCCTGCAATCCCCAGACCCTGGCCCGGGATCTGGCCTGGCTGGTCAAGCAGGGCTTCGTGCTGGACGAGGTGCAGCCGGTGGACATGTTCCCACACTCCATGCACGTAGAAGCCGTCGCCCGTCTGAGCCTGCCTGCCAAGGCCGATTGACACTGGATAGACAGGCATTCTGCCGATGGACATGTTCCCTCTCGTCCATGCACGTAGAGGCCGTCGCCCGTCTGAGCCTGCCTGCCAAGGCCGATTGACACCGGATAGACAGGCATTCTGCCGATGGACATGTTCCCTCTCGGCCATGCACGTAGAGGCCGTCGCCCGCCTGAGCCTGCCTGCCAAGGCGTGAATTGAATTAGCCAGATGGCTCTGATAAAAACGACTCCACATGGAGTCGTTTTTTTATGGCCGCAGGAAGGAGCAAGCAGGGATGAGCGTTCGTCTGGCAGGAGTGGAAGATGCCGCCGCACTGGATCGCTTCTTCCGGCAACTGGACGGGGAGACCCGCTTCATGCTCTATGAGGCGGGGGAGCGGCCCTCGGATATCGAGGGGCAGCGCCAGCGTCTGGCGACCATGACAGCCAGCCCCAATCAGCGCATGTGGCTGCTGGAGCTGGCTGGCGAGGTCCAGGGCTTTGCCGTCCTGCTGGGAGGGAACCTGCAGCGCAATCGTCACTGTGCACTGGTGGTGATGGGGTTGCGGTCTGGTGCGCGTGGCCAGGGTTGGGGAGAGCGTTTGCTGCGCACTCTCATTGCAGCCGCCAGCGACCTTGGGGTCAGCCGGCTGGAATTGGGGGTCATGGCCCATAACGAGGTGGCCCACTCTCTCTACCGCAAGTGCGGTTTCATGGATGAGGGGTTGCGGCGGCAGGCGTATCGACTGGACGAGGGTTATGTCGACGAGATCAGCATGAGCCTGCTGTTGCCGTCCAGTGCCCCATGACGCCGTTGGCCCGATGGTGCTGGATGGGCAAGCCGCAATGGGGCAGCGTATCGACTGGTCCGATAAGAAGAGGAGAACGTTGATGAAGGGTATCTTGTTACGCTGGTTGGCCCGTTACGATGCTTGGTGCCAGGAGTGGGGACTCACTCCCGAGAACCGGCGCTGCTGCGTGCCGGTACGCCGGGAAGAGGAAGATCATCGGGAGACTGCCATGGCGGAGGCCCCCTCATCCCTCACTGAAAGTTGCGAGTCACGGCGCCGGTGATGCTGTTGTAGTCAAACGCCAGCCCGTCCGGATGGGCAGGGAAGCGGCCGATGGAATCCCGCAGGGTATAGCGGCAGTTGTCGTGGCGCAGGCTGCCGACGCTCTGGCTGTCGGCGGGGATGAGCCGGGAGATATAGTCGCTGTCCGAATCGGTGTGGAGCTCATCTTCAGCAGTCTGACCGGTATCGAGCAGACCCCCGAACAGGCTCTCGCAGTCGTCCCGGCTGCTGACGGAGATCTGATCGCTCTCTCCCCCCGGGAAGACGGTATCCGGCCCCTGGCCTCCCTGATCTTCCTTGGTACCCACCGGCCAACCCAGGCTGTTGATGTCGAGATCCTGTTTGCCCATGCCGCTAAAGTTATAGAGTGCCAGCGGCTCCCCCTTCACCTTGACGGCCCAGCCCGCGTGGGCCAGTTGCACGGCGCTGGAGAAACCGCCTGCGGTTGCCGCCATGCTGCTCTTGAGCGCATCATCCTGCACGTTGATGAAGCGGGGCAGGGCAGTGACCGCTAGGATCCCCAACACTATGATGACCAGCACCAGTTCTATCAGGGTGAAGCCTTGGGAAGCGCGTTTTGACATTGAATGAACCCATTAAATACGACAAACAGGTAGGCGTGACATGCAACTGATCGACACCCATTGCCACCTCGATTTTCCGGTCTTTGACGAGACGCGGGAGGTGCAGCTGGCCGCATGGCGCCAACTGGGGGTGGGCGAGTATATCATCCCCGCCGTGGGGGAGGAAAACTGGGGCAGGGTGATGGCATTGGCTGACCAGCATGCCGGTATGGCCTATGGCCTCGGGATCCATCCCTGGCATGTGGGGACGCAACGCGAGGGAACGCTGACTCGGCTGCGCTCCCTGCTGGCGAGCCAGCCTCGCGGCCTGGTGGCCGTCGGCGAGTGTGGACTGGATCTGCGCAGCCAGGTACCGCAGGCGGGGCAGGTCGAGTCATTCGAGGCACAGGTGAAGCTGGCCATGGAGTTCGATCTGCCGCTCATCGTCCATTCGGTGCGGGCGAACGATAGCGTTGCCAAGATTCTCAGACGCCTTAAACCGGCCAGAGGCGGGGTGATCCATGCCTTCGGTGGCTCCTTGCAGCAGGCTCAAACCTTCTGGCGACTGGGTTTTCGACTGGGGATCGGAGGGGTCATCAGCTATGAGCGGGCCAACAAGACCCGGGAGGCGGTGCGGGCGATGCCGCTGGAGGCGTTGTTGCTGGAGACTGACGCCCCCGATATGCCGCTGCAAGGGCAGCAAGCGGGGCCAAATACCCCTGCCAGCCTGCTGACCATCATCCAGCTGCTGGCGCAATTGCGGCAACAACAGCTGGCGGATGTTGCCTCGGTGTTACGTGAATCCACTCTGCAGGCTTTTCCACGGTTGGACATGGCATTTAACACTTGATTAACTATTGATAGCGCCGTGATAAAAAATAGGACCCATAAAAATCGTTTGCGGTCTAATTAAACAATGTCCAGCCCATTTCGGGCTTATAAAATGTGACCAGCATTCTACTTTGTCGCACTGTAATTAGTATAATGCGCACCCTTGATTAACGGCTGCAAGACACAAAACGTTAACAAGCTGGAAGGTGCTACTTAAGAGGAAGTGTTAATAATGAATCTGATTATGGGTCTGGTGGGGATGGCGACGCTCATCCTTATCGCGGTGCTGTTCTCCAGCAATCGCAAGGCAATCAAAGTTCGTACCGTGGCGGGTGCTTTTGCCATTCAGGCTGGCCTGGGTGCATTCGTACTCTACGTCCCGGTGGGCCGTGACATCCTGGTCGGCGTTTCCGATGCCGTCTCCAGCGTCATCGGCTATGGCCAGAACGGCATCGAATTCCTGTTCGGTGGCCTGGTCAGCAACAAGATGTTTGAAGTGTTCGGTGGCGGCGGCTTCATCTTCGCCTTCCGGGTGCTGCCGGTCATCATCTTCTTCTCCTCCCTGATCGCGGTTCTCTACTACCTCGGCATCATGCAGTGGGTAATCAAGCTGCTGGGTGGTGGTCTGCAGAAGGTGCTGGGCACCTCCCGTACCGAGTCCCTGTCGGCGACTGCCAACATCTTCGTGGGCCAGACTGAAGCCCCGCTGGTGGTACGTCCCTTTATCTCCAAGATGACCGACTCCGAACTGTTCGCCGTCATGTGTGGTGGCCTGGCCTCCGTTGCCGGCTCCGTGCTGGCCGGTTACGCCTCCATGGGCGTCAAGATGGAATACCTGATCGCCGCCTCCTTCATGGCTGCACCGGGTGGTCTGCTGTTCGCCAAGTTGATCGTGCCGGAAACCGAAACCCCCAACTACGACGAGAACGCCGCCGATGGCGATCTGGACGACAAGCCGGCCAACGTGATCGACGCGGCCGCTGCGGGTGCTTCCGCCGGTCTGCAACTGGCCCTGAACGTGGGCGCCATGCTGCTGGCCTTCATCGGCCTCATCGCCATGATCAACGGCATCTTCTCCGGTGTGGGTGGCTGGTTCGGCATGCCTGAACTGTCTCTGGAACTGCTGCTGGGCTGGCTGTTCTCCCCGCTGGCCTTCCTGATCGGGGTACCCTGGAACGAAGCCGTCGTTGCCGGTTCCTTCATCGGTCAGAAGCTGGTGGTGAACGAGTTCGTTGCCTACCTGAACTTCGCCCCGTATCTGAAGGATGAGATGCTGATCAACGGCGTGGCCATGTCTGACCACACCAAGGCAATCATCTCCTTCGCCCTGTGCGGCTTCGCCAACCTGTCCTCTGTCGCCATCCTGCTGGGTGGTCTGGGCTCCATGGCACCGAACCGTCGCGGCACCATCGCCAAGTTCGGCCTCAAGGCCGTACTGGCTGGCTCTCTGTCCAACCTGATGTCTGCCACCATCGCAGGCTTCTTCCTGGCACTGACCGCCATGTAATGTTTGCCTGACACACGGGTAAAGACGAACGCCACAGCGAAAAGCTGTGGCGTTCGCGTTTGGGGCGGTGACAACCGTTTTCCTGCTTAAACTAATAAAAAAATGAGTCAAATCGGAGGTTATATGAATGAAGTACTACTGGCGATGGCAGCCGGCTTTCTCGTCGGAGTGTTGTTTTCTTTCCTCAAATTGCCGATCCCGGCACCACCGGTTCTGTCTGGGGTGATGGGCATAGTCGGGGTCTATCTGGGGGGTATTGCCTACTCCTGGATCCTGACAAAATTCTTCTCTTAAGCACTTTCCAGACCCGGTTTTGCCAGATGTGAGGTACCTCTGAAATTGGCAAATCCGGCTTGCAAACACGGGGTATCTCGGCTGAAATAGGCGATGCCAGCAGGGTGCTGGCATTGACTAATACCCGCTCAAGTCGGGTGTTGGCGGTCAAATGGAATTGATTGGGAATCCGGGTCAGCGGTTGTCGGCCTTTCTCAAGTCTTCATGGAACCAAGTCCGCACTTTTGTAAGAAAGTGACAGGGCTCTTGCCTTATTTGCAGCCGTATTGCCTGTGCATTTGCGCTGTAATTCCATATCCCGTTTACCCGGGATCTTCACTTGCCGATCCCCTTGGTTCGGCGGATGCTGATCGCTGGTATTGGGAATCATCGAGACTTTGGAGACATAGCATGACCGATCTGAAACTGGCCGCCCAACGCGCCCTGAACCTGATGGACCTGACCACCCTGAACGATGACGACACCGATCAGAAGGTGATCGATCTGTGCCGCAAGGCCAAGTCTCCGGCCGGCCTCACCGCCGCCGTCTGCATCTATCCCCGTTTCATCCCCATCGCACGCAAGACCCTGCGTGAGATCGGTGCCGCCGACGTGCGCATCGCCACCGTGACCAACTTCCCCCACGGCAACGACGACATCGAGATCGCCGTGGCCGAGACCCGTGCCGCCGTCGCCTACGGTGCCGACGAGGTGGATGTGGTCTTCCCGTACCGCGCCTTCATGGCGGGCAATGAACAGGTTGGCTTCGATCTGGTCAAAGCTTGTAAGGAAGCCTGTGGCACGCAAGCCCTGTTGAAGGTGATCATCGAGACCGGTGAGCTGAAGGAAGAGGCGCTGATCCGTCGCGCTTCCGAGATCTGCATCGACGCCGGTGCCGACTTCATCAAGACCTCCACCGGCAAGGTGCCGGTGAACGCGACTCCGGAAGCGGCGCGCATCATGATGGAAGTGATCAAGGCCAAGAACCCGAAAGTGGGCTTCAAGCCGGCGGGTGGCGTGAAGGATGCCGCCGTGGCGGGTCAGTATCTGGCCATGGCTGAAGAGATCCTGGGCAAGGACTGGGTCTCCCCCCGCACCTTCCGTTTCGGCGCCTCCAGCCTGCTGGCCAGCCTGTTGGCGACCCTGGGTCACGGCGACAAGCCGGCCAACACCAGCGGTTACTGAGTCGCGGCAGAGGGCGGTACGCCGCCCTCTATCTGGATCCTGTTTGGTCTGTGTTCGTGCACGGCGCACGGAGGGAATGAAAGATGTTTTTGCCTCAAGAAATTATTCGCAAGAAGCGCAACGGTGAAGCGCTCAGTACCCAAGAGATTCAATTCTTCGTCCAGGGCATTACCAACAACACCATCGGTGAAGGCCAGATCGCGGCACTCGCCATGGCGGTCTACTTCAAGGACATGACCATGGATGAGCGGGTGGCCCTGACCTGTGCCATGCGCGATTCCGGCATGGTGCTCTCCTGGGATCATCTGAACCTCGGCGGCCCCATCGTCGACAAGCACTCCACCGGTGGGGTGGGTGATGTGGTCTCCCTGATGCTGGGCCCCATGGTCGCCGCCTGCGGTGGCTTCGTGCCCATGATCTCCGGCCGCGGCCTCGGCCATACCGGCGGCACCCTGGACAAGCTGGATGCCATCCCCGGCTACCAGACCTCAGTCGACAACGATCGCTTCCTGAAGGTGGTGAAAGAGGCGGGCGTGGCCATCATCGGCCAGACCGGCGATCTCGCCCCGGCGGACAAGCGCATCTACGCGGTGCGTGACATTACCGCCACCGTCGAATCCATCGCCATGATCACCGGCTCCATCCTCTCCAAGAAGCTCGCCTCCGGGCTCGAAGCGCTGGTGATGGACGTGAAAGTGGGTTCCGGCGCCTTTATGCCGACCTTCGAAGCCTCCGAAGAGCTGGCCAAGAGCATCGTCGCCGTGGCCAACGGCGCTGGCTGCCGTACCTCTGCGCTCCTGACCGACATGAACCAGGTGCTGGCTTCCAGTGCCGGCAATGCGGTGGAAGTGCGCGAAGCGGTGCGCTACCTGACCGGTGAATACCGCAATCCGCGTATCCATGAAGTCACCATGGCCCTGTGTGCCGAGATGCTGATCTCCGCCCGTCTTGCCAGCGACGAGCGCGATGCCCGCGCCAAACTGCAGGCCGTGCTGGACAACGGCAAGGCGGCCGAGATCTTCGGTCGCATGGTGACCGGCCTCGGTGGCCCGAGCGATTTCATGGAACGCTACGACAACCATCTGCCGAAGGCCGCCATCGTGCGTCCCGTGTTCGCGCCCAAGGCCGGTTTCGTGACCGCCATGGATACCCGTGAGCTGGGTCTGGCCGTGGTCGCCATGGGTGGTGGTCGCCGCGCCGCCGGTGACAAACTCGATTATGCGGTCGGTCTGACCGACTTTATCCGCCTGGGTCAGAGCGTCGATGCTGACAAGCCGCTCGCGCTGATCCACGCTCAAACCGAAGAGCAATTTGCTCAGGCTGCCGGCATGGTGCAGGCGGCTGTCAGGATCGGTGACACCCGACCAGAGGCACTGCCCGAGGTCTATCGTCGCATCGGTCTGGCTGATTTGTAACAAGGGGAAGTCCCATGAAACGTACCTTTATTCTGATGATGGACTCTTTCGGTATTGGCGCTGCCGCCGACGCCGAGAAGTTCGGAGATGTGGGCGCCAACACCCTTGGCCATATCGCCAAGGCCTGCGCAGCCGGTGAGTTCGAGGGCCGTGGCCCGCTCAACCTGCCGAACCTGAACAAGCTGGGTCTGGGTCACGCCGGGGAGCTCGCCTCCGGCGTCTTCCCGGCGGGCCTGAAGAAGGACATCGAAGTGGTCGGAGCCTACGGCTTCGCCCAGGAGCTATCCTCCGGCAAGGACACGCCGTCCGGCCACTGGGAAATCGCCGGCGTGCCCGTGCTGTTCGACTGGGGCTACTTCCACGATCACCACAACAGCTTCCCGCAGGAGCTGCTGGATGCCATCGTCGAGAAGGCCGGCCTGCCGGGTTACCTCGGCAACTGCCACGCCTCCGGTACCCAGGTGCTGGATGATCTCGGTGAAGAGCACATGCGTACCGGCAAGCCGATCCTCTACACCTCTGCCGACTCCGTGTTCCAGATCGCCTGCCACGAAGAGACCTACGGCCTCGAGAAGCTCTATGAGCTATGCCACATCGTGCGCGAGCTGCTGGAGTCCTACAACATCGGTCGCGTCATCGCCCGTCCGTTTGTGGGTACCGGCAAGGGTAACTTCAAACGCACCGGCAACCGTCACGACTACTCTGTGCTGCCGCCGGCACCGACCGTGCTGGACTTCATGAAGGATGCGGGTGGCCAGGTGGTTTCCATCGGCAAGATCGCCGACATCTATGCCCAGCAAGGCATCACCAAGCAGGTGAAAGGCACGGGCCTGACCGAGCTGTGGGATCGCACTCTGGAAGAAGTGAAGGCCGCCGGTGACAACACCATCGTCTTCACCAACTTCGTGGACTTCGACTCCTCCTACGGTCACCGTCGTGACGTCAAGGGTTACGCCGATGCGCTGGAGTATTTCGACTCCCGCCTGCCGGAGCTGTTCGAGATCCTGCAGGATGGCGATGTGGTGGTACTGACCGCCGACCACGGTTGCGATCCGACCTGGAGCGGTACCGACCATACCCGTGAGTACATCCCCGTGCTGTTCTACGGCAAGCCGGTCAAGGCGGGCTCCCTCGGTCGTCGCGAGACCTTCGCCGACATCGGCCAGAGCATCGCCGCCTACCACGGCCTGCCGAAGCTGCAATACGGCACCAGCTTCCTGTGATGATGCAGCCAGTGTGTGCCTGATGCATGCGCCTGCCCGGGTTGCACTGTCGCACCCGCGTCCTGTAAGTTACCCGCCCGCTGCCGCGAGGTGGCGGGCAACCCAATAAAGACAATAAAACTCAACCTAGTGTGAAGGAATTAAGAGAATGGCAACTCCTCATATCAATGCGAAAGATGGCGCCTTTGCTGACACCGTACTGATGCCGGGCGACCCCCTGCGCGCCAAGTACATCGCCGAGACCTTCCTGGAGAACGTGGAGCAGGTGTGCGACGTGCGCAGCATGCTCGGCTTCACCGGCACCTACAAGGGCCGTCGTATCTCCGTCATGGGCCACGGCATGGGTATCCCGTCCTGCTCCATCTACGCCAAGGAACTGATCACCGACTACGGCGTGAAGACCCTGATCCGCGTGGGTTCCTGCGGCGCCGTCCGTGAAGATGTAAAACTGCGTGACGTGGTGATCGGCATGGGTGCCTGCACCGATTCCAAGGTCAACCGTCTGCGCTTCAAGGATCACGACTTCGCCGCCATCGCCGATTTCGATCTGGTGGCCAATGCCGTGCAGGCCGCCAAGAACAAGGGCGTTGCCGTGCGCGTTGGCAACATCTTCTCCGCCGACCTGTTCTACACCCCGGATCCCTCCATGTTCGACGTCATGGAAAAATACGGCATCCTGGGTGTCGAGATGGAAGCGGCCGGTATCTACGGCGTAGCCGCCGAATACGGTGCCAAGGCCCTGACCATCTGCACCGTTTCCGATCACATCCGTACCGGTGAGCAGACTACCTCCGAAGAGCGTCAGCTGACCTTCAACGACATGATCGAAGTGGCGCTGGACTCCGTGCTGCTGGGCGACTGATCCCAAGCCTCGGCTCCACGCAAGAACGGCGACCTCGGGGTCGCCGTTTTTTTATGCCTCATCGGGGTGGAAAACTCAGCTGGCGAGTTGCGCTGTCTATACTTTCGGGCAACTCCTCACGAGGCTAACACCATGAAACGAATATATATCCTGACCCCGTTGCTGCTTGCCATGACGTTGATAGTCCCGACGCTCTGGCAGGAGGTGCTGGCGCTGGAGGGCAGGGGTCAGCACCGGGCGCCGCAGCACAGGCCAGCGTCGCAGCGGGTATCCCAACCCCATGCGGTGCAGCACAGGGCCGTGCCCCGTCAGGCCAATCGGGAGTCGGTGAAGTTCAACGAGGGGTGGGGCAATGTGAGGGCGCGGGACAAGGCGACCCGTCCGGTTCATGTCAACCAGCGTCAGGTACAGGATCGCCATGTCGAGGGCAACCGTCAGCTGGACAACCGCCATATCGACAACAGTCGTGACATCAGGGGCAACAACGTGGTTATCGATAATCGCCACAACAACATCGTCGTGCCGCCGAACCGGCGCCGTGTCTATCACGACGTGGTGGTGGTTCGTCCCTATGGTCACTGGTATGGAGGCTATGGCAGTTATTACGATGACAACGATGCCTGGAAGTGGCTGGCCTTCACCGCCATTACCCTGAAGATCCTCGACAACATCAATGAGGAGCAGCAGCGGGAGCACGAGGCGGCCCAGGTCAAGGCGACTACGGCGCCCCTGAATGATCCCGTCACCTGGAGCGATGGCGACGCCTCCGGCTCGGTGACTGCGGTGCGGGAAGGGACCAGCAGCAGTGGCCGTTACTGCCGCGAATTCCAGCAGACCATCACGGTGGGGGGCAAGAAGGAGGATGCCTTCGGTACTGCTTGCCAGAAGCCTGATGGCTCCTGGGAGATCGTTTCGGATTGAACGCCAGCGGGGTTGGGGGCCGTTGACGCCCGATCTGCGCAACCTGCGAGAAATTTGGGGTGGAGCAAGAAACGGGGAGGCATCAGGCCTCCCCGTTGCTTTGAGGTCTGACAGCCTATTATGCCGTGTCGAGATCGAGGTAGAAGCCTCCCTTGCCAGCCTGCTTGGCTCTGTACATGGCGGCATCGGCCCGGTGCAGCAGATCGTCGATGTGGCAATATTGCCCCGAGTGGCAGAGGGCTCCCCCTATGCTGCCAGCGAGGGGCAGCAGATGACCGGCGACATCGGCGGGGAGGGCCATGGCCGCCAGCAGCCGCTCGCACAGGGCGGGCAGCTCCTGCTCAGGCTGGCGCAGGGCTGGCAATATGATGGTGAACTCGTCGCCGGCGAGGCGAGCCACCATGTCCCCCGGACGCACCTCGGCGATCAGCACGGCGGCGAAGCGCTGCAGCAGGGCGTCGCCGACGTGATGCCCCAGTCTGTCATTGATCCCCTTGAAGCCGTCGAGATCGAGGAACAGCAGGCCCAGGGGTTCGCCGTTTCGATGGACCCGTTCCAGTTCCCGGGAGAGACGCAGGGTGAAGGCGCGCCGGTTGGGCAGGGCCGTGAGCGGGTCGTGAGCCGCCTCATGTTCCAGCTGGTTTTGCAGTGCCTTGAAATCGGTGATGTCACTGCCGAGGATATAGACCCCGGGCTCATCCCCCCGGCTCGGGATCATGGTGATCCTGAGATCGCGGGTGCCGATGGGCAGGTCGAGTCTGTGCTCGTAGCTAACCTGTTCACCCGCCAGGGCTCTTGCCACCTGGGCCATGGCCATGTCGTGGGCCTCCTCGCCAATCACCTCTCGTACGCTGAGCTCTCGCACGGCATCGGCACGAAGCCCGAAGTAATGACAATAGGTCTGGTTGGCAAACAGGTAGCGCCCCTCGGGAGAGATCATGCTGATGATCACCGGCAGGCCGTCAGTGATGGAGCGCAGTCGGGCCCGGCCGCGCTCTATCTCGGCCAACGCCTGTTGACGGGTCGTGATGTCATGCAGGAACAGGGCGAGGCGCACCTTGCCGTCGAACTGGTAACGCTCGGCGATCACCTCGACCGGGATCTGCTGGCCGGATCGGGTCCCGAGCTCACACTCCAGACGTCGTGGCGGGCTCTGCGGGGTCTCCAGCAGGGGGATAAGGGGATGCCCACTCCCAAGCAAGCGAGGCAGGCGTTGTCCCAACATCTCTTCCGCTCGCCAGCCTAGCAGGGTCGTGGAAGCCGGATTCCAGCCGGTGATGACGAGGGATTCGTCGAGTTCCAGGAAGGCGTTGCTGGTGTGCTCCAGCATGTACTGCAGGCGGCGCTGCTCCTGCCATAGACGCTGTTGCACGGCGCCGCGCTCCTGCATCTCGAGATGCAGCTGCTCCACGGTGTTTGACAGCTCGCGAGTGCGTTCGCGCACCTGTTGCTCGAGCCCAAGCTGCAGTCGCAGCAGGTCGGCCTCGGCCTGCTTGCGCTCGGTCAGGTCGGCAAACACGGCGATCATGTGGGGCTCCATGGTGCGGCCCTGGCACAGGGTCACGCTGAGCTGCACCCAGCACAGGTTGCCGTCGGCCCGGATCATCCGCTTCTCCAGCCGGTAGTCCCGGATCTCCCCTGCTAGCAGCGCATTGAACAGGGATCGTTCCTGCGGCAGATCCTCGGGGTGGGTCATGGTGTGCCAGGTGCGCCCCAGCATCTCCCGTTCACTGTAGCCGAGCAGTCGCTCCAGTCCCGGGTTGGCCCGCATCCACTTGCCATCGAGGGTGGAGAGAGCCATGCCGATCGACGACTGGTTGAAGGTGAGGGTGAAGAGGTGCTCCTTGTCCTCCAATACCTGGTTCAGGCTGCGAACCTGATGGCGCCGCTCCAGGTCGTGCAGGGTGTTTTCCACTAGGCGACCGAAGTCGTCGAGGTCGCGACACGCCTCCTCATCGAGGTGGTGGGCTTCAGTACCCACCAGGCAAAGCGTGCCAAGCACCACGCCATCGAGGGCGCGCAGGGGACGGCCGGCATAGAACACGACCCGGGGCTCTCCCGTCACCAGCGGGTTGTCGGCGAAACGGGGATCGAGGCGGGCATCCGGTACCTGCATGATGTCGGGCTGGAGGATGGCGTGGCCGCAGAAGGAGTGCTCCCGGCTGATCTCGCACAGTTCCAGGCCGGTACGGGCGAGAAACCACTGCCGGTTCACGTCGGTCAGGGAGACCATGGCGATGGGCTGAGAGAAGTGGCGGGTGATGAGCCGGGTGAGACGATCCAGCTGGTCGATGGGCTCCCGATCGAGCAGGCCGAGCATCTGCAGTCGTTCCAACCGGCTGTGCTCGTCCAGGGGCAAGGGGGAGGCAATCATGTGGCTCTCCTGCCAGTCATCCTGTCAGAGTTATATACAAGGTGGCGGGAGCGATCTACCCCATTTACTGGGGGGCGGCGGGTTTGCTCTGCTTTTTGTGCTTGCGTACCCGCATGTAGTTGCGGCGCACACCGTAGGAGATGAGCAGGCCGGCCAGCAGCATCACCAGCAGCATCAGCCGCTGTTTCTCCTGATTCACCTTGAGATGGGTATCCTGCTTGGCCAGCAGCTTCTGCTCCTCCAGGGTGATCCTCAGGTAGCCCAGAGTCAGATTGCCATCCTGCACTTCCTGCACGAACTGGATACGCCCCTTGCCTTGTTCCGGCAGGGACTTGTTGTCGGCACCGATGGGCAGCAGATTCTCCAGCGGCACGGCCTGATCAGACTGGGCCAGGGGAATGCCACGGGAGTCGTAGAGGGTGACATCCAGGATCTCCGGTTCGGAAGCCAGGTCTTGCGCCAAACGTTCCAGCTCGCTCTCCTTGTCCTCCTTGATCCAGCGGCCCATGTCGCGGGCGGCGTAGGAGACCAGGGCCTGGGCGCGGTCACGGGCTTCGCTGTGCAGGGCGGCCTGGCTCTCTCCCTGCATGTGAATGAGCAGCCCCAGCACCCAGAGGCCGAGCAGGGTGCCGGCCGCCAGACTGATGACACGTTTGATGGGAAGATGACGCAAAGCCCGAACCTCTTGCGATGGGTGATGCCGGAAAGCCGCGGCATGCTGCTGGCACACCGCCTGGGAACCCTGCCAGGCACTGTTCACCCGGGCGGATCCATGGCGGGATCTTGGCGCTTGCCTGTACAAAAAGCAATACGCTACTCTGGGCCAGCATGTTGAACCCCCAAGGAAGGCGTCTCTCTTATGTTGTTGTCCCAACTCCCCCCGACTCTCTCTGACTGGCCTTTGGCCCTGTGCTCCGCGCCCCACTGGCTGCTGACTTCCGAAGCCTTGCTCCCCGTGGATGAGCCGCTGGATGCCGCCTGGCTTGTGCTGTTCGGCAAGGGGCTGGGGGCCCACCATCTGGCGCGGCTGGCCGCCCTGCTGACTCATCATGGGGTGTCAGCCAGTCTCTACCCGCCGGGAGAGCCGGCGGGGATCCCGCTCTTGCTGCTCGGCACCAGTCATTTCTCCCCCGCGTTGGTGCAGGGGATCAAGGCCGAAACCTGGGATCTCGATCTCTGTCACCTCGCCGCTCTGCCCAGCCTGCGTGAGCCCGGTCTGCTGGTGATGGACATGGACTCCACCGCCATCCAGATCGAATGCATCGACGAGATAGCTCGCCTGGCCGGGGTGGGGGAGCAGGTGGCCGCCGTGACGGCGGCAGCCATGCAGGGCAAGCTGGAATTTGCGGACAGCCTGCGCAACCGGGTCGCTCTGCTGGCGGGCGCGCCGGTCACCATTCTCGATGACGTCGCGGGGCTCATGCCCTGGATGCCGGGATTGCGGCTGATGGTCGATACCCTGAAAGATGCTGGCTGGAAGGTGGCGATCGCCTCCGGCGGTTTCACCCGCTTCGCCGGTGAGCTGCAGCGGGCGCTGGGGCTGGATGCCATCTTCGCCAACGAGCTGGCCCTGGACGGTGATCGTCTGAGCGGCCAGGTGAGCGGTCGCATCGTCGATGCCGCCGTCAAGGCCGAGGTGTTGGAGCAACTGGCGGCAGGCTATGCTGTTCCCCCCTCCCAGACGGTGGCGGTGGGGGACGGAGCCAACGATCTCAAGATGATGGGAGTGGCGGGACTCGGCATCGCCATTCATGCCAAGCCCCTGGTGCGGGCGCAGGCGGCGGCCACCCTCAACCACCACGACCTCGAAGGGGTCATCTGCCTGCTCGGGGCACTGGCCTGCCGCGATTTGCGCTGGTGTTGACATCGGTCAGGAGGACCGGAAATCAAGATGGAACTGTTGCAACAATCCCTGTTTATCCCCTGCGGCGAGCATCGACTGCATGTCCGCCATATTCACCCCGGTGTGGCGGTCCACGCCGACCCCATCCTGATGGTCCATGGGGCCATCGAGAATGGCCGCATCTTCTATACCGAATCGGGCAAGGGGCTGGCCTGCTACCTGGCTCGCCACGGCTATCAGGTCTATGTGGCGGACCTGCGGGGCCGGGGCCTGAGCACTCCTGCCATTGCCGAACGGGCCGGCCACGGCCAACATGAGCTCATCACCGAGGATATCCCCGCCCTGCAGCGCTGGGTGGCCGCGCGCCATCCCGATGCCAGGGTGCACTGGATGGCGCACTCCTGGGGTGGCGTCATCATGGCCTCGACCCTGGCTCGTTTCCCCGAGATGGCGGATGGCATCGCCAGCATGGTGTTCTTCGGCACCAAGCGTGGCGTCTCGGTGCAGAATCCGGAACGTTGGCTGAAGGTCGATCTCATCTGGAATCGGCTCGCGCCCTGGTTGGCCCGCAACAGCGGCTTCCTGGCGGCGCGCAAACTGAAAATGGGGGCGGACGACGAACCCCTGCGCTACCTGCAGGAGACCATCCCCTGGGTGAAGTGCGGCCCCTGGCAGGATCCCCATGACGGCTTTGCCTATGGGGAGGCGGCTGGCCGGGTGGCCTGGCCGCCCCTCTGGATGATCTCGGCCAGAGCCGACAAGGTGCTGGGCCACCCCATCGACGTGCGCCGGTTCAGCGGCGAGATGGGCTCGGCGACCCGCCATACCCGGCTCGGGCGGGACAACGGCAACCGGCTCGATTATGACCACATCAACATGCTGACCGCTCCCCAGGCCCAGGAGGATCACTTCCCCCAGATCCTCACCTGGCTCGGCAACCCGCAGGCGACCTGAGGCGGCGTGGAGATCGGTGATTGAACCGATGACCGGATACAGAGAGGGCGGCCTTGGGGCCGCCCTCTCTCTTGCGGGTGAACCGACGAAGGTTGCCCTGGGTTAAGCCGCTGGCCGGATGCCGAGCCGGAACAGGGTGGCCTGGCTGGTGTCCGTCAGCTCACCGACCCCCACCACGCTCCACAGCTCCTCTTCCAGCTTCTTGGCCTTGTGGATGGCAAACTTGGCGATGTAGTCCAGCTCGTTGGCGATGAAGCTGGTATCCGGCCGGCCGGTGCGGGAGATACCGACCAGTACCGAGTAGAACTGCCCCTGTTGCAGGGCCAGCTCCACGAAGCGGCGCTTGTCCGCCAGGGTCGGGAAGCTGCTCGCCAGACGGCTGAGGAACAGAGGCGCTCCTCCCTGGGAGTGGAGGCTGGCGATATAGACCTCCTCCTGGGCGGGTTTGTCTTCCCGTTCGATGGCTCGCAAGGGATTGAGCAGCAGGCTCTTGAGGAGCCCCCCCTGGAACAGGGGATAGAGGTTGATCTCTCCCTCCTGCTCGGCGCAGGAGTGCAGCAGCTTGGTGAGGCTGCGGGGCCGGGGGGAGAGGCCCGCCGCCGCCAGCTGGGGAGCCGCTTTCTGTTTGTTGATGTAGACGGGGGTGTCGAACAGGTGGTGGGTGAAGATGTTGCGCAGCGCCCGCGCCATGCCACGGTAGCGCCTGTGCTCCCGGGTGGCCTTGAGTTTGTTCTGGTTGCTTTCGATCAGCAGGCTGAAGAACTGATGGCCGGTGTGACGCTCCGGTGTCCCCTCGATGCACAGATGCAGCACGGTGCGACTGAGGTTCTGGCTGACCAGCCGGTAGGGCAGGCGCTGCAGATCCATGCTCTTGGAGAGCTCCTGCAACCGGGGCAGGGCAACCTGGAGGATATCCCCCTTCTCCCCGTCGAGGGGCTCTTCCAGCTCGACTTGCATGCCGTGGGCCGAGATGTCCCGGGTCCAGCCGAGCCAGGCTCGCTCCTTGTGGCGGATGACGATGGCGGTCTTGTGAACGTAGCGTGCCTCCTTGCGCAGTTGCACATAGTGCAGCGTCTCTATCTCGAAGGGGGCGGCCTCGATGCCGTGACCGAAGCGCTGCAATTCATTGGCGTTGTGGTGCAGGCTGGCATCGTAGCCGAACTCCTCGCGCTGGTTGTCCAGGCCGATCTCCTGCAGCGCTCCCACATAACCTATCTGTTTCAGCCTCTCTCGCAGCAGCATGTCCTGCAACTGGTGGGGTTCACCCTGTTGACTGTCGAGATCGGCCTCCGCCAGCGAACAAGCTTCCAGGCTGAACTTGTAGACGCGCCAGCTGGGGCGGCGGGCGCCGACCTGGAAGAAGAGGGCGGTCAGGCCGCTCTGTTGCAGCTCCTCCCGGGTGGCGGAGAAGAAGTAGAGGTGGCTGCGCACCGAGTGGGTGAAGCTGTAGATCAGGGTCTCTTTCAATCCACCGCCCTGGGGCAGCAGATCGCGCAGCCGGGCCGGCGAGAACAGGCTGGCGAGCATGTCCCGGTTCTTGGCGTCTCGCCAGTATTCGAGCAGATGCTGGTTGTTCTCGGTGCGCAGGGCGATTTCAAGGGCGGGGGCATCCCCCTTGCCAAAGAACAGGGGCATGCCGGTCATCCGCGGCAGGTAGAACTGCTCATAGCCCTTGATGATGGCGGCGGACAGCAGGTAATCGACACTGACCCGGTAGCGGCTGCGGTTGTGTTCGATGAATTCACTGAGAAAGCGCTCGAAGGCAGGATGATCCCCGATCTTCACCAGCCTCAGCCAGAATTTCCCCTCTTTCTGCTCTTCTCCCAGGATCTGGTAATCGATGGGCTGACGCAGCAGGGGATTGGCCGATTCCCGCTCCAGACCGGTGAAGATGACCTCGATCTGCTCACCGGTCTGGTAGTCGGGCAGGTAGGGGACCGAGACCCGGATCCCGCCGAGGGAGAGATCCGAGCTCTTGGCGAAGATCTTCTCCCCGCTGGCCAGCCTGAGCACCATGGGGGAGCTGAAGTGCATCCGCTCCTCCTGGCGGCCATAGTGGCTGGCGAAGGGGATGGCGTTGACGTCGAAGGGATGAAACGGGCTGCTGGGCAGGGAGAGGCGATCCATGCGCTCCTGATTGAGTTTGTACCAGGCCTGCAACGCCTCGTAGACCCCCAGCGTGTAGCTGTCCCGGTAGAGATAGCACTGGGACTGGAACAGGGCGATGGCCTCGGTGGGCATGAAATGCGTCACGCCCTCTGACTCATAGACCTGACAGAGCTCGCCGAGTTCGCTGCGCATGTCGATCACCCGACGGCAGGGGGTGCACTTGCGCTTGAGCTCCATCTTGAGGAGGAAGCGACTGTTGGTATTTTCGTTTTGAGTCAGACGGTTGAAGATCTCGTCGAAGTCCTTTTCCCGAAGCAGGGGGACAAGCTGTTCTATCAGGTGTAGGGGCTGTTCTGAATCCATGTCATCCTGCCGCGGAGGGTCACTTTTCCAAATCTGGGTTTGATCTGTCGGTCGCAACCAAGTATATCAAGCAGGAATTCATCCTGTCCCCGAGTTATCCATGGCCAAAAACAAAACCGCCTATGTTTGCACCGAATGTGGCGCCGACTTTACCCGCTGGCAAGGTCAGTGCAGCGAGTGCAAGGAGTGGAACACCATCAGCGAAGTCCGGCTGGGGGTGAATACCCCGGGCAAAAGCAGCGCCCGTTACAGTGGCTATGCCGGCGCCGTCGGCAGCCAGGTGCAGACCCTGGCGGAGATCGCCACCACCGAGATCCCCCGCTTCAGCTCCGGTTTCAAGGAGCTGGATCGGGTGCTCGGCGGCGGCGTGGTGCCGGGGTCCGCCATCCTGATCGGTGGCAATCCGGGGGCGGGCAAGTCGACCCTGCTGCTGCAGACCATGTGCGGACTGGCAGAGCGGATGAAGACCCTGTACGTGACCGGGGAGGAGTCCCTGCAACAGGTGGCGATGCGGGCCAGCCGGCTGGGGCTACCCACCGACAAGCTGCGTATGCTGTCTGAAACCTCCGTCGAGCAGATCTGCCTCATCGCCCAGCAGGAGCAGCCGCAGATCATGGTCATCGACTCCATCCAGGTGATGCACGTGGCGGACGTGCAGTCCGCGCCGGGTTCCGTCTCCCAGGTTCGGGAATCCGCGGCCCTGCTCACCCGCTACGCCAAGCAGAACCACGTCGCCATCTTCATGGTCGGCCATGTCACCAAGGACGGCACCCTGGCGGGTCCCAAGGTGCTGGAGCACTGCATCGATTGCTCCGTGTTGCTGGACGGGGGCCATGACTCCCGTTTTAGGACCCTGCGTTCCCACAAGAACCGCTTCGGGGCGGTCAACGAGCTCGGGGTCTTCGCCATGACCGGGCAGGGCATGAAGGAGGTGAGCAACCCCTCCGCCATCTTCCTGAGCCGGGGGGAGGAGCAGGCACCGGGCTCCATCGTCATGGTGATCTGGGAAGGCACCCGGCCGCTGCTGGTGGAACTGCAGGCGCTGGTGGACTACTCCCAGCTCTCCAACCCGCGCCGGGTGGCGGTGGGGATGGATCACAACCGTCTCGCCATGCTGCTGGCGGTGCTTCATCGCCATGGCGGCCTGCAGATGGCGGATCAGGACGTCTTCATCAACGTGGTGGGGGGCGTCAAGGTGGAGGAGACCAGCGCGGATCTGGCGCTCTTGCTGGCCATGGTCTCCAGCTTCCGGGATCAGGCCCTGCCCAAGGATCTGGTGGTGTTCGGGGAGGTGGGGCTCTCCGGCGAGATCCGGCCCGTGCCCTCCGGCCAGGAGCGCTTGCAGGAGGCGGCCAAGCACGGCTTCCGGCGTGCCATCGTGCCTCACGCTAATGCCCCCAAACATCCCATCGAGGGGATGGAGGTGGTGCCGGTGAAGAAACTGTCCGACGCCCTCGAGGCCTTGTAACGAGGTCAGTTGCGGCAAAGAAAAAGGAGCGCGTTGGCGCTCCTTTTTCTTTTGAATCATGCAGCCCGGTCACTCAGGGCTGGGGGCTGCGTGATCCTGATGCTCCTGCAGCAATTGTTCCAGCTCGCGATAGAGCAGCTGCTCTTCTCCCACGTTCAGCTGGATCATCCGCTTGAGGTGGCTGGCGCTGTCGATGTCGATGTGGTGGCAGTAGAAGCCCAGCTTCTTGCTGGCCTCGTGTGTCAGCTCCACCTGCATCTTGATCTCGATATCGCTGCCGCTGAGCACGAAACAGACCTCGTACTCCTTGTCGCCGCTGGGGGACCAATCCTCCGGCCTGAGCAGCAGGGCACCCTGCAGGGAGACATCGACCAGCTGGGTGCGCCACTGACGCCCCCCCTGGCTCAGCCTGGCGGCGGTCAGGTAGAAGATCCGGGTAAACTGGCGGCGCTCTGGCATGTTCATCTCCGGTAGAAAGGCCGATTCAGGGCTGGCAAAGGTTGCTTCAGATTGTAATCCAGCTTGAGCGGCAGGATCTTGAGCTGGCTCCGGTATTGACCATCAACCTTGCTGGTGGCTGAGAGATTCCACCACCTGCAGCGCTTTCACCAGACGATCCTCCTGTTTGAATCGGTCTTCCAGCACGGGGCCCAGGTGGTTCAGGTCATCGTCGAGCAACAGCAACTGGGCTTCGTCGGCATTGCTGTACTTGTCGTTGAACTCCAGGGCGAACTCGGTGCAGGCCCGGATATGGGGATAGATGCGTTTGGCCAGCTCCAGCTTGTCGCCGCTGGCCTGCTCGAAGGCCGTCACCACGTGGTTGTAGATCTCGAAGTGACCGGCGCTGACGTAGTCGACCAGCTGTTCGCAGAAGCGTTGCAACTCGCTATGGCTGGGGAGGGAGCGCTGCTTGGCTCTGGCAGGTTTGAGGCCGGCCAGCCGGATGTACTCGACCAGCAAGGCCTGGCGAGCGTCGAGCCAGTCGTCAATGGCCCTGTGTTTGCCTGCCAAAGCGCGCTTGGTGTTTTCCAGTTCAGTTAACATAAACCCTCCATGGGCATGGCCTGCGGCGCGATGGCGGCAGGCCTGCGGTCATTCCATCGACTGACGACACTTCCTATAACTAGGGAAAATCCTGTTGACCGTCAATAGGAGTGTGGGGATATTGTTACATCAGGTGGGGGTTTGCGTACAAGTCCCTCATCGGTTGTGCGCCGCCGTGTCGTCACCAAGGACGATGAAGGGGCGAGATATGTGACTATTTCCGCAGATCTTGATGAAAACCCCAGCATTCAAGCCAATGGGGCTGATAAAGCCTTTGCCTGAGTGTTTTTTTTTGAATAGAGTGGCCCGGTGCTAAATGCCCGATCATAAAGGAAATGTTATGAACAAAGCTCAACTTGTCGATGCAATTGCCGCCAAAGCAGACCTGAGCAAAGCTCAGGCCAAAGTTGCTCTGGAAGAGATCATCAATGGTATTACCCAGAGCCTGAAAGAGGGCGATGCCGTTCAGTTGGTGGGTTTTGGTACCTTCAAGGTCAACCATCGTGCGGGCCGTACCGGTCGCAACCCGCAAACTGGCAAAGAGATCCAGATTGCAGCCGCCAATGTGCCGTCCTTTGTGGCAGGCAAGGCGTTGAAAGACGCCGTCAAGTAATAGCGTCAAGTAATCCTGTGAACCCGGCACCTGCCGGGTTTTTTCTTGCCATCGCCGGCAGAATTTGTTTCAGATACACTCAGGATATGGCAGTCGCTGTAGCGAGGTGGATATGGAACAGAAGAATGCCATTCGGCAGGTGGCCGTGCCCTGGGCACCCGCTCGTCAACTTCCCCCCGGCCTGGTCGTGGCCGAACTGCATCAGGATATCTGGAGTGACACCCTGACCGTGGTGCTGGGTCGTGCACGCAGCATCGATCTGCCGCCGCAGCACCTGTGCCGGGTCAGCTTCCGCCATATCTTCGCCGTGCGGGTCATGGAGGATTGCGATCTGGCGGAGGGGCGCGACAGTCACACCCTCGAGGAGCAGATCCAGCTGATCACCCCGTCCCGTTTCGCCAGCTGGTTCCATCAGGAGTCCGATGGCCTGCATCTGGACGAGGATCTGCAGCATTACCGCATCTCGACCTGGGATTATTGCGCCGACGTGCTGACCTCCCTGCCTCCCGAACTGCAGTTCGTCGAGGCGACCGAGTAAGCTTCACATCAATGAAAAAGCCGGAACTGCGAGGTTCCGGCTTTTTTGTGTCTGCGGGCAGGGAAAAGGCTCAGCCCAGCAGCTGATCCTTGTGCAGGCCGAGCACGACCACCAGTCCCAGCAGATAGAAGGGGCTGAGCTTGATGCCGAGGATGGCGAGCAGGCCTGCGCACAGGCGCACCAGGGCCTTGTGCAGCCAAGTGCCGGTGAAACGATACATGCTTATGCCACCGTCTCGGTCTGGGGAAACTCGGGCACCTTGGCCATGGCGTCCAGCACCACCTGGATGCCGGCGCCGGGCTTGCAGGCGTTCTCGCTCAGGTGACGGCGCCAGGCGCGAGCCCCCTGCATGTTCTGGAACAGGCCCAGCATGTGACGGGTCATGTGGGAGAGGTAGTTGCCCTTGGCGAGCTCCTGCTCCATGTAGGGCAACATCATGCGTACCACCTCGTGGCGACTCGGTACTGCTTTGTTCTGGCCGAACAACAGGTTGTCCACCTGCGCCAGCAGGTAAGGATTCTGGTAGGCCTCGCGCCCCATCATGACGCCATCGACATGCTGCAGATGCTCGAGGGTCTGCTCCAGGCTGGTGACACCGCCGTTGAGGGCGATGGTGAGGTTGGCGTAGTCCTGCTTGACCCGGTAGACGCGCGGGTAGTCCAGGGGCGGGATCTCGCGGTTCTCGCGGGGGCTCAGCCCGCTCAACCAGGCCTTGCGGGCATGGACGATGAAGGTGTCGCAACCGGCGTCCCGCACCTGCTCGATGAAGGCCTGCAAGAATTCGTAGGAGTCCTGCTCGTCGATGCCGATGCGGGTCTTCACGGTGACCGGAATGTCCACCACGTCGCGCATTGCCTTGACGCAGTCGGCGACCAGGGCGGGTTCTCCCATCAGGCATGCGCCGAAGCGGCCGTTCTGCACCCGATCCGAGGGGCAGCCCACGTTCAGGTTGATCTCGTCATAGCCGCGCTCCGCGGCCAGCTTGGCGCAGCGGGCCAGATCCGTCGGATTGCTGCCTCCCAGCTGCAGCGAGATGGGGTGCTCCTGCTCGCTGTAGCCCAGATAGTCGCCTTTGCCATGGATAATGGCGCCAGTGGTGACCATCTCGGTATAAAGTAGCGTCTGACTGGTCATCAGCCGATGGAAATAACGGCAATGTCGATCGGTCCAGTCCAGCATGGGGGCGATGGAGAAGCGCTGCGCCTGCATAAAAATCATCCGGGGTGGCAAAACAAGGGGCCGGATCCTACCACAACGTGAGGGCCCCCCCGAAAATGAATTTTGTCGCCGCCTCGGCTGGGCCCTGTGATAGTATCCGGCTAATTGACAGGGTAGCTGCGTGATGATGAATCAAGACCAACTCTTACTAAGGGCGGAACGCCTCTGCGAACAGCGCGGGATCCGCTTCACCCCCACCCGGCGTCAGGTGTTTCGCCTGCTGGCGGCCCACGGCAATGCCATCAGCGCCTACGACCTGCTGGCCCAGTTGCAGCAGACCGAGGCCCATGCCAAGCCACCGACCGTCTACCGGGCCCTCGACTTCCTGCTGGAACAAGGTTTCGCCCACAAGGTGGAATCCCTCAACGCCTTCATTTTCTGCTGTCACTTCGACCATGCCCACCCGATGCAGCTGCTGATCTGCGATCGCTGCGGCGACGTGGTGGAGCTGCACGACAACGCCATCGACGGCGCCTTTTCCGAGCAGGCGCGCCAGCATGGTTTTACTATTACCAACAAGACCATAGAGGCTCACGGTCAATGTGCCCGTTGCGCCGATGCCCCGGAGGCATGATGAAGGCTGATTTTGTAAACCCGTTCCTGCTCTCCCTGCTCAACGTGATTTCCACCATGGCGCAGCTGGAGCTCAAGCCCGGTGCCCCCAAGCGCAAGACGGACGAGCTGGCACGCGGGGATGTGTCCGGCCTCATCGGCATGGTGGGCCCGCAGACCCGCGGTTCCCTCTCCATCAGCTTCGAGAAGGGGCTGGCGCTGGAGATCATGCGCCGCATGCTGGGGGAGGCGCCGACCACCCTCAACGAGGAGGTCACCGACATGGTGGGGGAGATCACCAACATGGTGACCGGCGGGGCCAAGCGGATACTGGGGGAGAAGGGCTACGAGTTCGACATGGCGACGCCCATCATCGTCTCGGGGCCGAATCACACCATCACCCACAGGGCGGACGGGGCCAAGATCATGATGCCGTTCGATTCGGACTACGGCCGCGCTACCATCGAAATCTGCTTCGAGTAACCCATCATGTGGAAAGCGTTGAAATGGAGTTTCATCGCGGCAGTCCTGCTGCTGATCCTGTCGGACATCCAGCTCAAGACCTCCATCTACAAGTATGAGGACAACAGCGTCCTGATAAGCTTCCCCCGCTGGCAGGCGAAGCAGCCATGGGGCACTCTCAGCTGGCATGCGGGCAGGATAGAGCATCACTGGTATGGCTTGGCCGGCAAACCCAAGCCGGGCGCCGGGCTCTAGCCCGAACCGCTCATCTCGAGACAAACAAAAAGGGCCAGCAGATGCTGGCCCTTTTTCATGTGCGGCGGACTATCAGGCGGCTTCGGCAGCCAGCTTGTCACCGGCGCGGATCATCACGCCCAGGCCACAGGCCAGCAGGGTTGGCAGCAACCAGGCCAGGCCCTTGTCAAACAGCGGCAGGAAGGCGAACGCATCCATCTTCATGCCGGCGGCGCCCAGGCCATCCAGGCAGCCGAACAGGAAGGCGACCAGCAGCACGGAGCGGAACACCAGGCGCGGACGACCGAAGTAGCCCTTCAGGAAGGTGACCAGTACCAGGGCCACGGCGACCGGGTAGATGGCAACCAGCACCGGGATGGAGAGGCTGATGAGCTGGCTCAGGCCGACGTTGGCCACAACGGCGCAGATGACACCCAGCAGCACGACCAGCTTCTTGTAGGCGATGCCAGTGAGATTGTGGAAGAAGTCGGAGCAGGCGGAGATGAGGCCCACGGCGGTGGTGAAGCAAGCCAGGGTGATGATGCCGGCCAGGATGAACTGGCCCGGTTGACCGAACAGGCTCAGCACGTAGGCGTTGACGATGGCGCCGCCGTTGCTGACATCGGTGGCCACGCCGGCGGCGGTGTTACCGAGCTGGAACAGGGAGACATAGACCACGGACAGACCGATGGCGGAGATGACGCCGGCGATGGCCAGGTACTTGAACTGGCTCTGGTAGTCGGTGATGCCCTTCTGGCGCAGCAGATCGACGATGAGGGCGCCAAACATCAGGGACGCCAGGGTGTCCATGGTGTTGTAGCCTTCCAGGATCCCTTTCACGAAGGGGCCGCTCTGGTAGTCGCCGGTGGCGGCGGGCATGGTGCCTTGCGGAGCCATGAAGACGCCGACAGCCAGGGTCAGCAGCAGGATCATCAGCACCGGGGTCAGGTATTTGCCGATGGCGTCCATCAGCTTGCCCTGATTCATGGAGACCAGGATGGCGATGCCGAAGAAGATAACCGTGTAGACGGCGAGACCCGCCTGCCCCATGTCACCAATGAAGGGCTTGATGCCCATCTCGTAGGCGACGAGGCCGGTACGGGGGGCGGCGAAGGCCGGGCCGATGATGATGTAGATGGCGACCGCCAGGGTGGTGGCGATGCCGGCAGGCAGCAGCTTGGTCATGCCGGCCCAGCCGTTGCCAGCCTTGGCGACGGCGATGATGGTGATGAGCGGCAGGCCCACGGCGGTGACCAGGAAGCCCAGCATGGCGAGGGAGAGGTGCTCACCCGCCAGATAGCCGGCCAGGGGCGGGAAGATGATGTTACCGGCGCCCAGGTAGAAGGCGAAGGTCATAAAGCCCAATCCGAGTACATCGGACGTCGTGAGTGATTTCGTCAAGTTCAACCTCGTCTGTCTTGTAAACTATTGCTTGTTATAGTTTTTTATTGGTCAGTGACCCAGGCCCCTCGGGGATAAAAAAAAGGAGCCCCGCTGTTTTTTTCATCATGACCAGTGGTTTTGGCTGGTCTGGAGCGGGTGCTCGTTTAACAGTCAGCATAATGATGTGGAAAAATTCTTCAAGACAAAATTTACATCTTCAAATAGAAGGGGTGGGTTAGTTGGATGTATCTGTCGGAATAGCCTCCAGTAGCAGAATGGATCACAATTTCACCCCGTTCACACCTGTTTAATCCTCTGTGAAGTAGCAATAAAACGCGATTTGCCTCTTTCCCTTCCTTGGTGATAACAGCTGTATAACAACTGGCATACAGTTCAAAATGCTCGGAAATGCATAAAATTTCAGCAGCCATGGCGGTGGGCAGCACCAGCGCCACCCGGCCACTCGGAGCCAGCAGGCGCTGGCAGGCGGTCAGCAGCGCCCGGGGATCCAGGCTGCCGGTGTGCCGGGCCAATGCCCTGGCCGGGTCGCTGAAAGCCTGACCTGCCACGAAGTAGGGCGGGTTGGAGACGATGAGGTCATAGGGCACCGCCCGGTGATCCTGGATGGCCGCTTCCACGATGGTGAGCCTGTGGGCCCAGGGGGAGGCAGCGACATTCTCTCTGGCCTGGCCGGCTGCATCCTTATCCAGCTCTACCGCATCGATCTGGCAGTCGTTTGTGCTGCGCTGAGCCAGCATCAGGGCGATGAGGCCACTGCCGGTGCCGATGTCCAGCACCCGGCGCACGCCGGTCAGCGGGGCCCAGGCGCCGAGCAGGATGCCGTCGGTGCCCACCTTCATGGCACAGCGGTCATGGGCGACATGAAATTGTTTGAAGGTAAAGCCGTTGCTGCGCCCCATCTGGCCCTCTATCCCGTCCGCGATACAAAAAATGGTCGGCGATTATAGCGGCTAAGGTGCCAGCGCCATAGGAGCGGGCGACATAATCGCCTATAATCTGCCGCTTCCTAAATGACCGAGTATTGCCATGAGCCAGTCCTTTGATGATTTCGACCTGAATCCCGCCCTCAACCGGGCCTTGGCCGAGATGGGTTTCACCCGCCCCACGACCATCCAGCAGATGGTGTTGGAGCCAGCCCTGGATGGCCGCGATATTCTGGCGTCCGCGCCGACCGGAACCGGCAAGACCGCCGCCTTCCTGCTGCCCGCCATGCAGCATCTGCTGGACTTCCCGCGCCGCAAGCCGGGCCCCTGCCGCATGCTGATCCTGACCCCGACCCGGGAGCTGGCGCTGCAGGTCAGTGCCCACGCCAAGGCGCTGGCGGTGCACACCCACCTCAGCATCGAGACCATCATCGGCGGTGTCAGCCATGAAGAGCAGCTGCCGGCGCTGACCAAGACCACCGACATCGTGGTGGCAACCCCGGGCCGCCTGCTCGAGTACATCGAGAAGGAAGAGTTCGAGAGCCACGACATCGAAGTGCTGGTGCTGGATGAAGCGGATCGCATGCTGGACATGGGCTTCATCAAGGACGTGAACCGCATCGTGGAAGAGGCGCGCTACCGCAAGCACACCATGCTGTTCTCCGCCACCCTGGAGGGGGCCGGCCTCACCAAGTTTGCCAACGAGATCCTCAAAGATCCGGTGGAACTGCACGCCGAGCCGCCCCGCAGCGAGCGTCGCCCCATCACCCAGTGGGTGCACCTGGCGGATGACGCCGCCCACAAGCTGGCGCTGCTGATACACATCCTGAAGGATCCGCAGACCCAAAAGGCCATCGTCTTCGTCAAGACCCGCGAGCGGCTGGCAGAGCTCTCTGGCCAGTTGCAGGCGGCGGGCGTGCCCTGCGCCTGGATCCGCGGCGAGATGGAGCAGGCCAAGCGCATCGAATCCATTCGCAAGTTCCACGAAGGGGAGGTGCCCTTCCTCATCGCCACCGACGTCGCCGCCCGCGGCATCGACCTGCCGAACGTCAGCCATGTCATCAACTACGACATGCCCTATGGCACCGACGTCTATGTGCACCGCATCGGCCGCACCGGCCGTGCCGGCAACCGGGGCTGCGCCATCAGCCTGGTGGAGGCCCACGACATGGCCATGGTGGCCAAGATCGAGCGCTACACCGAGGAGCGCCTCAAGCGCCGGGTGATCGATGAGCTGCGTCCCAAGCACAAGGAAGCCCGGGTGCCGGTGAAGAAGAAAAAGCCGAAGGATGGCAAGAAGAAGTCAGCCAAGAAGAAAAAGAAGTAAGCCATTGTCAGGCGGCCACCTCAGGGTGGCCGTTTTGTTTCAGGGGATCTTGGCAGGATCCCGCCGGATCGCGGACAGAAAAAAGCCGACGCATGAACGTCGGCTAACAAAAAAGTGCTTACAACAGAGGATTCATAGGTTCAGACCCGAGGATCCCGTGGTTGGTTCACTTTTTTTGTAATTAATTTTCAGCGCGCTTGAACATCAGGGTGTGCGGGTCTGACTCTTCGGCCACGAAACGGTAGCCGCCATCGTTGAAACCGGTCAGCTGCTCCACCTCGGTCAGGCGGTGCTTGATGATGTGGCGGGCCATCATGCCGCGGGCCTTCTTGGCGTAGAAGCTGATGATCTTGTACTGACCATTCTTCTCGTCCTTGAACACCGGCGTGATGATCCGTCCCGTCAGGGCTTTCGGGCGCACCGACTTGAAATACTCGTCGGAAGCCAGGTTGATCAGCACCTCGTCCCCCTGGGCCGTCAGCGCCTTATTCAGGTGCTCGGTGATGATGTCGCCCCAGAACTGATAGAGATCCTTGCCGCGCTCGTTGTCGAGGCGGATCCCCATCTCGAGGCGGTAGGGCATCATCAGATCCAGCGGGCGCAGCACCCCGTAGAGACCGGACAGCATGCGCAGATGCGTCTGGGCAAAGGCGAAGTCCTCCTCGCTGAAGTCTTCCACCGCGAGACCGGTGTAGACATCCCCCTTGAAGGCCAGCAGCGCCTGGCGGGCATTGGCCGGGGTGAAGTCCGGTTGCCACTCGCTGAAACGCGCCGCGTTGAGCCCCGCCAGCTTGTCGCTGATCTTCATCAGGCTGGCGATCTGGGCCGGCGTCAGTTGGCGGGCGCGGGTGATGAGCCGGGCGGAGTGATCCAGCAGCTCGGGCTGGGTGAAACGGGAGGTCACCAGCGGCGACTCGTAATCCAGCGTCTTGGCCGGGGAAACCACAATCAGCATAACTTTCCTTCATTCGCGATGGTCAGCGCCCCCTCATTCATCCAGGGTGGCGCTGTCCAGTGAACCTGTGCCCAGCTGCTGGCGACCGGAGAGCTTGATCTGCAGCCTCAGGTCGTTGGCGGAGTCGGCATGGGCGAGGGCCTCACTGTAGCCAATTTGGCCGCCACAGAACAGGGTGAACAGTGCCTGATCGAAGGTTTGCATCCCGAGCTCGGTGGATTTGCTCATCACCTCCTTGAGCCGATGGACTTCCCCCTTGCGGATGATGTCGGTGATGAGCGGGGTGTTGAGCAGGATCTCGAAGGCGGCGACCCGGCGCTGACCGTGCAGGTTGGGCAGCAGTTGCTGCGCGACGATGGCGCGCAGGTTGAAGGAGAGATCGAACAGGAACTGGCGGTGTTTCTCCTGGGGCACCAGATGGAGGATGCGATCCAGCGCCTGGTTGGCGTTGTTGGCGTGCAGGGTGGCGAGACAGAGGTGGCCGGTCTCGGCGAACTGGATGGCCAGCTCCATGGTCTCCTGGGTGCGGATCTCGCCGATGAGGATCACGTCCGGGGCCTGGCGCATGGAGTTCTTGAGTGCCACATCGAACGACTCGGTGTCTATGCCCACCTCTCGCTGGGTGACCAGGCAGCGGTCGTGGCTGTGCACGAACTCCACCGGATCCTCCACCGTCAGGATATGGCCGTCACCGTGCTGATTGCGAAAGCCTATCATGGCGGCCTGGGTGGTGGACTTGCCGGCACCGGTGGCCCCCACGAACAGCACCAGACCGCGCTTGGCCATGGCGACATCCTGCAGGATAGGGGGCAGCTTCAGCTCCTCAAAGCCGGGGATCTGGGTTTCGATACGGCGCAGCACCATGCCCGGCTGATCCTGCTGCCAGAAGGCGCTGACCCGAAAACGACCTATCCCCTCGCGGACGATGGCGTAGTTGGCCTCCCGGCTATGCTGGTAGCGTTCGAGGTGCGCGGCATCCAGGCTGCTCCTGACCAGCGTCAGGGTGGTCTGGCGATCCAGCGGGACCTCGCCGAGGGGCACCAGGCGGCCATTGACCTTGAGGGTGGGGGGGGCGCCGACCGTGATAAAGAGATCCGACCCCTTTTGTTCAACCAGTGCAGCCAACAGAACATCCATGTTCATAGCGTCTCCTTGGGTTTGAGGTTCTCTTAAATGTTGTTGGGATCGGCCGCCTTGGCCTTGGCATCCAGCGCGGCCACGACGCCACGGTTGACGAGCTGCTTGAGGCTCTGATCCATGGTCTGCATGCCGTGGGTCATCCCGGTCTGGATGACAGAGTAGAGCTGGGCCACCTTGTCTTCCCGGATGAGGTTTCGCACCGCCGGGATCCCCAGCATGATCTCGTGGGCCGCCACCCGGCCGCCGCCGATCCGCTTGAGCAGGGTCTGGGAGATGACGGCTCGCAGGGATTCGGAGAGCATGGAGCGCACCATGTCCTTCTCTGCGCCCGGGAAGACGTCGATGATACGGTCGATGGTCTTGGCCGCTGACGAGGTGTGCAGGGTGCCAAACACCAGGTGGCCGGTCTCGGCGGCGGTCAGGGCCAGGCGTATGGTTTCGAGGTCCCGCATTTCCCCCACCAGTATGATGTCGGGGTCTTCCCGCAGGGCCGAGCGCAGGGCGTTGGTGAAGCTCTTGGTGTCGCGATGGACTTCGCGCTGGTTGACCAGGCAGCGTTTGTTCTCGTGCACGAATTCGATGGGATCCTCGATGGTGAGGATGTGCTGGTGAGTGTTGTCATTGATATAGTCGACCATGGCCGCCAGGGTGGTGGACTTGCCCGAGCCGGTCGGCCCCGTGACCAGCACCAGCCCGCGGGGGAACTCGGCTATCTTGCGAAACATCTCCGGTGCCCCCAGATCCTCGAGGCTCATGACCTGGCTTGGAATGGTCCGGAACACGGCGCCCGAGCCACGGGATTGCTGGAAGGCGTTGACCCGGAAGCGCGCCATGCCGGGCACCTCGAAGGAGAAGTCCACCTCGAAGTTCTCCTCCAGCTCCTTGCGCTGGTGGTCATTCATGATGTCATAGATGAGGGCGTGTACTTCCCTGTGGTCCAGGGCGGGCAAATTGATCTTGCGAACCTCCCCATCAACCCTGATCATCGGAGGAACCCCGGCCGAGAGGTGTAGATCCGAGGCCTTATGCTTTACACTAAAAGCCAATAACTCTGTGATATCCATAGATTTGTTTTTCTCCCATCACAAGATCACGAACGAAATATGAGCCAGATTGCCCAGCACCTGCTTCAGGTAAAGGAACGTATCATACAGGCGGCCAGACGGGTTGGCCGTGGCGCCGATCCTATTGAGCTGCTCGCGGTCAGCAAGACCAAACCCCTCGAGGATATTCAGGCCGCCTATGCCGCCGGTCAGCGTCGCTTCGGCGAATCCTACGCCCAGGAGGCGGCCACCAAGATCGACACCCTGCGTGCCCGGGCCGAGCAGACGGCGAGTGCAGACTACGCAGACATAGAGTGGCACTTTATCGGGCCCCTGCAATCCAACAAATCCAGATTGGTGGCAGAGCGATTCGATTGGGTTCAAAGCGTCGATCGTGACAAGCTGATCGAGCGCCTCAACAACCAACGTCCGGCCGGGATGGCGCCGCTAAATGTCTGTCTGCAAATCAATATTAGCGGAGAGAGCAGCAAATCCGGTACGTCGGAGCAAGAGATTTTCCGGCTGGCGGCCCTGGTGGCCAACTGCGAGCGGCTGCGGCTGCGTGGCCTGATGGCTATCCCGGAGCACACCAGCGACGAGGCGGTGCTGGCCGGGCAGATGCGACGCATGCAGGCTCTGTTCACCGAGCTTGCGCGACAATACCCGAGTGTCGACACCCTCTCCATGGGGATGACCGAGGATCTGGAGCCGGCGATCGCCCATGGCAGCACCATGGTACGGGTCGGTACCGCCATCTTCGGCGCCCGCGACTACTCATAGCGAGCACGGGATGCGGTTGCCCCGGCCAACCCCGCCGGGCCTCATCATCCTGTGCCGCACATCCTGACTGGCGAAGGGATTGTGCCCATTGCGGGCCGACAGTCAGGGCGGCAATACCATCAGTTTCGGGAGTCTGTCATCCCCTGGCGTATCGGCGCCGGTACGGCAGATGTCCCAATCACATTGACCACAGGAGTGCGTGATGCAACACCGAATTCTTGCCTTTATCGGCGCAGGCAACATGAGCCGCAGTATCATCGCCGGACTCATCCAGGCGGGCTACCCCGCCGACTGCATCCTGGCCGCCAACCCGAGCCGTCCCAAGCTGGACGAGTTGGCCAGCCAGTTTGGCATCCGTGTCACCCAGGACAACACCGAGGCGGCCAGGGCGGCCGATGCCATCGTGCTGGCGGTCAAGCCCCAGCTGATGGCAACCATGCTGACGGAGCTCGTCGCCAGGGTCGGTTCCCTGGAGGGCAAGCTGCTCATCTCCATTGCCGCCGGCATCCGGGTCGAGCGCCTCCAGGAGATGGCGGGCGGTCACAGTCGCATCGTGCGCGCCATGCCCAATACCCCCTCCTTGCTGGGGCTCGGCATGACGGGCCTCTATGCGCCTGCCGCCATCGGACAGGATGATCGGAACTTTGCCGAGCAGATGATGCAGTCCGTGGGCAAGACCCTCTGGACCGAGCAGGAGGCGGGGATCAACGGCGTTATCGCCGCGGCGGGCAGTGCCCCGGCCTACTTCTTCCTGTTCATGCAGGCCATCGCCGAAGAGGCCGAAGCCATGGGATTCAGCCCCGAGCAGGCCCGGCTGCTGGTGCAGCAGACGGCCCTCGGTGCCGCCGCCATGGTGGAGCGCAATCCCGAGCTCTCCCTGCAAACCCTGCGAGAGCAGGTGACCAGCAAGGGGGGCACCACGGCCGAGGCGGTCAAGACCTTCCAGGAGCAGGGGCTGATGCCGCTCACCGCTCGCGCCATGCAGGCAGCCGTGACCCGCGCCGCCGAGATGGAAACCCTTTTTTGAACACAGTCCTTAACCGGGAGCCCAGATGAATACCGCTTACTTTCTGATTAACACGATTTTCGATCTCTACCTCATGGTGGTGTTGTTGCGCGTCTGGCTGCAGTGGGCCCGCGCCGACTTCTACAACCCCATGAGCCAGATGGTGGTCAAGCTCACCAACCCGCTGGTGGTGCCCCTGCGTCGCATCATTCCGGGCTTTGGCGGGCTGGACATGGCCTCCGTGGTGCTGGCGCTCATCATCGCCTTCGCCAAGCTGGCGCTGCTCAAGAGCATGAACGTGCTGCTGGCTGACTGGCTCACCCTCAGCCTGTTCGCCTTCCTCACCGTGCTGAAGAAAGCGGGCTCCATGATCTTCTGGGTGCTGCTGATCCGCGCCATCCTGAGCTGGGTCAGCCAGGGTCGCAACCCCATCGAGTACGTGATGCATCAGCTGACCGAGCCCTTCCTGGCCCCCATCCGCCGCATACTGCCGGCCCTGGGCGGGCTGGATCTCTCCGTGCTGGTCGCCTTTATCGCGCTGCAGGCCATAAACTATCTGTTAGGGGATCTGTTTGGCCAGCTGTGGTGGATGATCTGATGCCGGCCGTCCTGCGTGAAGGGGACGATCTGGTACTGCATCTGATGATCCAGCCCAAGGCGAGCCGGGATCAAATCGTCGGCTTGCACGGCGATGAAGTGAAAGTGGCCATCACGGCTCCGCCGGTGGATGGCCAGGCCAACGGCCATCTGATCAAATATCTGGCCAAGCAGTTCAAGGTGGCCAAGGGGCAGGTCAGGATAGTGCGGGGAGAGCTCGGTCGGCACAAGACGGTGGCCATCGAGGCACCGAGGCAGATCCCCGCCGAGATAGATGCCCTGCTGGAAAGCGGAATAGGAGAGGGATGACATCATGAAAACAGCCTGGATGAGCTGCCTGCTGGCACTCTTGATGGCGCTGCCGTTGCAGGCGGAACAGATGAAGGAGCTGGGCCCCTGGCGGGTGCATTACAGCGCCTTCAACTCCAGCTTCCTCACCCCCGAGGTGGCCAAGGCCTACGGGCTGGAACGCAGCCGCTACAACGGCATCGTCAATATCGCGGTGCAGAACAAACAAGGGGTGGCCCAGGCGGTTGGCATCAGCGGCGAGGCCAAGAACCTGACCGGCACCATCCGCACCCTGAGCTTCCAGGAGGTGAAGGAAGGGGAGTCCATCTACTACCTGGCGGTACTGCCCTATCGCAACGAGGACACCTACCAGTTCACCCTGAAGATCATGGGAGAGGGGCAACTGCAGACCCTCAGCTTCCAGCAGACCTTCTACGTCGACTGACGCCAGGCGTCACAAAAGCCCCGGACCCTGCGGTTCGGGGCTTTTTTTATCCGCCTTTTCTGCGGCCGACCCAGCGTTATCGACTGGCCATGGGGTAGGTGAACAGGGCCAGATGGGCGAAGTTGAACAGGAAGTGCAGCAGGATGGCGACGCTGAGGCGGCCGCTCAGCTGGAACGCCAGCCCGTAGCAGGCCCCGGCCAGGGTGGCGAACAGCACCAGCAGCGGGCCACCGGCCAGATGCGCCGCCCCGAACAACAGGCTGGCGGCCAGGATCCCCAGCCAGACCCGGCTGCGCTGGGCGATGGCCTGCTGGATGAAGCCCCGGAACAACGCCTCCTCCGCCACGCAGGTGAACAGCAGGTTGTTGAAGGCGAACAGCCACCACCAGTGGGGCAGCCCCAGCTCGGGCTTGAGGGCTCCGAGCTGCCAGGCGAGCAGCAGCATGGCCGCCAGCGGCAACACCAGCAGCGCCAGGGGGCGCCAGCGCAGGGGGCCGCCCTGACCCAGCAGGCTGGGCCAGGCCAACAGCAGGCCGAAGAAGATCAGCGGCTTGTCCAGATTGAGGTAAAGGGTGAAAGGCACGCTGGCGGGGCCGGCCTGAACCTTGTCCAGTACCCGCAGGTTGTCAAACCCCGGCACCAAGTGCAGGGTGAGCGCGATGGCCCAGAGCAGCACCAGGGCGAGGGCCACCGGGCGCCAGGGCTGGGGCAACGTGGGAGTGCGCCAGGCCAGCAACAGGCCGGCGAGGCTGACCAGCAGGGCGGATGGCGCGATACGGCCCAGGATCAGGGCGGCAGTCAGGGCGACCCCGAGCAGGATGAGGCCGGGCGTGCGTTGGCGGGCGAGACAGAGCAGCACGGCCAGCGCCAGTGTCCCCCAGATCAGGGCATCAGGAAGCGGTAACATTGAGTCTCCTTTTGGCATCGAGGGGGCGCACCTTACCGGCTCCCCCTGCCGTGACACAAGGGTCAATAGACTGGTCGGATCCCGTGGCTGTCGAGGATCCTGCCATCGCCGGGATACAAAAAACCGGAGCAGAGGCTCCGGTTTTTTCATGTCAGGCGATATTTAAATTTTCATCTACCCACGTCATCAGCATGAATGACTGCCTTTGAACCCGGGTGTCGAGGCTTATCGGCCGGATTCGGCGATTACCCGGGCGATGATGTCGGCGCGCTTGGTGGCTTCCAGCTCACCCAGGGCGATGAGACCGGCCTTGAAGATCACGTTCTTCGGCAGGCTGACGTCATCCAGGGTGGTGATGGCCTCGACGTGCATGCCGTTCAGACGGCTGGCATCGCGCGGGCTCAGGTTGACCTGGGTATTGAGCACCTGCTTGCCTTTCTTCTTGGCCGGGGCGGCTTTCTTCGGTTGATCCTGCTCGTCTTCCGGCAGTTCGTCATCAAAATCGTAAATAGACATAGTCAATCCTGTTGGGTTGTGGCGGGCGCTTGCCCTGCCTGTATTGAATACCTAGCCCATATCCTCGTTGCGGATAAAGGCGCGCCAGGAGGCGAGCACCTGGGCAAAATCTTCCAGCCCGCACATGGCCAGCTGTTCATCATCGTAGTAGGCGAGATCGTCGAGATCCTCGCCCAGCTCGATATTGAGGACGTTGGCCTTGACCTCTGCCTCCTCGTGGGTGAGCAGCAAAGAGTAGTCGCCCCCGGCCAGCTGATACTCGACGCGGGCACGGCTGGAGAGCTCGTCGATGATGGAGAACAGCAGATCGAGCTTCTCCTCATCCTTGCCCACTTCGTCGATCAGCCACTGGCCGATGGCTTCGTGACCCATGGAGAACCGGGCGCGATAGCCACCAAACGGGTCGCGGCGAAATTCATAGTCCATAGCGGCGTCCATCAGATAACGGCAGGCTCATCATCAGGGATCCCGTCAATTCCGTGATCCCTGGCGGGGCATACCTGAGGTAAAGTGGCCTATTCTAGCGATCCCCCCCTCGCTTGTCTTGAGGATGTGGCATCTTTGCGCTGCCACCCGGCTTTTACACGGAGACCCCATGTCGTTCATTTCCCGCTCCCCCGTCACCGATCGGAGTCCCCATGCAGCTTGATGAGAGTCTGGCGCGGCAGATCGTCAGCCGGGCGATGAAGATATTGTCCTTCTCGGTCAACGTCATGGATGAGCACGGTCTCATCATCGCGTCCGGCAACCCGGAGCGCTTGCTGCAGCGTCACGAGGGGGCCGTGCTGGCCCTGACCGAGAACCGGGTGGTGGAGATCAGCGACGCCACCGCCAAGCAGCTCAAGGGGGTCCGCCCCGGCATCAATCTGCCCATCGCTTATCAGGGGGAGTTGCTCGGGGTCATCGGCATCTCGGGGGATCCGGACGAAGTTCGCGCTTACGCCGAACTGGTGCGCATGACGGCGGAGCTCATCCTGGAGCAGGCGGCGCTCACCGAGCAGTTGCAGTGGGACAAGCGCCACAAGGAGGAGCTGGTGCTGCAGCTCATCCGCGGCGAGGGGCGAGTCGATCAGTTGCAGCAGGCGGCCCGCTTCCTCGGCCTGGATCTGGCCCAGCCACGGGTGGTCGCGGTGCTGGCGCTGGAGGAGGCGGATCCCGCCCGCCTGCGGGAGCTGGTGCACCTGCTGGAGAACCCGGAGCGGGACAACCTGGTGGCCATCAACGGACTGGACGAGATCGTGGTGCTCAAGCCGGCCCAGCTCAGCGACGGCGTCTGGCAGTCGGAGCAGGAGCGCAGCCGCATCAAGCAGCTGCTGGCCCGCATTCCCCACTTCAAGATGCGCATCGGGGTGGGTGATTACTTCGCCGGCATCGGCGGGCTGGCACGCTCCTACCAGACGGCGCGAGACACCCTGCGCCGTGGCATGCGCCAGGCGCCGCGCAAGCAGGTCTACTTCTTCGAGGATTACCGGCTGCCGGTGCTGCTCGGCAGTCTGGCGGATTCCTGGCAGGCGGATCAGCTGCGGGCGCCCCTGCAGAAACTGGCCAGGGAGGACGCCAAGGGGGTGCTGCAGAAGACGCTGCGCCAATATTTCTTGCAGGATTGTGATCTGCATCCCTGTGCCGATTCACTCTTCATTCATCCCAATACCCTACGCTACCGCCTGACCCGGATAGAGCAGATAACTGGTTTAAATTTCAACAAGTTAGATGACAAGTTTCTGCTCTATCTCGGACTGAATCTGGATAGTTGATTTGTATAATTGAACAAATAGCATGGATTTTCGTCATCAAGTTTTGGTTTTTTAACCAAAGCTTTCCCGGCGGGGATCCCCATAATGGCGGCCACTAACTACAACAAAAGGTGCCCGTCATGATCCCTGTATCCGCGCTCGGCGCTCTCGCCGCGCTTACCATCGCCATCTTCCTCATCCTGAAGAAGGTACCGCCCGCTTATGGCATGATCGTCGGCGCTCTGGCCGGCGGCCTGATCGGCGGTGCCGACCTGACCCAGACCGTCGCCCTGATGATCGGCGGCGCTCAGGGGATCACCACCGCCGTGATGCGGATCCTGGCCGCCGGTGTGCTGGCGGGCGTCTTGATTGAATCTGGCGCGGCGACCACCATCGCCGAGACCATAGTCCGCAAGCTTGGCGAGACCCGGGCCCTGCTGGCCCTGGCCCTGGCCACCCTGATCCTGACTGCGGTGGGCGTCTTCGTGGACGTGGCCGTCATCACGGTCGCCCCCATTGCACTCGCCATCGCGCGCCGTGCCGACCTCTCGAAGGCGGCCATCCTGCTGGCCATGATCGGCGGCGGCAAGGCGGGCAACGTCATGTCCCCGAACCCGAACGCCATCGCCGCCTCCGACGCCTTCCACCTGCCCCTCACTTCCGTGATGGCGGCTGGCATCATCCCGGGTCTGTTCGGTCTGGTGATGGCCTACTGGCTCGCCAAGCGCCTCAACAACAAGGGCAGCAAGGTTGCCGCCGACGAAGTGGTGAGCTTCGATGGCGCCGCTCTGCCCGGCTTCATGGCCGCCATCAGCGCGCCCCTGGTCGCCATCCTGCTGCTGGCCCTGCGCCCGGTGGCCGGCATCGTCGTCGATCCCCTCATCGCCTTGCCCCTCGGCGGCCTGGTGGGCGCCCTGATGATGGGGAAATTCAGCAAGGTGAACCAGTTCGCCGTCTCCGGTCTGGCGCGGATGGCGCCGGTTGCCATCATGCTGCTGGGGACAGGTACCCTGGCGGGCATCATCGCCAACTCCGGCCTCAAAGATGTGCTGATCAGCGGCCTGACTGCGTCCGGTTTGCCCTCCTACCTGCTGGCCCCCATCTCCGGTGCCCTGATGTCCCTGGCAACCGCCTCGACCACGGCCGGTACTGTGGTGGCCTCCAACGTGTTCAGCTCTACCCTGATCGAACTGGGTATCACCAGTCTGGCGGGGGCCGCCATGATCCACGCCGGTGCCACCGTATTTGACCACATGCCCCATGGCTCCTTCTTCCATGCCACCGGGGGCAGCGTTCACATGGGTGTGAGCGAGCGTCTCAAGCTCATCCCCTATGAAACTGCCGTCGGTCTGACGATTGCTGCCGTCTCCACCCTGATGTTTGGCGTGTTCGGTCTCGCCTAAGGAATTGATATGAAAATTGTTATCGCCCCAGATTCATTCAAGGAGAGCCTGAGCGCCATGGCGGTGGCTGATGCCATCGAGGCCGGTTTCAAGCAGGTGCTGCCCGACGCCACCTACGTCAAGCTGCCCATGGCCGATGGTGGCGAGGGGACGGTGCAGTCCCTGGTGGATGCCACCGGTGGCCACATCCTGCCGGTGGAGGTAACCGCCCCGCTCGGCAACCGGGTGCAAGGCTTCATCGGCCTGCTGGGGGATGGGGAGCGTGCCGTCATCGAGATGGCGGCCGCCTCCGGCCTGCATCTGGTGGCGCCCGAGCAGCGCAACCCCTTGCTGACCTCCAGCTGGGGCACGGGGGAGCTGATCCTGGCCGCCCTGGAGATGGGGGTGAGTCACCTCATCCTCGGCATCGGCGGCAGTGCGACCAACGACGGCGGCGCCGGTATGATCCAGGCGCTGGGCGGCAAGCTGCTCAAAGCCGATGGCACTCCCATCGGCCAGGGTGGTGGCAGCCTGAGTGAGCTGGCCAGCATCGATCTGAGCGAGCTGGATCCCCGTCTGACCGGGCTCACCATCGAGGTGGCCTGTGACGTGAACAACCCGCTGTGCGGCCCGAAGGGGGCCTCCGCGGTGTTTGGTCCCCAGAAAGGGGCGACCCCCGAGCTGGTGGCGCAACTGGATGCCAACCTGGCCCGTTACGCCGACTGCATCGAACAGGCCCTCGGCAAGCAGGTGAAGGAGATCCCGGGAGCCGGCGCCGCCGGTGGCATGGGGGCTGCCCTGGTGGGGCTGCTCGGTGCCGAACTCAAGCCCGGCATCCAGATCGTCATCGAGGCGTTGAAGCTGGCGGAAGCGGTCGCCGACGCGGATCTCGTCATCACCGGCGAGGGACGCATCGACAGCCAGACCATTCATGGCAAGACCCCCATCGGCGTGGCCCGCTGTGCCAAGCAGTTCGGCAAGCCGGTGATCGGCATCGCAGGCTGTCTCACCGATGACTACGGCGTGGTGCATGAACACGGTCTGGATGCCGTCTTCGCGGTGGTCAACCGGGCCATGGCCCTGCCGGAGGCACTGGCCACCGCCACCATCAATCTGGAGCTCACGGCCCGCAACGTGGCCGCCCTCTACCTGCTGCGCAAATAAACCTTATTCGGCCGGTGCCTGGCACCGGCCAACCCCGCCCCGTGTAGCGGATGTGGCTGGCTGCCTGGCACCAGACCCTCTGACGCACCTTGCCGATCTCTGATCGGCTTTTTTCATTATCCCGCTGTCTTTTATATGGTTTTTCTATTCTCGTTCAGCCCTTTGCGGCATAGTTAACCCCCATGAAGGGCAAGGTGCGAGGAGACGCCCATGATCCTGCTGACCCTGGGGGTTGTGCTGTTTACCCTGACTCACCTCTATCCCTGCTTCGCCCCGGCACACCGCGCCCGTCTGCGGGAACGGCTGGGGGAGAACCGCTACAAGGGACTCTTCTCCCTGCTGGTGTTCGTGGCCATCGGCTGCATCCTCGCCGGCTGGCGCATGGCCAGCCCCATGCCGCTCTACTTCCTGCCCGCCTGGGGCCCCATGCTGGCGATGGCCATCATGCCGGTGGCGCTCATCCTGCTGTGTGCAGGCCAGGGGAACAATCATTTCAGACGCTACCTGGTGCACCCCCAGCTGATCGGCACCCTGCTGTGGGCGGGCGCCCATCTGGCCGTGAACAGCGAAGCCCGCTCCCTGATGTTGTTCGGTGGCCTGGGTCTGTGGGCGCTCATCAGCCTGGTCTGGATTTCGGTACGGGACTGGCGCGCCGTGCCCCGTCCGGCGGCGACCTGGCTGGGGACGGGGATCAGCCTGGGGGCCGGGCTGGCGGTGACTACCCTGCTCATCTTCTGGGGTCACGGCTGGCTCACCGGCATTCCCCTGCATTGAGTGATCCGAGGGTCGCCAACAGCGACTTCTGCTGCCAGTATCATGAAACCATGCATACCCACGGGAGAGCGCGAGATGAAATGGATGATCCTGCTGCTGTGGCTGGTGACGGGCAGTGCAGCCGCCTGTCCTGCCTACTTCAATCTGGAACAGCGGGAGTTGAACAGCACCCAGCGGCATAACCTCTGTCAGCTCACCGAGGGCAAGGTGGTGCTGGTGGTCAACACCGCCTCCTATTGTGGCTATCGCGGCCAGTTCGCGGATCTGGAGCGGCTCTACCAGAACTACAAGGACAAGGGACTGATTATTCTGGGGTTCCCCTCCAACGACTTCTGGCAGGAGTCCGCCGATGAGGGCAAGACGGCGAGCGTCTGCCGGCGAGACTACGGCGTTACCTTCCCCATGTTCAACCGCATCGCCGTGCGCGGCAGCGAGGCCAGCCCGCTTTACCGGGGGCTGGCAGCCGCCGCCGGTGGTGATGCCCCCGGCTGGAACTTCCACAAGTACCTCATCGGCCGCGATGGCAGGCTGCTTGGCAGCTATGGTGCCAGCCAGGCGCCGGGAGAGGATCCCCTGCTGGGGGAGCTGAAACAGGCGCTCGAACCCTAGGCCGGGTTCCGGGAGTCTGGAATAATGGCTCCCCCTCTCTTCATCTGGACATCCCGTGCTGCAACGTCTGCCCCAAATGGTGATCTTCGATGCCCTGGTCCGTGAACAGGGCATCTCGGCGGCCGCGCGCCGGCTCGGGGTCTCCAAGTCCCACATCAGCAAGCAGCTGGCCCTGCTGGAGGCCGAGCTCGGCGCCCAGCTGGTGCAGCGCACCACCCGCCGCTTCGCCCTGACCGACCTCGGTCAGGAGTATGCCCGCCACTGCCGGGCCCTGGTGGCGGTAGCGCTGGAGGCGGACTCCATGGTGGCGGAGCGTCGCGGCAAGGTGAGCGGGGTGCTGCACCTCGGGGTCGGCCAGTCCTTCGGCCGGTTGCACGTGATCCCGCGGCTCAAGGCGTTTCAGGCACGCTATCCCGAGCTGGAGCTGGAGGTGTCCTTGTTCGATCACCGCACCAACCTGGTGGACGAGGGGCTGGATCTCTGGATCACCACCTATGAAGACAAGCCGCAAGCCCTGGTGGGGCAGCGACTGGCGGACATCGGCTTCGTGCTGGTGGCCTCGCCGGACTACCTGTTGAGCCACGGTACGCCGCTGCAACCCAAGGATCTCGCCCAGCACAACTGCATCACCTATCAGAGCCGGGAGCGGCGTTATCACGAGTGGTCGTTTCGCCAGGGCAAGGAGCGCCAGACGGTGCAGGTGGCGGGCAACTACCGGGTGGATCTGGCGGAGGCGGTGCGGGACGCGGCGCTGGCCGGTCTCGGCATCGCCTATGTGGCCAACTACTTGCTGGACAAGGAGTTGCAGAGCGGTCAGCTCATTCCCCTGCTGCCCCAGTGGCGGCCGAACCAGAAGATGGCGGTACACGCCGTCTATGCCAGGCGCGAGCACCTGGATCCCAAGATCCGCCTGTTCATCGACTTCCTCAAGGAGAGCTTCGGCCCCACCCCTTATTGGGAGCAGCGGCTCAGCCCCTGGCTCGGGGGCAAATTGTCCGGCAGGGAGGAATGATCGTTTCTATATAAGAACACTGGCTTTCTCGTGATATCAAAGATCAGCGAAATCAGCAGCTTGCCGCAACCGATATCGTGAAAACGTTTTTGCTAACAGGGCTGTAACCGGGCGGGCTTGCAGTGATGGGGGAGGGGGCGCAGAATCCGCGCCCATCTTTTATCTCACTCGATGGACTCCCTATGATCGCCCTGCTCGGCATGCTGAGTATTCTGGCCATGGCCGTACTCTGCTCTGATAATCGTCGTCGTATCCCGTTGCGAACAGTGGGCTTCGCCCTCTGCCTGCAAGTGCTCTTCGCCGCTCTGGTACTCTGGCTGCCCGCGGGTCAGCACGTGCTGAACGGCGTGAGCGAGAGCGTCAGCAGCGTGATCGGTTACGGCCAGGAGGGGATCGCCTTCCTGTTCGGGGATCTCGCCAAGTTCAAGCTGGGCTTCATCTTCGCCTTCAACGTGTTGCCGGTGATCATCTTCTTCTCCGCCCTCATCGCCATCCTCTACCACATCGGCCTGATGCCCAAGGTGATCGCTCTGCTGGGGGGTGGCTTGCAGAAGCTGCTGGGTACCGGCCGCGCCGAGAGCCTCTCCGCCACCGCCAACATCTTCGTCGGCATGGTGGAGGCGCCCCTGGTAGTCAAGCCCTACCTCTCCAAGATGTCCGACTCCCAGTTCTTCGCGGTGATGAGCTGCGGCCTGGCCTCGGTGGCCGGTGGCACGCTCGTGGGCTATGCCAGCATCGGGGTCGAGCTGAAATACCTGATTGCGGCGGCCTTCATGTCGGCCCCTGCCGGTCTGGCCATGGCCAAGATCCTGGTGCCGCCGGGTGAACAGGAAGTGGATCACCATGAGGACGTGGAGATCCCCCGTGCCACCAACGTCATCGAGGCGGCGGCTGACGGGGCCATGTCCGGCCTGAACATCGCGGTGGCGGTGGGGGCGACCCTGCTGGCCTTCGTCGGGGTGATCGCCCTGCTCAACGGCCTGCTGGGCTGGGCCGGGGATCTGGTGGGGCTGGAGCTGAGCTTCCAGATCATCCTGGGCTGGCTGTTTGCTCCCGTCTCCTGGCTCATCGGGGTGCCCTGGGATCAGGCTCAGGCCGCCGGGGCGCTTATCGGTACCAAGATCGTCATCAACGAATTCGTCGCCTTCATCGCCCTGGTGCAGGATCAGACCCTGAACGAGTCGAGCAAGGCCATCGTCACCTTCGCCCTGTGCGGCTTTGCCAACATCTCCTCCATGGCGATCCTGATCGGTGGCCTGGGAGCCATGGTGCCGGAGCGCAAGGCCTTCATCGCCCGCTACGGCATGCGTGCCATCCTGGCCGGCGTGCTGGCGAACCTGATGAGCGCCTCCCTCGCGGGTCTGTTCCTCAGCCTCTGATTGACCACCGAAGCTAGCACCTTCCGGTCAGGGCCCGCTTCGGCGGGCTTTTTTGTGGCCGGATGGCAGGCAAAAAAAAAGCGCCTCTGGGGAGGCGCGGGGAAAAAGACAGATTGGAAGCGTCACATGGGTGCGACCTGGATGAGGGATGAGCCATACCACCCAGGTACAGGGTCATCATGCCTCCCTTTCTCTGAAGCCCTTCTGAGGCGATTCTTCATACTGTGTTCATTTTGATAAACGCTGCCCAGTATTCATGGGGCATGCCTGTGATGCTGTGTTTATTTAAATAATCAGTACTTTATTTCGATGGATTTATTATTGGTAGCATAGACGTGAAGTTTTACTCCCCCGGGATCGGGGGAGGATAGATCCCCGGAGGTCTGCGGCTGTCAGGGGGTGAGGATGGGGCCCCGCTGGCTTTGGGCTAGACGAGCAACCATTGGCATTGAAGGGGGAGGACGGCGCCGTCAGGGGGTGAGGACAAGGTCCCGGTGACTCTGTTCCAGAGCGAGCAGCCACTGGCATTGAAGGGGCAGGGCGGCGCCGTCAGGGGGTGAGGACAAAGTCCCGGTGACTCTGTTCCAGGGCGAGCAACCACTGCTTGATGGGCAGTCCTCCCCCGTAGCCGACCAGCTTGCCGCTGCGGCCGATGACGCGATGGCAGGGCACTATGATGCTCAAGGGGTTCTGGCCGTTGGCGGCTCCCACGGCGCGCACCGCCTTGGGGTTGCCGATGGCGCTGGCGATGTCGAGATAGCTGACGGTCTCGCCATAGGGAATGTCGCACAGGGCCCCCCACACCGCTTGCTGGAAGTTGGTGCCACGGGCGGCAAGGGGCAGATCGAAGCGCTGCAGCTGGCCGGCAAAGTAGGCCTCGAACTGGGCGATAAAAGGGGCGAGGGCCTGCGGGTCTTGCAACCACTCCGGGGCCGGCACTATGGGTCTCTCCCCTCGCACGAACTCCACAAACCGCAGACCCCGGGCGTCGATGGCGACGAGCAGGGGGCCATGGGCACTGTCACAAAAGTCGTATCTTATCTGCATGCTGGTTCTCTGCACCTCATGGCGCGCATCCCGGGCTAGTCCAGCCCGGGTTTGCCGCGGGTGGATTTTATCTCCCCCTTGCGCTTCTTGGCATCGACCCGTTTGCGCTGGGAGCTGCGGGTCGGTTTGGTGGCGTGGCGCGCCTTGGGGCGCCAGGCGGCTTTTTTCAGCAACTCCACCAGGCGGTTCATGGCCTCCTTGCGATTCATGTCCTGGCTGCGATGGGTCTCGACCCTGATCTGGATGAAGCCATCGTGGACCCGGCTGTCGGCGAGCTTCTCCAGCCCCTCCTTGTAGAGCGGTGTCAGGCTGGGAGAGTCCCGGTAATCGAAGCGCAGCCAGACGGCGGAGTCCGTCTTGTTGACGTGCTGACCGCCGTTGCCCTGGGCGCGCATGGTCTGGAATTGCAGCTCATGCCAGGGAATGGTGACGCTGTTGGAGATGACTAACATGGGGCGATGCTCTCATTTGGTGCATCAAGGGAGTCTGGTGCAGCTTGGTGCCTCATATTGGGGCGAGTTGCGCTTCCTTGGTGATCCCGGACCCTGACGGCCCAAGGGTTAAAGGCTATCTTTATGAAAATAAACAATAAAAATACTTGGCACAAGAATTGATGACTCTTCCACGACATACCATGGATTGGGAGCAACCAGATGAAGCTGATTACTGCGATTATCAAACCCTTCAAGTTGGACGATGTGCGTGAGGCCATCGCCAGCCTGGGGGTCGAAGGCCTGACGGTATCCGAGGTCAAGGGCTTCGGCCGCCAGAAGGGGCATACCGAATTATACCGGGGAGCCGAGTACCAGGTCGACTTCCTGCCCAAGGTGAAGCTGGAGATCGCCACCGCCGACGACAACGTGGAAGGGGTGATCGAGGCGATCTGCAAGGCGGCTTACACCGGCAAGATCGGCGACGGCAAGATCTTCGTCTACGACCTGCTGCAGGCGGTGCGGATCCGTACCGGCGAGAGCGACGACGAGGCGCTCTGATCCTCGCGCGGCCCGATCCCTCGTTTCGCGGGTTGGAAGGGGGATGGGCAGCATACCGTGCCAGATCGAGGCAGTAATAGAGTGAATTATCATTGATAGGCCGGAGGCTATGCCATCCGGCCTTTTTGTTTAGTCAATGGTTAAATATGTGATCCTACCTCCCGGAATCGCCTTGATCCCTGGGTTGCGCCTCGTGCAGAATGCAAACAAAAACAATTCTCAACGACACGCAACACAAGGAACGGATGACGATGAAAATGAAGATGCTGGCACTGGCCTTCTCCACTCTGGTCGCCCAGTCGGCCTTTGCCGCCGCAGAAGTGAATGTCTACTCCAACCGCCAGGATGAGCTGATCAAGCCCATCATCCAGCAGTTCGAGAAGGAGACGGGGATCAAGGTCAACGTGGTGTTCGCCAAAGAGGGGCTGAACGAGCGTCTGGAGCGGGAAGGCAAGCTCTCCCCGGCTGACCTGATGCTGACCGTCGACATCAGCCGCCTGACCGATCTGGTGGACAAGGATCTGGTGCAAGCGGTGGACAGCAAGACCCTGCAGGAGAACATCCCCTCCATCTACCGGGATCCGGACAACAAGTGGTTTGCCCTGACCACCCGGGTGCGTGCCATCTACTCCAGCAAGGATCGTCTCGGCAAGCTCGATACCATTCGCTACGAAGATCTGGTGAAGCCTGAATTCAAAGGGAAAATCTGTACTCGCAGCGGCAAGCACGATTACAACGTGGCCCTGGTCTCCTCGATGATCGTCCACCACGGCATGGCCGACACCAAGACCTGGCTGGAAGGGGTCAAGGCCAACCTGGCGCGCAAGCCCCAGGGCAACGACCGGGATCAGGTCAAGGCGATCAAGGACGGTATCTGTGATGTATCGCTGGGCAACAGCTACTACCTCGGCGCCATGCTGAAGGATCCGGCGCAGAAGTCCTGGGCCGATGCGGTGGAGATCAACTTCCCGAACCAGGCCGATCGCGGTGCCCACGTCAACGTGAGCGGCGTGGCCATGACCAAGTACGCCAAGAACAAGGAAGCGGCCCAAAAGCTGATGGAGTTCCTCTCCGGCGACACCGCCCAGCACCTGTACGCGGACGTGAACGCCGAGTATCCGGTCAAGGCCGGGGTGGAGCCTTCCGCCATGGTCAAGTCCTGGGGCAGCTTAAAGTCTGACACCCTGCCGGTCAGCGACTACGCCAAGCACCGCAAGGATGCCCTGCAGCTGCTGGATGAAGTGAAGTTCGACCTGTAATCGGATGGGGCCGCTGGCCCCATCAAACCTTGTGATCTCATGAAACATCCTGTCTGGATTGCCGGCAGCTGGGCGAGCGCCCTGCTGCTGGGTTTGCCCGTCCTCGCCCTCGTCTTCTCCGCCTTCTCGGCGGACGGCGCCCTGTTCGCCCATCTCGCCGATACCGTCTTGCCGAACTACCTCGCCAACACCGCCGGACTGGTGCTGGGGGTGGTGGGGCTCAGCCTGTTGTTCGGGGTGCCGACCGCCTGGCTGGTGGCCATGTGCCAGGTGCCTGGCCGCCGGGCGTTGCAGTGGGCACTGATGCTGCCCATGGCGATGCCGTCCTATATCGTCGCTTACGTCTACACGGATCTGCTGGACTACTCGGGCCCCTTGCAGGCAGGGCTGCGCGCCCTGTTCGGCTGGCAGAGTCCGGCCGACTACTGGTTCCCGGCCATCCGCTCCCTGGGGGGGGCTGCCTGGGTGCTGGCCCTGGTGCTCTTCCCCTATGTCTACCTGCTGGCCCGCGCCTCTTTCCTTGAGCAGTCGGTCAGCCTGATTCACTCCAGCCGCTTGCTCGGTTGTACTCCCTGGCAGAGTTTTCGCCGCCTGAGCCTGCCTCTGGCGCGCCCCGCCATCATGGTGGCCGCATCACTGGTGGCGATGGAGACCCTGGCGGACTTTGCCACCGTCCACTTCTTCGCCCTCAATACCCTGACGACGGCCATCTACGACACCTGGCTCGGCTATGGCAGCCTGGCCACCGCCGCCAAGCTCTCCTGTCTGATGCTGCTGGCGGTGGTGCTGCTCATCGCCATCGAGCGCCGCTCCCGCCGGCGTCAGCAGGTGTTCCAGAAATCCATGGGCCATGAGGCGCCGCTGCGCTACCCCCTCGAGGGGGGATGGCGCCTGCTCGCCGGGCTCTGGTGCTGGGGGCTGGTACTGGCGGGCTTCGCCTTGCCGTTCGCCATCCTGCTCGATTACGGGGTACGCTACTTCGCGCTCTCCTGGACGCCGGAGTTTGTGCGCTTCGCCGGCAACAGTTTGGCCATATCGGCGCTGACCGCCCTGCTGGCCATGGCCGTCGCCCTGCTGCTCGGCTTCTGCCGCCGCCTCGATGGGGGCGCTCGCAGCCTCCTGCCCCTGCGCATCGCCAGCCTGGGGTACGCCATGCCGGGCACTGTGCTCGCCATCGGGGTACTGGTCCCCCTGACCGCATTGGACTTTGGCATCAACGATCTGGCCGAGTGGCTCGGCATGCAGGGGCCCGGTCTGCTGCTGACCGGCACCCTCACCGCCATCGTGTTTGGCTATCTGGTGCGCTTCGTGGCCATCGCCATCGGCTCGGTGGAGAGCAGCATGGGCAAGGTCTCCCCGAGCCTGGATGCGGCGGCCCGCTCCCTGGGTCAGGGGAGCGGCGGCATGTTGCGACGTATACACCTGCCCCTGGTGCGGCGCGGCCTGTTCGCCGGCGCCCTGCTGGTATTCATCGAATCCATGAAGGAGTTGCCCGCCGCCCTGCTGCTGCGCCCCTTCAACTTCGAGACCCTGGCGACCCATGTCTATCAGTTCGTCTCGGACGAGATGCTGGAGCGGGGGGCGCTCGGTGCCATCGTCATCGTGCTGGTGGGGCTGGTGCCGCTCATCTGGATCAACCGCAACCTGGACAGTCAGGGGCACTGAGCCCGCGTCCAGCCTGGGTCAAAGAACAAAGGAGACGAGCCTTGTCTTGTCTGAATATCGAGAAGGTCAGCTGTCACTACAACGGCCGGCCGGTACTGGAACAGCTCTCACTGCAGGTGGCCGACAACGAGATCGTCTGTCTGCTCGGGGCCAGTGGCTGCGGCAAGACGACCCTGCTCAAGGCCGTGGCCGGTCTGCTGCCACTCGCTGAGGGAGAGATCCGGCTCGGCGAGACCCTGCTGGATGGGCCGGGCCGGAGTATGGCGCCGGAGGCGCGCAACATCGGCATGATCTTCCAGGATTACGCCCTCTTCCCCCATCTGACGGTGGCCGAGAACGTCGGCTTCGGGCTGATCCGCCAGAGCCGCAGTGTGCGTGAGCAGCAGGTGGCGGAGGCGCTGGCCCTGGTCAATCTGCAAGGGTTGGGGGATCGCTATCCCCATCAGCTCTCCGGCGGCCAGCAGCAACGGGTCGCCATCGCCCGCGCCCTGGTGTGCAAACCGCGGCTGATGCTGCTGGACGAGCCCTTCTCCAACATCGACACCCAGGTGCGGATGAAGCTCATCCTCGAGATCCGCGCCCTGCTCAAGCGCCAGGGCATCGGCGCCATCTTCGTCAGCCACAGCAAGGAGGAGGCCTTCGCCTTCGCCGACCGGCTGGCGCTGTTCCGGGCCGGTCGCATCGAGCAGGTGGGGGAGCCCGAACAGCTCTATCGCCGTCCACAGAACCGCTTCGTGGCGGAGTTTCTCGGCGGGGTCAACTACCTGGCCGCCGAGGTGCTGGACAGCCACAGCGTGCAGACTGTGTTGGGGCGGATGACGGGCCATGAGCCCCATGGCCGGGCCGTCGGCGAGCGGCTGCAACTCATGCTCAGGCCCCAGCAGCTGGTGCTGACGGCGGCGGCTGAGGGGGACCTGGTGATACGGGAGCAGCAATTCCTCGGCCACCACTGCCGGGTGCTGGTGGCGTGCGGGGATCAGCTGCTGGAGGCCAGTATTGGCGAGCCCCTCGAGGGGGAGCGTGCCAGGGTGACGGTCGCCCCCCATGCCCTGGTGCTGTTTGGGGATGTGGCCGATAGCGATGTGAAATCAAGGAATTGGCCCCATTCCGGTTTATAATCCCGCGATGCCCTAGCCAATGTCTTTGGAGAGAGAAATGAAAGCCCAAGCCGGGATCTGCGCAGAGCCGAATCTGCACGCCCTCTATCTGATGTTCAATCGCACCGGTGACGGCGCCGAGCTGGCGGCCCGTCTGGCCAAGCTGCCTGTGCTGTGGGATGCGGTGAGTGCCGATTTCCCCGATGCCGCATTCAGCGGCCTGGTGGCCGTCGGTGCCGAAGGGTGGGATGCCCTCTATCCGGTTGCCCGCCCGCCCCAGTTCCGTGGTTTCATGGCGCAGTCTGCCAACGGTCAGGAGGCACCGAACACCCCGTTCGACTTGTTCGTGCAACTGCGCGCCGATCGGGTGGACGTGCTGCATCACGCCGGTCAGCGGGTGATGGCGCTGCTGGCGGGTCTGGTAGCGTTGGCCGAAGAGGTGCGCGGCTTCCGCAACCTGGATTGTCGCGATCTGACCGGTTTCGTCGATGGCACCGAGAATCCGCAAGAGGATCACCGGGCCGAGGTGGCGCTGCTGGAAGGGGGCGAGTTTGCCGGTGGCTCCTACATCCACGTGCAGCGCTGGGTTCACGCCCTGGCGGACTGGGAGAAGCTGGCTCTGAAGGAGCAGGAAGACATCATCGGCCGCACCAAGGCCGACAACATCGAATACGAGTCTGCCGACAAGCCGCTGACCTCCCACATCAAGCGGGTCAACCTCAAGACTCCCAAGGGGGAGTCCATGGAGATACTGCGCCAGAGCATGCCCTGGGGCACCATGCGCGAGCAGGGGCTCTACTTCATCTCCTGCTGCCGCACGCCGCTGCACTTCAACGCCATGCTGGCCAGCATGTACAAGGGGGAGGGCAGCCACTACGATCACCTGCTGCGTTTCACCAAGGCGGTGACGGGGGCTGCCTTCTTCGCTCCTTCACAAGATTTCCTGCTATCCCAGGGGGAATAACAGCACGAATGCGCTGAAAAATGTGCCCGAGCGGGCGCTCCGGCATGGATCTCTGACCCGGTCGGCGCATCTCTGGCGCCGGGCAGTAGAGCTCGGATGCAAGTCAGGCCGCCAGCAGGCGGCCCAGAAAACAAAAATCCCGGCCTAGGCCGGGATTTTTCGTTCGGGTCGTGGCGCCGCCAGGGTGGCAACCCGATCAGGGGGTCTGTTCGAACAGCTCGAGCGCCGAGAGGTAGAGTTCCTCGATATCGGTGTCGCTGGTCGGGGTGATGAAGATGGTGTCATCACCGGCGATGGTGCCGAGGATCCCTTCGGCCTTGCCGAGGGAGTCGAGCAGGCGGGCGATCAGCTGGGCGGCACCCGGACTGGTGTGGATCACCACCAGGGCGCCATTGTGGTCGACGTCCAGTACCAGATTCTTGAGGGGGCTGGAGGTGGTCGGCACACCCAGTTCCACCGGCAGGCAGTAGACCATTTCCATCTTGGCATTGCGGGTGCGGACGGCGCCGAAGCGGCTCAGCATGCGCGATACCTTGGATTGGTTGATGTTCTCGAAGCCCATCTCTTGCAAGGCAGTGACTATCTCTGCCTGGGAGCCAAAACGCTCCTCTTTTAGCAGGGCTTTAAAGGCCTTGGCCAGTTTTTCTTGCTTGTCGTTATGTTTCATCTTGGACTCACGAATGAGGGGAGTGGTCGCCCGTCACGCTCAGGGGACAGGTACGAACAGCGCTGCTATTTTGCATTCATATGCCGGTTTTGGCAAGGAAGCGGCGCTTCTTCTGCATATTGATTCAAATATAGCTTGCATCCACTTATGCTAGCGCTAGAATCAGGACGAAATTTTGAAAACTTATTCAATTAGGTCGTATGGGTATTGAATTAATCGGCATCGAGAAATCCTGGCACAAGGTGCAGGTACTGCAGCAGGTCAGCTTCAAGACCGCTCCCGGCGAAACCTTGGTATTGCTGGGCCCTAGCGGTGCGGGCAAGAGTTCCCTGCTGCGCATGATGAACCTGCTGGATACCCCGGATGCCGGTGTGCTGCGCATTGGCGACAGTGAATTTTCTTTCCCGAGCGACCTCTCTGCGGTGCAATTCAATCGCCAGGCCCAGGCCCTGCGCCGCAAGGTGGGCATGGTCTTTCAGCAGTACAACCTCTGGCCCCATCTCACCGTGATGGAGAACCTCATCGAGGCGCCCATCAAGGTGCTCGGCATGAACCGTGAGGCCGCCATCGACAAGGGGGCCTATCTGCTGGCCCAGCTGCAGCTCGCCGACAAGCGCGACGCCTGGCCTGCTCGCCTCTCCGGTGGCCAGCAACAGCGGGTGGCCATCGCCCGCACCCTGATGATGGATCCCCAGGTACTGCTGTTCGACGAGCCGACCGCCGCGCTCGATCCTGAAATTACCAAAGAGGTGGCGGAGATTATCCGCGGCCTGAGCCAGACCGGCATCACCCAGGTGGTGGTGACCCACGAGGTGGAGTTCGCCCGCAAGGTGGCCAGTCAGGTGATCTATCTGGAGAAGGGGCGGATCATCGAATCCGGTAGCGCCGCTATCTTCCAGGCCCCGCAAACCAGCCGGTTTGCCGAATTCTTGATGCATTGATATTGAGTCGATAAGGAAGCTGTCATGAAAAAGAGTCTGTTGTTGGTTGCGGCCATGGGCCTGCTGAGCACCTCCGTGCTGGCCAAGGAGATCAAGTTCGCCACCGAGGCTACCTATGCGCCGTTCGAATACCTGGACGACAAGAACGAGTTCCAGGGCTTCGACATCGATCTGGCCCGCGCCATCTGCGCCCAGGCCAAACTGGAGTGCAGCTTCCACAACCAGGCGTTTGACAGCCTGATCCCCAGCCTCAAGTTCCGTCGCTATGACGCCGCCATCGCCGCCATGGACGTGACCCCGGAGCGGGCCGCCCAGGTCGACTTCTCCGACATCTATTACGAGAACTCCGCGGTCTTCGTCGCCAAGAAGGGTGCCTACAAGGGACCGGAAGATCTGGTGGACAAGACGGTCGGCGTGCAGAACGGCTCCTCTCACCAGTCCTACCTGGTGGATAACTGGATCAGCAAGGGCCTGCTCACCGTGCCCTATGCCAGCTACCAGAGTGCCTTCCTCGACATGATGAACGGCCGCACCGATGGCGTCTTCGCCGACACCGCCGTGGCCGCCGAGTGGCTCAAGCAGCACCAGGATTACGGCGTGATCGGCACCCCCGTGACCGACGCCAAGTACTTCGGTACCGGTTTTGGCATCGCCGTGGCCAAGGACAACACAGAGCTGTTGACCCAGCTGAACAAGGGGCTGGCCGAGATCAAGGCCAACGGCACCTATCAGAAGATCTATGACAAATACTTCGCGCAGCAATAAGCCATGTTGAGTCTGTTGTTGGATGCGGCCTGGATGACGCTGGGGCTGGCCCTGGCGTCTCTGGTGGGGGGCATGGTGCTGGCGCTGGGGTTCAGCGCCGCCGAGCTCAGCAAGCGCGGCTGGCTGGTGTGGCCGGTGGCCACCCTGACCACCCTGATCCGCGGGCTGCCCGAACTGCTGGTGGTGCTGTTCATCTACTTCGGCTCGACCCAGGTGCTGTTCCTCATCACCGGCGAGTACGTGGAGTTCAGCCCCTTCGCCTGCGGCGTGCTGGCGCTCTCCCTGCTGTTTGCCAGCTATGCCACCCAGACCCTGCGGGCGGCCCTCAATGCGGTGCCCGCCGGTCAACGGCTGGCGGCCTTGGCCCTCGGGCTTGGCAAGGGACATATCTTCTTTCGCATCGTGCTGCCCCAGGCCTGGCGCCACGCCCTGCCCGGGCTCGGCAACCAATGGCTGGTGCTGCTCAAGGATACGGCCCTGGTCTCCCTCATCGGGGTGAACGAGATGATGCGCCAGGCCCAGATGGCCTCGGCCAGCACCTATCAACCCTTCACCTGGTATGCCGCCGCGGCCCTCATCTATCTGGCCATCAGTCTGGTGAGTGAGTTCGGCCTCAAGCAGGCTGCCCGTTATACCCGCCGTTACGGAGGCTGACCATGCAGGATTACCTCATTACCCTGCTGGGTGGCTTGGCCATCACCCTGCAACTCACGGCGTCGAGCCTGTTGCTCGGCGTGCTGCTCGCCGTCGCCATGACCTGGGTGCTGGAGCGTCGCATCCCGGTCGCCACCCAGCTGGTGCAACTCTGGGTGCTGATCTTCACCGGCACACCGCTGCTCATCCAGATCTTCCTCATCTACTACGGCCCCGGCCAGTTCGAGTGGCTGAAAGCGAGTCCGCTCTGGCCGCTGCTCAAGCAGCCCTGGTTCTGCGCCGTGCTGGCGCTCGGCTTCAACACCGCCGCCTACTCCACCCGGCTGTTCAAGGGGGCGCTGGACGCCATCCCCGCCGGCGAGGTGGAAGCCTGCCGCGCGCTTGGCTTCTCCGCCGGTCAGACCCTGTGGATGAAGACGCGCCATGCCGCCCGCCGGCTGGTGCCCGCCTACTCCAACGAGGTGATCCTGGTGCTCAAGGGGAGTTCGCTCGCCAGCACCATCACCATCATGGACATCATGGGGCTGGCCCAGCGCCTCAACGCCCAGACCTATGACACCCTGGCCGTGTTCACCGTGGCGGGAGCCCTCTACCTGACCATGAATGGATTGTTAACAATTGGTTTCCGTTGGTGTGAGCGCCGGGCACTGGCATTCCAGTCATAAAGCAGTGTTATTTACCTCTTAATGGTCAAGAAAGCACAGGAAATCTGTGCTTTCCCTCCCATAAATCGCATATTCCGCTCTGTTTTCCTCGTCGCTGTTCCCTGGCTCACAGAACCTGTGATTACAACTGTTATCAGATTGTTTTTTAGCAGGGGATCCTTTAAGGTGATGCCCACAATAAGAAGCCGTCTTAATCCCAACAAGAAACAACCTTAAACCTACGCTTGAACATGGAGTTGATCATGAAAGTTGCCGTTCTGGGTGCCGCCGGTGGCATCGGCCAAGCCCTCGCTCTGCTGTTGAAAAATCGCCTGCCTGCTGGTTCCGAATTGAGCCTGTATGACATCGCCCCGGTCACCCCGGGTGTTGCAGCCGATCTGAGCCACATCCCGACTGACGTGAAAGTAAAAGGTTTCTGCGGTGAAGACCCGAGCCCGGCTCTGGTTGGCGCCGATGTCGTACTGATCTCCGCCGGCGTGGCGCGCAAGCCCGGCATGGATCGTTCCGACCTGTTCAACATCAACGCCGGTATCGTCAAGAACCTGGTCGAGAAGTGCGCGGCCAGCTGCCCGAAGGCACTGATCGGCATCATCACCAACCCGGTCAACACCACGGTCGCCATCGCCGCCGAAGTGCTGAAGAAGGCCGGTGTCTATGACAAGCGCCGCCTGTTCGGTGTGACCACCCTGGACGTCATCCGTGGCGAAACCTTCGTGGCCGAGGCCAAGGGCCTGAACGTCGACAAGGTACGCATCAACGTGATCGGTGGCCACAGCGGCGTGACCATTCTGCCGCTGCTGTCCCAGATCGAAGGGGCCAGCTTCAGCGCCGATGAAGTCGCCGCCATGACCAAGCGTATCCAGAATGCCGGTACCGAAGTGGTGGAAGCCAAGGCCGGTGGCGGCTCCGCGACCCTCTCCATGGGTCAGGCTGCTTGTCGTTTCGGTCTGTCCCTGATCAAGGGTCTGCAGGGCGAAGCCAATGTCATCGAGTGCGCCTATGTGGAAGGCAACGGCGAGCACGCCACCTTCTTCGCGCAGCCGGTGCTGCTTGGCAAGAACGGCGTCGAGTCCGTGCTGGACTACGGCAAGCTGAGCGCCTTCGAGCAAGAAGCCATGAACAGCATGCTGGCCACCCTGAAGGCCGACATCCAGCTGGGTATCGACTTCGTCAAATAAGCCGCTTGAGTCGTCACAAGGGGAGCTTCGGCTCCCCTTTGTCGTCTCTGGTGCCGGTGAGACGCTAACGAAACGGGGGAGGCTGCCGATAACAGGAGGCAGCAGGAGATCCTTATGATTAAACCCAGTTCCCTCGTCGGCCTTATCTGTCTATGCAGCCTCCCCTTGCAGGGGGCAGAGAGTGTTTCGGCCGCCTCCGCTACCCTGAGTCCGGCCTCCTCTGCCGCCGCAGCCCCCCTGGTCGAGACGCCGACCTCTGCCGCCGTCTCGACTACGATTTCGTTGACGAACGCCTTGCCGGCGTCAGCTGCCATCGGTTCCGCGGCTCCCATTTCCCCCCCCATCATTGCCCCGCAGGACGCGGCGCTGGGAGCGGCGGGAGAGGTGACGGCGCCCTTGGCTACGGTCAAGGCTCAGGCCTCGGCCCCCCTGCCCAAGGCGGCGGTCCCTGCTGCCATCGCCAGCGGAGAGCTGCAGGCGGTGCCGCTCTATCGGCAGGATGAGCTGCTCAACTGGATAGAACAGGGGCGCCATCTGGCCCGGGTGAAGCAGGACAGGTGCCAGTTGACCCAAGACATCGAGGCGCGGGCCTCGGTGATGAAGATCCCGGCCTACCAGTTCCTGTGGGGAGACATGCTGGCCTGGGGAGTCTGTATCAAACCCAATGCGGAGATCGGGGTCCAGTACATGTGGGAGGCGGCCAATCAGGGGTTGGCCCCGGCCCTGGAGCAGCTTGGCCGCTACTACTGGAAGGGGATACTGGTGCAGAAGGATCTGGTACGTGCCGAGACCCTGATGCGGGAAGCGGCGAGCCTGGGATTCCTGCGGGCCCAGATCGAGTGGGTGGAGATGTTGTTGCAGGGCATGGGGAGCCCGCTGGATTACGAGGAGGCGTATCACTGGCTGCACGGCGCCGTCATCGGTGACAAGGCGACTCACCAGGAGGCGGCCAGCCTGCTCAGCCAATTGGGCAAACGCATGCCGGCCAATGCCATCGCCCGCGCCAAGGCGATGCGCTAAAGCCCTGTTTGCCGGACGAATAGGACGAGGCCCACCCTGACGGTGGGCCTCGCTGTTTTGAAGGGGATATCGGGCTTAGAAGTCCTGGTGGGGGCCAAAGACTTCGTAGTGCATCTTGTCGGCAGACACGCCGAGATCGCTCAACTGCCCCTTCACCGATTTCATGAACGCGATCGGGCCGCAGAAGTAGAAGTTGGCATTGGCCGGGATGAGGCCGCTGACCTGTTCAATATTCAGCATGCCGGCGAAGTCGTAGTCCTTCCCTTGTTCGTCCTGCACCTGTGGTTCCCGATACCAGACCCGGCTCTCCAGATTGGCATGTTGCCGGCTCTTGTCCCGGATCTCCTCGTTGAAGGCGTGCAATGCCCCGTGCTCGCAGGCGTGCAGCCAGCGGATATCGGCCTCATGGCCCTTTGTCAGCAACTGGTTGAGCATGCTCAACATGGGGGTCAGGCCTACGCCGGCGCTGAGCAGCACCACGGGCGTGCGGGCATCGGTCTGCAGGAAAAAGTCACCGGTCGGCGGCATCAGGGCCACCTCGTCACCGACTTGCAGCACGTCGTGCAGCAGGTTGGAGGCCTGACCCTCTGGCTCACGCTTGACGCTGATGCGGTAGTCGCGGCCATTGGGGGCGTCGGAGAGAGAGTACTGGCGGATCTCCTGATACTCGAGATCGGGGTGATTGAGCTGAATACTGAGGTATTGTCCCGGCTTGAAGCTCAGAACGGCCTCTCCGTCTGCGGGGGCCAGCACGAAGGAGGTAATGAGTTCGCTCTCCTTGCGCTTCTCGCGAATGATGAAGGGGCGGGTGCCTTGCCAGCCTCCCGGCTGCTGCGCCTTCTCCTGATAGATCTCGCTCTCGCGACCGATGAAGATGCTGGCCAGCACCCCATAAGCCTTGCCCCAGGCGTCCAGTACCTCGTCGGTGACCGCACTGCCGCCCAATTCTTTGAGCGTGGCCAAGAGATGACTACCCACAATGTGATATTGTTCCGGTTGGATCAGAAAACCCGTGTGCTTGTGGGCGATGCGTTCCACCGCGCCGGAGAGGGCGCCCAGGTTGTCGATATTCTTGGCATAGGCCGCCACCGCATTGAACAGCGCCAACGGCTGACCACCACTGCGCTGGTGCGCCAGGTTGAAGATATCCTTCAGTTCCGGATTGTGGCTGAACATGCGTTGATAGAAGTGCTGGGTCAGGGCGGGGCCCGCAGATTCGAGCAGAGGAATGGTACTTTTGATGACTGCGATGGTGGCTTGATCTAACATAGGGATCCTTTTTAATTGAACATCTAGAATGTCACTTCATAAGTTGCATCCTAGATGTTTAATTGATCTGAATCAATAACCAATTTTTTCGCGCTATGCGCCACAGGCATTATGAGACTGACGAGCTATACCGATTTTGGATTGAGAGCCCTGCTCTATCTGGCCACGCTGCCGGAAGGGGAGCTGTCGAGCGTTGCCAAGGTGTCCGCCTTGTACGACGTATCCCGCAACCACATGGTGAAGGTGGTGAACCAGCTGGTGAAGCTGGGTTACCTGCAGTCCCAGCGTGGCAAGAACGGCGGGATCCGCATGGCCTGCGCACCGGAGGAGGTGAACATCGGTCAGGTGATCCGGGCGCTGGAAGGGAACCTGGATGGCATCGACTGCAACTCGCCTGTCTGCCACATCGTCTCGGTCTGCCTGCTGAAGAGTGCCCTGAAAGAGGCGATGAACGCCTTCCTGGCGGTAATGGACGGCTATACCCTGAAAGACTTGCTGGCCAATCGCGATGAACTGCTGCGGGTGTTTGGCGAGATGATCCCGACCCTGGTGCTTGAGCCGGACGACGAAAACGAGTGAAACGAAAAAGGCTGCCATCGGCAGCCTTTTTTCAATCCTCGTAACCCGACTCGTTGCGGTATAGATGGGGCATTATCCGCGCCATCTTCACCATATTGTTCTCCACTTCAAGGATCTCGATGGGATAGCCTGCCAGCCTCACGCTGATGTTGGGCTGTGGGATCTCCTCCAGATACTCCAGCAGTGCTCCGTTGAGGGTGCGGGGACCGTCCATGGGCAGGTGCCAGTTCATCTCCTTGTTCAGCTCGCGGATGTTGGCGGAGCCTTCCACCAGGAATGAGCCGTCCGGCTGGGGGTGGATCTCGTCGCTGGGCGCCGGAGCCATGGAGGTGGTGAAATCCCCCACGATCTCTTCGAGAATGTCGTCCAGGGTGATCAACCCCTGAATATCCCCGTATTCGTCGACAATCAGCCCGATCCGCTCCTTGTTGCGCTGGAACTTGGCCAGTTGCACGTTGAGAGGTGTTCCTTCCGGAATGAAGTAGATGGGGTCCACTTCCCGCAGCAGGCTGGACTTGCTGAACTGATCCCTGGCCACCAGTCTGAGGGCATCCCTGGAGTGCAAAAATCCGACAACGTCATCGATATTGTCGCGATAGAGCAGGATCTTGGTATGAGCGCAATGGGCAAGCTGGCGCAGTATGGTCTTCCAGTCGTCGTTGATGTCGATGGCCGAGATCTCGCTGCGCGGCACCATGATGTTCTCCACCGTCATCTTGTCCAGATCCAGGATGCTGATGAGCATCTCCTGATGACGCTGGGGGATGAGGCTACCCGCCTCGTTGACGATGGTGCGCAGCTCCTCGGTATTGAGAGAGTCATCCTTGCGGTGCTCCAGCCGCATCAGCTTGAGCAAGAGGTTGGTGATGCCATTGATAAGCCAGACGAAAGGGGCGAGGGGGACCATCAATCCCTTGAGCACCCAGGAGGCTGGATAGGCGATGCGCTCCGGGAACATGGCCGCCAGGGTCTTGGGGGTGACTTCCCCAAACACCAGTACCACTAGGGTCAGGCCGAAGGTGGCGATGGCGACCCCGAGATCCCCGAACAGCCGGATACAGACGATGGTGGCGATGGCGGAGGCCAAGATGTTGACCAGATTGTTGCCGATCAGGATGAGGCCGAGCAGACGATCCGGCCGTGCCAGCAGTTTTTCAACCCGGCGGGCGGCCTTGTGCTTGGTCTGGGCCAGGTGCCGCAACTTGTAACGGTTGAGGGACATCAGACCGGTTTCGGAACTGGAGAAGAAGGCTGACAAGAGGATCAAGATAACGAGAACAATCAGTAATGTACTCGTTGAGATACTGTCCAAGAAGGGCTCCTGTTGGATGGTTGGGGGATGGCTAGGCCGTCAGCTCAGCAAGACTTCCTTGACGAAACGGCTGCCAAAATAGGCCAGGGTCAGGATGACGCTGCCGATGAGGCTCAGGGTGATGACCTTGCGACCGCGCCAGCCGCGGGTATGGTGACCCCACAGCAGCAAAACATAGACGCACCAAGCCAGGATCGAGAGTACCGCCTTGTGGGATTTGCCCTGGGCGAACATGTCATCCAGGAAAAAGAGCCCGGAGGCGATGGAGAGCGTCAGCAGGAACAGGCCGGCCGAGATGAGCTGGAACAGCCGGCGTTCCACCGTCATCAGCGGTGGCATGGCTGGCAGATTGCTGATTTTTCTGGATTTGAGTTGCCTGTCCAAACAGGCGAGCTGAAGCGCAAACAGGCAGGCGATCATCAGTACCGAATAGGCCATCAGGGCCAGACCGATGTGCAGCAGCAGCTGGGGATGGGCTTCCAGATGCGTGATGTAGCGGCCCGGGATCAGCGCACTCGCCGCCAGCAACAGGGCGGAGAAGCTGTAGACCACGGGGAGCAGGATCCAGCCGTTGAAACGGCGGGTGACGCAGGTCATGAAGCAGCTGATGATGAGGCTGACCAGGGAGGCGACGTTCAGCATGCTGAGGTTCTGGCCCGACTGAGTAGCCAGCACTTCGCTGCCAACCGCAACGCCATGGGCTGTCAGGGCCAGGCCCACACAGGCGAACAGCGGTATCTGCCCGACGGGCTTGGCGCTGAGCAGCAGGTGCAGCGAGGCGATGATGGCCAGCAGATAAAACGCCAGGGCCAGGATGGAGATCACGATCATAACCAGGTCGTTGTTAAGCAAGCTTTATGGAATAAGAGGAGCAGTATACCTTGCACAAGATATGCTCGCCAGTTGCGCCAGCGGCTAACTGCCCATATATAAGCAGCAGACTGGTGGTTGATCCCTTCCCTGACACCCATTGGTGTCGACAGGAGGCAAAATCCTGCCTTCGCTGGGCCGTGTCGGGCATGAGCATCCTGTACCGATGGATGTGCAGGTCTTGCTCGTGAAGGGGTTGCCCCTCGCTCCTTGCGGTGAATAATCGTCCCACAGGATTGTCTGGGGTATAATGCCCCCAATTGTTACGCCAAGAACCGGAATGCGTCATGTTTGAGAATTTGACAGAACGACTCTCGCGCACCCTGCGCAATGTCAGTGGCCGTGGTCGACTGACCGAAGAGAACATCAAGGATACCCTGCGTGAAGTGCGCATGGCGCTGCTCGAGGCGGACGTCGCCCTGCCGGTCGTGCGTGATTTCGTGGCACGGGTCAAGGAGCGGGCGGTCGGCCAGGAAGTGGCCAAGTCCCTGAGCCCGGGCCAGGCCTTCATCAAGATAGTGCACGGCGAGCTGGTCTCCGTGATGGGAGAAGCCAACGAGCAGCTCAACCTGGCTGCCCAGCCGCCAGCCATCATCTTGATGGCGGGTCTGCAGGGTGCCGGTAAGACCACCACGGTTGGCAAGCTGGCCAAGCTGCTCAAAGAGCGCAGCAAGAAGAAGGTGCTGGTTGTCAGTGCGGACGTCTATCGCCCGGCGGCGATCAAGCAGCTGGAAACCCTGGCCGGCGACATCGGGGTGGACTTCTTCCCGAGCGACGTGACCCAGAAGCCGGTGGCCATCGCCACCGCCGCCATCGATCAGGCGCGCAAGAAGTTCTATGACGTGGTGATCGTCGATACCGCCGGTCGTCTGCACGTCGACAGCGAGATGATGGCGGAGATCCAGGATCTGCATGCCACCATCAAGCCGGTCGAGACCCTGTTCGTGGTGGATGCCATGACCGGTCAGGATGCGGCCAACACCGCCAAGGCGTTCAACGAGGCGCTGCCGCTCACCGGTGTCATCCTCACCAAGGCGGACGGCGACGCCCGCGGTGGCGCGGCCCTGTCCGTGCGCCACATCACCGGCAAGCCGGTGAAGTTCATCGGTATGGGTGAGAAGACCGATGCGCTGGAGCCCTTCCACCCGGACCGTCTCGCCTCCCGTATCCTCGGCATGGGGGACGTGCTCTCTCTCATCGAAGAGGTGGAGCGCACCGTCGATAAAGAAAAAGCCGCCAAGCTGGCCAGCAAGGTCAAGAGTGGCAAGGGTTTCGATCTGGAAGACTTCCGCGAACAGCTGGCCCAGATGCGCAACATGGGCGGTATGATGGGCATGCTGGACAAGCTGCCGGGCATGTCCGGGCTGCCGGACAACGTGAAGGATCAGATGGATGACAAGCTCACCGTGCGCATGGAGGCCATCATCAGCTCCATGACCCCGAAGGAGCGTGCTCATCCCGATCTCATCAAGGGGTCCCGCAAACGCCGCATCGCAGCCGGTTCCGGCATGCAGGTGCAGGACGTGAACAAGCTGCTCAAGCAGTTCACCGAGATGCAGCGCATGATGAAGAAGATGTCCGGCAAGGGCGGCATGCGCAAGATGATGGGGCAGATGAAAAACATGCTGCCACCGGGATTTGGTGGCGGCCGCGGCCCCTTCTAATCTTAAGGCGACAGCCAGCCATGCAAGGGCTCACCAGCGGTGGGCCCTTTTCATGCTCATCCTTGTGCAAAAAGTGGCTGGCTCGGTTGCAATTATTACGAATCCAAGTAGAATTATGCGGCTTATTTTAAGCTAGGGTCCGCGTATTTGCGGGCCTTGTTCATTAGATGTTTATGAGGACGATATGGTAACCATTCGTTTACAACGTGGTGGCGCGAAAAAGCGTCCGTTCTACCAGGTAGTAGTTGCTGACAGCCGTAACGCCCGCGACGGTCGTTTCATCGAGCGCGTTGGTTTCTTCAACCCGGTTGCTGCTGGTAACGCTGAAAAGCTGAACCTGGACCTGGCTCGTATCGAGCATTGGGTTGCTACTGGTGCCGCTGTTTCTGACCGCGTTGCCAAGCTGATCAAAGACGCTGCTAAAGCTGCTTAATCAGCCAAACGGTAGGGAGTTAAGGTGGAAAAACCTGTAGTTCTGGGCACCCTGGGCACCGTTTACGGTATCAAGGGCTGGCTTAAAGTGAACTCCTTCACCGATGTTGCCGAAGCGATTTTCGATTACAACCCCTGGCTGATCAATCAGAACGGGGCGTGGCGTGAGATCCGGGTTTCGGCCTGGAAGCGTCACAACAAGGGTCTGATCTGCAAGCTCGATGGTATCGATGTGCGCGAGGATGCCCTGGCATTGACCAATGTCGAGATTGGCGTTAACGCCGATCTGTTGCCCGCGTTGCCCGAAGGTGAATTCTACTGGCGTGACCTCATCGGTTGCACCGTAAAGACCACCAAGGGATACGACCTGGGCAAGGTGACCGAATTGATGGAAACCGGCTCCAACGATGTGTTGGTGGTTGAAGCCAATGTAAAAGATGCCTTCGGTGCGAAGGAGCGGTTGATTCCGTTCCTGGAAGAGCAGGTGATCAAGAATATTGATCTGACTGCTCGCACAATCGAAGTTGATTGGGATCCTGGTTTCTAGTTTCCCGCGCTAACACGGGTGCCGGAGGTTTCTTATGTGGATTGGGGTGATTAGCCTCTTCCCGGAAATGTTCCGAGCCATTACCGAGCACGGGGTAACGGGTCGGGCCGTCAAGAGTGGCCTGCTGCAGATTGAGTGCTGGAACCCCCGGGACTTCACCCACGACAAACACCGTACGGTCGATGATCGTCCTTATGGTGGTGGGCCCGGCATGTTAATGATGGTTCAGCCGCTGCGTGATGCGATTCATGCGGCCAAGCAAGCGGCGGGAGACGGGGCGAAAGTCATCTATCTCTCTCCTCAGGGACGCAAGCTGACTCAAGCGGGCGTAACCGAGTTGGCGACGAATCAAAAGCTGATTCTGGTCGCCGGTCGATACGAAGGTATCGATGAACGCGTGATACAAACCGAAGTCGACGAAGAGTGGTCTATCGGGGATTACGTGTTAAGTGGTGGCGAACTGCCTGCCATGACCCTGATCGATGCGGTTTCGCGTCTGGTCCCCGGGGTTTTGGGCGATCAGGCCAGTGCCGAGCAGGACTCCTTCACGGATGGACTGCTGGATCATCCCCACTACACTCGGCCGGAGTTGTTGGATGGATTGGCGGTGCCCGAGGCGCTGACAAGCGGCAATCACGAAGTGATTCGACGCTGGCGGCTCAAGCAATCGCTCGGACGAACCTGGCAGAGAAGGCCGGAACTTATTAACAACCTAGCTCTGACTGACGAGCAAGAATCACTTCTTGCCGAGTATGTCCGCGAAGTGCGTGACAGCGTTTAGTAGAGTTTTCAGTTTATCCTAGGTAAGGAAAGACAATGAGCAAGATTATTCAGCAGCTTGAACAAGAGCAACTGCGTACCGACATCCCGGCTTTTGCCCAGGGCGACACCGTACGTGTTCAAGTTCGTGTTAAAGAAGGTGGTAAAGAGCGTCTGCAGGCTTTCGAAGGCATCGTGATTGCCAAGCGTAACCGCGGTCTGCACTCTGCTTTCACCGTTCGCAAGATCTCCAACGGCGAAGGTGTTGAGCGTGTATTCCAGACTCACTCTCCGCTGATCCACAGTGTAGAACTGAAGCGTCGTGGTGATGTTCGCCGCGCCAAACTGTACTACCTGCGCAACCTGTCCGGCAAAGCTGCTCGTATCAAAGAGAAGCTCAACTAATTCGATTCGAATTGGTGTCGGTATGTCGACGAATAGCTCGACAGGTAGTGAAAAGGCTCGCCAATGGCGAGCCTTTTTTGTATCCGCGATGCGGCAGCCCCGGTTTCAAGCCGGTTGAGCGACCCGTATTACCGAGTTGTCCCGCCCGAAGGGACCGGGCACATAGTCATCCGCTGCCCAGTCATTGTCGTAAAGGGTCTCCCCATCCGGCTGCACCAGTTGATAGCAGAACTCGAAATGGCTGGGGCCATCGGTAGGAAGGTTGAGGGTGGTCTTGAACTCCCCGCTCTTCATCCTTTTTAATTCAATGGGTTGCCACTGGCTGAACTCCCCAAGCAACCAGATCTGCTCCGCCTCGCCGGCGGCCTCTTTTTCCACAGCGAAGGTCACCTTGACCTCGGGACGGGACTTGAGAAACTGCTTGTTGATCGGCATAACGCCTCCTTGTCATTGACTGCGAAGAAAGTGCTGCTGGTTGTTTTTATACCAGCTTATGACAGGAATGTTGATAGTCAGGGTCAAATGGGCAGAGCGAAATGGCGCTGCAGCAGGCCATGGGTGAAAGCTATCTTGAGGTAGAAACCCCGTGGCAGGGTCTGGATCGGCTGGCCGTTACGGCCGATGGCACGGGTCAGGGCCTTGTTGTTGGCCGCCTTGGGGCGCAGTTGCATGACCTGGCCGTGGCGGGCGCTGATCTGCTCCACTTCCCCCAGCACTATCATGTCCATCAGCTCTTCCCAGTCCTGACGCAGCAGGTCGTCTTCCTCCACGCTCGGGCTCCACAGCAGCGGCATGCCGATCCGGCGCTCGCCGATGGGGATCTCGCGACTGCCTTCCACCGGGATCCAGAGCACCCGTGACAGCTTGTTGCGCACGTTCGACTCCTCCCAGCGCTGGCCGCTGACCCCGATGAGGGGGGCCACGCAGACGAAGGTGGTTTCGAGTGGCTTGCCCGCCGGATCCACCGGGATCGTCTTGAGCTCTATGCCGAGATCCGGGAAATCCTGCTCCGGCTTGCTGCCGGCACTGGCGCCCAGCTGCCACTCGATCAACTGACCGACCCAGCCCTTGTCACGGCGCAGATCCCGTGGCACCGGGATCCCGGCACTGGCCGCGAGCTGAGCCAGCGGCAGGCCCGCCATGGCATAGGCACGGGTCAGCAGCTCCTGTTCTGACTGCGGATTGTTGGGCATCTGGGCTCCTCGTCTGTGGCTTTGATTCTACCAAGCCGGATCCTGCGTGTGGATCGCTGTTTTTATAACCGATCCCGGGTGGTCTATGCACAGGGGGGCGACGGCAGCGAAATTATATTTATGCTGATGATTTTAAAGGGTTTTGATGTTTTTTTCTAGATATGCGCCGGACAGGATCCTGCGTAAAACGAGTTGTCCAAGGGTTTGGACTGGCTGTTGCACATAGTTATCCACAGAAATCTTGGATAACTGGCGTAAAGGGATCAATCTTGGGTCTCGGATAGAAATTAATGTGAGAACCCGCCGATTTTACCCGCCATATTGGAGCAGATTATGCGCCAGTCTTGTGGATAAATCAGCCGTGGTGGATCTTTGAACAGCGGGACTTGTTCACAAATACCGATGAGGATCCTCGACCTCAAAAGTCATGGATCTTGATCCAGCACTTAAATATTAACTATATGTATTTAAATGGATATTTTGTTTTCGTGAGATTGGGTTATGATAATGGCTGCTTGAATGCCCTGAGATAAAACTACTGTATATACCTGCTTGATCACAGGTTTATGCACAGTCTGGGTGGGCAACTCGATGGGGTGTCGCCATAAATTTGTTTATAACTTGGCTTGAAATGGCAAGTTATTCATGAATGGAAGATGACAGTCCCTGTTTGCCGCCACGGGGTGAATGTGGAACAATCCCTTTATAGATTCAGCCTTTATATGGTGATCACGTGATAGATGGCGACGGATTTCGTCCCAATGTCGGCATCGTGATCTGTAACCGTGACGGACAAGTTTTGTGGGCTAAGCGCTATGGGCAGCACTCCTGGCAGTTTCCGCAGGGGGGGGTTGATGATGGTGAATCGCCGGAACAGGCCATGTATCGTGAGCTGTATGAGGAGATAGGCCTCAAATCTGACGATGTGACCATCTTGGCGACCAGCCGCAACTGGCTGAAGTACCGCTTACCCAAACGACTCGTTCGCTGGGACAGTTCACCGGTCTGTATTGGCCAAAAGCAGAAGTGGTTTTTGTTGCAGTTGAACCCGGGCAAGGAGTCCAGGATCCAGTTTGGCTGTCATGGCCATCCGGAGTTTGATGATTGGCGCTGGGTCAGCTTCTGGTACCCGGTGCGTCAGGTCGTCTCCTTCAAGCGGGAGGTCTACCGCCGGGTGATGAAAGAGTTTGCCCCGCTGGCCATGCCGGTGCCGGTGGTGCAGGTTAATCGAAAGGATGGGCGGCGTAACCGCTCTCGTTAAGGAGCACAGCTAGTTGCTGACGGAACTCAGACGCATCGTCGAAAGCATGGCCGAGGCCAATACCCTCGAGCAGGCCTTGCAGGCATTGGTGAGCCAGACCCGGCTCGCCATGACGGTGAACTGCTGCTCCGTCTATGTGGCCGAGCCCGAGATGCGGCGCTACCGGCTGGCGGCGACCGATGGCCTGGCCGAGTCGGCGGTGGGCAAGGCCACCCTGCCATTCGAGCAGGGGATCGTCGGTCTGGTGGGTCAGCGCGAGGAGCTGATCAACCTGGCGGATGCCCCCTCCCACCCCAGTTTCAAATTCCTGCCCGATGTGGCTGAAGAGGCGTTTCGCTCCTTCCTCGGTGCCCCCATCATGCATCAGCGCCAGGTGGTGGGGGTGCTGGTCGTACAGCAAAAAGAGAGCCGCCTGTTCGATGAGGGGGAAGAGTCCTTCATGGTCACCCTGGCGGCCCAGCTGGCGGCGCGCATCGCCCAGGCCCAGGCCAAGGGCTGGTTGCAGAAGACCGACTGGAGCAAACCCCTGCGCGGCATTGCCGGCGCGAGCGGCATCGCCATCGCCAAGGCCTGGGTGTGGCGCCCGCGCAAGGCGCTGAACTCCATTACCCCCCGCAAGGATGAGGATCATGGCAAGCAGCTGGCGCGTCTCGAACTTGCCATCGAGGAGGTGCGCCACGATCTGGAGAGCCTGGCCCTGCGCTTTCGCGAGAGCTACAGCCAGGACTCGGTCGCCATCTTCGACATCTATCTGCACCTGCTGGACGATCCCGGCTACATCAAACCCATTCGCAACAAGGTCGGCAAGGAGCACTGGACAGCCATCTCGGCGGTCAAGCTCATCAGTGACCGGTTGATCGAACAGTTCAAGGGGATGAAGGACCCCTACCTGCGCGAGCGCGCCGCCGATGTGAAGGATATCGCCCTGCGCCTCATCAGCCGGCTGGTACAGGACGAGCCCGAACAACTCACCATAGGGGAGCCCGTGGTGCTGGTCGCCGACGAGGTGACCGCCACCATACTCGCCGAGATACCGCGGGAGTTCCTGAGCGGCGTGGTGTCGCTGAAAGGGGGCACCAACTCCCACGCGGCCATTCTGGCCAGAGCCATGGGGGTTGCCGCTATCATGGGGGTGGATCTGCCGCTCGGCGACATCGGGGGCCGTACCCTGGTGGTGGACGGCTACAGCGGCGATCTCTTCATCGAACCCAATCAGGTGATCCTGACCGAGTACCGGCAGTTGCTGAGCGAGGAGCAGGCCCTCGATACCCTGGTGCGCAGCGTCGACACCCAGCCTTCCGAGACCGCTGACGGTACCCCGGTCTCCCTGCTGCTCAACGCGGGGTTGAGTGCGGATACCGAGATCTCCCTCAACCATCTGGCGGACGGGGTCGGGCTCTATCGCACCGAGATCCCCTTCATGCTGCAGGAGAGCTTCCCCTCGGAGTGGGAGCAGACCGCCCGCTATCGCGGCATCCTGGAGACCTACCGGGACAGACCGGTCTGCATGCGTACCCTGGACGTAGGGGGGGACAAACAACTGCCCTACTTCCCCATCGTGGAGGAAAATCCCTTCCTTGGCTGGCGGGGGATCCGGCTCACCCTGGATCACCCCGAGCTGTTCCTGGTCCAGCTCAAGGCCATGCTGCGAGCGAGCGAGGGGCTGGACAACCTGGCCATCATGCTGCCGATGATCAGCAGCGTCGGCGAGATCCGCGCCTCCCGTCGACTGCTGGACCAAGCCTGGCGCGAGGTCTCCGAAGAGGCCGCCACCCGCAATGCCCTCATTCGCTACCCCAGCCTCGGGGTGATGATCGAGGTGCCTTCCGCCCTTTACATACTGCCGGAGATGGCCCCCCTCATCGACTTCTGGTCGGTGGGCAGCAACGATCTGACCCAATACCTGCTGGCGGTGGATCGCAACAACGCCCGGGTTGCCAGCATCTACGACGCCTTCCACCCTGCGGTGATCCGCGCCCTGCAGCTCCTGGTGGATGCTTCCCACCGCTATCAGAAGCCGGTCTCGGTGTGTGGCGAGCTGGCCGGGGATCCGGTCGGCGTGCTCCTGCTGCTGGCCATGGGGTATCGGCGCTTCAGCATGAACACCCACAACATCTCCCGCATCAAGTACGTGCTGCGCCAGTCCCACCTCGACGAGCTCACGGCCCTGATGAGCGATGGCCTCAAACACGACAATCCCCACGTGCTGCGTGGCCTGTTTGCCCGCTATCTGGAAGAGCATGGCCTGGGCGGTCTGCTGCGGGCCGGCCACAAGGCCAAGCTGCCCGATTGATATTCAATCTTGTTACATCTGACAAATGATCGGAGAATGCGGCTTTTCTTATGATTGAGGCCGCACTATGCAGCACGACGGATATTGGGTTTTCTCGCAGATTGATCCCGTAGCATTCAGTTTGGGGCCGTTGTCGGTACGCTGGTATGGGCTCATGTACCTGTTCGGCTTCGCCTTCGCCATGTGGCTGGCAGGTCGCCGCGCCGATACGCCGAACAGTGGCTGGACTCGCAACGAGGTCTCTGATCTGCTGTTTTACGGCTTCCTCGGGGTGATCCTGGGGGGGCGCATCGGTTACGTGCTGTTCTACAACTTCGATCTCTTCCTCGCCGATCCCACCTACCTGTTCAAGATCTGGACCGGCGGCATGTCGTTCCACGGCGGCCTCATCGGGGTCATCACCGCCATGATCTGGTTTGCCCACAAGACGAAGCGTCACTTCTTCACCGTGGCCGACTTCGTGGCACCCCTGATCCCGTTCGGACTGGGGGTGGGCCGCATCGGCAACTTCATGAACGGCGAACTCTGGGGCCGGGTCACCGATGTGCCCTGGGCCATCATCTTCCCGGAGGCGGGCCCCGAGCCGCGCCACCCGTCCCAGCTCTACCAGTTTGCCCTGGAAGGGGTGGTGCTCTTCATCATCCTCAACCTGTTCTGGCGCAAGAACCCGCCCCGTGGCGCCATCTCCGGCATGTTCCTGCTGTGTTACGGCCTGTTCCGCTTCCTGGTGGAGTTCGTACGCCAGCCGGACAGCCAGCTCGGCCTCTACTTCCAGGAGATCAGCATGGGCCAGATCCTCTCCACCCCGATGATCATCATCGGCGCCCTGATGATCTGGGTCGCCTACAAGCGGCCACAGCTGTTCGGCAAGGGGAGCGACGGGGTCCGGGAGGCCAAGCAGTGATCCTCTCCCTGAGTCGGTTTAAGAGTATTGTGCTGCCAGATGTTTGCTGGGTAGCGAAAATGAATGGTGATAGCCGGAAGGAGGCAACGCAATGAGAGCCTATCTCGACCTGATGCAGAAGATCCTGGACGAGGGGACGGTCAAGTCCGATCGCACCGGCACCGGCACCGTTTCCCTGTTCGGTCACCAGATGCGCTTCAATCTGGCCGAGGGCTTCCCTCTGGTCACCACCAAGAAGTGCCACCTGAGATCCATCATCCACGAGCTGCTCTGGTTCCTGAACGGTGACACCAACACCGCCTACCTCAAGGAGCACGGCGTCAGCATCTGGGATGAGTGGGCCGACGAGCACGGCGATCTGGGCCCGGTCTACGGCGCCCAGTGGCGCTCCTGGCCGGCGGCCGATGGCACTGTCATCGACCAGATCCAGAAGGCGGTGGACGACATCAAGCACAATCCGGATTCCCGCCGGATCATCGTCTCCGCCTGGAACGTGGGAGAGCTGGACAAGATGGCCCTGGCCCCCTGCCACGCCTTCTTCCAGTTCTACGTGGCGGACGGCAAGCTCTCCTGCCAGCTCTACCAGCGCAGCTGTGACGTCTTCCTCGGTCTGCCGTTCAACATCGCGAGCTATGCCTTGCTGACCCACATGATGGCCCAGCAGTGCGATCTCGAGGTGGGGGACTTCGTCTGGACCGGGGGGGATGTGCATCTTTATTCCAATCACATGGAGCAGACTGCACTGCAACTCAGCCGCGAACCGCGTCCGTTGCCGACCCTGGCGATCAAGCGCAAACCGGCTTCGATCTTCGACTATCGCTTCGAGGATTTCGAGATCCTGGGTTACGACCCCCATCCCGGCATCAAGGCTCCCGTGGCCATCTGATCCTGGATGAAGGCGCCCGGATGGCGTCATCCCCGGTGGAATCGCATCGACCTGAAAGGCGCCTGACGGCGCCTTTTTTATTGTGTCGTTATCAATATATTTATGCGAAAAATTGAATGATGACGGAGGATGAAAAGGGAATAAAGGGGTGCTTATAGCAGACAATGGAGGCTTTGCCTTCGGTTTTCCCGTTGTTTGTGGCAATTAGAAACGATTTTTCATTATACCGTGCCGGCTCTAGACTGAAAAAAATGCAAAATAATGGATAGTCAGACCATGAGTGATGTATTCAAGCGCTTTCTCAAGCTGGAGTCTGCCTCCGGCATCATCCTGATCCTGGCCGCACTGCTGGCCATCGCCCTGGCCAACTCAGGGTTGGCGGAGTATTACCAGAGTTTCCTCAATACGCCGGTGCAGGTGCGCATCGCGGCGCTCGACATCGACAAGCCGCTGCTGCTCTGGATCAACGACGGCTTCATGGCGCTCTTCTTCCTGCTGGTTGGCCTCGAGGTCAAGCGGGAGCTGATGGAGGGGGCGCTCTCTTCCCGGGTGCAGGCGACCTTCCCGGCCATTGCCGCCGTGGGGGGCATGCTGGCTCCTGCGCTCATCTACGCCTTCTTCAACTACCACGATGAAGTGACCCGCGCCGGCTGGGCCATCCCGGCGGCCACCGACATCGCCTTCGCCCTCGGGGTGATGGCGCTGCTTGGCAAGCGGGTGCCGACCAGCCTCAAGGTGTTCCTGCTGGCGCTGGCCATCATGGATGACCTCGGCGTCATCATCATCATCGCCCTCTTCTACACCCAGCAGCTCTCCCTGGGCGCGCTGGCGGTCGGTGTCCTGGCGACCCTGACCCTGCTGTGGATGAACCGGCGTGGGGAAGACAGGATCGCACTCTACATGCTGGTCGGTCTGGTGCTCTGGGTAGCCGTGCTCAAGTCCGGCGTCCATGCGACCCTGGCGGGTGTCATCGTGGGCTTCATGATCCCGCTCAGCGGCAAGCGCTACGCCTCTCCCCTCAAGCATCTGGAGCACGCGCTGCATCCCTGGAGCGCCTATCTCATCCTGCCGCTGTTTGCCTTTGCCAACGCCGGGGTGTCGCTCGACGGGATTGGACTCTCCTCCCTGCTGAGCCCGGTGCCGCTCGGCATCATGCTGGGGCTGTTCGTCGGCAAGCCGCTCGGGATCTTCACCATCAGCTGGCTGGCGGTGAAACTGGGGGTTGCCCAGTTGCCAAGCGGGGTTAATTTCAAACAAATCTTTGCTGTCAGCATCTTGTGCGGCATTGGCTTCACCATGTCGATGTTTATCGCATCGCTGGCATTCGAGCATGGCGGATTGGACTACGGTAGCTTCTCTCGCCTCGGGATCCTGGTCGGGTCCACCCTGGCGGCCGTGGTCGGCTATCTCGCCCTGCGGATATCCCTTCCCAATCGGGAGGCGGATCAGAGCACGGAGGGGTTATGAAAAAAACAGGATGGTTGGCCCTGCTGGTGAGCCCGGCGCTCTGGGCAAGCAGTCTGGCGGATTGTCAGCAGGATGCCGCATCAGCCAGCTGTTCGGCCTATCTGAACGGAGTGGTCGACAGCGCCCTGATGCTGGGGGACAAGCAGGCCAAGGCCCAGTTTGGCGAGACTTTCAGCGAGCGGGCCCTGAGCAGCCGGGCCGGGGAGAGGGTCAAGAAGTCCAACAAGCGCTATTGCGGTGAGCGGATGCCGAGCCCGGCGGCCCTCAAGCTCAGCCTGCAGCGGCAGTTTGGCGCGAACAAGGTTGACTCGGTCAGCGACATGTATGACATTCTGGCAGTTGAACTCAGCTGCTACCGGAGCCCGCCTGCCGCGGGAACCCCATCGGATGTCACACCTTAACTACAACCATCTCTATTATTTTTGGATGACACAGAAGAAGGGCTCCGTCACACAAGCGGCGGAAGCCCTTTTTCTTACCCCCCAGACCGTCACCGGCCAGATCAAGCTGCTGGAGCAGCGTCTCGGCGGCAAGCTACTGATCCGCAAGGGCCGCTCCCTCGAGGCCACCGAGCTGGGCCAGCTGGTCTTTCGCTACGCCGACAAGATGTTCAGCCTCTCCTACGAGATGCTGGATATCGTCAACTACCGCAAGGAGAGCCAGATCCTGTTCGACGTCGGCATCGCCGACGCCCTCTCCAAACGACTCGCCAGCCGGGTGCTGCTCTCCGTCATCCCGAACGATGGCTCCATCCACCTGCGCTGCTTCGAATCGACCCACGAATTGCTGCTGGAACAGCTGAGTGAGCACAAGCTCGACATGATCCTCTCCGACTGCCCGGTGGACTCCAGCCAGCACGCGGGGCTGCTCTCCAAGCGCCTCGGTGGCTGCGGGGTCAGCTTCTTCTGCAAGGCTCCCCTGCCGGAGAAAGGCTTCCCCGCCTGTCTGGAGGAGCGCAAGTTGCTCATCCCGGGCCGGCGTACCGCCATGGGCCGCCAGCTGACCCAGTGGTTCGAGCAGCAGGGGATCTCCCCCAGCATCCTGGGTGAGTTCGATGACGCGGCCCTGATGAAGGCGTTCGGCTTCTTCAACCAGGGCATCTTCATGGCGCCGACCATCTATCGGGAGGAGATCCTGGAGGGGGAGGAGGTGATACTGCTGGGGGAGACCCAGGATCTGATGGAGGAGTATTACGTCATCTTTGCCGAGCGGATGATCCAGCATCCTGCTGTCAAACGGGTGTGCGAGAGTGATTTCTCCTTCCTGTTTGCCGGAGAAGAGAATCTTTCCACCATCCAGCCGGCGAGCCTGTCGTTCTGACATGGCGCAAGAGCATAGGCAGGCCGTGAAGGGAGAGGCCGGAATGCAACTGGAGGCGATGGCGGCGAATGCCGGTCGTGCGGTGGCCCTGCTCAAGGCGCTGGCCAATGAGCGGCGTCTGTTCATTCTGTGTCAGCTGCTGGAGCGGGAACTGTCGGTGGGGGAGTTGAACGAGCGGCTCGGACTGAGCCAGTCGGCCCTGTCACAGCATCTGGCGGTGCTGCGGCGCGACGAGCTGGTGGTGACACGAAAGGCGGCCCAGACGGTCTATTACTCTCTGCGCAGTCACGAGGTGCGTGCGCTGATCGGCTTGTTGCACGAGTTGTATTGCAGCGAGCCCAAATAAAAAACCGGCCATAAGGCCGGTTTTTTTAGCTTTATGCAGCCGAAGCTGATTAAGCCATAGCTTTGATCTGGGCAGACAGGCGGCTCTTGTGACGAGCAGCTTTGTTCTTGTGGATCAGGCCTTTGGTCGCCATACGATCCATGATCGGCTGAGCAACAGCGAAAGCGGCAGTGGCGGCAGCCTTGTCGCCAGAGGCGATGGCAGCGATCACTTTCTTCAGGTAGGTACGGGTCATGGAACGACGGCTGGCGTTGTGCTGACGACGTTTCTCTGACTGAAGAGCACGCTTCTTAGCAGATTTGATGTTAGCCAAGGTAAAACTCCTAAAACTGTCTTAGCGAGTGTATTGAAAAGGCCCGGAAATATGCCTTCCCAACCACATATTGTCAAATGATTTGTGCAAATAAACACCGCCCCCCGGTGGTGTGTCAGATGGGAGACGGTTAAACTGTCGGCCGATTCTACCAGCATTCTTTTCTTTCCGACAGTTCCAGAGGCCTCGTCTTGAGTAAGAAATTGATCAAATCCGGCATGATAGTGTCCGGAATGACGCTGGCGTCCCGTGTGATGGGCTTGGTGCGTGACGTGGTCATCGCCAATCTGCTCGGTGCCGGGGTTGCCGCAGACGTCTTCTTCTTCGCCAATCGCATTCCCAACTTCTTGCGTCGGCTGTTTGCCGAAGGGGCTTTCAATCAGGCCTTTGTGCCGGTGATGACGGAGTACAAGAAAAACGGTGACGAGCAGGCTGTGCGCGAGTTGCTGGCCGCGGTCGCGGGGACACTCGGCGGCATTGTCACTATAGTGACCCTGCTCGGGGTGCTGGGCTCCGGGGTGCTGACGGCCCTGTTTGGCTGGGGCTGGTTCTGGGACTGGCTGCACGGCGGACCGGCGGCGGAGAAGTTCGAACTCGCGAGCCTGATGCTCAAGATCACCTTCCCCTATCTCTGGTTCATCACCTTCACCGCCATGGCGGGGGCCATTCTCAACACCTTCGGTCGCTTTGCCGTCTCCTCGTTCACGCCGGTGTTTCTCAACATCACCATGATTGCGGCCGCCTGGTGGATTGCCCCCTTGATGGAGCGTCCGGAGATCTCGCTCGCCATCGGTGTCTTCCTCGGCGGCCTGGTGCAGTTCCTGTTCCAGTACCCCTTCCTGCGCCAGATCAACATGCTGGTGTGGCCCAAGTGGGGTTGGAACCACCCTGGGGTGGTCAAGATCCGCACCCTGATGATCCCGGCGCTGTTTGGTGTCTCGGTCAGCCAGATCAACCTGCTGATCAACACCATGCTCGCCTCCTTCCTGGCAACCGGCGCCATCAGCTACCTCTATTACTCGGACAGACTACTGGAGTTTCCCCTCGGCCTGTTCGCTGTGGCCATCAGCACGGTGATCCTGCCGGCGCTCGCCAGGAAGCACGTGGATGCGGATCCGGTGGACTTCTCCCGCACCATGGACTGGGGGGTACGCATGGTGATGCTGCTCGGCCTGCCCGCCATGGTGGGGATCGCCGTGCTGCGCGAGCCCATCTTGCGGGTGCTGTTCATGCGCGGGGAGTTCGGTCTGCACGAAGTGAGCATGTCGAGTGCCAGCCTGCTGGCCTCTACCACCGGGTTGCTCTCCCTGATGCTGATCAAGGTGCTGGCCCCCGGTTACTACGCCCGCCAGGACACCAGGACCCCGGTGCGCATCGGTATCATGGCCATGGTGGCGAACATGGTGTGCAACCTCATCTTCATCTATCCCCTCGGCTACGTGGGGCTGGCGCTCGCCACCGCCTGCTCCGGCACCCTGAATGCGGCTCTGCTGTTCAAGGGGCTCTATGTCCAGAACGTCTATCGCCCTTCCCGCCAGACCGGAGTGTTCTGCCTCAAACTGCTGGCTGCGACCCTGCTGATGGGCGGGCTGCTCGCCTACCTGTCACCGGATCTCGCCCAGTGGGGGGCCTGGAGCATGGGCAAGGCCAGCCTGGAGCTGACCCTGTTGCTCTGCGCAGGCGGTGGCCTCTACGGCATCGTGCTGTTGGCGCTCGGCATTCGACCAAGGCACCTGAAGTCGGATAAGCAGTAGGACTCTTCAGGTGTCTTGTATCAGGCCAAACCTGGCGGATGGCGGGGTGATGGCCTCCTGGCTGCTGAAATCGGGCCATGAGGGCTGATCCTGCTGGCCGCCTGATATATAATCCGCCGATTTCCATGGCAGCAACGCACAAGGCACTGATGGAGCTTATTCGCGGCATTCACAATATCAAGCCCCGTCACCGGGGCTGTGTATTGACCATAGGCAACTTCGATGGGGTTCATCAGGGACACCACGCGGTGCTGGCCAGGTTGCAGGAAAAAGCCGCCCAGCTGGGCTTGCCCGCCTGCGTCATGCTGTTCGAACCCCAGCCCCTCGAGCTGTTCGCGGGCAGCGCCGCGCCGGCGCGTCTCAGTCGTTGGCGGGAGAAGTACGAAGCGCTCAAGGCCATGCAGATCGATCGCATGCTCTGTGTGCGTTTCACCCACCGTTTCGCCGAGCAGGCGGCCAGCACCTTCATCGAGCAGCTGCTGGTGGAGAAGCTCGGCGTTCACTACCTGGTGGTAGGGGACGATTTTCGCTTCGGCAAGGGGCGGGAAGGGGACTTCCACCTGCTGGAGGCGGCGGGGCGCCGCTTCGGCTTCGAGGTGATCAGCACCCAGAGCTTCCAGCTGTCCCGCCAGCGGGTCAGCAGCACTCTGGTGCGCGAGGCCCTCGCGGCCGGCCGCATGGCGGAAGTGGAGCTGATGCTGGGGCGTCCCTATGCCATCAGCGGCCGGGTGGCCCACGGCGACAAGCTGGGACGCACCATAGGATTTCCCACTGCCAACCTTGCCCTGAAGCGGCAGGTGATCCCGGTCGGTGGCGTGTTCGCGGTGGAAGTGTTATGTTCCGGCAAGACCTTCCCCGGTGTCGCCAATGTGGGTGTACGGCCGACCTTGAGCGGTACACAAGCCAGATTGGAAGTACATCTATTTGATTTTTCTGGTGATCTATATGGTCAGCAGGTCAAGGTGCTGCTTCGCCACAAGCTGCGCGAAGAGCAGAAGTTTGCCTCTTTCACCGCCTTGAAAGAGCAGATCGAACGAGATGCCCTGGCGGCCCGAGCCTGGTTCGGGCTGCCATCATTCAATTTACCCAGCACTCTTTTAGAAAAGAAGGGAACCCAGGACTGATGAGCGACTATAAACACACCCTGAATCTGCCGGAAACCGAGTTTCCGATGCGTGGCGATCTCGCCAAGCGCGAACCCAACATGCTCAAGCGTTGGTACGATCAGGATCTTTACGGCGCCATTCGCCGCGCCAAAGCGGGCAAGCCTTCTTTCATTCTGCATGATGGCCCCCCCTATGCGAACGGCAGCATTCACATCGGTCACTCGGTCAACAAGATCCTCAAAGACATCATCATCAAGTCCAAGGGCATGTCGGGCTTCGACTCCCCCTATGTGCCGGGTTGGGATTGCCACGGTCTGCCCATCGAACTGAAGGTGGAAGGCATGGTCGGCAAGCCGGGGGAGAAGGTCTCCGCCGCCGAGTTCCGCGCCGAGTGCCGCAAATACGCCAAGACCCAGATTGAAGCGCAGAAGACCGACTTCATCCGTCTGGGGGTGCTGGGTGATTGGGAACATCCCTACCTGACCATGGACTTTGGCACCGAAGCCAACATCATCCGCGCCATGGCCAAGATCGTCGCAAACGGTCACCTGCACAAGGGCTCCAAGCCGGTGCACTGGTGTACCGACTGTGGCTCCGCCCTGGCCGAGGCCGAAGTCGAGTACTACGACAAGAACTCCCCCTCCATCGACGTGCGCTTCAAGGCCGTCGACGAGGCTGCAGTGGCGGCCAAGTTCGACTGCCCGCAAGGTCACACCGGTAAAGGCCCGATCTCTGCCGTGATCTGGACCACCACCCCCTGGACCCTGCCGGCCAACCGCGCCATCGCCATGCACGCCGATCTGGACTACGCCCTGGTGCAGGTGGATGGTGAGCAGCCTGAGCGCCTGATCCTGGCCGCCGAGCTGGTCAAGGACGTGATGGACCGTGCCGGTATCGAGCAGTTCCACAACCTGGGTTATGCCAAGGGCAGCACCCTGGATTTGCTGCGCTTCAACCACCCCTTCTACCACTACGATGTCCCCGTGGTACTGGGTGAGCACGTCACCCTGGACGCCGGTACCGGTATCGTCCACACCGCCCCTGGCCATGGTCAGGAAGACTTCGTGGTCGGACAGAAATACGGTCTGGAAGTGGCCAACCCCGTTGGCAGCAACGGCGTCTACCTGCCGGATACCGAACTGTTCGCCGGCCAGCACGTGTTCAAGGCCAACACCGCCGTGGTGGATGTGCTGACCGAGCGTGGTGCCCTGCTGCACCATCAGGTGTTCAACCACTCCTACCCGCACTGCTGGCGTCACAAGACCCCGATCATCTTCCGTGCCACGCCCCAGTGGTTCATCAGCATGGAGCAGAATGGTCTGCGCAAGCGTGCGCTGGAAGAGATCGAGCGTATCGAGACCCAGGGCATTGCCGAACACGGCCAAAGCGGCTGGGTGCCGGCATGGGGCAAGAACCGTATCCAGGCCATGGTCGAGAACCGTCCGGACTGGTGCATCTCCCGTCAGCGGACCTGGGGTGTGCCCATCTCCCTGTTCGTTCATAAAGAGACCCAGCAGTTGCACCCGGAATCCGTCCGTCTGATGGAAGAAGTGGCCAAGCTGGTGGAACAGAAAGGCATCCAGGCCTGGTGGGATCTGGATAAGGCCGATCTGCTGGGTGCGGACGCCGACAACTATGAGAAGGTGCCGGATACCCTGGACGTCTGGTTCGACTCCGGTTCTACCCACTCCTCCGTGGTGGATGCCCGTCCCGAGTTCAACGGCAACCCGGCCGACATGTATCTGGAAGGCTCGGATCAGCATCGTGGCTGGTTCATGTCCTCCTTGATGATCGGCGTGGCCATGAAGGACAAGGCTCCGTACAACCAGGTACTGACCCACGGCTTCACCGTGGATGGTCAGGGCCGTAAGATGTCCAAATCCATCGGCAACGTGGTCAGCCCCCAGGACGTGATGAACAAGCTGGGTGCCGACATCCTGCGCCTGTGGGTGGCGAGCACCGACTACACCGGCGAGATGACCGTCTCCGACGAGATCCTCAAGCGCAGCGCCGATGCCTATCGCCGTATCCGCAACACTGCCCGCTTCCTGCTGGCTAACCTGAACGGCTTCAACCCGGCGACCGACATGGTGGCCCCTGCCGACATGGTGGTGGTGGATCGCTGGGCGGTGGGCCGTGCCAAGGCGGTGCAGGCCGAGATCGTGACTGCGTTCGACGAGTACAACTTCCACGGCGTGACCCAGAAGTTGATGCAGTTCTGCTCCATCGAGATGGGTTCCTTCTACCTGGATGTCATCAAGGACAGGCAGTACACCGCCAAGGCCGACAGCCTGGCCCGTCGTTCCTGCCAGAGCGCCCTCTATCACATCGCTGAGGCCATGGTGCGCTGGATGGCGCCCATCATGAGCTTCACCGCCGACGAGATCTGGGCCCTGCTGCCGGGCGAGCGCGGCGAGTTCGTGTTCACCGAGGAGTGGTATGACGGCCTGTTCGGGCTGGAAGCGGGCGAGCAGATGAGCGATGCCTTCTGGGCGGAGATCCTGACCGTTCGTGGGGAAGTGAACAAGGCGCTGGAAGCCGCCCGTGGCGAGAAGCGCATCGGCGGTTCCCTGCAGGCCGAGCTGACCCTGTTCGCTAAGCCGGAGCTGGCTGCGCGCCTGAACGCACTGGCCGATGAGCTGCGCTTTGTGCTGCTCACTTCCAAGGCCAAGGTCGTGGTTGCCGAGTCTGCACCGGCGGACGCCGTCGCAACCGAGCGCGACGATCTCTGGCTGAGCGTGGCCCAGTCTGCCGCCGCCAAGTGCGACCGTTGCTGGCACCATGTGGAAGACGTGGGCACCATTGCTGGTCACGAAGAGATCTGTGGTCGCTGCGTCACCAACGTCGAGGGTGACGGCGAAACGCGTCAATTTGCCTGATGAACATGACTCAAGACACTCAAAAAACCGGCCTGCGTTGGCTGTGGCTGGCGGTGCTGGCCTTCGTGCTGGACCAGGCGAGCAAGCTCGCCGTGGTCAAGTTGCTGCCATTTGGTTATCCGGGGGTGGAGATCACCCCCTTCTTCAACCTGGTGCATGTCTACAACAAGGGGGCTGCGTTCAGTTTCCTGGCGGATCAGGGGGGCTGGCAGCGCTGGTTCTTCGCGGTGCTGGCGTTTGCCATCTGCGGTCTGCTGATCCACTGGCTGCGCAAGCAGTCGGTGACCCAGCGCTGGAGCGGCATAGCCTACTCCCTCATCATCGGTGGGGCGCTCGGCAACGTGTTCGATCGGCTGGTGCTCGGTCATGTGGTCGATTTTCTCGACTTCTACTGGCAGCGTGCCCATTGGCCGGCGTTCAATCTGGCGGACAGCTTCATCTTCATCGGTGCCGCCATGATAGTGCTGGACGGTTTTCGCAGTGAGAAGAAAAAGGAAGAGGCCGCATGAGCCAGCAGATTGCCGCTGACAGCAGCGTGCTGTTCCACTTTTCCATCAAGCTGGAAGATGGTTCGGTCGCCGACAGCACTGCGCTGCACGGCAAACCGGCTCGTCTGCGGATGGGGGATGGCAGCCTGACGATGAGTTTTGAGCAGTGTCTGCTGGGGCTCAAGCAGGGGGAGACCAAGAGCTTCACCCTGGCACCGGAGCAGGCGTTCGGTCTCTCCAATCCCGACAACATCTACCACCTGGACAGAGCCAAGTTTGGCGCCGATATGGAACCCAAGGTCGGCACCATCATGATCTTCGATCAGCCCAACGGCGGTGAGCTGCCCGGCATCATCCGGGCGGTGGAAGGCATGTCGGTCACTGTCGATTTCAATCATCCCCTGGCGGGTCACACCGTGACCTTCGAGGTGGAGATCCTGGCTGTCGATGACGAGGAGAAAGTTCACTGATGGATATCCTGCTCGCCAACCCCCGTGGCTTCTGTTGTGTTGGGATCGATCGTGCCATCGACATGAGCGAGGTGTGCTGATGGATATCTTGCTAGCTAATCCCCGCGGCTTCTGCGCCGGTGTCGATCGTGCCATCAGCATCGTCGAGAGTGCGCTGGAGAAATTCGGTGCGCCCATCTATGTCCGCCACGAGGTGGTGCACAACCGCTACGTGGTGAACAAGCTGAAAGAGGCGGGGGCCGTCTTCGTCGAGGAGCTCGATGAGGTACCGGACGACAGCATCGTCATCTTCTCCGCCCACGGGGTGGCCAAGACGGTGCGCGAGATGGCCAAGTCCCGCGCCCTCAAGGTGTTCGATGCCACCTGCCCCCTGGTGACCAAGGTACACATGGAAGTCCATCGTGCCAGCCGCAAGGGTTCCGAAGCCGTGCTCATCGGTCATGCCGGCCACCCCGAGGTGATCGGCACCATGGGACAGTACGAGAACCACGAGGGCGGCATGTATCTGGTGGAGACGCCGGACGATGTGGCCAAGCTGCAGGTGAAGAATCCGGACGATCTCTGCTTCGTCACCCAGACCACCCTCAGCGTGGATGAGACCTCGGATGTCATCGACGCCCTGCGCCAGCATTTCCCCAAGATCCAGGGGCCGCGCAAGGATGACATCTGCTACGCCACCCAGAATCGCCAGGATGCGGTACGGGAGATGGCGGGACTGGTGGATGCCATGCTGGTGGTGGGGTCGCGCAACTCCTCCAACTCCAATCGCCTGCGGGAGCTGGCGGAGAAGGTGGGGGCGCGTGCCTATCTGATCGACGACGCGACCATGATCGAACCGGGCTGGCTGGATGGGGTGGAGCGCATCGGGGTGACGGCCGGGGCTTCGGCTCCCGACATCCTGGTACAAAACGTCATCACTCGCCTGCGGGAGCTGGGGGGCAAGATAGTGACCGAACACCCGGGCCGTGAGGAGAACGTGGTGTTCGAGGTGCCGCCCGAGCTTAGAATTATTTGAATTTGGCCAGGATGGCCTAAGAATAAAGCATGAAGTTTCTGATGCCGGGTTTGTCGTTGCGACCAATCCGGCATTAGACTGTCAGGAGTACCAGTCACCTAAGGATGGGACATGATTGGGTTCTATCGAGGCTTTTCCCTCATCGAATTGATGATAGTCGTCGCAATCGTGGCGATTCTTGGCACTATTGCCTATCCCTCCTATCAGCGTTATCTGCTGGTCAGTCACCGTGTTGAAGCCAAAAATATGCTGCTGGATGCCGCCAACAGGCAAGAAAGCTATTTTATGGATTTCAACCAGTACGCCTCCTCTGCGGCTGCGTTGAACGTATCGGATAACTCGGGTTCAGGCCTCTATCATCTGGTTATCTCCGCGGCAGGCAATACATTTACGCTGTTTGCGACGGCATCCGGAGCGCAAGGTTCCGACAGTGATTGTGTCATCTTCTCCATCGATCAGAACGGAACCCGCAGCGCCACCCGGCTCGGCGATACCACCAACAATGCCTGCTGGGATTAGCCGATGAGAGCACAACGTCGTTCTCACATGACCGGATTCAGCCTGCTGGAGGTGATGATAGCCGCGGTGATCCTCTCTTTTGGCCTGCTGGGTCTGGTGGCCATGCAGGCGACGGCCAAGTTTTCCGGTTATGAGGCCCGTCAGCGCACCATCGCCAATTGGCTCGCCAACGATCTCGTGGAGCGTGCGCGGATCAACAAGGACAGCTGGTCTGCCCAGGGCACCGCAGTGGTTTCCAATACGGCCCTGAACCGCCCCTCCTGTGGCAATGACGACGGCACCATGGCGGGCTGCAGTCGCAGCGACAGGCAGGCGCTCGATCTCTACTACTGGCAGCGCTCTCTGGCAGGGGCGGCCGTCTCCGGTGCCGCATCATCCTTGCAGTCCCCCATTGGCTGCGTCATTCGGGGGGCCAACAACAGTCTGACTGTGGGGATCTTCTGGCGTGGCCGCCAGTCCCTCTCCGATGGGGCCACTAATGTCACCGCAGTGCGTGACAGCTGCGGCCTGAGCAATGTCGCAGATCGGCAGAGGCGTCAGTTCGTACTGACGACCACCCTGTGAAATCCCGTGGCTTTACCCTGGTCGAGTGGCTGATCGCCATGTTGATCGGCGTCTTTCTGGTGGGCGGGGGGCTCAGCATCTTCGTGGCTTCCCGTGCCACTACGGAGGACGCCTTCGATCAGAGCGAATTGCAGGAGAATGGCCGCATCGCCATGCGCATGCTGACCCAGGATCTGAAATGGGCCGGTTTCTGGGGGGACTATACGGGCTCTCCCATGAAAGAAGAGCAAGGGATGACTTTAAGTAGCGGATCAACTTTGCTTGCAACGGATGATTGCTCCGACAATTTAGGGGGAGGTAGTCTTCCGCCCAGAAAAACCGATAACAGAGCATTTAGGGCTATATGGGGAGCTCGAATTGATAATAATAAAGGCATTACTGGTGGCGCCTTTTCTTGTATTCCAACAGCATCGCGTATTGCCAACACGGATGTCATCAGTATCAAGCGGCTGATGGGCCGTCCCCTCACGGATGCAAACGCCGCAGGCAACCGCTTCTATCTCGCGACCAACACCCAGGCCGCCCAGATGTTCAAGGGGGGCGAACCAATACCCAGTGTGACCGCCATGCCTGCACGCCAATTGTGGGAATATCAGCACATCGTTTATTACCTCTCCCCCAATGCCACCACCAACAGCCCCGAGTTGAGAAAACGGTATCTGACGGCCAATGGCGGTTCCGTGCTGATCGGAGGAGCCATGGCGGAAGGGATTGAGAGACTCAGCATACTGTTTGGTGTTGATGACAGTCCGGTGCCGGACAGCACCATCGATCGCTATGTCGCCAGCAGCAATGTTACCGAGCAGGAGTGGAGCGAGGGGCGAGTCGTCGCCGCCAGAGTCTTTGTGCTCGTGCGTTCATTGCAAGCTTCCGGCCGCTACGTCAATAACAATACCTATCAGGTTGGCGATGTCTCGGTTACGGGTAATGGCGATGGTTTTCGCCGGTTGCTGCTAGAAACCAGCGTGTCACTGCGCAATCCGGCAGTCATGGGGGGAAGCTCATGAAGCGTCAACGTGGGGTAGCCCTGATCGTTGCCCTGATTATTCTGGTACCGCTGACCTTGATTGCCGTCGTGGTGATGCAGTCATCGGGTCAGGATCTCAAGATGGCCGGCTCGGCGGCCAGCTTCCGGCAGGCGGAACATCGGCTCGAAGGGATCATTGAGGCCGCCATGCAGAGCAATAACGTGTCGACGCTGATCTCGAATATGGGGGCCAGTGCGGCCATCACGGTCAACAGCAGCAACGCCTCTGCGGCAGTGGCGCTGACAACGCGAACGGAGACAGTCTGCAAACGCAAGGTGGAGGCAAGCAGCAACAACGTCATTCCTGCGTGCAAGTACGTCGAGCTGCAGACCTCGGTGAATTATGGAAAATATGCGAGCCAGTTGAACTGGGTTGCAGGTGTGGAACAGCCACTGCTCACCAAATAGGAGCGAAGGATATGTGGTTACGACAAATTGGAGTCGTCTTGTGCTGGTCCAGCCTGATACTGGTTGCCAATACAACGAGAGCCGATGATACCGAGCTCTTTATCTATGACTTTAACAAAGCCGGTGATTTCAGGCCCAAGGTACTGCTGATATTCGACAACTCGGGCAGTATGGCGGACACCATGGAGCAGATAAAAGAAGCGTATAATCCGGCGACCGTCTATCCCGTACTGAGCAATGACCCCGATACGGCCAATAACAACAAGTTTATCTATTTCTCCACGGACGGCAGTATTCCCGCCATCAACAGCAATAAGCGCTTCTCTGACAAATTCAATGCGTGCGCCACGTCCAAAACACCCCTCGCCAATACGGGATATTTTCAGTCCCAGATGTGGAGCTATGAGGTGGAGAGTGGTACACCGCCAGGAAGAGGGCGGGGAGAGTGGTACTCCCTTAGCGGTTATCAGGTGAGCAACATCAGCCTGGTTGACTGCAAGCAGGACGTGACGGCAAGTAATTCGGCCAACCCCTACACCGGGAGTTGGTCTGTTGGCACAGGTTATCCGGTCGATAAAACAAGTAATAATCGCGGGGAGTGGTTTTATACGGCGAACAAGGCCAATGCCGTCAATGCCAGCAATACGGCGGTGACCATTTATTCGGCTAATTATATCCGGTGGTATTATGGCCCAACCGGGTACTCCAAAGAATCTAGGCTGCGTATTGCCAAGGATGCTGTCAAAGGGTTGATATCCTCGACACCCGGCGTCGATTTTGGTTTGGCCATATTCAATACCAACAACAGCAACTCTTCAAATGGCGGGCGAATCGTTCGAGACATATTGGGGAGTGAAGCTACGCTGGCCAATGGTAAAAGTGGCGAGCAGGATTTATTGGATAGAGTGGAGGCCCTGACCGCCAGCACCAATACCCCGCTTTGTGAAACGCTGAGTGAGGCCTACCAATTCTTTGGGGGCAAACAGGTCGTCTATGGGCTGCAAGGCACTCCGAGAGATACCACGGCAGAGAGCCCGGCCGGCACCTATCAAGCCCCGTATGACAACTGCTCCAACAATGGTTATGTCATATATATCACCGATGGTGAGCCGACCCAGGATACCTCATCAGATTCCGTCGTTCAGGGGCTGATCAATACACTTTCAACGGATGAAAAAGCAGCCTATGGTTCGGCCGTATCCTATGGCACAGGAAATAACCGGTCGAGTAGCTATCTGGCCGCACTGGCTGGCTATATGAAGCATAAGGACGTCAATAGCGTCTCTCCAGGTACTCAAACGGTCACTACCTTTACCGTTGGTTTCGGTGATGAAGCTATCAGCGGTGCCGGTAATTTACTGGCCGAAACCGCTCGTCGTGGTGGTGGTGTCTATTACCCGGCAACCAACGCCTCGGCCCTGACCGATGCCCTGAAAGCGTCCCTGCTCGCCATCCTCAGGATCAATACCTCGCTGGTTTCACCTGCCATCGCCAGCAATAACTTCGACCGGACCCGCAGCCTCAACAATATCTATTACGCCATGTTCGAACCGGATGTGGGTCCAAGGTGGCGGGGCAATCTGAAGAAACTGATGTTCTCCCCCGACGGTTATGTCGCCGACAGCCGTGGCCTGCCTGCTATCAAATTCGATGGCACCATCCTCGACAGTGCACAAACATACTGGTCAACGACCCGGGACGGTAACAGGGTTGCGGAGGGTGGGGCGCAAGCCATGCTGGCGGCCAAGAGCAACCGGAATCTCTATGTCATCAACAATGCCCAGACTCGGCTCGATGCTTTGACCAAGGCGAATCTGGTCTCTCAGGCAGGGAGTGAGGCGGCATTGATGACCTTGATGAAAGTCGGTGACTCGGCCGAGCTGGACAAGCTGATCAACTGGACCAAAGGGTTGGATGTGGATGATGAGGACTTTGATACCTCGACCACCCTCCGTAGCCACATCATGGGGGATCCGCTTCACTCCCGCCCGCTGGTACTGAACTACGGACCCCAGTCAGGCAACATGGCGGATGCGCCAGATTTGCGGATCTTGTTTGGCACCAATGCTGGTTTCTTGCACATGTTCAAGGACATGGGCAGCACCATCGACGAGAGCTGGGCCACGATTCCCTATGAGTTTCTGGCCAATCAACAGGCGCTGCGGGTCAATGCCGAGTCAGCTGAACATCTCTATGGTGTCGACTCTTCACCCGTTGCCCTCATCAAGGATACCAATCGAAACGGAGTGTTGAAGTCTTCCGAAAACGACTTTGTCTGGGTATTTACCGGGCTGAGAAGTGGTGGCAAGGCTTATTACGCCTTCGATCTGTCCAGTCCCAATACCCCGACCCTGAAATGGCGACTGAACGCCCAGAGCACGGGCTTTGGTGAGTTGGGATTGACCTGGTCGGTCCCCGAGGTGGCTTTCGTCCCCGGAGTGACCGATCCGGTCCTTATCTTTACGGGGGGGTATGACACCAACAAGAGTGCTCAGGGGTTGGGAACCAATGACAGCATGGGGAGGGGGATCTATATCGTCAATGCCGCAACAGGAGCACTGGTGTTCAGTGCTACCCCTGCCGCCACGTCGACTTCCAATTTGCAGGTCAGTGGCATGAATGACAGCATGCCTGGCTCGGTGGCGACCTTGGATAGTGATGGGGATGACAAGGTTGATCGCATCTATGTGGGGGATACCGGTGGCAACATCTGGCGGATGGACCTACCTTCTGCCACCAAGTCGGATTGGAAGGTCTTCAAGTTTGCCAGTCTGGGGTCGGATGCAACGCTGACAGACGATCGCCGTTTCTTCACCCAGCCCATAGTGGTGAGGACCATCAACAAGCAGGTAACGGCAACGACTTCCGGGGGCAATACGACCTACTCCTATCAAGACCGCCCCTTCGATGCCGTGTTGATCGGTAGCGGTGATCGCAATCGCCCCTCGTCCGAATCGAGCGTCCGAAACGGCTATTTCATGCTGCGCGACTATGACGTCACTCCGCGTACAGCTACTTCACCGGCTAGAACCCCCATTCAGGTCTCCGATCTTTATGATGTCACCAATGATCCGCTCTCGGCCCAGACGACCACTGCCGGAACGTTGGCGGTCAAGGCGGGGATCACCAGTGCGAAGGGGTGGGCCAACTGGCTGAACGAAGAGGGGGAGAAATCGTTGGGGACCGGTGTGGTCTTGCAGGGCAAGCTCTATTTCACCTCTTTCCTGCCCCAGGTGCAGTCATTCCAGCAGTGCACCATCCAGTCCATTGGCGCGGCGCGTCAATACATGGTGGATATGCACTACGGCAGCTCGTTCCGCTACGTCGTGGATCTGGATGGCAATGAGACTCCCGAACGCTACGTCGAGGTGCAAAACAAGGTGGCGGATGATTTGGTGGTCCATGCCGGGGATGATGCCAAGATCCGCATTCTGGGGGGCGGCACAGGGGAAGAGGTCATCCTCAAGGATGAGGGCAATGGTGAGCCTGAGCGCTGTACCGGTGGCGGAGAATGTGCAGAAGGAGCGGAAGAGGCCGAAATGGATATGTCGCCCAAGAAGATCTACCTGTATGAAGGAGAGGCACAATGAAGTCGCTTAAAAGAGTGATGCTGGCTTTCGTTACTCTGCTGTCAGGAGTTGCGCTGGCGGATGACATGAAGTGCTATGTCGAATTGACCAACGGGCAGAGAGTCGTACTGCACGGAACTGTCAATGACAACAGCCAGCAGGCCGTACAGGAGAAATTCCAGCAGAGGGGTTACGAGGTCAACGGTGCCGTGGTCCCTGTGCTTAAACTGCTGGAGTGTCGTCCTGCGGGAGACAAGTTCCAGTCAAAAGAGGGGATGCGGCAAGATGCTAGCCAACTGCGATAGCAGGCCATACGCATCAGGGGCAAATGATATTGGCCTGGGTTGACTGAGTGGTGCGCCCGGAAGGGGCGATGACCAGATCGACCCGGGCATTGCCTGGGCTGCAGAGATTAAGGGTGGTATTGGTAACAAGGCTGGTTCCATCTGGGATAAATACAGTGGCGCGCTTGGTGGCCTCTGAGCTTTGGTTCGTCGCACTAAAGTTTGTAGGAAAAATATGGCTTCTTGCTAGGAGCTGCTCACCGTTATTCAAAATGCGGTTGCCGTTGCTATCGACGAACACTAGCATTTGGGTCGGGCTGGCGGTGACGCAGCTATCGCTGGCGTTGGCCAGGCAGGCAGTGACGGTTTGCTGATTGTCGACGGCCTGACCGCGAGCGAAGCGCAGATACTTAAGCAGGGTGCGCGATTCAAATTGCAGCGTATTCTCGTTGAGCAGGCTCGACATGGCGGGCGCCCCAATACCGAGCAAGATGACCCCCAGGCTGACGGCGATCATCAGTTCAAGTAGCGTGAATCCTTTCACATCCTTGATCATGGCAAATCTCTCCTTCGATTAGTTACATCTTATCTGCTGGTGGCCAGAACTCCAGCGCAAAGCCCAAGGGTTGGGCTGGCACAGCCAGCGCCTTTTCTTTATCATTCCCCATCATTTTCGAATTCAAGATGCATCGCCATGGCAAAAGCCCTCTCTCTGATGCTTGCCCAGTTAAATCTGACGGTAGGCGCCATCGAAGACAACTGTGACAAGGTGCTGGCCGCGGCCGCCGAGGCGGACGCCCAGGGGGCCGATCTGCTGGTCTGCTCCGAGTTGGCGCTGACCGGTTATCCGCCGGAGGACTTGCTGCTGCGTGCCGATCTGATGCTCCGGGTCGAGGTCGCACTGGCCCGCATCTCTGCCTGGGCTGGCCAGTGCGCGATCCTGGTCGGTCACCCCTGGCGTGAAGAGGGCGCGCTCTACAACGCGGCGTCTCTCTTCGAGCAGGGCAGGCTGGTGGCTCGCTATTTCAAGCAGGATCTGCCGAACTACGGCGTGTTTGACGAGAAGCGCTACTTCACCGCAGGCAGTGAAACCTGCGTGGTCTCTTTCCGTGGTCATCAACTGGGGCTGCTGATCTGCGAGGACCTGTGGCAATCGGGTCCGGCCATGGCGGCCAAGGCTGCCGGTGCCGAGTTGTTGCTGACCATCAATGCCTCACCCTATGATCGTGAAAAACCCTGGATCCGCCATGAGTTGATGACGGAGCGCTGTGCCCAGACCGGTCTGCCACTGGTCTACCTCAATCAGGTGTGTGGTCAGGACGAGCTTATCTTTGACGGTTGCTCCAAGGTGTTCAACGGCCAGGGCGAGCTGACCCACAAGCTGGCACCGTTTGCCGAAGAACTGGCAGTGGTGCGCTTCGAGCAGAACCAGCCGGTGAAGGAGAAGGAGCCTGCGGCGTCCCTCCCGCCATTGGCGGAGATCTATCAGGCGCTGGTGCTGGCGGTGCGCGACTACATCACCAAGAACGGCTTCCAGGGCGCCGTGCTGGGTCTCTCCGGTGGAATTGACTCCGCCTTGACCCTGGCCATTGCGGCCGATGCCATCGGAGCCGACAAGGTGCAGGCGGTGATGATGCCGTTCCGCTACACCGCCCAGATGAGCGTGGAGGATGCCAAGGAGCAGGCCGAGCGGATGGGGGTGGAGTTTGACATCATCTCCATCGAACCCATGTTCGAAGGCTTCATGACCCAGCTGGCGCCGCTGTTTGCCGGTACCGCCCGGGATACCACGGAAGAGAACCTGCAGGCGCGCTGTCGCGGTGTGCTGCTGATGGCGCTCTCCAACAAGCGTCGCCGCATCGTGCTGACCACGGGCAACAAGAGCGAGATGTCCGTTGGCTATGCCACCCTGTACGGTGACATGGCGGGCGGTTTCGACGTGCTCAAGGATGTGCCCAAGACGCTGGTCTTCAAACTGTGCGAATATCGCAATACCCTCGATTATGTGATCCCGCAGCGGGTCATCGATCGTCCGCCTTCGGCAGAGCTGGCACCGGATCAGGTGGATCAGGACAGCCTGCCCCCCTACGACATCCTGGATGCCATTCTCAAGCGCTATGTGGAGGAGGATGCCTCGGTCGCAGAGCTGGTGGCGGAGGGCTTCGAAGAGGCGGTGGTTCGCAAGGTGATCCGGCTGGTGGATCTCAACGAATACAAGCGCCGTCAGGCGGCCGTCGGGCCCCGCATCACGGCCCGCAACTTTGGTAAGGATCGCCGTTACCCCATCACGTCCGGGTTTGGCAAACAGAACTGGTAAGGAGTCACCATGAAGAAGATTGAAGCCATCATCAAACCGTTCAAGCTGGACGATGTACGCGAGGCCCTGGCCGAGATCGGCATCAACGGCATGACGGTGTCCGAGGTCAAGGGATTCGGCCGCCAGAAGGGTCACACCGAGCTCTATCGTGGTGCCGAGTACATGGTGGATTTCCTGCCCAAGGTCAAGCTGGAGCTGGTGGTGCAGGACGAGGATCTCGATGCCTGCCTGGAGGCCATCCAGAACACGGCGCGTACCGGCAAGATTGGCGATGGCAAGATCTTCGTCTGCGAAGTTGAACGTGTTATCCGCATTCGTACTGGTGAAGAGAACGAAGACGCTATTTGATGTTGGATTTGCCTCGAAAGTTTGACATGCGAACAGCGGCTCTGCCGTTGATGGGAAAGCGCTTCGTGGTGGTGCTGGGTCTGCTGATGGGATTGACCGCCTGCAGCACCACGCCGCCAGCCCAGCCGGAGAACCTGTGCCAGATCTTTCGGGAGAAACCGGACTGGCACAAGGCGGCGCTCAAGATGACCGAGCGCTGGGGAACGCCGGTGCACGTGGTGATGGCCATGATGTATCAGGAGTCCTCCTTCGTGCACGATGCCCAGCCACCGATGCAGTATTTCCTCTTCATCCCGACCGGCCGTGCCAGCTCCGCCTATGGCTATGCCCAGGTGAAGGATGATACCTGGGACGACTACAAGCGGGAAACCGGCAACGGCTGGAGCGATCGGGATGATTTCGCCGACGCCATCGATTTCATGGGCTGGTACACTAACAAGGCCCAGCGGCTGAACGGCACCTCCAAGTGGGATGCCTACGGCCAGTACCTCAATTATCACGAAGGCTGGGGCGGCTACCGGCGTGGCAGCTACCGAGCCAAGGGGTGGCTGATGAAGGTCTCCCGCAAGGTAGAGGCCCGTGCCCAGCGCTATGGCGCCCAGTATCGACAATGCAAGGATCAGCTTCCCAGCGGGGGCTGGTTCTCGTAACCACATCAGGAGTCAGAAATGCCGTTATTGGACAGTTTTACCGTCGACCATACCCGCATGGAGGCCCCGGCAGTACGGGTCGCCAAGACCATGCAGACCCCGAACAAAGACACCATCACCGTGTTCGACCTGCGCTTCTGCGTACCGAACCAGGAGATCCTCTCCGAGCGTGGCATCCACACCCTCGAGCACCTGTTTGCGGGTTTCATGCGGGATCACCTCAATGGCAACGGCGTCGAGATCATCGACATCTCCCCCATGGGTTGCCGTACCGGTTTCTACATGAGCCTGATCGGTGCACCGGATGAAGCCCGTGTGGGTGCCGCCTGGAAGGCCGCCATGAGTGACGTGCTGACCGTGCAGGAACAGGGCAAGATCCCCGAGCTGAACGAATACCAGTGCGGCACCTATGCCATGCATTCCCTGGAGGAGGCGCATGCCATCGCCCGTCAGGTGCTGGATCGCGGCATCGGCGTCAACCGCAACGACGAACTGGCTCTGCCGGAAGAGAAGCTCAAGAGCCTCTGAGAACGAGTGGATTTGTGAAATGAAGAAGGCCGGTCATCTTGACCGGCCTTCTTGCCATGAGGCATCAGGTGGGGAGCGGCATCACCCGGTTGCGGCCGAGCGCCTTGGCCTTGTAGAGCAGCTTGTCGGTGCGCTCGATCAGGGCGTCTGCGCTCTCCTGGCCGCTGTGCTCACCGACGCCGAAGGAGGCGGTGATGTGATCGATGCGCCGGCCGGACTTTCTATCCAGAATGGACATCTTCTCGATGGCCCGGCGCAGGCTTTCCGCCATCTGGCGGGTCAGTGCCAGGGAGCGGCGGGGGGCCAGCAGGGCAAACTCCTCCCCTCCGAGCCGATAGGCGGTGATCCCCTCCTTGCTCACCTCCCGCAGTCGCTTGCCGAAGATGCGCAACACCTGATCCCCCAGCAGGTGGCCATATTCGTCGTTGAAGTTCTTGAAGCGATCGATGTCGACCATGATCAACGAGAAGGGCTGACGGCTGCGGATCAGGCTGTCCACCTCCAGATCGAAGGCGCGCCGGTTGAGCAGGCTGGTGAGGGCATCTTCGGTAGCCAGCTTGCGGGTCTCGCTCAGCGCCTCCTTCAGCTCCTTGATCTCCTTCTCGGCGCTGCTGAGCTGATTGCGAAAATGCAGGGTGGAGAGGCGCACGTCCCTGGACTCGCGTACCAGCTCCCGCAGTATGGACATGGTGTCATCCAGGCTGAGCCCGTCGTCGTCGATGAGGCTGAGCTTGTCAAAACTCTTGTCGAGCATGGCCTGGAACTGACCGGTATCGACCAGGGCATCCTGCATGGAGTGGCTGAGCTCGTTGGCCATGGCGGCCAGGTTGAGCTTCATGGTCTCCATCTGCTGTTCATCCTGGTTGGCCAGATGCTGGTGATAGAGGCGCTCACAGGTGGTGAGAGAGAAGGTGCCCTGCTGCTTGATCGCCTGATCGACGGCACTGTTGAGCTCGGGCATGTCCCCTGAGACGTAGTTGTACCAGAGATGGTAATTGTTCGGGGTGGTGGGGATTTGATACTTGATCATCAGGGGAACCGCCTGTTTCAAATAGGCGGCGGATTGGGCAAACGAGTCCTTGCTCATGAATTCCGAGTCTCACATACCTGCAAACTGCGGTCAGTATGACAGAGAGATTGGCCAAAAGGCAGTCGATGGATGCCATTAGCTCCCCCCTTCGATATAATGTCTGCGTTATTCCTTATTCAAAGGCCTGCTTATGTCTCAAAAAGATCCTTTCCTCCAACGCGAGGCCGAAAAATACGAAAACCCCATCGCCAGCCGCGAGATGCTGCTGGAGCTCATCAAGGGTCATGAGAAACCCATGTCCCGTGAAGAGCTGGCCAAGGTCCTCAAGCTGACCGAGGAAGAGCCGTTGGAAGCCTTGCGCCGTCGTCTGCGCGCCATGGAGCGTGACGGACAGCTGGTCTTCACTCGCAACCAATGTTACGCCCTGCCGGATCGTCTGAATCTGGTGAAAGGCTATGTGCTCGGCCACAAAGACGGTTTCGGTTTTCTGCGTCCCGAAGGCGGCGGAGCGGATCTCTTCCTGAACAACCGCGAGATGCAGCGCCTGATGCACGGCGACTATGCCCTGGTGCAGCCGACCGAGATCGATCGCAAAGGCCGCCAGGAGGCGCGTCTGGTGCGTCTGCTCAAGTCCCGCGAGGCGGACATCGTCGGTCGTTACTTCGTCGAGAACGGCGTGGGCTTCGTGGTGCCGGATGACAGCCGGATCGGCCAGGACATCATCATCCCGGAAGGGGAGAACAAGGGTGCCCGTCAGAGCCAGGTGGTGGTCGTGCGCATCAACCAGCGTGCCAGCGCCCGCTTCAACGCGGTCGGCACCGTGCTGGAAGTGCTGGGGGAGAACATGGCTCCCGGCATGGAAATCGAAATTGCCCTGCGCACCCACGGCATTCCCCATACCTGGCCGGAAGAGGTGACCAAGGAGATCGCGGGCCTGGGCGAACAGGTGCCGGAGAAGGCCAAAGAGGGTCGTATCGACCTGCGCGCTCTGCCGCTCATCACCATCGACGGGGAAGATGCCCGTGACTTCGATGATGCGGTCTTCTGTGAAGCCAAGCGCGGTGGCGGCTGGCGCCTCTGGGTGGCCATCGCCGACGTGTCTGCCTATGTGCGTCCCGGTACGTCGCTGGATGCCGAGGCCTATCAGCGCGGCAACTCCGTTTACTTCCCCGAGTTCGTGGTGCCCATGCTGCCGGAGGTGCTCTCCAACGGCCTCTGCTCCCTGAACCCGCAGGTCGACCGCCTGTGCATGGTGTGCGAGATGACCATCTCCGCCGCCGGCCGCATGTCCGGTTACAAGTTCTACGAAGCGGTGATGAACTCCCACGCCCGCATGACCTACACCAAGGTGGCGGGGATCCTGGATGGCGAGCCCAAGCTGCGTCAGCAGTATGAGCCGCTGATCGGCCACATCGAGGAGCTCAACAACCTCTACAAGGCCCTCAAGCACGCTCGTCACCAACGCGGCGCCGTGGAGTTCGAGAGCGAAGAGACCCGCTTCATCTTCAACGCCCAGCGCAAGATCGACCGTATCGTGCCGCTGGTGCGCAACGACGCCCACAAGATCATCGAAGAGTGCATGATCCAGGCGAACGTGGCGGCCGCCCGCTACATCGAGAAGAACGAGGCCGCCGCCCTGTTCCGTACCCACGATCGTCCGGGTGAAGAGCGCCTGACCGGTTTCCGCGACTTCTTGGCCGAACTGGGCCTGGAGCTCAAGGGGGGTCTCGAGCCCGAGCCGAAGGACTTCGCCGAGCTGGCCGCCAAGTTTGAAGGGCGTCCGGATGCGGAGCTGCTCTCCACCATGTTGCTGCGCTCCATGCGCCAGGCGGTCTATCAGGCCGACAACATCGGTCACTTCGGTCTGGCCCTGAAGTCTTACGCCCACTTCACCTCGCCGATCCGTCGCTACCCGGATCTCATCCTGCACCGCGCGATTAAATACCAGACTGCCAAAGAGCAGCAGGGGAATCTGCGTCACAAGTGGACCCCGAGTGGTGGTTATCACTACCAGCTGGACGAAGTCGATCCCATGGGCGAGCACTGCTCCATGACTGAGCGCCGTGCCGACGACGCCACCCGCGACGTGGCCGACTGGCTCAAGTGCGAGTACATGCTGGATCACGTGGGTGACGAGTTCGACGGCGTCATCGCCAGCGTCACCGGCTTCGGCTTCTTCGTGCGTCTGGCCGAGATCCACATCGACGGTCTGGTGCACGTCAGCACCCTCACCAACGACTACTACCAGTTCGACCCCCTGCACCAGCAGCTGATCGGCGAGAACTTCCGCCGCCGCTACCGTCTGGGTGACAAGGTCCGGGTCAAGGTGATGGGCGTGAATCTGGACGATCGCAAGATCGACTTCGTGATGGTGGAAGAGCCCCTCCAGGCCACCGGCAAGAACGCCAAGGAGATGGCGCGCAAGCAGGCCGAGATCAAGAAGGAGAAGGCCAAGAGCGCCCAGCGCCACGAGAAACGCAAGGAGAGCAAGGATGGCGTCAAGGCCGACAAGGGCGGCCGTGCCAAACCCAGCAACAGACGACCGGGCAAGAAGGCCCGCGACAAGGCCAAGAGCACTAAATGAGTACTGAACTGATCTATGGCATTCATGCTGTCTCCGCGCTGCTCGAGCGCACCCCGGAGCGTTTCATCGAGGTATGGGCCCTCAAGGGCCGCGATGACGACCGGCTGCAACCCTTGCTGGACGAGCTGGAATCCCTCGGCCTCAAGGTGCAGAGCGTGAACCGCAAGACGCTCGACGATAAGGCCGAGGGCAACAATCATCAGGGCATCATGGCCAAGGTGATCGAGGCCCCCAAGCTGGCCGAGCACGATCTGGCCAGCCTGCTGGACGGCCTGGCCGAGCAAAAGGCCCAGCCCTTCCTGCTGGTGCTGGACGGGGTGACCGATCCGCACAACCTCGGCGCCTGCCTGCGTAGCGCCGATGCGGCCGGGGTCCATGCGGTCATCGTGCCGCGGGACAAGGCCACCGGTCTGACCTCTGTGGTGCGCAAGGTCGCCTGTGGCGCCGCCGAGGTGGTGCCGCTTATCCAGGTCACCAACCTGGCCCGCAGCCTGCGCGAGTTGCAGGAGCGCGGTGTCTGGATCGTCGGCACCGCCGGCGAGGCGGATCACGATGTGTTCCAGGCCAAGCTTACCGGCCCCATGGCGCTGGTGATGGGCGCTGAGGGCAAGGGGATGCGTCGCCTGACCCGTGAGCACTGTGATGAACTGGTGAGCATCCCCATGGCGGGGGCCGTCTCTAGCCTGAATGTCTCGGTGGCGACCGGCGTCTGCCTGTTCGAAGCCGTGCGTCAGCGTCGCGGCTGAGTTGGTCGGGATGGACAGACCCCTGTTCAATCTGGATAGGGACATGAATGAGCAGGAGGCCGAGCGCCTCCTCTCTTTTGCCCGCCCGGTGAGGCTCTCACCCCGCGATTGCCTCTGGCAGGCGGGAGCGCGCCCGGATCTGCTGGTCAGGGTGGAGCAGGGATTGCTGCGGGCCAGGGTGGTGCTGGCGGACGGGCGCGAGTACATCAAGGAGTTCTACTGGGAGGGGGATGAGTTCATCGACTTCCACCATCTGCTCTCGGGTGAACCCGCCCGCTACAGCGTGGAGGCGCTGGAGCCCTGTCGCTTGCAGCTGTTCGCGCTGTCAGACCTGCGCACGTTCGCCTGCTGGCCTGCCTGGTATCATCACTTGCTGGCGGTGCAGTTGAGGATCAAGGAGGAAAAGGAGTTGCTGCTGCTGACCGAGAGCCCCCAGGCTCGTTATCAGCACTTCCTGCAGAGCTTCCCCGCGCTGGATGCCAGGGTGCCGGATCATCAGGTAGCCGCCTATCTCGGGATCACCCCCATCAGCCTCAGCCGTATTCGCAAGCGGCTCAAGCATCTTAACCAAGGTTAATGCCGACCCTGTATCTGCAAGAGTATGCTGACGAGCCGGATCGGTAAGGAGTATGTGATGAACTGGAGCCTCAAACCCTGGTGTGAACTCACCACGGACGAGTTGTATGACCTGCTTGCCCTGCGCGCCGAGGTGTTCGTGGTGGAGCAGACTTGTCCCTTCCAGGACTTGGACGGGGTGGATCGCCGGGACGGCGTGCTGCATCTGCTGGGATATGACGGTGAGCATCTGGCGGCCTATGCCCGCATCATGGCCCCCGGCATCGGGGACGAGCAGGGCGCGGCCATCGGCCGGGTGGTCACGTCGCCGCGCTCCCGCGGGGATGGCTTGGGCCACCGCCTGCTGACGGAGGCCGTCAGGGGCTGCGAGGGTCTCTGGCCTGCGCACTCCATCTGGCTTGGTGCCCAGGCCCATCTGCAGGGGTTCTATGGCCGTCACGGCTTCGTGGCGGAAGGGGAAGGTTATCTCGAGGATGACATCCCCCATATGGGAATGCGCAAGGCCCTCTGAGGTTGTTGGTGGGAGTCAAAAGCGTAATCATGCGATGGCTCCCACATTGCCATGGAATAAAGGGCTATGATCCCCGGCCCCGATAGCATGGAATTCTGCTGTGACCCCCACCATCTTCGCGGCCATCTTGCTGGCCGCCCTGCTGCATGCACTCTGGAACGCTCTGGCCAAACGCCAGGCCGCGGGCCGGGTCAGCGTGCTGCTGGTCTCCCTCTGTTCCGGGCTGTTCTGCCTGCCCTTGCTGCCCCTGGTTGGGTGGCCGGCCCCCGCCGAGTATCCCTGGCTGGCACTCTCCATCCTGCTGCACTGCGGCTATTGCCTGTTTCTTGGCCGAGCCTATCGGTTGGGGGAATTTGGCCAGGTCTATCCGCTGGCGCGCGGCAGTGCGCCCCTGCTGACCCTGCTGCTGGGTATTCTGCTGCTGGGGGAGTGGCCCGGGCTGCCGGCGGTGATGGGGGCATTGGTGCTGGTGAGTGGCGTGCTGTTGATGGCCTGGCGCGGTGGCATCAGGCTGGCGCCGACGGCGCTCACCGCCGTGTTGGTGACGGCGCTCTTCACCGCCTCTTATACCCTGTCCGATGGCATGGGGGCCCGCTCGGCCGGCGCGCCGGTGCGCTATACCCTCTGGCTGTTCACTCTGACGGCGCTGGTGATGCCGCTGCTGATGCGGTGGCAGAGCCGCACCTCTCTGCGTAGCCTGGGCCGGGCGGACTGGTCCGCGGGGGCGATCGGCGGGGCTCTGTCGCTGCTTGCCTACGGCATCGTCATCTGGGCCATGACCCAGGCCCCCATCGGATTGGTGGCGGCCCTGCGCGAGAGCAGCGTGCTGTTTGCCATGCTGCTCTCCTGGCTCTGGCTGGGGGAGCGATTGGGCAGGGTCAGGCTGGTGGCTGCTCTGGTGATCCTCGGCGGCATCCTGCTGATCCGCCTCGCCTGAACCACCTCCTGGCCTGCCACCGCCGTTTAAGGGGAGACCCGGCTTTGCAGGGTGAAGCCTTCCTCACGGGGATTTAGCTGCACGCTGACGATGCCAAGCTCCGCCAGGCTGCCGACGTGGGTGCCACCACAGGGGATGGTGACCTCCCTGCCTTCCAGCACACAGTGCCAGTAGCGAGAGTCGATGATGGCCTCGCCAGCCCGTGAACGGCGGATCTCGCCGCCACTCGCCAGCCACTCGGCCAGTTGTGCGTTCACCTGCTGCTCTATGCGGGGCAGTTCAGCCAGCAGCGCCTCGCTGTTGACCCCCTTCTTGCGCAGGCTCTTGCCGATGCGGTATTGCTCCCGGGAGCCTCGCGACTCGACCCGGGAGGACTGGATGGCGAGGCGGTCGAAATCCGGTTGCTCCAGCGCATCCCGCTCGCTCACCTCCTTGCGCCAATAAGGCATCAGCACCCGGTTCAGGGCCAGGGCCACCAGGTGACAGCCGCTGTGGCCCAGACTCAGGGCATGGCGAGCCTCTGCATCGACCTTCAGCTCGACCTCACCGCCGATGGGAAGCGCATGTTGGCCCGCCAGCGGGTGCACCACCACGAAGGCCCAGCCCTCTGCGCCCCGCTTGACCGGGATGGCCTGATCGACGAAGAGTTCTCCTTCCGGGCTGATGGCGCCCATGCGGCAGGGACCCACGACGGCGCTGCCGCCTTCCCAGCTGGCGGTGCCGACGTCTCCCGGTTGATCGGGCCAGAGGTGGCTCTGGGGATGGAAAGGGGTGAGTTCGGTCACCAGCAGGGTCGGCTCGCCCACCTGGCAATGGACGATTCTGGCCTGCTCGAAATGATGGCCCAGCACGAAGCTGGCGCGGCTATGTTCCATGGATGGCTCCCGCCCGTTGCAAATACAGAGGGGCAGCATACGCCAAAGTGCGGGTGGGCTCATTAACCCGGGTTAATGAGCCCGCCTTGCACTGACGGAATAAATCAGATCATGGAGACCAGCAGATAGGCGTTGAGGCCGATCACCAGGGCGACGATGAGACGGCCCAGCGCCTGGGTGACCGGATGGTTGCGATGCTGGCCCATCAGGGCGCGATCCCCGGTCAGGATCAGCAGGGGGATGAGGGCCAGGGCGATCCCGAAGCTCAGGATCACCTGGCTCAGCACCAGGATCTCCGTGGTGTTGAGCCCCATGGCGATCACCACGAAGGCGGGAGCCATGGTGATAAGCCGGCGCAGCCAGAGCGGGATGCTGAAACGCACGAAGCCCTGCATCACCACCTGACCGGCGAGGGTCCCCACCACGGTGGAGGAGATGCCGGATGCCACCAGAGAGAGGCCGAACAGGGTCGCCGCGGCGGGGCCGAGCAGCGGCGTCAGCGTCTGGTAGGCCGTCTCCAGCTCGGCGACCTGCTGGTTGCCGGTGCCGTGGAAGGCCGCCGCCGCCATGGCCATCATGGCCAGGTTGACGAAGCCGGCGATGGTCATGGCGATGGCCACATCCACCTTGGTAGTGTGCAGGCGCTGGCTGATGGTGCCCTGATCCTGGGTGTGCTGGGTCAGCGCCGAGTGCAGATAGATGACGTGGGGCATCACGGTCGCCCCCAGCACGCCGGCGGCCAGGTAGATGGCATCACTGTTGGGCAGGCCGGGGAAGAGGGCGCCCTCCAGCAGGCTGGGCAGATGAGGGCGGGAGAACACCAGCTCGACGATATAGGCGGCGGCCACAAACAGCAGCAGACCACCCACGGCGAACTCCAGTGGCTTCTGGCCACGGCTCTGGAGCATGAGGATGCCCCAGGTGACCACGGCGGTGATGCAGGCCCCTTCCAGCAGGGTGACCCCGAGCAGCAGCTTGAAGCCCACGGCGGCGCCGATGAACTCGGCGAGGTCCGTGGCCATGGCGATGATCTCCGCCTGTACCCAGTAGGCCCAGACGGCGGGTTTTGGCAGCTTGTCGCGGATGTGCTCCGCCAGGTTCTTGCCGGTGACGATGCCGAGCTTGGCGGAGAGGGTCTGCACCAGCATGGCCATCAGGTTGGCCCAGACCACCACCCATAGCAGTTGATAGCCGAAGGTGGAGCCCGCCTGGATATTGGTGGCAAAGTTGCCCGGATCGATGTAGCCGATGGCGGCGATGAAGGCTGGCCCCAGCAGGGTCAGCTTGAATTTGCGGGCCGGGATGGCCGTGCTCAGCGCGGGTTGCATATCACACCCTCCAGAAAGTCCTGAGGATAGTATGGATCTAAATGATAATTGTTATCAATTGAAGTTTTGCATCAGATCCATCGATAAAAACAAATGTTGACGCCGGTTGCAGTGGGAGAGGCGATTTCGTACAATACGCCGCCCTAGAAAGCAGCGTCAAAACACCACTATGTTCCTTGCCTCCGAGGTCTGGCTGCACCTGGGCAGAGGCTGAATTAATCCGTAAGGAGCTAAAATGCGTCATTACGAAATCGTCTTCATGGTTCACCCGGACCAGAGCGAGCAAGTACCTGGCATGATCGAGCGTTACACCGGCGCCATCACCACCTCCGGTGGTACCATTCATCGCCTGGAAGATTGGGGCCGTCGTCAACTGGCTTACCCGATCGACAAGCTGCACAAGGCTCACTATGTTCTGATGAACGTAGAAGCCGAGCAGGCCGTTATCGATGAGCTGGAAACCAACTTCCGCTTCAACGATGCCGTTATCCGCAACATGATCATGCGCACCAAGCACGCCGTGACTGAAGTTTCTCCGATGGCCAAGGCCAAGGAAGAGCGCTTCACCCGTCGTGACGACGAGCGCCGCGAAGATGCTGTTGAAGCGTCTTCCGAAGAGTAATTCTTAAGATCATTCCATAGAGGATAAAGGCCATGGCACGTTATTTCCGTCGTCGTAAGTTCTGCCGCTTCACCGCCGAGAACGTTACCGAGATCGACTACAAAGATATCGTTACTCTGAAAAACTACGTCACTGAATCTGGCAAGATCGTACCGAGCCGTATCACCGGTACCCGCGCCAAGTATCAGCGTCAGCTGGCACGCGCCATCAAGCGTGCTCGTTACCTGGCTCTGCTGCCGTACACCGATCTGCACAACAAGTAAGAATCGGTCCGGCGCTTACGCCTAACTCAACTTTCATAGAGGAAAGGTAATGCAAGTTATCCTGCTCGATAAGATCGCCAAACTGGGCGGTCTGGGTGACCAAGTTTCCGTTAAAGCTGGTTATGCCCGTAACTACCTGATCCCGCAAGGCAAAGCCGTTATGGCTACCAAGGCCAACATCGAGACCTTCGATGCTCGCCGTGCTGAACTGGAAGCCAAGCTGGCTGCCGGTAAAGCTGCCGCTGAAGAGCGCGCTGCCAAGCTGGGTGAACTGGCTGCCGTTGTCATCGCCTCCAAGTCTGGCGACGAAGGCAAGCTGTTCGGTTCCATCGGTACCCGTGACGTGGCTGAAGCCATCACTGCTGCCGGCGTAGCCGTTGCCAAGAGCGAAGTCCGCATGGGCAACGTTCTGCGTAACACCGGTGAGTACGAAGTTGTTGTTCAGCTGCACGCTGACGTCAAGGCAACCGTACAAATCCAGGTTGTTGCTCTGTAATAGCGTCTCGCTTTGCAGAAAAAACCCGCGCAACTGCGCGGGTTTTTTTATTTTTGAATCCGGCGGGGATCACGGGGTAGAGTGGGGCTCTGTTCCTCTGACGGAGATCCCTATGGCAGCCTGGGTCGAAGGCCGGGTCATCGAGCGCATCGAATGGACACCCACCCTGTTCTCCCTGCGTGTGGCGGCAGAACTTGCCCCCTACAAGGCGGGTCAATTCACCAAGCTGGCCCTGCAACGGGGCGAGCAACGGGTCCAGCGGGCCTACTCTTTCGTCAATCCTCCCACCACGCCCTACCACGAATTCTATCTGGTGACGATCCCGGACGGGGAGCTGACACCCTCCCTCGGCGCCCTCCTGCCCGGAGACAGCCTGTTGGTGCAATCCCAGGCCACCGGTTTCCTGACCCTGGACGAGCTTCCCGCCGGGCGGGATCTCTGGCTGCTCTCCACCGGCACGGCCATCGGCCCCTTCCTCGCCATGCTGGCGGAGGGCGAGGTCTTCCGGCGGTTCGAGAACCTGGTGCTGGTGCACGGGGTGCGCAAGGGGGAGGAGCTCACCTATCAGGCCCTCATCACCAGCCTGGTCGAGCAGTACGGCCCCCGATTCCGCTATGTCCCCTTCGTTAGCCGCGAGGCGAGGCCGGGGGCCATGGCAGGACGGATCCCGGCGGCCATCGATGAGGGCAGCCTGCAGGAGCGGGTAGGGTTGGCGTTTTCCGCCGAGCACAGTCAGGTGATGATCTGCGGCAATCCCGCCATGGTGAAGGAGACCCAGCAATCCTTGCTGGCACTGGGGTTGGCCAAAAACCTGAGACGAGCGCCGGGCAATATCAGCATGGAGAATTACTGGTAGGGATGGGCAGTGTTATGTGCTGCCCGTTGATGGTTTCGTGATCCACTCCAGCTGACAACTCTTTCCTTTGCGGTGCGTTGTGCTGCTCGGTGTCGCTCTGGCGTGAGTCTTGCGAAGGGCGCTCCCGATTGGCTGCATTGTCGTGGGCCGGGGGCGCCGCGAAGGCCGCGCCGCTGTTGAGCAGCCTGGAGAGCAGATGGGAAACGGAGTTGCGCATGATGACCTCTCTGGTAGCAGGGGCCTCAGTGTAGGGGGGGCAACCTGAACCAAAGCGGAACAACGTCTGTCGGTGACTTCCGGCAACTTGGTGCAGAAATGGTGGTTAAATGCCTTGAACGCGTCGGCTTCTTGGGTGGCGTCAGAAACGTTGAAGCAATTCAACGGGTTGGCCGAACCGTCTGGGAGGCAGCCTGCTCGGTACGCCCCCGGTCTGCATGAGTTGTGCAGGCTATTCGGAGCAAAGAATGGGAGGCGATGGCCTCCCAGCTGCACTCTGGACGAGCGGCAGGCCGATTGGCGGGAGGGACTCGCCATGATCAGGGGGACAGATGAAAGGGCGCCGTGTATCCGCGCGTCCCTTGATCATGACGGCATCCGGTGGCTGCCGGATCCCGTCTGCTGGGGACAAGGGGGTGGCTATTTGTCCAATTCGGTCGGGTTCTGCCCATCCGGATGCGGATATGGCGGAAATCCGGGGATCCGCCTTCATTCTGCCCGCTGGCTGACTATAATCGGCAGCCAACTTTTCCTCTGCTTCTCATCTTTCGCTCATCATGACGACACAAGCCCCCGCCGCGCTGCGCTACCCCAAGGGGTGGTTCGCGCTCAGCACCGTTTACTCCTTCACCGGCCTGGCCATCCTGGCCTCCATTGTTTTCTCCCTGCTGCTGTTTCTCTCCATCGACGACAACCCCTTGATGAAGTGGCTGTTTGGCGGTCTGGCCATCATCTTCGAGCTGGGCAAGTTCTACGTCTGGTATGAATACGGGGAGTGCAAGGCACGCCGGGACTTTGGCGGCGCCTTCTGGTCGCTGCTGTTCTACAGCGTGCTGGCGGCCATCTCCATCGGTGGCAGCATCGGTGGCATCAACAGCGCCACCAACACCATCCTGAGCCAGCAAGCCCGCCACGAGCGGGAAATCGCCCGCTTCGACGAGCAGATCGCCAGCATAGAGCGGCAGATCCTGCTCAACGAGGAGGCGGCCCGCAAGTATATCGAGATGGCGCGGATCTCAAGCGGTGTCAACGGCCTGCAGCAGGCCAACACCAAGCTGAGACTGAAGCAGGATGCGCTGCGCCAGGAGCGGGACGCCAAGCCCCTCAATGAGCAATCCTCCATGCTGGGGCTGATGAGTAGCCTGGCAGACGGGGTGGGCATGAGCATCAGTCAGGTGCAGTTCCTGCTGGTCTGCTTCCTCTCCATCCTGCTCGATGCCTTCGGCGCCTACTTCGTCAGCCTGATCGGGGAGGAGAACCGCTTCCGCCGACTGTGGCAACGACAGCAGCAACCGCGGGAGGCGGAAGTGCCCCCGACCGTGCCTGCCGAGCCCCTGGTCGTCGCCAGACCGGCGCCGGAACCCGCGCTGGTCGCCAGGGTGAGAAGCCTGCTGGAGAGCGGTGAGTCCAAATGCAGCAAGCGCAGGGTCGCCGAGGCACTGGCCATGCCGCTGGAAGAGGTGGACAGGGTGTTCCAGCATCTGCTGGCAGAAGGGGTGCTGGGGCAGGGCAGCAACCGCCACTACCACCTCAACGTGCAAGCGGGTTGAGCGAGCCACCGGGGGCAATGGCTACGGATGTCATTACCAGACGGGAAAAACAGGAGGCCACCTCAGGGTGGCCTCGTCGTTGCTGGAGGACGGGCTAGTGGGTCAGCACCATCATCAGGCTGAGGAAGGCGGCGAGCCCGCCACCCAGACCGATGATCCAGTAAAACCCCCTGGCCCCCTGTTTGAGCGGGATCCGGAAGTAGAGCAGGAAGGCCCACCAACCCAGAGCCAGCAACAGAGGGATAAGAAACATTCGAGCCATGTGGTCCTCGCTGTTATTCTGTGGATCCTTGATCAATCAACAGGATGGATTGTGCAATGACGCAGCTACAGATTACCGCATTCGGCGCCCCCTCGGTACTCAAGCTCAACCCTTCGCAGGACAGGATCCCCGCAGAGGGAGAGGTGCGGGTGCGCATCTGCTATGCCGGCGTCAATCCCATCGATGCCAAGACCCGGGCCGGGCTCGGCTGGGCGGCGGCCCAGAACAAGGACAACCTGCCCTGGACCCCGGGCTATGACATGGCCGGGGTGGTGGACAAAGTCGGCCCCGGTGTCACCTCCCTCAAGGAGGGGGAACCGGTGTGCGGCATGGTGGGCTTCCCGCTGGCGGCGGGCGCCTATGCCGAATCCATAGTGGTGAGCGAAAGCGAGCTGGTCAAACTCGACGGCGTCAGCCTCAAGCAGGGGGCGGCGCTGCCGCTGGCGGGCCTCACCGCCTGGCAGGGACTGTTCGAGCATGGCGATCTCAAGCGTGGTCAGCGGGTGCTGATCCTGGCCGGTGCCGGGGGGGTCGGCCATCTGGCGGTGCAGTTTGCCAGCGCCTATGGCGCCGAGGTGGTGGTGACCGCCAGCCCGGATAACCACGGCTTCCTGCACGGGATCGGCGCCGATGTCATGGTGGATTACCACGATGCCGACTGGGTTGCCCAGGTAGGCCAGGTGGATCTGGTGCTGGATCTGACGGGGGGCGAGAGTGGCAAGGCGGCCCTTGCCTGCGTCAAACCGGGTGGCCGGCTGGTGACGGTGCCGACCATCACGGCCCAGCTTATCAAGGATGCCGGTGCCGAGCTGGGGGTTGAGGTGAGCGGCATGCTGGTGCACCCCGACAACAAGCAGCTGGCCCAGATGCTTATCCTGCTGCGTCAGGGGGATGTGCACATCACCCTGGCCGGCGAGTATACGCTGGCGGAGGGGGCGCTGGCCCATCAGGCCATCGAGGCGGGCCACACCCGTGGCAAGCTGGTGCTGCGCATGCCGGCCGCCGAGCAGTATCCGGCATAAGGGCGACGATGTGATGGAGACCCTGGAAACCGGGCTGGGCTGGCTGTTTCTGAGCGCCTTTACCTCCGCGACCCTGCTGCCCGGCAGCTCGGAAGTGTTGCTCGGGGTGATGGCCAACCAGGGTCAGTGGAGCATGGCCAGCCTGCTGTTCTGGGCCACCCTCGGCAACACGCTGGGGTCGATGACCACCTGGTGGCTCGGCTGGCTGGCCACCTTCAAGAAGAAACCGGAAGATTTTCAAGGCCGTGGGGAACAAAAGGCGCTCGGTTGGCTCAAACTCCATGGTCACTGGTGTCTGCTGCTTGCCTGGACGCCGGTGATAGGCGATGGTCTCTGCCTGCTGGCCGGTTGGCTGCGCCTCTCGTTCTGGCGCTCTCTCATTCTTATCGGGCTCGGCAAATTGTTTCGTTATGCCCTGGTGTTTCTGCTGGCCAAGCAGATCTTCTAGTCTTTTTCGTTCAGTCACGAGGTAACCGTGAAGCAACTCATCCCATTAAGCCTTCTCATGGGCTTTGCCCTGCCGGCGCTGGCCGCCCCGACCCTGGTATCGGAGCAGGTCAAGCAGGAGGGCAAGCTCGGCATTCCCTATCAGATGTACAAGCTGGACAACGGCCTGACCGTGATCCTGGCACCGGACAAATCGGATCCCTTGGTGCACCTGGATGTCACCTATCACGTGGGATCGTCCCGCGAGACGGTGGGCAAGTCCGGGTTTGCGCACTTCTTCGAGCACATGATGTTCCAGGGCTCCAAGCATGTGGGTGATCAGGAGCACATGCGGATCATCAACGAGGCCGGTGGTGACATGAACGGCACCACCAACAAGGACAGAACCAACTACTACGAGACGGTGCCGGCCAACCAGCTGGAGAAGGTGCTCTGGCTGGAGGCGGATCGCATGGGCTTCCTGCTCGATGCGGTGAGCCAGAAGAAATTCGAGATCCAGCGTGCCACCGTCAAGAACGAGCGGGCCCAGCGCATCGACAACCAGCCCTATGGCCTGGTGAGCGAGAAGGTGGGAGAGGCGCTCTATCCGCGCACCCATCCCTACTCCTGGCAGCCCATCGGTTATGTGGAAGATCTGGACAGGGTCGGGGTGGATGACCTCAAGCAGTTCTTCCTGCGCTGGTACGGGCCGAACAACGCGACCCTGACCCTGGGCGGGGACTTTGACAGCAAGCAGGCGCTGGCCTGGATTGAGCAGTACTTCGGATCCATTCCCCGCGGGCCCGATGTGGCCGAGCCGACCCCCAAGCCTGCAACCCTGCCCGAGACCCGCTACGTCACCTTGCAGGACAAGGTGCACCTGCCGCTGCTCTACATCAGCTATCCCACCGTGGCGCTTGGCGATCCCCAGGAGCCGGCGCTGGACATCTTTGCCGACGTGCTCGGCGGCTCTGCCAGCTCCATGCTTTATCAGTCCCTGGTCAAGACCGGCAAGGCCATCGAGGTGGGGGCCGGTCACTCCTGCGAGGAGCTGGCCTGTACCCTGACGGTCTATGCCTATCCGAACCCGGCGGTGGATGGCAGCCTCAAGACCCTCAAGGGGGAAGTGGACAAGGTGATCGCCGATTTCGCCAACCGGGGCGTCAAGCCTGCGGATCTGGAGAAGGCCATCAGCAGCTATCGCTCCTCCGCCATCTGGGGGCTGGACAGCATAGAGGGCAAGGTGAGTCAGCTCGCCATGGGTCAGGTGCTGGCCCAGGATCCCAACTATGTGTTCAAGAACCTGGATGCCATCGCCGCGGTCAAGGCCGATGACGTCAAGGCCGCCTACGACAAGTTCATCGCGGGCAAGCCTTCCGTGGTGCTGAGCGTGGTGCCCAAGGGCAAGACGGACTGGCAGGCCGCCGCCCCCAACTTCAGTCCGGCCAAGCGGGAGCTGCCCGATTACAGCAAGCACGGGGAGCCTCTGGCCCTGCGTCCGGTGAAAGACAGCTTCGATCGCAGCGTGCAGCCCAAGGCTGGCGAGGCGGTCAGCGTCAAGGTGCCGGCCATCTGGCACGGCAAGCTGGACAAGGGCATCGAGATCATCGGCACCCAGAGTGACGAGATCCCCGCCGTCTCCATCATGATCGCCCTGCCGGGCGGTATCCGGGCGGAAGGCAAGGGGGAACTCGGTCTCGCCAGCCTCACCGCCGCCATGCTGGAACAGGGCACGGTGCGCCTCTCCGAGGCCGAGCTCAGCGACGAGTTGCAAAAGCTCGGCGCCAGCATCAGCGTCTCCACCGCCCAGTACAACAGCCTCATCACCATCAGCTCGCTGACCGACAAATTGCCCCAGACCCTGGCCCTGGTGCGCGAGGTGTTCGAACGCCCCGGTATGCGGGAGGCGGATTTCGAGCGACTCAAGGCCCAGATGCTGCAAGGGATGAAGCAGAGCGAACAGCAGCCGGAGTGGCTGGCAGGTCAGGCGTTCCGCGAGCTGGTCTACGGCAAGCAGAACCGGTTGGGTCAACCCAGCAACGGCGTGCTGACCGATGTGGAGAAGCTGACCCTGGCGGATGTGAAGCGCTTCTATCAGGCCTATTACAACCCGACTAATGCCAAGGTGGTGGTGACCGGGGACGTGACCCAGCAGCAGATCGAATCCGAACTCGGCTTCCTGCCGGAGTGGAAGGGCGCCGCGCCCAAGCTTGGGGATCTCAAGCCTCAGGGTGAGCAGGCCAAACCCGGCATCTATCTGGTGGACAAGCCGGGAGCCCCCCAGTCGGTGATCCGCATCGGCCGCCGCGCCATGGCGTTCGACACCACGGGGGATTACTTCGTCGCCAACCTGATGAACTTCAACCTGGGGGGCAACTTCAACAGCCGCATCAACCTCAACCTGCGGGAAGACAAGGGTTACACCTATGGGGCCAGCTCGGGCTTCTCCGCCAACCGCGAGGCGGGGGTCTTCGCCACCGGTGCCAATGTGCGGACCGATGCGACCGTGGATGCGATCCGCCAGTTCCTCAAAGAGATGGATGGCTATCGCGCGAGCGGCCCCACCCCGGTGGAGCTGGCCTATATGCGCAGCGCCGTCTCCCAGCAGGATGCCCTCTCCTACGAGACCCTGGGCCAGAAGGCGGGCTTCCTGCTGCAGATGATCATGTATGACCTGAAACCCGACTATGTGCAGGCCCAGAGTCAGCTGATCAAAACGGTGTCACCCGAGACGCTGAAAGCCAGTGCGGCCCGTTGGTTGAACCCGGCCGACATGGTGATTGTGGTGGTGGGAGACAAGCAAAAGCTTGAAAAACCGCTTGCCGAGCTTCATCTTCCCATCTATCCACTGCAACTGCCCTGACAGGCAGAGCAAAATAATGAGCGCCGCCCCGGCCGGGGCGGCCACACATGAGCCGTGAATATGACTACTACTAGCTTGTCGCTCACCGAGTTGTTGGCTGCCCTTGGCGCCCCCGAGCGGGTCACCGCCCTCAAGGGGATCCGCCGCGGGATAGAGCGTGAATGCCTGCGCATTACCCCCGAAGGCACCCTGGCCCAGACCGATCATCCGAAGAGTCTGGGATCCGCCCTGACCCATGGCAACATCACCACCGACTACTCCGAGAGCCTGCTGGAGTTCATCACCCCGGCCACGGATTCCATCGAGAGCCTGATCGAGCAGCTTGGCGACATCCATCGCCACAGCATCCGTCACATCGGTGACGAGCGGATCTGGCCCCTCTCCATGCCCTGCTTCGTCGGTGACGAGGAGAGCATCCGGCTGGCCCAGTACGGCAGCTCCAACATAGGCCGGATGAAGACCCTCTACCGGCAGGGGCTGAAGAACCGCTACGGCAGCCTGATGCAGGTCATCGCCGGGGTGCACTTCAACTTCTCCATGCCGGACAGCTTCTGGTGCGAATGGCAGGATCTGGTTGGCGAGGGCTGCTGCAGCCAGCGCTTCATCTCCGACAAGTACATGGGGCTTATTCGCAACGTCTACCGCTTCGGCTGGTTGGTGCCCTATCTGTTCGGTGCCTCCCCCGCCATCTGCGACTCCTTCCTCAAGGGCCGCAAGAGCAGCCTGCCGTTCCAGAAGACCGGCAAGGGGACCCTCTATCTGCCTTATGCCACCGCGCTGCGCCTGTCCGATCTCGGCTATACCAACAGCGCCCAGGCGGGCCTCAAGATCAGCCACGACAACCTGCCGGCCTATGTCAGCAGTTTGCGCCGCGCCATCAACACCCATGATCCAGAGTTCGCCAAGATCGGGGTCAAGGTGAACGGGGAGTACCGTCAGCTCAATGACAACGTGCTGCAGCTGGAGAACGAGCTGTATGCGCCCATCCGGCCCAAGCGCACCCCGCGCAGCGGCGAGAAGCCGTCGGATGCGCTGGAGCAACGCGGCATCGAATACATCGAGCTGCGTACCGTGGACGTGAACCCCTTCACGCCGTTCGGCATCGAGGTGGATCAGATCCGCTTCTTCGATCTCTTCCTTGTCTGGTGCCTGCTGCGCCCGTCCCCTGTGCTGACCGACGAGGAGGTGGCGCGCAATCGCCGCAACCAGAACAAGGTGGTGCTGGAGGGTCGTCGTCCCGGCCTCGAACTGGAGGACGAACAGGGCAACCCAATCGGCCTCAAGGAGTTCGGCCTCACGCTGTTTGGCGAGCTGGATCAGGTGGCCGAGCTGCTGGATCGCTGCTGTGGTCGCAATCGCTATCGCGAGACGCTGGCCATGCATCGGGAAAAGCTGCTAAACCCCGAACTTACCTATTCCGCCCGCCTGCTCAAGCAACTGCTGGAAAGCGGCCAGGACAACGGCTGCCTCGGCGACGAGCTGGCGAGCCGCTACCGGGAGGAGATGCTGGCTGGTGAGCTGGAGTACTGGGACGAGGCCTACTTCGCCGGTGAGGCGCGGGATTCGCTGGCCAAGCAGCGGGAGCGTGAGCGCGGTGACAGCCTCTCGTTCGATGACTTCCTGGCAGACTACTTCGGTACCCGCCAGACCACGGTCTGACGCCTGCTTCGCAAGATGAAAAAAGCCGCTCTCTCGAGCGGCTTTTTTTATGGGGCGTTTTTCAGTGCCGCGCGGTGAGCGAGTACCAGCCGCTCCAGTTGGGCCAGCAGGTAGTCACGGTAGCCCTGACCAAACAGCTTGCCGGGCTCCAGGGAGGCGATCAGGGTCTGCCGGCGCTGGCTTTGCAGTAGGGGGAGGCGGCGGACATGGGTATCTATCCAGACGATGGCGCCCGACGGGGCCTGCATCAGGTTGCCGAGGTGCAGATCCCGGTGGTAATAACCCTGTTTGGCCAGCTGGAAGATATCGTTGGCCATCTGGCGCAGCAGAGCGAGCCGGTTCGCCTCGTCGGCACGCTGGAAGTAAGCCTCGCACGACTGGTGATCCTGCAGATATTGCACGGCGAGGAAAGAGCCGAGGGGATTGAGGGGGTTGAGGGCGAGACCGGCGGCCTTGCAGGGCACCACATTGAGCCCGGCCTGACGGATCAGGCGATTGCTGCGCCATTCACGAAAGGCATCGATATGGCCAACCATCCGCTTGCTGAGCAGGTCCCGACAGAACCAGCGCAGGGTCCAGCGGGGGTATTTGTCGGCGACCAGCTTGCAGAGACTGTTGCTGGCGTTGTGATGCCAGAACAGACTGCTGCCCTGCGCCTCGAACTGCCGGGTCTGGGTGCTCTGCTTGAGGGTCCAGCTGTCCAGATGGAGGTCATCATTGACCAGCAGGTAGTAGTGCTTTTGACCGTTAAAGTTGAGTGAGGTCAGTGTCATAGCGCGCTTTTGTAAGTTTTTTCTGATAGTGATTAATTCTCCCCTGCCAAGCCTGACTGGAGCTGAATGAGAGGCTGAAATAGAAAACGGCCCCGCAGGGCCGTTTTAACTTCATCCATGGGACAAGATCAGAGGATCAGGCCGCCGAAGAAGAAGCCAAGGGCGACCGCCATGGCGATGGTGGCCACACCGGGGATGAAGAAGGGGTGGTTGAACACCGCCTTGCCAATCCGGGTGGAGCCGGTGTCATCCATCTCGACCGCCGCCAGCAGGGTGGGGTAGGTCGGCAGCACGAACAGGGCGCTCACCGCGGCGAAGGAGGCGATGGCAGCCAGCGGGCTCACGCCCAGTGCCAGTGCGGCAGGCATCAGCGCCTTGGTGGTCGCACCCTGGGAGTAGAGCAGCATGGAGGAGAAGAACAGCACCACGGCCAGCAGCCAGCTGTACTGGTTCAGCAGGTCACCGGCAAAGGCCTGGATCTCGACCATGTTGCCCTTCACGAAGACGTTGCCGAGCCAGGCGACACCCAGTACGCAGATGCAGGCGGACATACCGGACTTGAAGGTCGGCATGTTGGTGACCTGGGAGGCGTCCAGTTTGCACAGCAGGACCATCAGGGTGGCGGCGGAGAGCATGATGCCCATGATGGCGCCGTCACGGGGGATGGGGGGGCTCGCGATCAGGCCCACGTTGCCGGAGATGGCGGTGGCATAGGCCATGACGGCGACGATGGCGGCGACGAAGATGCCGACGGAGAGCTTGGCATAGGGCTTGAGCTCAATCTGGCTGGAACCGCGCAGTTTGATGAGACCCTTGGCCTTGCGATCCAGATAGACTTCGTCCTGCTCCAGCGGCTTGCCCAGCATGTTGGCCACGAAGGCACCCAGGATACAGGCGATGAAGCTGGACGGGATGCAGATGGCCAGCAGGGTCAGGTAATCCACCCCCAGTGGCTCAAGCATGCCGGAGAAGGCGACCACGGCCGCCGAAATCGGCGAGGCGGTGATGGCGATCTGGGAGGCGACGACCGCGATGGAGAGCGGACGGGAGGGGCGAATGCCTTGCTCCTTGGCCACTTCGGCGATCACCGGCAGGGTGGAGAAGGCGGTGTGACCGGTACCGGCCAGCATGGTCATCAGGTAGGTGACCACGGGCGCGGCGAAGGTGATGTGCTTGGGATTCTTGCGCAGGGCTTTCTCGGCAAGGGAGACCAGGTAGTCCATCCCGCCGGCCAGTTGCATACAGGCGATGGCGCAGATGACGGACGCGATGATCATGATCACGTCCCAGGGCAGGTAGGCGACCAGCTGATCACCCGGGATGGGCATGCCCAGCCCCCAGGTCAGTACCAGTACCCCGAGGCCACCGGCGAAGCCGATGCCGATGCTGCCGATCCGAGCCCCCAGATAGATAGCGGCGAGCACGACAAGTAACTCGATTCCAATCATATTAAACACTCCATAATCCAGTTTTTTTAGGTTTTTATGTGGCAGGAAAGCCAATTCCCGATGGGGCTGGAGAGGCCAATCGGGAACTGACTCTACAACAGGCCGGGGCTAACCCCGGCCTGTTGACTCGCTTATGCAGTGGCTTCGCGGGTGTAGCGCTTGGCCTTGTATTGCGGGTTCATCAGGTTCTCGATGGAGAGGATCTCGTCGAGTTGTTCTGCAGTCAGCAGGCCGCGTTCCAGCACGACTTCACGGACGTTCTTGCCGGTCTGGGCGCAGATCTTGCCGACGATGTCACCTTCATGGTGACCGATGAAGGGGTTCAGGTAGGTCACGATACCGATGGAGTTCAGGACGTGGTTCATGCAGATTTCCGGGTTGGCGGTGATCCCTTCCACGCACTTGACGCGCAGGGAGACACAGGCCTTCTCCATCAGGCTCAGGGATTCGAACATGGCCTGACCGATGACGGGCTCCATGACGTTCAGCTGCAGCTGACCGGCTTCGGCGGCGAAGGTGATGGTGACATCGTTGCCAAACACCTTGAAGCAGGACTGGTTGACCACTTCCGGGATAACCGGGTTGACCTTGGCCGGCATGATGGAAGAACCCGCCTGCATTTCCGGCAGGTTGATTTCCTTCAGGGCAGTACGCGGACCGGAGGAGAGCAGACGCAGATCGTTACAGATCTTGGAGAGCTTCATGGCCAGACGCTTGATGGCGCCGTGCAGCATGACATAGGCGCCGCAGTCGGAGGTCGCTTCAATCAGATCCTCTGCCGGCACGTAGGCACGACCGGTGATCTCGGCCAGACGTTTGATGGCGAGGGCTGAGTACTCGGGCGGCGTGTTCAGGCCGGTACCGATGGCGGTTGCGCCCAGGTTCACTTCCAGCAGCAGTTCCTGACAGCGCTTGATGGATTTGATCTCTTCGCGCAGGGTGACGGCAAAGGCGTGGAACTCCTGACCCAGGGTCATGGGCACCGCATCCTGCAACTGGGTACGACCCATTTTCAGGATGTGCTTGAATTCCTGGGCCTTGGCGTCGAAGGCGGCGATCAGACCTTCCAGGGCGAACAGGGTGGTGTCGGTGCTGTTGACCACGGCGACGCGGAAACCGGTGGGGTAGGCATCGTTGGTGGACTGGCACTTGTTGACATGGTCATTGGGGTTGATGACGTCGTAACGACCCTTCTCCAGACCCATGATCTCGAGGGCGATGTTGGCCAGCACCTCGTTGGTGTTCATGTTGACGGAGGTACCGGCGCCGCCCTGGTAAACGTCGACCGGGAACTGGTCGAAGCATTTGCCGGTGTTCAGCATCAGGTCGCAGGCTTCGACGATCTTGTCGGCGATTTCGGGACGAATGGTGCCCAGCTCACCGTTGGCCAGTGCGGCGGCCTTCTTGGTCAGCACCATGCCACGGACAAATTCGGGAACGTCAGAAATCTTCTGGGAGCTGATCTTGAAGTTCTCGACGGCGCGCAGGGTGTGCACACCGTAGTAGAGATCATTGGAAACTTCTTTGGTGCCCAGCAGGTCTTCTTCAATGCGGACGTTCTTGATGTCGCTCATTGTAATGCCTCAGAAATCAGATAAATGGAAACAATCCTCACCGAGTGGCGCGACTTCCTTACGCACTTTTCATCCTGAAGCACCACACATCGAGTGGGGCGGTTGGGAGCTTGCTGCCCCCGGGTAATCATTGGGGTCGATATTACCTCAATTGAGGTATCTGATATTAGACCTGGATCACTAAATTTGAGCCGACCCTAAATAACTTGTGGTCATTAAACAGATACTGCAATTGTGCGAATTACTGTGACAGAACAGACACTTCAATCCCAGAGATTCAAGAAGATATTTGTCTGAATCCCGATCCGTATCACTCATCAGACTTGAAAAATGTACAGTTGGCCCCATTTCAGTTGTCAGAACCGATAGCAGGCTGGCTGTGCCGGAATCGCTCTCCTCGCCATGGTCCGCCTGGTTCACCCCTTTTACTCGTACCGAGGATCTTATGGGCAAGTTGTTATTGTTATTATTCGGCCTGGTCGTGCTGGAGCTCACCGTGATGATCGAGGTGGGTTCGGTGATCGGCGCCCTGCCAACCGTGGGGCTGCTGATATTGACCGCCGTGCTGGGCTCTTCCCTGGTGCGCAGCGAAGGGATCAAGACCCTGTTCAGTGCCCAGCAGAAGATGCAGCAGGGGGAGATGCCGGGCCGGGAAGTGATGGGGGGCATGATGCTGGCGCTGGCCGGCCTGCTGCTGATCATCCCGGGCTTTGTGACCGATTTCTTCGGCATCCTGCTGTTGCAGCCCTGGTTGCGCAACCGCCTGGCGGACAAGCTGGTGGGCAGCAGCCAGTTCCGGATGCAGATGGGGGGCTTCCAGAACCCGTCATCCCCTTTTGAACCGGGGCAGGGTGAGGGGCCGCAACCGGGCAACCGCGGCGGTAACACCATCGAAGGCGAGTTCGAACGCAAAGAGTAGGTGCGCACATGACACCGGACTGTGTCCTCAGGGGGTTCCTTGATGGCACAGTCCCTCGAAACGGCGATGGGCATAGCCCCAGGCCAGCCCCCCGGCCGCCAGATTGGCCACCAATATCCCCAGATAGATCCCCTGCTCCCCCCCGAGTTTTGCCCCCAGCCAGGCCCCTGGCAGCAAGAACACAAACAGACGCAGACCGTTGAACAGGAAGGAGACCTTGGATGCCCGTACGCCGTTGAGGGCGGACGCCAGCAGCATCACCATGCCCTGAAAGCCGTAACCGATGGGCACCAGATGCAGATAGAGCACGATTAGTCGTGCCACCTGGGGTTGGTCGCTGAACAGGGCGGCGATGAGGGGAGCCGTCAGCCAGATGAAGGCGTACACGGCGAGCTGGAACAGCAGGGCGAAGCGCATGCTGAGCAGCAGGGCCGCCTTGGCTCGCGCTGGATTGCCGGCCCCGCAGTTCTGTGAGACGAAGGGGGCCAGTACCGAGGAGAGCGCCATCATCACGATGAGCAACAAGGCCTCGACTCTGGAGGCGGCACCGTAGGCGGCCACCACCTCGGTGCCCAGACCGGCGAAGATGATCATCAGCACGGCGTTGGCCAAGGGGTTGAGCATGTTGGTGAAGGAGGCGGGCACCGCCACGTGCAGGAGGGCGCGCCAGTGAGCCAGCAGCCGTGGCCGCGGTGAGAGGCGCCATGACAGCAGTCGCTCCCGCTTGCGCAAGATATGCAGGCTGACCAGGGTCGCCATCAGCCAAGAGAGGGAGGTGGCGATGGCGGCACCGCGGATGCCCCATTCGGGGAAGGGGCCTATGCCGAAGATGAGCAGGGGATCCAGCACCCCGTTGACCAGCCCGGCCACCGCCATCACCAGACTCGGGGTCTTGGTGTCGCCGGTGGCCCGGATGGCGGCATTGCCCACCATGGGCAGGGCCAGCAGGGGCACGGTGAGATACCAGATCAGCATGTAGTCATGGATCAGCGAGATGAGGTCGGCACTGGCCCCGAGCAGGGTGAAGAGGGGCGTGATGGTCAGGGCCCCCAGCAGCGCGAGCAGGGTCACCAGCAGGACGGCGAGAAACAGACAATCCGTGGTGATGCGGGCCGCCTCGTCGTGACGTCCCTGACCCAGGGTGTGGCCGAGCAGGGCGGAGAGGCCGGCTCCCAGTCCCATGGCGAGGGAGGTGACCACGAAGGTGACCGGGAAGGTGAAGCTGATGGCGGCGAGGGCCTGCGTGCCCAGCAGGCCGATGAAGAAGGTGTCGACCAGGTTGAATGCCAGGATGGCGACGATGCCGAGGATCATGGGGCCCGTCATGCGCAGCAGCACGGCAGGCATGGGGGCGGTCAGCATGGGATTGGGTCGGCTCACGGGGTCGTCTCTGTTGCTGCAGGGCCAGCACGCCGGCCGCGTCCATTCACCGTCCTGGCTCGGGTCGCTCATCCATCAAGGATGTTCATAGTACGTGAAAAAATTTTTTTTGTATTTGCCCTTGAAGGGCTACCCAATTTGCCCCAGATCAGGGGCATTACAAATTTGGCCGGATGCGGCCATTCCTCAAGCAACACAGAGACTCATTTTGGGAGAGTTATCGATGAAAATTCGTCCACTGCACGACCGCGTCATCATCAAGCGCATCGAAGCTGAAGCCAAATCCGCTGGCGGTATCGTCTTGACTGGCACTGCGGCCCAGAAGTCCACCCGTGGTGAAGTTCTGGCCGTGGGGACTGGTCGCATTCTGGATAATGGCGATGTCAAAGCTCTGGCCGTCAAGGTTGGTGACAAGGTGATTTTCAACGAAGGCTACGGCGTGAAGACCGAGAAGCTGGATGGCCAGGACGTGCTGATCCTGTCCGAGACCGACATCCTGGCGATTGTCGAAGAGTAATTTTCCCCTTTTCCCCGAATTGATTTAAGGACTCAAGAACATGGCAGCTAAAGAAGTTAAGTTTGGTAACGACGCGCGTATCAAGATGCTGGAAGGCGTCAACATTCTGGCTGACGCAGTAAAGGTCACCCTGGGCCCGAAAGGCCGCAACGTGGTACTGGACAAGTCCTTCGGCGCCCCGACCATCACCAAGGATGGCGTCTCCGTTGCCCGCGAGATCGAGCTGGAAGACAAGTTCCAGAACATGGGCGCCCAGATGGTCAAGGAAGTTGCTTCCAAGGCCAACGACGCTGCCGGTGACGGTACCACTACCGCGACCGTACTGGCACAAGCCATCGTCAACGAAGGCCTGAAGGCCGTTGCCGCCGGCATGAACCCGATGGACCTGAAGCGCGGTATCGACAAGGCAGTAGTGGCTGCCGTCGCCGAGCTGCAGGCTCTGTCCACCCCTTGCGCCGACAGCAATGCCATCGCTCAGGTCGGTACCATCTCCGCCAACTCCGACGAGAAAGTGGGCAAGCTGATTGCCGAAGCCATGGACAAAGTGGGCCGTGATGGCGTCATCACCGTCGAAGATGGTCAGGGTCTGGAAGATGAACTGGCTGTGGTAGAAGGCATGCAGTTCGACCGTGGCTACCTGTCTCCTTACTTCGTCAACAAGCCGGAAACCGGCTCCGTCGAGCTGGATGACCCCTTCATCCTGCTGGTGGACAAGAAGGTCTCCAACATCCGTGAAATGCTGCCGGTGCTGGAAGGTGTGGCCAAGGCAGGCAAGCCGCTGATCATCATTGCCGAAGACGTGGAAGGCGAAGCGCTGGCGACCCTGGTGGTCAACACCATGCGTGGCATCGTGAAGGTTGCCGCCGTCAAGGCGCCGGGCTTCGGTGACCGTCGCAAGGCCATGCTGCAAGATATCGCCATCCTGACCGGCGGTACCGTGATCTCCGAAGAGGTGGGCATGGAGCTGGAGAAGGCGACCCTGGAAGATCTGGGCCGTGCCAAGCGCATCGTCATCACCAAAGAGAACACCACCATCATCGATGGCGTGGGTGATGCTGCTCTGATCGAGAGCCGTGTGGCCCAGATCCGTCAGCAGATCGAAGAGACCTCTTCCGATTACGACCGTGAGAAGCTGCAAGAGCGCGTGGCCAAGCTGGCTGGCGGTGTTGCCGTCATCAAGGTTGGCGCTGCCACCGAAGTGGAAATGAAAGAGAAGAAGGCCCGCGTCGACGATGCCCTGCACGCGACTCGCGCCGCCGTGGAAGAAGGCGTGGTTGCCGGTGGTGGTGTGGCACTGGTTCGCGCAGCCGCCAAGCTGGCCGACCTGCGTGGTGACAACGAAGACCAGAACGTAGGTATCAAAGTTGCTCTGCGCGCCATGGAAGCCCCGCTGCGTCAGATCGTCATCAACGCCGGTGAAGAAGCCTCCGTCATCGCCAACGCGGTGAAGAACGGTGAAGGTAACTTCGGTTACAACGCCTATACCGAACAGTACGGCGACATGCTGGCCATGGGTATCCTGGATCCGACCAAGGTGACCCGTTCTGCCTTGCAGTTCGCCTCTTCCATCGCCGGTCTGATGATCACCACCGAGTGCATGGTCACCGAACTGCCGAAGAAAGATGCACCGGCCATGCCTGATATGGGTGGCATGGGCGGCATGGGTATGATGTAATCAACCCATTGTTATCAAACGGCTCGCATTTGCGAGCCGTTTTTTTTAGGACTACTAAACTGGATTTATTGATAGTGCAATCAGCTGAGGTGAGGATGCGCAATTTAGGTTTGATCCCATTACTGTTTTCCCTGTGCCTGCCGACCATGGTGATGGCGGCCCCGGCAGGTCCTGTGATCCTCAAGGTGACGGGGGATGTGAAACCCGTCGACCCGAGCAGTGAGGAGGTGGTATTCGATCTGGCCATGATCAAGGCTCTGCCGCAGCATGAAATCCTGACCAGCAGCCCCTGGGTGGACAAGCCGCATAAATACGTGGGACCCAAGCTGGCGGATGTGATGACGGCGGTGGGTGCCAAGGGCAAGAGCATCACTCTCACCGCCCTGAATAGTTTTCAGATCCGGATCAACTGGGATAAGGTCAAGCAATATGATCCCATTCTGGCGTGGCAGGATGACGGCATGACCATGCGGGTACGTGACAAGGGGCCCCTGTGGTTTATCCTGCCCTTGGATCAATACCCCGAGCTCAAACGGTCAGCCTTCACCGACATGATGATCTGGCAGTTGAGTTCGATCGATATTCAGCAGTAATGACGGTGGCTTGCAGGAGTTCAGGGTGAAAGCGAAGACCAGGGCCTGGCCCTTACTCGGCGTTCTCTATCTATCCATCTTGTTGTTCACGGGAAGCACCTTGTATTGCCTTGTGCAGATACAGAATGCGACCCGGGTGATGGAAAAGTACACCTATGATGTCTCCTGGGCCCTGATGCAACTGCAGCTGGAGTTGGGACGCTTCCTCAATGCGGTCGAGATCTACCATTACGGTGGCATCGACCATGAGGCCCTGCTGCTGCGTTACGACATCCTCTGGAGCCGGACTCCGATCCTCTTGAGCGGCCAGTTGCGCAAAAGCCTGGGGGACAATCAAAAAACGCTGCGGCTGGTCCAGTTGACCGAGAGTAATATTCGGGAAATTGAGCCAAAATTGGCGGATTTGAAGCCTGGAACGCCAGATTATCAGCAGATCCTGATGCGGATAGCCCCCCTGCAAGAGCCTCTCTCCTACTCTCTCGCCTCCGTGATGCAGAACAACATCAACGTCTACACGGGCAATGACAAGCGCTTCGCCCAACTGCGCAATGCGCTGCTGTTCATGGTGCTGGGGCTGGTGATCTCGGTCATTCTGCTCAGTGGCCTGCTGGTGCGCGAGGCCAGGCGGCATTTCAGGGCAGCCCGGGTCGATCCGCTGACCGGCCTCGCCAACCGGCTGGCGCTGCTGGAGAAGATGGAGTCCTACGTCAGCCGGGATACGCCTTTCGGATTGGTACTGGTGGATATCAACGACTTTCGGGATATCAACAGCAAGTTCGGTTACAGCACGGGGGACATCCTGCTGCAGGAGCTGGCAAGGCGCTTGAATGCTCTGTGCGAGAACGGTGAGTGGATCGCCCGCCTCGGGGGAGATCAGCTGGCCATGTTGCAGCGGGAGGGGAGCGATCTGCGCCAGGTCAGGGAGTTGGTGGCGAGGATACTCTATGCCCTCAAGCAGGACATCCTCATCGACAACTATCCCTTCCGGCTGGAAGTCGGCATCGGCATCGCCTTCTTCCCCATGGATAGCAACCAGACCCAGGAGTTGCTCAGCCGGGCCGAACAGGCGCTGTTCCACAGCCGCAAGACCCACGTGCCCTATGTCATTTACGACAACTCTCTGCTCAATGAAACCGCCAGACGCAAGCATCTGGCCTCAGACATGGTGATGGCGCTTGAACACAATGCGCTCGAGCTCTACTACCAGCCCATCGTCAATCTGGAGAGCGGACGCTGCGAGGCGGTGGAGGCACTGCTGCGCTGGCGTCATCCCGAACTCGGTTTCATTCCGCCCAACGAGGTGATCCAGGTGGCGGAAGAGTTCCAGCTGGCGGAGAAGCTCGGCAGCTGGATCCTCAATACCGCCTGCGAGCAGTTGCACAAATGGCAGCATCTGGGACTGGTTGATTTGCAGATGTGCGTCAACATCTCACCAGGGATGTATCAGCGCAATCTTTTGAAACTGGTGGCCAGGGCCCTGATGGATCATCACATCCCCGCGGCCAGCCTGGTGCTCGAGGTGACCGAGGACACCACCATGCGGGAGGTGAAAAATTCGCTGCAGCTGATGCAGGATCTCAATCAGCAGGGGGTTCAACTTGCCCTTGATGACTTTGGTACCGGGTACTCTTCCCTCAGCTATCTGCAGAAGCTGCCGGTGAGCAAGGTGAAGATAGATAGATCCTTCATACAGGGCATAGACACCTCGGTCGAGGCAGCCGAGCTGGTTGCCAATATCTGCCGGATGGGCTCCATGCTGGGCAAGAAGCTGGTGTGTGAGGGGATAGAGACACAGGGCCAGCTCGATGTGCTGCGCGCACTGACGGACATCCATCTCTATGGGCAAGGCTATCTGTTCAGCCGTCCCGAACAGGCGGTGAAGGCCTATCAGACTCTGCTGGAAATGGAAGAGCGCTGGCTGGCCAGGCGTATACCGGACAAGGCATGCCTCATTTGATGGTGAATGACTCATGTTTTGGGAAGGAGAGCCGATAGTGCTTAGGCAGGAGGTACACAATGGACATTTCTAGCACTGCATCCTCGTCATATGGTTCTGCCTTGATGGTGGCCAGCCTGGCGAAAAAACAGCAACTTCAGGAGGGGGAAACCGCCCTGAAACTGCTGCAGACGGCCGCCCAGCCAGCCCAGGCACCGACTCCGTCGGCGACGGGATCATTGGGAAGCAACATCAATATCCACGTCTGACCCTGATAAAAAAGCCCCCATCCATGGATGGGGGCTTTTCTTATTCAACGCCATCAAGGCTTAGCATGAGAAAGGGGCGGGGGCCTCGAAGCTCATACGTTCGCCACTACGGGGGTGGGTGATGGTCAGCATGGCCGCATGCAGGTAGAGATGCGGTGCGGCAGCCAGCGCCTCGGGATGGGCATAGAGGTTGTCCCCGAGGATGGGGTGACCCAGCTCCAGCATGTGTACCCGCAGTTGATGGGAACGGCCCGTGATCGGAGTCAGCTTGATCAGACTGTTGCCATTCTCCACCTTGAGTTTTTCCCACAGCGTCAGGGCATGGCGCCCCTCTTCAAAGTCGACTTTCTGCCTTGGGCGATTGGGCCAGTCCACGCACAACGGCAGATCCACTTGCCCAGAGCTAGCTTCCGGCTCACCCCACACCCAGGCGAGGTAGTGCTTCTCGGTCTCTCGCTCACGAAACTGGCGACTCAGCTCCCGATGGGAATTCGGGGTGAGGGGGATGACGAGCACTCCGGTCGTGGACATGTCGAGCCGATGGGCCGCCGCCGCCTTGGGGTGCTGCTGCTTGACCCTGTGCAGGACGCTGTCTTCATTTTCCGGTCCACGCCCCGGCACGCTGAGCAGGCCGGTAGGCTTGTTGACCACCATGATGTCTCTGTCCTTGAACAGGATGTCGAGCCAGGGTTCCAACGGTGGTGAATATTCAAAAGTAGCGTCTTGCATCTTTCATCCAAGGGGCAGGCCCCATCAGTGACTGAGTTATGGGTGACCACGATAAATAAGGTGCACGGCAGCCGCGATGCACCTTCACTACCTTGTCAGTTATGGGTGACCACGATAAAGCGGATGGCGTCCAGCTTGAGTTGGGTCTGATCGATCAGGTGGTGCAATTCTGCCTGCAGAGTGCGCAGATAATCCAGCTCGCTGTCGCGTACGTTCGGATTGACCGCCTTGAGTGCTTCCAGCCTGTCCAGATCCTGCTGCAGGGTCTGCGCCATCTGTGCCCGAGCCTGGTCGACGATGCCGGCTTTCAGCTCTTCGGCGATGACCTGCCCCTTGCCGATGAGACCGTGGATCACCGGTTGTGACGCCGTCACCAGCTTGCTGCCAAGGTGACGATTGACCGGGGTCAGCTGGCGGTTGAAGGCATCGAATGCCACCTTCTCGCCGAGGTTCTGGCCATTCTTGTCCATCAGCAACCGGATCGGGGTCGGCGGCATGAAACGATAGAGTTGGGGATGAGCGGCAGATTCAGCCACGAAGATCAGCTCCAGCAGGATGGAGCCCACCGGCAGAGCCTTGTTCTTGAGCAGGGCAACCGAGGTCGCGCCAATCTCTGAGCCCAGAATGAGATCGATGCCGCCACGCATGATGGGATGCTCCCAGGAGAGCAGCGCCATGTCGTCCCGCGCCAGGGCGGTGGGGCGATCGAAGGTGATGGTCATGCCATCCTGGGGCAGGCCAGGGAAGCTTGGCACCAGCATGTGATCCCCCGGGGTCAGCACAAGTGCATTCTCCCCTCTGTCGTCCTGATTGACACCGATCTCGTCGAACATCTTGAGGGCGAAAGAGATCATGCCGGTGTCGTCGTCTTCGGCCGCCAGCTTGTCAACCAGCTGCTGGGCAGCGGCCCCGCCGCTGGAGTGGATCTCCAGCAGGCGGTCACGGCCCTGTTCCAGCCTCGCCTTGAGCGGCTCGTGCAGCTCACGGGTCTTGACCAGCAAGGCATCCAGGCCATCCTGGTTATCTTCGTTGGCAGCCAACAGCTCGAACAGCTCATCGCGTACCGCCTCGAAGATGGGGCGAGCGGTGGGGCAGGTCTGTTCGAAGGCATCCAGACCGTCGTGATACCAGCAGAGCAGTGCCCGCTGGGCGGTACCTATCAGATAAGGAACGTGGATCTCGACGGTGTTCTGCTGGCCGATGCGGTCGAGACGACCGATGCGCTGCTCCAGCAGATCCGGGTTGAGGGGCAGATCGAACAGTACCAGGTGGCTGGCGAACTGGAAGTTGCGGCCCTCGGAACCAATCTCGGAGCAGAGCAGCACTTGGGCGCCGCCCTCCGCTTGCGCAAAATAGGCGGAAGCCTTGTCACGTTCGAGGATGGACATGCCTTCATGGAACACGGCGCCACGGATCCCTTCACGGGTCCGCAGCGCCTCTTCCAGTGCGATGGCAGTAGCCGCTTCGGAGCAGATCACCAGCACCTTCTGCTGGCGTGCACCGAGCAGCAGTTCCAGCAGCCAGTCGATACGGGGATCGAACTGGGTCCAGCTGGCGTTGTCTCCCTCGAACTGCTGGAAGATCTTCTCCGGATAGAGATAGCGCAAGGCGCGGGTCTGCAGATCGCCGCCGTTGCCCCCCATCATGCCCATCACCTTGATGGCGGTCTTGTACTGCTCCGGCAGCGGCATGGGATAGACGTTGAGGTGACGTTCGGGGAAGCCCTGAATATTGGCACGACTGTTGCGGAACAGCACCCGGCCGGTGCCGTGCTGATCCAGCAGCTTGCCGACCGCCTGCTGACGGGCGGCGGTATCGGCCAGATCCAGCCCATCAAGCTGGCTGGCGAGGATCCGTCTCGCTTCCTCGCTCAGGTCTCCGCCTGCAAGCAGCTCCTGGGCGGCGCTGGCGACCTGGCCATAGGCCTGCTCCTCGGTGAGGAAGGCGTCGTAGTCGTAGAAGCGCTCGGGGTCGAGCAGACGCAGACGGGCGAAGTGGCTCTGGTGGCCGAGTTGATCCGGGGTGGCGGTCAGCAGCAGCACGCCGGGGACCTGTTCAGCCAGGGCCTCGACCATTTCGTAGGCACGGCTCGGGGTCTCCTCGCTCCACTCCAGATGATGAGCCTCGTCGACAACCAGCAGATCCCATTCGGCTTCCAGTACCTGTTCGAAGCGGCGGCGCTTCTTGCGCAGGAAGTCGAGGCTGCAGATGACCAGTTGTTCCGTTTCGAACGGATTCTCGGCATCGGCGAATGCCTCGATGCAGCGTTCCTCGTCGAACAGGGAGAAGTGCAGGTTGAAGCGGCGCATCATCTCGACCAGCCACTGGTGTTGCAGGGTTTCCGGCAGCAGGATCAGCACGCGCTGGGCACGGCCGGACAGCAGCTGCTGATGGATGATCATGCCCGCTTCTATGGTCTTGCCCAGACCGACTTCATCGGCCAGCAGCACGCGGGGGGCATAACGGTGGCCCACTTCATGGGCAATATAGAGCTGATGAGGGATCAGGCTGACCTTGCCCCCCGCCAGACCACGAGTCGGGTTGCGGCGACGCTGGTGCTGGTTGATCAGGGCATCAAAGCGCAGGGTGAAGCGAGACATGCGATCTATCTGCCCGGCAAACAGGCGATCCTGCGGCTTGTTGAACTTGATGAAGTTGCTGAGAAACACTTCCTTGAGGACGACGGGCTCTTCATTGTCGGTACGGGTGCCGACATATATAAGCAGCCCATCCTTCTCCTGCACCTCTTCGACCAACATGGTCCAGTCTTCGTGACTGACGATCTGATCGCCCACATTGAAGCTGACCCGGGTGACCGGCGCCTCCTCTTTGGCATACATGCGGTTTTCACCGGTAGCCGGAAACATCAGGGTAACCATGCGTCCTTCTACAGCAACGACAGTTCCCAA
>NZ_CP144204.1:3677500-3820000 GCF_051125555.1 Aeromonas sp. NJAU223 | reverse complement strand
TGCAATGGCATAAGCCAGCTTAACTGCGAGACGGACAGGTCGAGCAGGTACGAAAGTAGGTCATAGTGATCCGGTGGTTCTGAATGGAAGGGCCATCGCTCAACGGATAAAAGGTACTCCGGGGATAACAGGCTGATACCGCCCAAGAGTTCATATCGACGGCGGTGTTTGGCACCTCGATGTCGGCTCATCACATCCTGGGGCTGAAGTCGGTCCCAAGGGTATGGCTGTTCGCCATTTAAAGTGGTACGCGAGCTGGGTTCAGAACGTCGTGAGACAGTTCGGTCCCTATCTGCCGTGGGCGTTGGATGATTGAAGGGAGTTGCTCCTAGTACGAGAGGACCGGAGTGAACGAACCTCTGGTGTTCGGGTTGTCACGCCAGTGGCACTGCCCGGTAGCTAAGTTCGGAATCGATAACCGCTGAAAGCATCTAAGCGGGAAGCGAGCCCTGAGATGAGTCATCCCTGACCCCTTGAGGGTCCTAAAGGGCCGTTGGAGACCACAACGTTGATAGGTGGGGTGTGTAAGCGCGGCGACGTGTTGAGCTAACCCATACTAATTACCCGTGAGGCTTAACCATACAACACCCAAGAAGTGTTTCTGGCCTTGTAGCAAGTGCATGAACTACTCAAATTCAGTGATAGCGACGAGCCAAGAGCGACATCGTTATTCACGTCAGCTTTCTAGATTAAGAATTTGCCTGGCGGCCATAGCGCCGTGGAACCACCTGATCCCATGCCGAACTCAGAAGTGAAACGCGGTAGCGCCGATGGTAGTGTGGCATTCGCCATGCGAGAGTAGGACACTGCCAGGCACCCAATTAAACAGTTGTGCACACATTGCGCGATTGGCTGCGAGGATGACACCTCAGATAAGCGGCAAAAGATTTAGCGAAAGCTAACCGAATGCGGAGCGGTAGTTCAGTCGGTTAGAATACCGGCCTGTCACGCCGGGGGTCGCGGGTTCGAGTCCCGTCCGCTCCGCCACTAACAAGAAGCCCAGTCTAATGACTGGGCTTTTTTTCGTCCCTGTATTTCTCATTTTTCCCTCGCGATCTCACCTTAATCTTGTTTTTGACTCACCCTTGATATGCAGAAAAGAGATAAGCAATGCGCTATTTCTTTCTTCCTGGTATATCAAAGAGGAGGCATGCTGTACTCAATCCAACGATAAGGAGTATCACCATGAAACTGCGAATGACCGCTCTCTCCCTGTTATCCCTGCTTGCGCTCGGCCAAGCCAATGCCGCCGAAGTCCGGCTGCTCAACGTCTCCTACGACCCTACCCGCGAGCTGTTCCAGGAGTACAACACGGCGTTTGCCAAGGAGTGGAAGAGCAAGACCGGAGACGATGTGGTGGTGAGCCAGTCTCACGGTGGCTCCGGCAAGCAGGCACGTGCCGTGGTGGACGGTCTGGAAGCCGATGTGGTGTCGCTGGCACTGGCCTACGACGTCGATGCGGTGGCCAAGGCGGGTCTCACCGCCAGTGACTGGGAGGGACGGCTCGCCAATAACGCGTCTCCCTATACCTCCACCATCGTCTTCCTGGTGCGCAAGGGTAATCCCAAGCAGATCAAGGACTGGGGCGATCTGGTGCGCAAGGATGTCTCCATCGTCACCCCCAACCCCAAGACCTCTGGCGGGGCGCGCTGGAATTATCTGGCTGCCTGGGGCTATGCCCTGAAGAAGGGCGGCAGTGAGGAGGAGGCCAAAAAGTTCGTCGGCGATCTGTTCAGGAACGTGAAGGTGCTGGATTCCGGTGCTCGCGGTGCCACGACCAGCTTTATCGAACGCGGCCTCGGCGATGTGCTGCTGGCCTGGGAGAACGAGGCGCTGCTGGTATTGGGTCAGCCGGGCACCAGTGACAAGTTTGAACTGGTGGTACCGTCCGTCTCCATTCTGGCTGAGCCGCCGGTCACCGTGGTGGACAAGGTCGCCAAGAAACACGGCACCGAGGCGGTCGCCAAGGGCTACCTCGATTATCTCTACTCCGATGAGGGGCAGCGCATCATCGCCAAGTATCACTACCGTCCCAGCAATCCGGCGATCCTGAAGGAAACCTCGGCCCAGTTCCCGACCCTGAACCTGTTCACCGTCAAGGATCTGGAAGGGGATTGGGACAAGGCCCAGAAGAAACACTTCTCCCAGGGCGGTCTGTTCGACCAGATCTACCAGCCGGGCAGCTAAGTCTGCCCCACTGGGTCCCGCGTCACGGATAGGAGCCTCCAGATGAACAAGATCCTCCTGGTTCCCGGTTTGCACAACAGTGGACCGGATCATTGGCAGAGTCGCTGGCATCAACACTTCCCCCAGTGGCAGCGCATGGTCGGGCTGCCCTGGGACAAGCCTGACCTCACGGTCTGGAGTGCCAAGCTGGCTAGCAAGCTCAGGAGCCGGCGTGGCCGGGTCCATCTGGTGGCCCACTCCTTCGGTGCCCTGACGGCCATCGCCGCCGCCAGGCTGCAACCGGAGAAGGTTTCCTCCATCCTGATCGTGGCCCCTGCCGATCCGGCCCGTTTCGGCATCCCGGACGAGGCGCTGGCGGGATCGGTCAAGGTCTCCGCCCAGCTCATCGCCAGTCGCAACGATCCCTGGATGTCTTTCGAGCGGGCCGAGTACTGGAGCCGTCAGTGGCAGGTTCCCCTGTTCGATGCAGGAGAGGTGGGCCATATCAATGCCCAGTCAGGTCACGGGGAGTGGAGTCAGGGCCTCAACCTGCTCGGCATCCTTCATCGGCGGGCCGAGATGGTGGTGGAACCGCTTCAGACCGATTGGGGCAAGCGGGCGGCACTCAGCTTCCGTTAGTCATCGATAGTCACGGCGCAGAGGCTAAGGAGGAAACACACAGAGATGGGGGACCGTCGCCCGTCCCCATGATCGTACTCATGGCAGCAACTTCCGGTTTTGGTTTTACGGCTCCGTTTGGTTAGGTCTTTTATTTATATAAAAGACCTTTTTTTATATTTGTTGCTCTAAAAGCCTTGTTTCATCGTTGTTAGATAAAAAAGTGATTAGCAAAGGCGTTATTGGTGTTTGTTGCATCTGGCGGGAGTGAGCAGAATCGCTATATCGAAACTTACTTATAACAATCGGAAGTGTTATGCGATTAAGTTCTTACTCTGTCCTGCCTGGCCTGGGGGCGACGCTGGGCTTCAGCCTGCTCTACCTGGGCATACTGGTGCTGTTGCCGCTTTCGGCGTTGGTGTTGTTTGCCATCAACAACCTGAGTGCCGCCGAATTCTGGCAGGTGATCAACTCCCCCCGGGTGTTGGCTTCATTTCGCCTGAGCTTCGGTGCCGCCTTTATCGCCGCCCTGCTCAACAGCCTGTTCGGTCTCATCCTAGCCTGGGTGCTGGTGCGCTACAGCTTCCCCGGTCGTCGTCTGGTGGATGCGCTCATCGATCTGCCGTTCGCCATGCCCACCGCCGTCTCCGGTATCGCCCTGTGCGCCATCTTCGCCCCCAACGGCTGGATCGGCCAATGGGTTGCTCCCCTTGGCATCGAACTCGCCTATAACCCCATAGGTGTCGTGATAGCCCTGACCTTCATCGGTCTGCCCTTCGTGGTGCGCACCCTGCAGCCGGTGCTGCGTGAAGCCGAGACCGAGCAGGAGGAGGCGGCCGCGAGCCTCGGGGCCAACCGTTGGCAGACCTTTGCCCGGGTGCTCTGGCCAACCCTGATCCCGGCACTGCTGACCGGCTTCGCCCTGGCCTTCGCCCGCGGGGTAGGGGAGTACGGCTCCGTCATCTTCATCGCGGGCAATCTGCCCATGGTGTCGGAAATCGCGCCGCTGATGATCATGAGCCACCTGGAGGAGTATGACTACGCAGGCGCCTCCGCCATCGCCTCCGTCATGCTGCTTATCTCATTCATTTTGCTGTTGATCATCAACAAGTTGCAGGCCTGGAGCTGGGCCCGGATCGGAGGGAGCCGCATATGAACGCCTCTACCCTGGTTGTCGAGACCGCCCCGCAGGGCACGCGGTCGAGCCATGAGCCTGTGACTCGCGAGCCGGTCTGGGTCAAGTGGTTGCTCATCACAGTCGGGTTGGGCTGGTTTGCCGCCCTGCTGCTGTTGCCACTCGCCACCGTCTTCATTCAGGCGCTAAGCCCAGGTCTTGCCTTCTTCTGGCATGCCATCAGCGAGCCGGATGCCCTGAGTGCCCTCGGCCTCACCGCCCTGGTGACCCTCTGCTCGGTGCCATTGAACGTGCTGTTCGGTCTGGCGGCCGCCTGGGCCATCGCCCGCTTCCGCTTCCCGGGCCGGCAACTGCTCATCACTCTGATTGATTTGCCGTTCTCGGTCTCCCCCGTCATCGCCGGCCTGATGTTCGTGCTGATGTTCGGCAGCCGCGGCTGGTTTGGCGACTGGCTGAGTGAGCATGACATCAAGATCATCTTCGCTACCCCGGGGATCATCCTGGCCACCACCTTCATTACCGTGCCCTTCGTGGTGCGCGAGCTGTTGCCCCAGATGGAGGCGCGCGGACCGGAAGAGGAAGAGGCAGCCATCATGCTGGGGGCGAGCGGTTTGCAGATGTTCTGGCGGGTGACCCTGCCTGGCATTCGTTGGAGCCTGATGTATGGCGTGCTGCTCTGTACCGCCCGGGCGGTGGGGGAGTTTGGCGCCGTCTCCGTGGTCTCCGGCCATATTCGCGGCCAGACCAACACCCTGCCGCTGCACATAGAGATCCTCTACAACGAGTACCAGACCGGCGCCGCCTTCGCGGTGGCAAGCCTGCTGGCCCTGTTCGGGATCTTCACCCTGTTGGGGGAAACCCTGTTGGCCCGGCTGCGTGGTCAGCCCATTAAATCTCACTGATTTCACAGTTTCAACGAGGCAGCCATGAGCATTCAGGTTCAACAACTCAACAAGCATTTCAATCAGTACGCGGCCCTGGCCGACATCAATCTCGACTTCCACGACGGCGAACTGGTCGCCCTGCTGGGGCCCTCCGGTTGCGGCAAGACCACCTTGCTGCGGATCATCGCCGGGTTGGAGCAGGCCGATAGCGGCAACGTCATCATCCGGGGGGAGGATGCCTCCGCCCTGCATGTACGCGAGCGCAACGTCGGCTTCGTGTTCCAGCACTACGCCCTGTTCCGCCACATGACGGTGTTCGAGAACGTGGCCTTTGGCCTGCGGGTCAAACCGCGCAGCGAGCGGCCGAGCGAGGCGGATATCCGCGCCCGGGTCAAGGAGCTGCTGGATCTGGTGCAGCTCAGCCACGTGGCTGGCCGTTACCCGACCCAGCTCTCCGGTGGCCAGCGCCAGCGGGTTGCCCTGGCGCGGGCCCTGGCGGTACAGCCCAAGGTCTTGCTGCTGGACGAGCCGTTCGGTGCCCTCGATGCCCAGGTACGTAAGGAGCTGCGTCGCTGGTTGCGGGAGCTGCACAACGAGCTGCATGTTACCAGCCTGTTCGTGACTCACGATCAGGAGGAGGCGCTGGAGGTGGCGGATCGGGTGGTGCTGATGAATGCCGGTCGGGTCGAGCAGGTCGGCACCCCGGCCGAGGTCTATGACCAGCCCGCCAGCTCCTTCGTGCACAGCTTCCTCGGCAGCGTGAACCTGTTCCATGGCCGGGTGGCGGAACAGGGGCTCGGCATCGGCGAGCAGTGGCTGGGGGGAGCGAGCGACTCTCAGTTGGCCCAGGGCAGCGCGGCCATCGCCTATGTGCGCCCCCACGAGCTGGAGATCCTGCCGGCGGATGCGCCAGGTGGCATCAGCGCCACCATCACTCGCCTGTTGCCCATGGGGCCGCGGATCCGGGTCGAACTCAGGGGCAACGGTGACGCAGGCACTCCCAATGGCAAGGGGGCTCACTACGAGGCCGAGCTTAGCAAGGAGGCGGCCCGTACCCTGGTGCCGGGGCAGGGGGTGAGACTGATCGCCAAGCAGGCTCAGCTCTACCCGGACTACCAGATCTAGTGCGCGAGCCATCCATCGTGTTCAGGCTTGAGACAGAGAACAAGGCCCCGGGAACCCATCCACGGGGCCGGTCAGCGCAGGAGGCGATGACGTGAATTTTCAGCAATTACGCATTATTCGGGAGGCGGCGCGGCGGGACTACAACCTGACCGAGGTTGCCAATGCCCTGTTTACCTCCCAGTCCGGGGTCAGCCGCCATATCCGCGAGTTGGAGGAAGAGCTGGGGCTCGAGCTCTTCATCCGTTACGGCAAGCGGCTGCTCGGCATGACGGAGCCCGGCAAGGAGCTGTTGGTGATCGCCGAGCGCATCCTCAATGACGCCAACAACATCCGCAAGCTGGCCAGCACTTTCGCCAACCGCGACTCGGGCCGCTTGCTGGTCGCGACCACTCACACCCAGGCGCGCTATGCCCTGCCACGGGTGGTGAAGGCGTTTCGCGAGCAGTTCCCGCTGGTGCAACTGGAGCTGCGCCAAGGCAGCCCGGAGGAGATAGTGCGGCTGGTGCAGACCGGCGAAGTGGACATCGGCATCAGCAGCGAACAGCTCGACAAGAGCGAAGGGGTGGTGGCGTTTCCCTACTATCGCTGGCATCACAACATAGTGGTGCCGGAGCAGCACCCCCTTACCGCCGAGCGGGAGCTGACCCTGGCGGCGCTGGCCCAATGGCCCATCGTCACCTATCAGGCGGGGCTGACCGGACGGGTGCGGGTAGATGAAGCGTTTGCCGAAGCCGGGATAGTGCCCCAGATCCTGCTGACGGCTCAGGATTCAGACGTCATAAAGACCTATGTCGAGCTGGAAATGGGGGTGGGTATACTGGCGGACATGGCCTTCAACGGCCAGCGGGACAAGGGGCTGGTGCAACTCGATGGCAGTCGGCTGTTTGCTCCCCATACCGCCTGGATCGGGCTCAAGCAGGGGCAGTTCCAGCACAATTTTGCCTGGCAGTTCATCCAGCTCTGCAACCCGGAGCTAGCGCTGGCAGACATCCAGGCGCGGGCTCTGCGCAACGATGCGGCGCTCGATTACCAGATCTGAGTGAATCGCCATAAAAAACAGGGAGCCTCGGGCTCCCTGTTTTGCATTCAGACGATTATGGCAGCAAGGTCCAGGCCTCCTGCCAGTGGGAGCCGATGCCCGGCTCATACTGGGTGGCTGTGCTCGCCCACTGGCTGCACCAGCCGCTGTAGGGGAAGGGCTTGCACTGGTAGATCTTGCCGTTCTTGGGTTGCAGCACCTTGGTGCCGGCGGTGTAGGCGGCGACGCCCTCGGGGAAGCTGTACTGATAGTCACCGCCACTGGCCGGATCCTTGAGCATCAGATCCAGGGTCTGCTGCACGGCCGCGCCTCCCGATTTGGGTTTGCCCGTGATCACCAGTTGATGATGGCCTGCACTCAACCCGGTCAGCGGCATGGTGAAGCTCTGGCTGCTGTCCTTGATGTCGGCGCTGCTCTGACCCCTGGCGACGCCACCATGGTCATAGAGGGTGCTGGTGACAGCGAGATCCCCTTGCGCCGCGACGGTGAAGCTCAGGGTCAGCTTGCCGCCATCGAGCAGGTATTCGCTCTCCAGGCCGCTCACGCTGACGCTGTCACCGATCGGCGGTTGTTGCTGCTCGAGCTGGATCTCGACCCGTTGCAGGTTGCTGCCTGCTTTGAGGAAGACAGGGTTCTGGCCGTAGACGGGATTGAACTGGCCGTCACTTCCTTGCTGACCGGCGCGGATCTGGCTCTGTTCCCCGTTGATCTTGCTGGCCAGAGCGTGGGCCCAGTTGTTCTTCTGGCCCTGCTCGGTGCTGGCGATGGTCAGCACTGTCTGCAGATCCGTGCGCTCGCCGCTTGCATCGAACACCCGGGTCATGGCCTTGTCACCGGCCGCGAGATCGATGGAGGGATAGATGGTCCCGCCCTGGCTCCAGCTCAGGGGGGGCTGGGTGCCTCCCTCGAAGCGGGCGTCGATCAGGTTGTAGAAGCTGTTGGTGGTATCCCCCACCTCCCAGACTCCCAGGATCACCTGATAACCGGTACGGGCAGGCAGGACGCAGTTGTGGGTAACCTGTTTGGGCGGTTGCACCATGCCCCCGTTGATGACGCAGAAGGGGGTGAGGTCGAAGGAGGCCCGGGTCAGTGGCTGGTTCGGATCCCAGTCCTGCTTGGTGAGGTAGTAGCGCCAGTTGCGGGTGGTGTGGTTGGCGGTGAAGGTCCAGCTGATGGCGAAGGGGCCGGCTTTCACGTCGCGCTTGGTCCAGCGATCGCTGGTCTGGGCGTTGAGCTCGCCAAATTGCGGATGGCCGGCGGCGGCAATCTGACCATCGGCCGGGCCGCCAGCGGGGAAGCCGGACGGTGCCTCCAGGCTCTGGGGCTCCCACTGGATGGCGCCGCACTGGATGTTGCCACCCGTCTTGCACAGGTAGTTGCGCGCCTCCGGCTGGCTGATGTAGCCGTGAGCGAGCACGCCGCCACTGGCCAGCAGTGCGAGCGCCGCCGTGAGGTGATTGAGTTGAATGGTTGCTGCCATACATTCCTCTGTTCGATAGATGTGGGCAGTCAAGTTGGCAGGGGAGTTTCCCGAAACACTGTGCTGCAACCCCGCTATCCTGGACGACATGTCTTTAGACCGGAGGCTTTGCGTCCTGGCCTTTCAACCAGTTTGCCAAATGACTACAAAATGGGTCATGGTGTCGCGTTTGACTACGACGCTCCCATCATGACTTCTTTCTATTGAATTATTAAGTGTAAATCTTTACAGCTTGTTCTCATCGGAGTAGAGCCAATACGCCACTTTTTTATTTTATTCCCCCATGTGGCCCCGGCCTCCCTGCCACCGGCACCCAGCGCCGCCAGGAAGACTCTATTCACGAAGATAATCCCTTGCTCGCGGCAGACAGCGGAGCCCGCTTTTGCTAGCGTGATGAGGTGCATCCTCGCGCACCCGCCCTGCTGTCAGGGCGCCATCAAAAAGGAATGGTCGGCCAGTGGCCGCCGATAAAAAGAGGGACCTTATGATTTCCAATGCCAGGAATTACTTGAACCAGCTCAACGCCGACTACCTGAAGGTACACAGGCGCAAGGAGGATCTCTTCTGGTCCACCTACATGGGCACCAGCGATGATCAGGCCGGGTTCACCGCCGCCGAACAGGCCTACAAGGCATTCTGCGCCGATCCGGCCCGCCTGCCGGTCTTGCGGGCCATGCTGGCCGAGGCCGAAGGGGCGGATCTCAAACGGGGGCTCGGGGGCTGGATCGCCTTCTTCGAGTGCAACGTCATCGAAGACCCGCAGGCTGCGGTGCTGATGGACGAGCTGGTGGCCGCCGAGGCAGAGCTGTTCGCCCGTCGCAAGGAGCTCAAGCTGACCCTGCTGGACGAGCAGGGGCGGCAGGTGGCTGGCAGCCTGCCGGCAGCCAGTGCCTCCCTCGCGGCCAGCGCGGATGAGGCGGTGCGCCAGAGCGCGCTCGCCATGTTCCATACCCTGGAGCAGTGGGTGGTTGACAACGGCTATCTGGCCATCGTCACGCTTCGCAACCGCTTCGCTCGCGCCATGGGCTATCGGGATTACTTCGACTACAAGGTGCGCAAGAACGAGCAGATGAGCCCGGAGCAGCTGTTTACGGTGTTGGATGACTTCATCGCCCGCACCGAGGATCGGGTGCACCTGGGCCTCGCCGAATTGAAGGGCGCCAAGGGGGAGGCGGCGCTGCTGCCCCACAACCTGCGCTATTTCGTGAGCGGCGACGTGACCCGTCAGCTCGACCCCTACGTGCCCTTCTCCCGGGCCCTGAAGGATTGGGTCGAGAGCTTCCGTCGCCTCGGCATCCAGTACCGGGAGGCGACCCTGACCCTGGATCTGCTGACCCGGGAGGGGAAATACGAGAACGGCTTCTGCCATGGCCCGGTGCCGAGCTTCTGGCAGGAGGGAGAGTGGGTGCCTGCCGTGGTCAACTTCACCAGTCTGGCGAACCCCGCCCAGGTGGGCAGCGGCTGGAATGGCCTCAACACCTTGTTCCACGAGGGGGGGCACGCGGCGCATTTTGCCAACGTCACCGGCAACGCCCCCTGCTTCTCCCAGGAGTTCCCGCCCACCTCCATGGCCTATGCGGAGACGCAATCCATGTTCTGCGACAGCCTGCTGGACGATGCGGACTGGCTCAAGGGGTACGCCCGCAATGAGGCGGGGGAAGCGATCCCGGATGCCCTCATCAAGGCCATGATCGAGGCTCGCCAGCCGTTCAGGGCCTTCAACGAGCGCCAGATTGCCCTGGTCTCTTACTTCGAACGGGATCTCTATGCCATGGAGGACGCCGAGCGCACTCCGGCCGCCGTGCTGGCGCTGGCCCGCCAGTGGGAGCGCAGGATCCTGGGAGTGGAGAGTCCGCGCCCGCTGCTCGCCATTCCGCACCTGCTCAATCAGGAGTCGGCCTGTGCCTACCACGGCTACCTGCTGGCCCTGATGGCGGTGGAGCAGACCCGTGCCTACTTCCTGCGCCGGGATGGCTACCTCACCGACAACCCGCGCATCGGCCCGGATCTGGCGGCCCACTACTGGGGGCCGGGCAACGGCATGACCCATGATCAGACCCTGCAGAGCCTGACCGGCGAAGGCTTCAGTGCGGCGCCCCTGGCCCGGGTATGCAACCAGAGCGTAGAGGATGCCTGGGCAACGGCCTCGGCCTGTATGGCGGGGGCGCGTCAACGTCCGCCCGTCGGTGATGGCGCCCCTCTCAACGCCCACATCCGGGTGGTGCACGGGACCGAGCTCATCGCCGACAACAGCGAGTCGGAAGCCCGCATGCTGGCGGACTTTGAAACCTGGATCCTGCGCCATTATCAGGGGGAGAGTCAGCCCGCCTAGGGGCCAACGGTGATGTCATCGAATGCCTGTACAAAAAAGCCCCGAAAGGGGCTTTTTTTATCGGGCTCAGCGGGCGTCAGGCAGGGTACGACAAGAGGTGACCCTTGCCGGTTTATCCGCTATCGCCTTCCTCGCTCTGCTGCTATATGTCATGAGGTCGACTTAAGTTCAGATAATTGATTTAGATTTGGTTTATGTTCGATTTGTTGGAATATTTACATTTTAAATATGGACTGGCCTGGCTCCTGAGCAGATGATTGATAGGCCACCCTCGGTGCGAACCGGGTTCGGAAAATCACAGATCTCCCTCGTGAGATGGCTGGATTGCCTATGACGAGGGTCTGATGACTCGCTCCATATCTGATGACGTTCTATATCCATTCAATGATGATGACCGCCTCACACCGAGCCGGGCGAACAGGGATACCAGCATTAGGTACCGTGCCTGCTGTCGCGCGGTATCAGGATATCCACGAGTGATCATCCGGGGGAATCGCCCCCTATTAGTGTTCCCCTCCTCCCTAGTGACTTGTAATCTATTGATATTATTCTGCATAGGTACGGGCTGATGATGTGTCTGGTCGGCTAGACTCCTTGCGGTGATATGGTTCTCATGAACGGAGCATGTTGTGATGAAGAAGATCATGATGGTATCGGGCACTCGCCCTGAAATAATCAAACTCGCCCCCCTCTATCATGCCCTCCTGCAGGCGCCCTGGGCCGATGTGCGCTGGGTGCATACCGGTCAGCATGACAGCATGGCTACCCAGTTGCTCGAGTGCTTCGATATCCGCCCTCACTGGTCGCTGCAGCGCCAGGGGGCCAGCCTCTTTGAATTCAGCCAGGGCTGCCGTGCCCAGCTGGAAGCCCTGATGGCAAAAGAGCACTGGGACATGGTGATCGTGCAGGGGGACACCGAGAGTGCCTTCCTCGGCGCCCTGACCGGTTTCTATCATCAGGTGCCGGTGGCCCATGTGGAGGCCGGGCTGCGTACCTATCGCCTTGACCGCCCCTTCCCCGAAGAGGGGCTGCGCCAGATGATTGGGCGCATCGCACAACTGCATCTGGCGCCGACTCCCCGTGCGCGGGACTGCCTGCTGGCCGAGCAGGTGTCGGCAGCGCGGGTCCATGTCACCGGCAACACCGTCATCGATGCCCAGCTCTGGGCCGGTGAGCGCCATGGCATCCAGCGCAACAATCCCCAGCCGGGTCATCTGCTGGTCACCGTGCACCGCCGGGAGAACTGGGGTGACGAAGTCGACGGGATCTGCCGTGCCATCGCCCGTCTCGCCACCGCTCATCCCGATATGCGGGTGCTCTTCCCGGTGCATCTGAACCCGGTGATCAAGGAGGCGGTCTATCCGCTGCTCGGCCATCTGCCAAATGTCACCCTGACCGAACCCCTCGATTATCTGGCCATGCAGCAGGCCATCGCCGATGCCTGGCTGGTGATGACGGACTCCGGCGGCCTGCAGGAGGAGGCGCCCACTTACGGCGTGCCGCTGCTGGTGCTGCGGGAGGAAACCGAACGGCCCGAAGCGGTGGAGTCCGGTTATGCCCAGCTGATGGGCACCGATGAGGAGCGCATCGTCCAGCGTGTCACCGAACTGTGGCAGGCGGCGGACTTTGCCCCGCGCACCATGGCCAATCCGTTTGGTGATGGCCAGGCCTGCGCGCGCATCGTGGCTATCATGGCTGATACCTTGCTGGGGTGATCCTGATGTCGGAATATTGGCTGGTTGATGGCTTTGCCACCTATCTCTACGGTCTGAAGCTGATCGCCATCGTGGTGGCGATGGCCATGCTGGTGAGCGGCGTCGACGATCTCTTTATCGATGCAGTCTATTGGCTGCGCGCCACCTGGCGGCGACTGACCGTCTATCGTCGCCACGAACGTCTGGAATACCCGGCACTCTATGAACGGGAGGAGCAGCCTCTCGCCATCATGGTGCCCGCCTGGCATGAGACCGGGGTGATCGGTCAGATGGCGGAGCTGGCGGCGACCCGCTTTGACTACGAGAACTACCAGATCTTCGTCGGCACCTATCCCAATGATCCCGACACCCAGAAGGATGTGGACGAAGTCTGCGCCCGCTTCCCCAATGTGCATAAGGTGGTCTGCGCCCGGCCGGGGCCGACCAGCAAGGCGGATTGCCTCAACAATGTGCTCGATGCCATCTTCCAGTTCGAACGAAAGGCCAACCTCTCCTTCGCCGGCTTCATTCTGCACGATGCCGAGGATGTCATCTCGGACATGGAGCTGCGGCTGTTCAACTATCTGGTGGATCGCAAGGATCTGATCCAGATCCCCGTCTACCCCTTCGAACGTCCCTGGTACAACTTCACCAGCCTGCATTACCTGGACGAATTCGCCGAGCTGCACAGCAAGGATGTGCCGGTGCGCGAGGCCGTCTCCGGCCAAGTGCCCAGTGCCGGAGTGGGCACCTGCTTCAGCCGCCGGGCCGTCATCGCCCTGCTGGAAGACGGCGACGGTATCGCTTTTGACGTGCAGAGCCTGACGGAAGACTATGACATCGGTTTTCGACTCAAGGAGAAGGGGATGGAGGAGGTGTTCGTACGCTTCCCCGTCATCCGCGAGGCCAGGAGCACCCCGAACAAGCGCTGGCGGCTTGGCATGCACGAGCGGGATACCAACGTCATCTGCGTGCGAGAATACTTCCCCGATACCTTCCAGACCGCGGTGCGACAGAAATCCCGCTGGATCATCGGCATCGTCTATCAAGGCTTCAAGACCCACAAGTGGAGCAACAACTGGAAGCTCAACTACTTCCTCTGGCGTGATCGCAAGGGGGCGCTGACCAACTTCCTCAGCTTCACCGCCAGCCTGATCCTGCTGCAACTGCTGGCCCTCATCCTCTACCAGTGGCTGGCGCCGGATCCCTACTACTTCCTCTCCATCTTCGAGGGGGACAGCTGGTTGATCACCCTGCTTTGGATCAACATGTTTCTGATGAGCAACCGCATGTTGCAGCGGATGATCTTCGTGACCCGCTACTACGGCCTGATCCAGGGGATGATGTCCATTCCCCGGCTGTTCTGGGGCAACATCATCAACTTCATGGCGAACTGGCGGGCCCTCTCCCAGATCATCGCCCAGGGGGATCCCCGTCGGGTGGCCTGGGACAAGACCACCCACGACTTCCCGAGCCTCGGGGAGGAGAACCGGGCGCGCCGTCCCCTCGGCCAGATCCTGGTTAGCCAGGGCAGCCTGAGCAAGCAGCAGCTGGACGAGGCAGTACTGAACATGGAGCCGGGTCTGCGCCTTGGCAGCAGCCTGGTGCATCAGGGCCTGATCACCCCGGAACAGCTGGCCGCCGGTGTGGCGGAGCAGAGCGGGGTCGCCTGGGAGCACGTCGATGCCTTCAGCCTGCCCGAGGATCTGCTGGAGAAGGTGCCTCCCAACGTGGCTGTGCATTACGGGGTAATCCCCCTGCGCATGGAGAAAGAGGTGCTGGTGCTGGGGTGCGAAACCTATCTGGACCCTGTCTCTCTTGGCGCTCTGTCGCGCAAGCTCGCATCGCGGGTCTCCTATGTGATTGCCTGCAAGGGGGAAGTCACCCTGGGGCTGCGTCGCTGGTATGTGCGATCCACGCGTACCGACCCCAAGGGCGTGCTGCAAAAAGCCCTGGCCGATGGCCTGATCGATGAGGCCGGCTACGCCGATATCTGGTCCCGCTATCAGGCGAGCCAGGTGATGCTGCCGGAGATCCTCACCTCCCTCGGTCATATCGACGAGGCGGCGCTGCGCTCCCTGTTGCTGCGCCACGAGAGCAGTGAAGAGGTGCTTGGGGACTTTCTGGTCGATCAGGAAGTGGTCAGCGAACAGGTGCTGGCCCAGGCCAAGGGGCTGCAGAACCGCTATCAACTGAATGTGCATGACTTGCTGCGGGCGGCCGGGGTGAATGATGAAGCCTGGCTGGCGCGACAGAAAGAGGAGACCGTTTGATGCGTCCCGAATTACTGCTCCTGTCCGGGCTCTTGCTCGGGCAGGGTGCCATGGCCGCCCCGGCGGAATATGACCTGGGTCCAGGGGTGAGCAGTTATCAGCGTTTCGTGCTGTACCCGCACCTTCAAAAAGGATTTTCTGCTATGGAACGGGAGCATCGTGACAGGGCCATCGCCGAGTTCGAGCAGGCTCGCAAGTTGCAGCCCGAGAACCCGGTCATCGCACTCTATCTGGCACGGGCCTACGAGCATTTTGGTCAGGACAAACATGCCGCTGCGCTGATCCATGAGCAGCTATCCATCACGCCGGGGTACGCCGAACTGCTTGCCATGGCCGAGGGGCTGCAGCGCAAGAACCCACTGGATCCGGCCTGCAATCAGCTCGAGTGCAAGGTGGCGAGAGCCGAACGTGATCTGCTGGATGGGGATCTGGGCGCGCTGGCCACGGCGCTGGAGGATCCCGCCCTGGCGGACAGTTCCCAGGGCCTTGGTCTGCGGCGCAACTTGCTGCAGCGTGCTCTGGGGGAACAGAACTGGCCCCTGGCCGCGGGTCAGTTCGCCTGGTTGGACAAGGCGGGCAAGCTCGGACCCGGCGAGACGAAACAGTGGGTCAACATGCTGCTGGCACAGGACAAGGTCGAACAGGCCGTGGCCTTGCGCCACCGGTTGCCAAGCGATGATGCAGAGCTGGACTTGGCCATTGCCCTGGCCCTTGGCAAGGATCAGCGAGGAGCGACCCTCGGCCGCTACCAGCAGGCCCATGCCCCGCAGTTCCAACGGGCGGATCAGGAGCGGGAGTGGCTGCAACTGGCCGCCAATAACCAGACCCTCGGCAGCGACGAGACCCTGCAATTTGCCGAGAATCAGGGATTTTATACCAGCCTGATGTTGCCGGTGCTGCGCCGCGAGGGGCGCTGGGCCGAGCTGGACAGGCTGCTGGCCAGGACGCCGGCGCAAGGGAATGCGGAGCTCGCTTTCGAGTCCGCCCTGCATCAGCGCCAGTGGAACAAACTGGCCAGCGAGGGGCGTCAGCTCATCAGGGGCTCGCGTCAGCCCATGGCTACGCTCGAGCAGGTGAGCTATCGCCTGCAGCAGGCGGGCCTCACGGCCGCGAGCCGGGCGCTGCTCATCGACTACTGGCCCTACAAGGGGGCCAGCCAGGCCGGGCGGGAAACCCTGATCCGGCGTCTGACCCTGTTGCAAGGGGAGAAAGGAGCCGCGCCTCTGCCAGATCGGTTGGCCGAACCGCTGCCTGAGCCCGGACTGCGAAGCCTGCAAGCCGGTCTGCTGGCCCAGTCGGGCCAGTGTGACGGTGTGGTACGGGTGCTGGGGGATCTCGCCGCAGACTATGATGCCGACAGCTGGCGAGCGCTCGGCCACTGTTATCGCCAGACCAAGCCGGGTCTGGCGGAATATGCCTTCGCCCGGGCCGCCAGCTTCGGCTTGCCGCAGGATGTGCGCCAGCTGGCTTACCAGGCCTATGAGAATCACCACTATGGGGCGGCACTCAAGGCCTGGCAGCAGGTGACTCTGGCTCCCGAGCAGCAGGAGCAGATGGCCGCCATCCAGTCGGCCCTGGATGCCGGCGATCAGTCCCAGGCCAGGCAATGGCTGGATGGGTATCGGCGGGCCGGCCTGCCCCAGGGGGCGGCATACTGGCGTGCTCTGGCCAGTACCCAGCAGGATGAAGAGGCCATCGCCAGCCTTGAGAAAGCCATCGCCCTGTCGCCCGAGGCATCGGACTATGCGCAACTGGCTCAGCATCATCAGCACCTCGGCCAGACGGCGCAGGCTCGCACGGCGCTGCATTCCGCCAATCGACTGGAGCCGGACAACCGGGAGTATCAACTCGCCTATGGCTATGCCCTGCTGGGCAATGACGAGAAGCAGGCGGCCAGTGACTGGCTGGAGTCCATCTACCGGCCGGGAGATACCCAGCTTGCCGAGCAGCTGGTTTATATCAACCAGTCCCTCGCTCACAACCAGAAGGCGCGGGACTACGCCGCCAAGGCCATCGACGGGGAGCAACCGGCGCAGCTGCGTTACGACCTGAGGCGTTTGCACGAGGATCTGGGACGCCGCTGGACCTACAGCTTCGATGCCTGGACCGGTACCGGGGCCGGTACAGTAAGCGGTATCGGGGGCAATGCCGTGGCCCAGAGCTATGCCCAGACCGAGGTGGAGTATCGTCTGGGGGACGAGCCCATTCGCAATGGCAAGACGCTCTCCGTCTACGGTCGTCTCTATGGCAGTAGCCAGAGCCAGCAGATCTATCACCTCAATGAAGGCACCCCCTACGACGGTACCTATGCCGAGGACAGAGGCAGCAATCCTCTCGACTTCAGGGATCCGACTCTGGGGATAGGGCTGCGATGGAAACCTTTTTCCAGCCAGACCTTTTTCCTCGCGGCCGAGGAGCTGATCCCCCTCAACAACAGCCAGGGGGGCGAGCACGACACCCTGATCCGGGCCAGCGCCTCCTTCCTGAATGACGGTAAATACAGCGATGAGTGGCATGTGGGGGAGAGTGGCTGGTGGGCCCAGAACCTCTATCTAGATGCGGCTCGCTACCTGCGTTCACAGCAGACCAGCCTGGTAGCCGATTATCGTCTCAGCTATCACCACAAGATCCGCTGGGGTGACACCCTCGAGCCCTATGCCCATGTGCAGGGGCGCCAGTACTGGAATGACAAGAGCCCGGATCGGGGTTATTACAACGCTGAGGGGGGCACGGTGGAATATTCGTCGGGATCCGATGACTACACCCTGCTGATGGGGGGCGTCGGGGTGCGCTGGAATCACTGGTTCGGGGAGACCCGCTACGATGCCTGGCCCCACAAGCTGAGCCTGGGGATCGAATACCAGCACAGACTGAAGAGCAATCCCGTCATCAAGGACATCGAAACCGGCGATGACTACGACAAAGGCACCCTGATGATGACCATGGGAGTGAGATGGTGATGAGACATTGGATAACGGCATTGACTCTCATCCTGCTGGCGGCGGCATGGCCCGCCCAGGCGAGTCAGGGGATTATTTATCAGCCCCAGCTGCGGGATGCCGCCATCGGCGAGGCGCGCTGGGACGAGATCCTGGCCCAGGTGAAACGGGAAGGTTTCGATACCCTGATCGTGCAATGGACCCGTTACGGTGAGGCCTTCGCCAAGCCGGAGGAGAGCGCCTGGCTGACGGATCGGCTCAAGCGTGTCAACGAGGCGGGACTGACCCTGATCCTGGGACTCTATTCCGACCCCGAATTCTTCCAGCATCAGGATCAGAGCGCAGGTCATCTCGATCGCTATCTCGGTCAGCAGGAGAGCCACAACCTCTCGCTGGCGCAGGAATGGCAGGCGCGTCTCGGCGAGGGGCACATCGCAGGCTGGTACCTGCCTGCCGAACTCGATGATCTCAACTGGCGAGCGCCCGAGCGCCAGGCACTGCTGGCTCGTCACCTGGCGAGTCTTGGCAAGGCGCTCAATGAGTTGAACCCGGTGCCCGTCTATATCAGCAGCTTCTTTACCGGCAAGATGAGCCCTGAAGCCTATCGGGAAATGCTGACCCTGATGGCGCAGAACGGGGTGAGCCTGCTGGTGCAGGATGGCAGCGGGACCGGCGTATTGAGTCAGCCGGAGCGGAACCTCTATCTGAGCGCCCTCGAGCCCTGCGAGGGACGGGTGGCCGGGCTCATCCACGAGCTGTTCGTCCAGCAGCAGGGCGAAGGCGCCTTCCAGGCCAAGCCCCTGGCTGAGAGCCAGCAACGGGCTCTCTGGTCGGCACCGGGCCGGTGCGGCAGCCAGCGCTGGTTCTTCTCCTTGCGCTACTTGCCAGGCTTGGCAGACCTGCGTTGAAGCCAGGGGCTGCGACACTTGAGGTCGCAGCCCCTGCCGTTTAAAACTGTTAATTTTAATAGCGAATTATCAGCCTCAGGTAGCGTCTATTAATCGATATGGCTTGATAACCCTGGCCATAACAATGTTTTTCGCCGCAAATTTTATCCCCACCATCAGTCTGCGTTCAGGCCAAGTTCATAATATCCCCCCATTGACTAATGTCGACGCAGACTCAAAATCGACCGCCTCGCCACCCCCGATGTGAATCGGGTTCGGAAAGTCGCAGGTCTCCTCTGGAGATGGCTGGACCGCACATACGAAGGGCAATCTCTGCCTTTCACCCTCAAATCCCCGAGTGTCCATGTCCCGTTGAATGATCAGGCTCAACCCTGATCCGCCATGGCTGGCGCCACGAAATCTGGGTGTATGTTGCGAATGAATCGCATGTTTTATCTTCTCGCGTTGTTGCCCGGGTTGTCCCGGGCGGGGGCGCTCGATCAGGAAAGAGAAGCCTGGGTCATCCAGGCGCGGCAGGGGCAGCTCGAGCGTGCTGCCGCAGGTCTGGATGCCCTCTACCGGCGCAGCCAGGATGGCAAGGTGCTCGACGACCTCATCGCCGTGCAACTCTGGCGCAAGGATCCGGCAGCCGCCCTGGCGAGCTGTGAGCCCTGCGAGTTCAAACCCATCTCCGATGTCTCCCTCGAAGCTCTCGCCAGAGCGGCGCGGGACGAGCGTCGTTATCCCCTCGCCATCAGCTACTACCGCATCTTGCAGGGGCGGGCGCCGGATAACCGCAATGCCTGGCTCGGTCTCTACCTGAGCGCCAGCGATCAGGGCAACCTGACCCTGGCCCGGCAGGCCGCCAGCGATTATGAGTCCCGCTTCGGCCGGGATGAGGCCATTCTGGATGCCCGCATCTATGGGGCACGCAGACAGGATGATGCCATGGGGGAGATGCTGGCCCGTCAGCAGTGGCTGGAGCGGGACCCCGACAACCCCGAGCAGCTGCTGGCGCTCTATCGGGTCGCGGTGAGCCTGGGGGCGGGTCCGGCGGCGTCGGATCTGATGCACCAGCACCCTGCGCTGTTCAATCAGATCGATCGGCTCTGGCTGGATCACTATGAAGCGGTCAGCCTGCTGCGCAGTGTCGCCCAGACCGAGGATCCCGCGCTCACCACCCACGCATTGCAGCGGGCGCTGGCGTTGCAGGAGCGGATCCTCGACAAGGCGCCGAGCGATCACCCCCTGCATCTGAGCAACGAGCGGGATCGCATCGTGACCCTGGTGGCCCTCGGGCGCTTCGCACTCGCCGAGCGGGGCTCCGCCGCCCTGCTGGCCAAAGGGGCCCAGCCCGATTATGTGCTGATGGCTCGCGCCGATGCCCTGGCGGGTCTCGGGCGCAGCCGTGAGGCCAGCCTCATCTACGACGAGTTGGCACAGCGGATGCCGGCGGACAAGGCGCTGCGGGAGAAGCGCTTCTATGCCTACACGGATCAGGAACGTTATGAGGTGGCCACCGGGGTGTTGGCCCAGTGGCAGGAGCCCCTGACCCGCTGGGATTTCACCGGCAACACCCGCATGGACAACGATGATTACGAGCGGCTGCTGCAGTTGCAAAACCTGCTGCTGGCCTGGCGTGGCCAGGCCGATGAGGCCGAGCGCCAACTGCTTGGCTGGCTTGACAGTGCGCCGGCCAATCCCTGGCTCTGGATGCAGCTCGGGGATCTGCGCCGCTGGCGTGGTCAGCCGGATCGGGCCGATGAGGCCTATGCCCTGGCGGCTCGCTGGCTGGCTCCCGCCAGTCAGGTGCAACTCGAACCGGGGCGGCTCAATGCCCGCCTCGATCGGGGTCAGTGGCAGCAGACCCCGGCCCGCATCCGCGCCCTGGGGGAGGGCAACCGGGATCGCAAGGCGCTGGGTCAGCGCCTCAAGCAGGAGCAGGCGCCCACCCTGATGACCGAGTTCAACCACGGCAGCAGCGAGGGGGGATCCGTGCTGGCGAGCCGGGACTGGCGCTATGACGCCCGTCTCTACAGCGCCCGCAGCGACGAGGGCCATCGTTTGTTCGTGCGCCGTCAGGGGGGCTTTGGCGAGTTTGACAATGAACCCGAGCGCGCCGCCTACAGCGGCCTTGGCATGGAGCTCGCGTTCTACCCGTTGCAATGGACTGTGGAAGGAGGCATGGGATCGGAGCTCAACCACAGGGGCTATCTGTGGAACCGGCTGGACTGGCGGCTCGGGGATCAGTGGTTCCTCGCGGGTGCCGTCAACCTCAACAGTGCCGACACCCCCCTGCGGGCACTCGCCCGGGGCGACTACGCCGATCAATATCAGCTCGCGCTGAACTGGCGCCAGGACGAGAGCCGGGAGGCGGGGGCTCAACTCGAGCTGATGGATCTTGGCGACGGCAACCTGCGCAAGAGCGTCTCCGGCTTCGTGCGCCAAGACCTGTGGCGCCGCGATCGCTGGTGGCTCGATGGCACATTGCGCGCTGCCAGTTCCCGCAACGATGACGTCGAGGTGGATTACTTCAACCCTCTCGAGGATCGCAACCTGGAGCTGGAGCTGGGCGCCCGCTATCGCCTGCCGCTGGATGCCAATCGTACCCTGACCCAGGGTCTCTTCCTGTCCACCAACAGCTACTGGCAACAGGGTTATGGCGGCAGTCAGGGCTGGCAGCTCAGCTACCGCCATGACTGGGTTATCTCATCAGCCCTGAGCCTGGGTTACGGCCTTGGCCGTAGCAAGGCGACCTATGACGGGGATGCCGAGTACGGCGATTTCGTCTTTGCCAATCTGCAATGGAGCTTCCTGTGATACGCCGACTGCTCACCCCGTTTTGTGTGCTCATCTCTCTGCTGCTGCCCTGGGCAACCCAGGCCGCCCGTCAGGGGGATGACTATGTGGTGCTCTGCTACCACGACATCATCGACCTCAAGCTGACCCCGGATCGCAAGCTGTATCCCCAGACCATGCGCCGCGACACCTTGATCCGCCATTTCAACTGGATCCGGCAGCAGGGATATCAGCCGGTCAGCTTCCAGCAGATCCTGGATGCCAAGGCGGGCAAGGCTCCCCTGCCACCCAAGGCCATACTGCTCAGCTTCGACGACGGCTACGAGAGCTTCTATCGCCTGGTCTATCCCCTGCTCAAGCTCTATCAGTACCCGGCGGTGTTCGCGCTGGTGGGCAGCTGGCTGGATGTCCCCCGGGATCAGATGGTGCCCTATGGCGACGACAAGCTGCCCCGTGACTACTTCGTTGGCTGGCCGCAGATCCAGGAGATGCAGGACTCCGGCCTGGTGGAGATAGCCTCCCACACCTTCGCCTCCCACTTCGGTCTGCTGGCGAACCCCCAGGGCAATGTGCAACCCGCGGTGACCACGGCGGGCTGGAGCTCCAAGGGTTACGAGAGCCAGGCGCAATACAGGGCGCGGCTCAAGGCGGATTTCGAGGCGTCGAGCCAGCAGATCCGCCAGCACCTTGGGCAGAGTCCGCGCATCATGGTCTGGCCCTATGGCGCCTTCAACGAGACCGCGCTGGAGATCGCCAACGATGCGGGCATGCCCTACACCTTCACCCTGGATGACGGGGTCAACCGGTTGGCGGAGTCCGGCAGTCAGGTGCGCCGCTACCTGCTGGAAGAGGAGACCAGCCTGCAGAATCTGGACGAGATCATGGGGGGCAACACCTGGTCCCAGTCGCTGCAGCGGCTGGTGCACGTGGATCTCGACTATGTCTACGACAAGGATCCGGTGCAGCAGGGCAAGAACCTCGACAAGCTGCTGGATCGCGTCAAGAACTACGGCATCACCACCGTCTACCTGCAGGCCTATGCGGACGACAACGGCGACGGGGTGGCGGAGGCGCTCTATTTCCCGAATCGCCACATGCCGATGAAGGCGGACTTGTTCAACCGGGTCGCCTGGCAACTGCGTACCCGGGCCGGGGTCAAGGTCTACGCCTGGATGCCGGTGCTGGCCTACGATCTCGGCCCGGGTCACCCCTATGTCACCGACAGCCGCACCGGCAAGCCGGCCCCGGATCAGTATCTGCGCCTGGCGCCCTGGGATCCGGCCAATCGCCGGTTGATTGCGGACATCTACGAGGATCTCGGTTTTTACACCAAGTTCGACGGCCTGCTGTTCCACGACGATGCCTTCCTCGGGGATTACGAAGGGGAGGGGCTGCTGTCGCGCAGCCCGGCGGCGCTCAAGGCGCAGGGGGAGCACAAGACCCGCCAGCTCATCGACTTCACCCTTGAACTGAAAGCGGCCGCCGCCCGCTACCGGCAGGGAGGGCTGGATGGACTCAAGACGGCGCGCAACATCTATGCAGCCCTGATTACCGAACCCGAATCCCAGCAGTGGTTTGCCCAGAGCATGGCAGACTTTGCCGGAGCCTATGACTACACCGCCGTGATGGCCATGCCCTACATGGAACAGGCCGAGGATCCGGATGCCTGGCTCGCCAGGTTGGCGAAGGATGCATTGGTGACCGTGCCCGCCGACAAGCTGGTGTTCGAGTTGCAAAGCCGCAACTGGCGCACCGATAAGCCCATCCCCGATGCGGAGCTGGCACGCTGGATGCGGATCATCCGCGAGCAAGGGGTGACCAACTTCGGCTACTACCCGGACGATTTTCACAACAACCAGCCGGATCCTGCCGAGTTGAAACCCGTTTTTTCGGCGGCGAGCCAGCCAGGTTCCATGACCGGGGCCGTATCAGGGCAGGCGATTGCCTCCGGTAGTCAGGTCGGGAGCCCGCAGCCATGACGACCTTTCTTGACGGACTGGCAGTCTTCACCCTGGCCTACCCCAGCCTGATGGCCATGGTGTGGATGTGCGGTGGTCTCTATTACTACTTCCAGTGGGAGCGGCGGGATCTGGCGCTGGCGAGGCGGGGGGTGACCCTGCCCCGTTATCCCAGAGTGACCCTGATGGTGCCCTGCTACAACGAGGGGGCCAATGTGGAAGAGACCATAGGCCACCTGCTGCGCCAGCGTTATCCCGACTTCGAGGTGCTGGCCATCAACGATGGCAGCCGGGATGACACAGGGGCGCGTCTCGATCGACTGGCATTGGCGGATGAGCGGCTGCGGGTGCTGCACCAGCCCAATCAGGGCAAGGCGATGGCCCTCAACCATGCCCTGGGGGAGGCCAGTGGCGAGATCCTGGTGGGCATAGATGGTGATGCGGTCCTCGATCACGACGCCGTTATCTGGATGGTGAAGCACTTTCTGGAGAGCCCCAGAGTGGGGGCCGTGACCGGCAACCCCAGGGTGCGCACCCGTTCCACCATCATCGGCAAGATCCAGACCGGGGAGTTCAGCTCCATCATCGGGCTCATCAAGCGGGCCCAGCGCATCTATGGCACCGTCTTTACCGTCTCCGGGGTGGTGGTGGCGTTTCGCAAAGCAGCGGTGGAGGCGGTCGGTGGCTGGAGCACCGACATGGTGACCGAGGACATCGACATCAGCTGGAAGCTGCAACTGGCGGGCTGGCTCATCCACTATCAACCCCAGGTCCTGTGCTGGGTGCTGATGCCGGAGACGGTACGCGGTCTTTACAAGCAGCGGCTGCGTTGGGCTCAGGGGGGCGCCGAAGTGATGTTGCGCTACGGCTCCCGGGTGCTGCGCTGGCAGAATCGGCGTTTCTGGCCGTTGCTGCTCGAGTATGCCGCCAGTGTGGCCTGGTGTTACGGCATGCTGCTTCTGGCCCTGAGCTGGCTGCTGCACCCGGATCTTGCCGCCCTGGCCGAGGGACACTTTTTCGCCTGGTCCGGAGTGCTGATGACCGGCATCTGCCTGCTGCAATTTGGCATCAGCATCATCATCGACAGCCATTACGACCGCACCATGCTGCGTAGTTTCATCTGGTGCGCCTGGTATCCCCTCATCTATTGGCTGCTCAACCTGGTGACCGTGGTTGTCGCCGTGCCCAAGGCCCTGGTGCGCCGTCGCGGTCAGCTGGCGGTATGGGAGAGCCCGGACAGAGGAGAGTCCTTCCGTGAGTAAACATCGACTCGGCAAGGCGATGATCATTCGCAACGGCAACAGACGCAGCTGGCGTTATCGGCTCCGTGACCTGCTGCTGCTGTTGCTGACCTGGGGCAGCTGGCTGTTTCTGGCGCTCCAGCCCTGGTTCAACTATCTCAAGAGCGGTGAGGAGGTGGGCTTCATCGGCTCACTGGACTGGCAGGAGCTGGGACAGCTGTTTCTGGCGCTGATAGCCGGTCTGTTCCTGCTGATCCACTCCTGGGCCAGATACAACAAGTTGCTCCATCGGCTGCTGCAACGGCGTCTCCAGTCACGGGAGCAAGATTGAGGCACCCAAAAAACAGGCCCTGCCAATGAGCAGGGCCTGATATTTCGGGATGGCTCAGCCTAGATCTTCAACAGACGGACGGGCTGATCCTTGAGGGCCACCAGCAACTGGTGCCCCGGCAGCTTGTGGTCATCGATCAGGATGCTGCCCTTGCCGAAGTTCGCCACCAGCCGGCTGCCGTCGGAGAAGCGGGTCTCCTGTACCCGCCCCACGCCGTCACGCCAGCGAAAACCCACCAATGCCTTGTCCCACAGCGCCTCGTGCAGGGGGGCGAACTGGGCATCCAGCTTGACCAGTTCCGGCAGACGGCTCTTGAGGGTGCTGCGGCTCAGGTTGACCAGGGGCGGGGTGTTGTAGAGCAAGCCGAGCAGGGCCCGCTCTTCCCGGATGGCGGGGAACTTGAGATTGTCCAGCAGCCAGTGGTGGCTGTTGATCACCGAGTCGTGGAAGACCGCCTGATAGAGGGGCAGCCTGTCCGCCGGGTTGAACACCGTCTTGAGGTAGCGGGGCTTGAGGCGGGCGGGCTGGAAGAAGACCTGGGGCGCCTCGTCCGGCCACCACTGGCCGAGGTAGTAGGGGGACTTGGCCTGCTTGCGCATGGCGGCGTCTTCCCAGCCAAAGCCCCAGCTCTGGATGCCGTGGGCAAACATCAGCGGCTGGCTGGTGAGGGCATTGCCATCCTCCGAGCCCAGCACCAGTCCGAGGCGCTCTCCCACCCAGCTCATGCGGGCGTTGCGGGCGGCAATCATGGCCGCGCTGCCCTGCTGGTGGGCCGGGCTGTAGTCGCTGGAGGCCATGGCGGTGCCATCCACGTCGAGGAACAGGCTGTTGATGGCGCTGGCTTTGGCCAGCTCCCCCATGCGCTCCTTGGCAAATGACAGGGTACAGCCGGGGTTGAGATAGACCCCTTCGCCGCCAAAGCCGGGTCTGGGCTTGCCGTCTGCCTCTATGATGGCGCAGCGCTTGCCAAGCTCGGTGGGCAGCTGGGCGGTGAGCCAGCTGTCATTGCTACCCGGGGGAATGGCGGTGTCATAGGAGTCATAGCTGCCCACCAGATAACCCAGTCGCTTGGCGGCGGCGATGGCCTGATCCTGTTGCAGGGCGGCGGTCCATTGGGGGGTACCGAGCCAGAGCTTGCGCAGCCCCGCCTGATGGAGCGCCTCTATGACCGGCAGGGAGAGCCCCTGGCCCCAACGAGCCTGGGACACCAGATGATCGCCAAACTGGCTCTTGGCCCACTGCTGACGCAAGGTCAGCACCTTGCCTTGCAGCAGAGGGCCCTGCTGGGCGGGGAGCGGCAACTGGCGGGCGATCAGCCGGTTGACCCCCTCCATGATCTGGGTCTGCTGCCAGATCTGGGGGGCAGGCGTAGCCAGTACGGCCTGCTCCTCGCTGCCAAAGGCCTTGAGCCACTCCGGCTTGCTCAGGATCTTGGCCTGCAGGCCGGCCCAGTCTTTCACATCCTGCCTGTCCAGCAGGGCATCCCCCCACAGATAGAGATGGCTGGCACCGATGAGGCGCCGCCCGGCCGGGATGTGGCCGAACTTGTCGGCGAGGGATTGCCAGGCTCCCTCGGCCTGCAGCCATTCCCTATAGCGCCTCGCCCCCGCCAGCCAGTCGTCCCCGACGCTCAGGCGCACCACCAGGGGAGCCCGGTTGAAGTGGTTGAACTCGTGGTTGGCGGTGAGTTGCAACCTGCCCCCCTTGCGGCTGAAGGCGAGGTGATTGTCATAGGGGCTCTGCAGGATCCAACTGTAGGTCTGCTTGCCCGCATCCTGGCTCCACATCGGCAGCTTGAGGTCATAATGGGTGTCGATCTCGCTCAGCTCGTCGCCGATATAGCCGAGCCAGTCGCTGTCACGCACCGAAAAGCGGCTGCCCTCACCAAAGGCCATGGATAGGTGGGTCTGGTTCTTCGGCAGGCTGTACCAAGCGAGCTGGCGGGGACCGTCACTGGTGAGGGTGAGCAGCAGATCCTGGCCGTCCAGTTCCACCTCGACCTGGGTCTCCTGGGCGGGCCAGCGCCAGCGTATGCCTTGCTCGTCCTGCTGCAGATGGCTGACCTGGCGAGCCACCTGTCCCGCGCTGACCGGCACGTCGCCCACCGAGATGGCGAGGGTGTCCGGATCGATGCGATAGCTCAGATGTTCCCCTTGCAGCAGTAGGGGAGCCGCACTCAGGGGGACGGCCAGCAAGAGGCCGAGCAGGCCGGTGCCGACGAAGGAAAGAGGGGGCATGGGGTCTCCTTGGAACACGATCGGCGTCAGGGTATATCCAGAGGAAAGGGAAGGAAAGTATCAATAAAGAAGTGGGATTATTTGAGTCTTCCCTTTGTGAGCCAATGCCTATCTCTCTGTTTTGGCTCTGCATTCATCCAAGGAAGCATGATCACTGGCATGAGCCCGCCGGAGTGGTCTCAGATATGTTTCTCTGGATATATTGAGTATTGATGGCGATCCAATATCATGGCGCTCGCTTGCCACAGTGCCCCCGTCAGGGCGTGGCGACATTCAGATGATGTGCTAACAAAAAAGCCCCAGAGGCTTGTCGAGGGATGGAATGAGAGCCGTATTGCTGTGTTTGCTGGGGCTGTGGCCCGCATTGAGTTTTGCCAGCCTGTCTGCGGACATGGTGGTGGTCAAGAAGTCGAGCTATAGCCTGACCCTGATGAAGGATGGCAAAGAGGTCAAACGCTACTGGATCGCCCTGGGCCCGGCGCCCATCGGTCACAAGCAGAAGGAAGGGGATCAGCGTACGCCGGAAGGACGCTACATCCTCGACTACAAGAAGACCAACTCCGGCTTCTACAAGGCCATCCACATCAACTACCCGAATCTGGACGACATCAAGGCGGCCAACGAGAAGGGGGTCAATCCGGGTGGCATGATCATGATCCATGGTCAGCGCAACGACATCGGCAACCGCCGCCTGCAGCCGTCTAACTGGACCAACGGCTGCATCGCCATGCTGAACCACGATCTGGACGAGGTGTGGGGCGCCATCGAGCCCGGCACCCCCATCGTCATCCAGCCCTGATCCCCATGGATCCTGCCCGTCTCGTCGCCGCATCGGCGAGGCGGGCTGTCTCCTGCTCTGCCCATCCACCCGCCTCGACGGTGGCATGGTATCTCCCCCCGCGCTGTGATAGGTTTTTCGGTTCTCGTTGACAGGACAAGGATGACCTCATGATCTCGCAAGCTCGCCCCCAGCCGTCCGGGGCCGAGAGCACGGGTGCGCTCTGGTGGCGCGCCTCCCTCGATATTCTCCCGTTGTCCGTTTCGGTCATTCCCTGGGGTATTCTGTGTGGCGCCCTGGCGCTGCAGGTGGGGCTGAGCCCCATCCAGGCCCAGCTGATGTCCCTGCTGGTCTACGCCGGGGCGGCCCAGCTTTCGGCCACCACGCTGTTTGGCGCCGGCACGCCGCTCTTGCCCATCGTGGGTTCCACCTTCGTCATCACCTCCCAGCACCTGCTGTATGGCTTCACCTTCCGCCGTGATGTGCTCTCGCTCCCCTTGCGTTGGCGTGCCAGCCTGGCCTTCTTCCTGACCGACGAGATGTTCGCGGTGGCCCTCAAGGATAGGGAGCGCAGCGGTGCCTTCAACCACGCCTATGCGCTGATCGCGGGCTTCGTGTTCTATCTATTCTGGAATGTGGCGACCCTGCTCGGCATCGCCGCCGGTCAATACATCGAAGGGCTGGATCACATGGGGCTGGATTTCGCCATCGCGGCCACCTTCATCGCCATGACGATCCCCGCCATGAAGAACCTGCCCATGGTGGCGGCGACCCTGGTGAGCGGCGTGACGGCCCTCGTCACCAAGCCGCTGCTGGCGGAGATCCACATCATCGTCTCGGCCCTGGCCGGCATGGTGGTGGGCTATGTGCTGCACCGGATGAGGAGGTAGTCATGGCCTGGCTGATGATAGGGCTGCTGACCCTGATCACCTTCTTCAACCGCTTCGCCTTCTTCTCCCGGCTGACCCGCTACCAGCCCGGTGCGGAGATGGGGGCTTTTCTGAGCTTCTCGGCCCAGTCGGTGCTGACTGCCATCTGGCTGCCCATCGTCTTCAGCTATGAGCCGGGCAAGGGGCTGGACTGGGATCCCGATTACCTCGCCGCCACTCTGCTGGTGACGGTGTTGACCCTGTTGCGGCTGCCGACCCTGGTCGTGGTGGTGGTCGGCATGGGGGGCTTCTTCCTGCTGCGCTGGCAAGGGGGCTTGCTGAGCCTGCTGCCCTGGCTGGGTTGAGCCGTGATCCCGCACAGCGGATGTCGTTTATGGATATCCGCTCTGTTGTGAATGTCACTTCAAATAAGGCCCTGCAAGTGTGAGGATTTAGCCTCCACCGTCAAGGAGCCTTCCATGTCCCTCACCGCCACCTGTCAGCGCATCGTTTGCGATCCCTTGCTCTCTCCGGCCCAGAAGCGCCAGGCCCTGGCCCTGGCCGCCGAGAACGCCCTGCCTTACCCCGCACTGCCCACCACCGTCATGGACGCCATGGCCGAGGGGGCGCTGTGCGACATGTTCGAAGGCCATGCCCCTCACAAGCCACGCTACGTGCTGCCAGATTACCAGCGTTTCCTGAGCCAGGGCTCGGCCTGGCTGGAACTGTCGCCCCCCCGGGATTTTGACGAGGCTCTCGATGCCCTGCGCATCCTCTACCACCACGTGCCTTCGGTCACCGGCATGCCGGTCTGGCTGGGACGGCTGGATCAGCTGCTGCTGCCCTTTGTCGGGGAACTGGACGACGAGACCCTCTATGGCAAGTTGCGGCGCTTCTGGATCTATCTGGACAGGGTGCTGCCGGATGCCTTCATGCACGTCAATATCGGCCCGGATGACAACCGCCTCTGCCGCCTGATCCTGCGCATCGACGGCGAACTCAAGCAGGTGGCACCGAACCTCAGCCTGTTCCGGGATCCCGATGCGACCCCGGACAGCCTGCTGATGCAGGCGGTAGAAAATATCGCCTTGTGCGGAAAACCCCATATCGTCAACTACCCAATGCACAAGTCTGTGTTCGATGAGCGCGGTTTTGGCATCGTCAGCTGTTACAACGCACTGCCGCTCGGGGGCGGTGCCAATACCCTGGTGCGTCTCTCCCTCAAGGCGTTGGCGGAGCGCAGCCCCGACATCGAGACGTTCATGCACCGCTGGCTGCCCCACTACTGCGAGCAGGCTTCCCTGCTCATCGAGGCGCGTACCCGCTTCCTCCACGACGCGTCCGGCTTCTTCGACAGTTTCCTGGTGCAGGAGAGGCTCATCGACGAGGATCGCTTCGTGCCCATGTTCGGCGTCTATGGCATGGCAGAGGCGGTGAACCTGCTGCTGGAAAAAGAGGGGTTGCCGGGGCGCTACGGCCACGACGAGGGGGCGAATCAGCTCGGCTACCGCATCTCGGCCCAGCTGTCGCTGCTTGTGACCGAGCGTCCCCAGCCTCGGGCCTGGAACGGGCGGGCCCTGCTCCATGCCCAGGGGGGGCTGAGCGTGGACCGGGGGGTGACCCCTGGGGTGCGGATCCCCTACGGCGAGGAGCCGGATCCCGCCAGTCACGTGCTGGCACTGGCTCCCCATCACGGCTATTACGGCTCGGGGATCAGCGAGATCCTGACCCTGGATCCCACCATACGCCAGAACCCGCAGGCCCTGCTTCAGCTCTGCAAGGGGGCCTTCGCCCTCGGTATGCGTGAGTTCAGCGCCAACGTGGCCGACAGCGATCTGGTGCGGGTGACCGGTTACATGATCCGCCAGAGCGATGTGGCCCGCTTCGCGGACGAGGGCTCCCGCTTGCAGACCACCTGCCTCGGCGCCGAGGCGAGCGAGCTGACCGGCATCCGCCGACGGGCTCCCCGGGTGGTGGGGCTGGAGGCGAGCCTGGGTGGGGTCTGACCGGAGCCGTTTGCTGGCGAGAACCGCCATCGTCAGCAGGATTTTGCCCTTCTCCTGCGTGGATGGGCCGGGTAATCGTCTGGTCATCTTCCTGCAGGGGTGCAACTTTCGCTGCCCCGGCTGTCACAATCCGCACACCATAGGACGATGCGATCACTGCGGCGACTGTGTCCCCGCCTGCCCGAGCGGCGCTCTGCGGTTGGATGAGGGAAAGGTGAGCTGGCAGGCCGACCTCTGCAGCCAGTGTGACCGCTGCACCGATCTCTGCCCGTGCCAGGCCAGCCCCAAGACCCGCGTCATGTCGGTGGCCGAGGTGCTGGCACAGCTGCGCCGTTATGCCTCGTTGCTGACCGGCGTCACCGTCTCCGGCGGTGAGGCCAGCACCCAACTGCCGTTCGTGGTGGCTCTCTTCACCCTGATCAAGGCCGATCCCGAGCTGGCCCGGCTGGATTGTCTGCTGGACAGCAACGGCTCGTTGGCACCCGCGGGCTGGCAGCGGCTGTTGCCGGTGCTGGACGGCGCCATGCTGGACCTCAAGGGGTGGCGGGACGGGGTACACCGCGCCCTGACCGGGTACGACCGCGAGCGGGTGATCGCCTCCCTGAAACTGCTGGCACGGTGCGGCAAGCTGGCCGAGCTGAGGCTGCTCCATGTGCCGGGCCGAAGCGACTTTCTCGACGGGGAGGGGGGGCTGGACGCGGGTCTGTGCGCCTTCTTGCAGAGTCTGGGACCGGTCTCCATCCGCCTCAACGGCTTTCGCCACCACGGCGTGCGCGGGGAGGCGCTCGACTGGCAGGAGGCCTCGAGAGAGGAGCTGGAGAGGCTGGCCAAGGCGCTGATCGACAAGGGCTTTGTGGCGGTTTCCCTGCCCGCGCTCATATGACACCTGAGTGTTAATGAGAGGTAAGGCAGGTTGAGACCCGATATGACGCAACTGTGAACTTCGTCTATAGGGCGCGGGCCCGGTGATCGCTAGAATGGGTCAATCGTCCACCATCAACAGACAGCCATGAGTGAAGCCAACGCCTTATACCGGGTGCAGTTTATTTGCCACAACGAGCGTTACGAGGTCTATGTCAGGGAGGTCAATCAGGGGCAGCTGTTCGGCTTCATCGAGATCGCGAATTTTGTCTGGGACAATCACACCGCGCTCATCGTGGATCCCAGCCATGAGAAGCTCAAGAGCGAGTTTGCCGACGTCAATCGCACCCTGATCCCCATGCATCACGTGCTGCGGGTGGATCAGGTGCGCAAGCAGGGGGCGGCCCGCATCACGGATCTTGGCAACAACGTCGCCTCCTTCCCGAGCCCCATCTACACCAAGAAGCCCTGAGCCAGCTGGCCGAGTGTCATGACTGGCCGAGCCCTCGCCCCAGTTGCAGGATCCGCTGGCGGAACCAGCGCAGGGCGGGATCCTCCCCGGTCGGGCCGTACCACACCAGGCTGTGGGTCAGGGCGCCAAAGTCAAACGGCACCGGACGGCTCACCAGACCCGGCAACTCGGCCTGCCTCGCCCAGCCCTCCAGGGTGGTGAGGATGAGATCGCTCTGGCGCAGCAGGGCCGCCGCACTGCCAAAGTCTGGCAGAGTGGCACCAATCTGGCGCCGTACCTGCAACTGGGCCAGGCTCTGCTCGAAGAAGGGGCTGGCGAGCTCGGTGTCGCGGATGGCGATGTGGCGCCAGCTCAGGTAAGCATCCAGATCCCACGCCCGGGAGAGCGCCGGGTGATCTGATCGCAGCAGACAGGTGAGCCCGTCTTCCCGCAGGGGCTCCCACACCAGCCCGGCCTGGCTCGGCAGAGGCTGGCTCTGATCATGGGGCAGGATCACGAAATCGAGTTTGCCCGCCGCCAGCGCCGTCAACGCCTGCTCCTCCTTGTTCCAGATGACCGGCACCAGCCCCGGCACCTCCTTCATCAGTCGACCCAGGATGGGCCCCATGGGCCAGGTCATGCCGCTCTCGCGCAGGGCGATGTGCAGCTGACCCTGCCAGTTGGCAGGGTTGAAGCCCTCCTGGCTGGTGAGACCGTTCAGCTCCCTGAGCAAGCGGTGCAGGCCGGGGCCGATCCGCTCGGCAAACGGGGTGAGCAGCAGCTGGTTGCCCTGGCGGTAGAGCAGTTGATCCCCCAGCAGCTCCCGCAGCTGGTTGAGGGTCTTGCTGACGGAGGAGGGGGTCGTGCAGAGGCGCTCGGCAGTGCGGGTGACGCTCTGGCTGTCCAGCAGCAGGTGCAGGGTCACCAGGTGGCGGCCCCCCAAACGGGAGAGAGCGATCAGATCCATCGTGGCTCCAGAGGGGAAATGAGAATGAGCAGGTGGCGGCCCCCCAGTCGAGACAGTGCGTTCAGATCCATGGCGGCTCCGGGGAAGGGGATGGAAACAAAAAGCCCCGCCGAGACGGGGCTTGGGGCTTAGCCCTTGAGCACGGCGGCCATGGCGTCGGCCACATAGTCCACGTTGCGGCTGTTGAGGCCGGCCACGCACATGCGGCCCGAGCGCACCAGGTAGACGGCGAACTCTTCCCGCAGTCTGTCTACCTGCTCCGGCGTGAAGCCGGTGTAGCTGAACATGCCGCGCTGGTTGATGAAGTAGCTGAAATCGCGGCCCGGCACCTTGGAGCTCAGCACCTCGAACAGCTTCTGGCGCATGGCCTTGATGCGGGTACGCATCTCGGTCACTTCGCCAACCCAGAGGGCGTGCAGGCTGGCGTCGTTCATTACGGCCGCGGTGATTTGGCCACCGTGGGTGGGGGGGCTGGAGTAGTTGCGACGCACGGTCGCCTTCATCTGGCCCAGTACCCGACCCGCTTCTTCCGCATCCTTGCAGATGACGGACAGGCCGCCGCAGCGCTCGCCGTAGAAGGAGAGGTTCTTGGAGAAGGAGTTGCTGACGAAGAAGCTGACACCGGCATCCACCATGGCGCGGATGGCGTAGGCGTCTTCCTCCAGGCCGTCACCGAAGCCCTGATAGGCGATGTCCATGAAGGGAATGAGGTTCTTCTCCACCACCAGGGTGATGAGTTGATCCCACTGGGCACGGGAGAGATCCACCCCGGTCGGGTTGTGGCAGCAGGGGTGCAGCAGCACTATGCTCCTGGCCGGCAGCTGGCTCAGGCAGGCCAGCATGGCGTCGAACTGGACGCCGCCGGTGGTGGCGTCGTAGTAGGGGTAGTCGTGCACCTTGATGCCGGCCCCCTCGAACATGGCCTTGTGGTTGTCCCAGGTCGGATTGCTGACCCAGACCTCGGAGGTCGGGAAGTAGCGCTTGAGCAGATCGGCGCCGATCTTCAGGGCGCCGGAGCCGCCGATGGTCTGGATGGTGGCGATGCGACCGGCCTTGACCGCGGCATGCTCGGCCCCAAACAGCAGGTGTTGCACGGCGGTGCGGTAGTTGGCGGCCCCTTCCATGGGCTGGTAGGGACGCGGCGCCGGGGCGGCGGCACGTTGGGCCTCGGCTTGCTGGACCGACGCCAGCAGCGGAATGCGGCCCTGCTCGTCATAATAGAGGCCGATCCCCAGGTTCACCTTCTGCTCGCGGGTATCTTTGTGGAAGGTCTCGACTAGCGTCAGTATGGGGTCGCCAGCATAGGCATCGACGTGTTCAAACATGGGGGGTCCTTGCGAATTGGAATCCAGAGTGTGGGATCAACGATCGGCGGTCATCATGGCGTAAAGTCGGAGATGGCTCAAGTCTGAACCCCCACTCTTGCCCCCTTTGCATGGAAGGCGGACCGAACCCGGTGTTCGTTTGCAAGCCTGGCTCACCGACCATGGATTATTTCAGGTAGGAACGCAGTACCTGCACCACCTGATCCAGATCTTCCAGCCGCTCGGCCGGGGTCGCCTCGGCGGCGCCCAGATGTTCGCGCATGTGCCCTTCCAGCACCTCCAGCATCAGGCCGTTGACGGCGCCACGGATGGCCGCGATCTGCTGCAGGATGGCGGCGCAGTCGCTTTCCTGCTCCAGCGCGCTCTCCAGCGCCCCTGTCTGTCCCTTGATGCGTCTGACCCGCGCCAGCAGTTTCTTCTTGTTATGTACCGTGTGTGACATGGGATCCTCTCGCACATTAAAACTATACTGGGGTATAGTATATTGCATTCCATCTTGCAGGAGAAATTCATGTCATCCGCCGCCCCCATGCATTGCTGCCAACCCGTGGTCTATCAGGGTAATCCGCTGGCCGAACAGAAGACCCGCTGGGCCGTGCTGCTCACCGTCGTCATGATGGTGGCTGAGATAGGCGGCGGCTGGATCTTCAACTCCATGGCCCTGCTGGCCGATGGCTGGCACATGAGCTCCCACGCCCTGGCGCTGGGCCTCTCCGTGCTGGCCTATCGCGCTGCCCGCCACTATGCCCGCGATCACAGATTCAGCTTTGGTACCTGGAAGATCGAGGTGCTGGGCGGCTTCACCAGTGCCCTGCTGCTGGTGGGGGTAGCCGGGTTGATGTTGTTCGAGTCGGTGGCTCGTCTGCTGGATCCCAGCCCCATTCATTATCAACAGGCCATCGGCATCGCCCTGCTGGGCCTGCTGGTGAACCTCGCCTGCGCCTGGTTGCTCAAGGACGATCACGGCCACCATCATGGTCACGACCACAGTCATCATCACGGCCACGATCATCATCATGGGGATCACCACGGCCATCAGGACTTGAACCTGCGCGCCGCCTATATCCACGTGCTGGCGGATGCCCTGACCTCGGTGCTGGCCATACTGGCGCTGGTGGGGGGCATGCTGTGGGGGGCCGACTGGCTGGATCCCCTGATGGGGATAGTGGGGGCTGTGCTGGTGGCGGTGTGGGCGAAGGGGCTGCTGCGTGATACCGGGCTGGTGTTGCTGGATGCGGAGATGGACGCCCCCGTGGTGGCGGAGATCCGGGAAGTGATTGCCGAGCTGCCCGGCGCCGAGATCCGTGACCTGCACGTATGGCGGGTCGGGCAGGGGGAGTATGCGGGGGTGTTATCCCTGGCGATGGCTGAGCCTGTGCCGGCGAGCGAGATCCGCGAGCGCCTCGCCATTCATGAGGAGCTGGTGCATCTCACCATTGAAGTGACCCCGCACTAGAACCGATCAGTGGGACTGGTGCTCCCCTTCCTGGGGGGCCTTATGCCAGACGGTGCCGAGCAGCAGCTTGAGCAACAGCGCCGGCGGGTTGTCCAGCAGGCGGCCTGATTCCAGCAGCAGCTGACCGTCGGCGTGGTACCCCAGGCTGGCATGTATTTCACCTTCCTCATCCAGGATCTGCAGAACCCCGTTGAGGGTACCCCGCTCGCCGGGCTGGCAATGCAACTTCAGCTCCCGGGGTTCCCCCAGCAGGGTGAAGGCGCGCGTCAGGGGAGGGGTATCCTCGTAATCCGGCCAGTTGAAGAAGTGATACTGCTCGGCGAGGCTGCCCGCCTGCTGACAAAACTGATCGAACAACTGGCTGATGGCCAGATAATCCGCATCCAGCCGCTTCGCCTGTTCTTCTATGCGTGCCATCGTTTTTCCTTCCTGTTTCAAGTGTCAATGAAGGGTAATCTACCTACACCTGGGTAGATGGTCAGGCAATAGGATTAATTCATGCCGTCGGTCTGTGAGATCGATCCAATTTTCGTTATGAAAACGTTATCTTGTTGAAAGGGTAGTGGTTTTTTGCCCATCAGCTCACATTTGCCGCAATGCCCGCTGATTAATATGGCACCGCTCGGCCACAACCGGGTACTCGAATATCGAGACTAACTACAGCGGGAATTATAAAAAAATGGATATGAAAAAGACCAAAGTGGCGCTGGTAACAGCCTCACTGCTCGCGCTTTTGTCTGGCTGTAATGACAACGGCTCCTCGTCCCCTACTCCTCCCACACCTCAGGATGAGCCCGTCGCTCGTCTTCCCAATGTGCAACCTCCGGCCGAGCTGCTGGTGGCGGGCCCCAATGAAGCGGTGATCGCCCTGATGGATACCCAGACCAGCGCGGCGCGCGGCATCGACGGCCCCTTCGCCAGTCATAGTCTGCACCTGTGGAACAACGATGCCTGTAACGCCACCGCCGAAGGCGGCTTGAACGCGAGCTGGGACGATGCCAGCAAGACGGCGTCGGCCGCCGACAGTTTTGGCCCCGCCTGGGTGGTGCCCCTCTCCAAGATGGAAGGCTGCATCAACTTCATCGCCCGTAACGGCGAGCTGGCGAACCTGACCGGTGCCGACATGAAGGTGGCGTTCAGCGATCACCCGGATCGCACCGTGGCCATCGTCGCGGGCAAGAACGAGATCTTCGGCAGCCGTGCCGAGGCCTTCACCGCCGCCTTCGGCGTGGCCGGGGCCAGTGCCCATCTGATCGATGGCAACACCCTGATCTGGCAAGGGGGCAAGGACAAACCCCATGTTCGTCTCTACTACACCGAGTCCGGCACCATCACCGCCAACAGCGAAGGGGTGTTCGACTTCCCCTACCTCAAGCTGACCCCCACCAGCCTGACTGCCGAGCAGCAGGCCAAGTACCCGCACCTCAAGGATGCCGCCGCCTTTGCTCTGCCTTCGGCTGCGGATCTCAAGCCCCTGCTCAAGGGGGAGCTGGTGGCCATCGGCACCGACACGAGCGGTGTGCTGCAGGGGGCGACCCTGGTGCAGAGCGCCGGTGCCCTCGACGCCGTCTACGCCGAAGCCGCCGCCAAGCTCAGCTATGGCGCCATGGTCGAGGGGGGTAACGTCACCTTCCGGTTGTGGGCGCCGACCGCCAAGTCGGTCAAGCTGGCACTGTTTGATGAGCACCATCAGCCCCTCGGCGAGCGGGCCATGACCCTGGATGAGGCGAGCGGCAGCTGGAGCCTGCAGGGGGGCAGCGATCTCGTCGGCAAGTATTACCGCTACGCCATCGAGGTTTATCACCCCCTCAGCCGCAAGCTGGAATCCTATCAGGTTACCGACCCCTACTCCCTGAGCCTCGCCATGAACTCCGAGTTCAGCCAGGTGGTGGATCTCGACGATCCGGCCCTCAAGCCCGAGGGCTGGGATAGCCTGAAGGCCCCCCACAGCCAGGCCAATCCGGCCGACATCGTCATCTACGAGGCCCACGTCCGGGATCTGACCGGCAATGATGAATCCACCCCGGCCGAGCACAGGGGCAAGTTCCTCGGGCTGACCGATGGCGACAGCGTGCCGGTCAAGCACCTGAAATCCCTGGCCAAGAGCGGCGTCAGCCACCTGCACCTGCTGCCGGTGTTCGACATCGCCACCATCGACGAGGATCCGGCCAAGGTCGCCAACATCAGCGACGACTTCAGCAAGCTGTGCGAGGTCAATCCCGAGGTCAAGAACTCCAAGTTCGCCAGCCACTGTGGTGGCGGCCAGACCATAGCGTCCGTGCTGGAGGATCTGCAGACCACGGATAGCAAGGAAAACCCGGTGGTGCAGGAGCTGTATGGCTATCTGCGCGGGGTGGACTCCTTCAACTGGGGTTATGACCCCTACCACTACACCACCCCGGAAGGCTCCTATGCCACCGATGCGGAGGGGACAGTGCGGATCAAGGAGTTCCGCGAGATGGTGCAGGCCATCAAGCAGAACATCGGCATGAACGTGGTGATGGACGTGGTCTACAACCACACCAACGAGGCGGGGCTGAGTTCGAAGTCCGTGCTCGACAAGATAGTGCCTTGGTATTACCAGCGTCTGAACCCGGAGACCGGCTCGGTGGAAAACTCCACCTGCTGCTCCAACACGGCGCCGGAACACGCCATGTTTGCCAAGCTCATCGATGACTCCCTGGTGACCTGGGCACGGGACTACAAGATAGATGCCTTCCGCTTCGATCTGATGGGGCATCACCCGAGAGATCAAATCGTGCAGGCCCTGGCAGAGGTGAAGAAGGTCAACCCGGAGATGTACTTCTACGGGGAGGGCTGGAACTTTGGCGAGGTGGAGAACGACAAGCGCTTCGTGCAGGCGACCCAGAAGCATCTCGGCGGCACCGGCATCGGTTCCTTCTCCGATCGGCTGCGGGATGCAGTGCGCGGCGGCAGCCCGTTTGACGGCGGGGAAGGCATTCGCAAGACCCAGGGCTTCGGCAACGGGGCCTTCATCGATCCCAACGAGGTGGACGGTGTCGATCTCGCCACCGCCCTGCACCAGTCCGATCTGGTGCGCCTCGGCATGGCGGGGAACCTCAAGGAGTTCGTGCTGACCGACAAGGACGGCATTCCGAAGAAGGGTTCTGACATCGACTACAACGGCCAGGCGGCGGGCTATGCCCAGGATCCGACCGAAATCCAGAACTATGTCTCCAAGCATGACAACCAGACCCTGTTCGACAATCTGGTCTACAAGGCGCCGGCCGGTGCCGATCTGGTGCGGATGCAGGGGGTATCGCTCGCGACCGCCATGCTGGGGCAGGGGATCCCCTTCACCCACGCCGGCAGCGAGTTGCTGCGCTCCAAGTCCATGGAGCGGGACAGCTACGATTCCGGTGACTGGTACAACCGGGTCGATTACACCCTTGGGGACAACAACTTCGACAAGGGTCTGCCACGCAAGGACAAGGATGAGGCCAACTATGGCCTGATCGAGCAGGTACTCGGCCAGCACAGCAAGCCGACGCAGGATCAGATTGCCGAGATGCAGGGCTTCTATCAGGAGCTGGCGGAACTGCGCCAATCTTCCCGTCTGCTGCGTCTTGGCAGCGGTGCCGAGGTGATCAAGCGGGTCGATTTTCGCAACACCGGTCCTGACCAGCTCCCGGGTCTTATCGTGATGAGCGTGGATGACGGCACCGGCGCCGGTGCGGATCTGGATCCGGCCATCGACGGCCTGGTGGTGATGATCAACGCCAGCAACGCCTCCCAGAGCATCGGTGACTTCCGTGACGGCAACGATCAACCCATCGATCTTTCCGGCATGGTGCTGAGCAGCGCCCATCGCGGCACTGACAGCATCGCCAGTAGTGCCTCGGTCAGTGGTGGCGAACTCAACCTGGGTCCATGGTCTGCTGCCGTCTTCGTCAAGCCGCAAAGTGGTGCCCAGGGCACAGGCCTGCCGGTGGGCAAGAAGACGGATCTGAGCACCATACCCCCGTTTGGTGACACAGGTGTCTTCGTGCGCGGCTTCTTGAACCAGTGGGATCCGGTCAACCAGATGAATTTCAGTGGCAACTTTACTTATGAGTTCACCACCGAAGTGACGGCCGATCAACTGGAGTCGACTCAGGTGAAGATCGCCGGTAGTGACTGGGGCGGGCCAATCAACTACGGCAAATGCAGTGATTCCGATCAGCTGGCGGCAGGCCAGGTCAGTGTGCTCTGTGCCAATGGCGGAGATCTGCCGTTCAATGTTGACAAGGCCGGTACCTACAAGTTCGTGTTTACCGCCATGAACAAGGAAAAACCCAGCCTGAGCGTCAGCTACACCGAGCCGGTTCAAGCCTGCAAGGTGCTGGACACGGTGTCAGGCAATCCGCTCGGCTTCCCGCTCTATGTGCGCGGCAGCCTGAGCAATTGGAATGCCCAGGCCGCCTACCAGCTGAACTACAAGGGGATGGATGGCAACCTGGCCATCTATCAGGCGGCGTTCAACTATGCAGGCAGTTTCGAGTTCAAGTTTGCCAACGACGATGGCAACTGGAGCAAGCAGTTCTACGTGCAGGATGCGGGCGGCAAGCTGCTCCCGCTGAGCGCTGAGCAATCCTATCCGCTGCAACATGGGGATGGTGGCATGGGTAACAACAGTGTCACGCTGGACAGCGGTCTGTGGAGCTTCCTCATCAAGGTCGATCCCAGCAAGGCATCCGGTGAAGTGGGCACCGTCATTATTCAGGAGTGCAGCCCCAAGTAAGCCAACCCATCGAGCCCATGGCTGACTCGGCAGCCATTGGGTTGAATTCCACCTCGCCAAGGGTGGGATAAGCCGAGAGCGTAAGCACAAGGCGCGGACTGCCATCATCAGCCGCGCCTTGATTTTTTGGCTACATCTCACCGCCCGCATAAAAAAAGCCGCAACCCAAGGTTGCGGCTTTTTGTTGCTGCTGACCTATCCAGTGAGGGATCACTGGTTGGGGCCAGCCGTCATGATCAGCGCTTGCGCAGCAGGCGCAGGGCGTTGGCAGTTACCAGAGCTGTGGCACCGGTATCGGCCAGCACGGCTATCCATAGGCCGGTGATGCCCAGCAGGCTGGTGACCAGGAAGATGGCCTTGAGGCCCAGCGCCAGCGCTATGTTCTGGTGGATATTGGCGAGCGCGGCCCGCGACAGCCGGATCATGGCGGCAAGGCCACCGAGCTGGTTGTGGGTCAGGGCCGCATCCGCGGTTTCCAGCGCTACGTCGGTGCCGCCCCCCATGGCGATGCCGATGCTGGCTCGCTTCATGGCGGGGGCATCGTTGATGCCGTCCCCTATCATGGCGACCTTCTGCGTCCGGACCAGCTTGCCAATCACCTCCACCTTGCCTTCCGGCAGCAGGCCTGCGCGCCAGCCCATGCCGAGCTCAGTGGCGATAGCCTGGGCGGCTCTGGGATTATCCCCGGTCAGCATGATGCTCTGCAGCCCCAGGCTGTGCAATGCTTGCAGCGCCGCGGCAGCGTCTGGCCGGATCTGGTCGCGCAGGGCCAGCAGGGCGACCGGTGCAGTCCCCTCCTGGCAGAGCAGAACGACAGTCTTGCCCTGTTGCTCGAGCGCGGCAATTCTGGCGCCCGTCTCCTCGGTCAGTGCGGCAACCCGGCTTGGGGCCAGCAGTTGCCAGAGCAGACCATCGATGCGTCCCTCCACCCCCATGCCGGGCAGGGCACGAAGGTCTGTGGCGGTAGACAGGGTTAGCCCCTGCTCGTTCGCGGCGACCACCACGGCCCGAGCCAGCGGGTGGTGGGAGCCCTGCTCGATGGCGGCGGCCAGCGCCAGCCACTCGGACTCGGGTCTGCCATCCAGACTGATCAGCTCTGTGAGTTGTGGCTTGCCCAGGGTCAGGGTGCCTGTCTTGTCAAAGGCGACGGTATCGACGTGGGCGAGCCGCTCCAGCGCCGCGCCTCCCTTGATGAGGGCGCCCTGCCGGGTGGCGGCCGCCAGGGCGGAAGTGACCGCAGCCGGGGTGGAGATCACCAGGGCGCAGGGGCAGCCGATGAGCAAGAGCGCCAACCCGCGGTAGATCCACTCATCCCAGCTCTGGCCGAAGAAGAGGGGGGGCACCAGCACCACCAGCAGGGCGACCAGCATCATGGCCGGGGTATACCAGCGGCTGAAGCGATCGATGAAACGCTCGATGGGCGCGCGCTGGCTCTCGGCTTCTTCAATCAGGTGCAGAATTCGGTCGATGGCGTTGTTGCCGGGCTCGGAGACCACTTCCAAGCGCAGTACCCTGTCCGCCGCCAGGCTGCCGGCGGGCACCTTGTCCCCTTGTTTGCGTTCCACCGGAATGGACTCACCGGTCAGGGCGCTCTCGTCGAAGGCGCCGAGGGCGTCGAGCAGGCGGGCATCGGCAGGCAGCCGGGCACCGGGGGCTATCTCGATGAGGTCGCCGGGGCGCAACTCGTCGGCTGCTACCTCTTCACGCAGCTCGCCTTCGGGGGTCTTGCGGATGCGCAGTGCCTTGTCCGGTACCAGCGCCATCAGGGCGGTGACCCCGGCCCGGGCCCGACCGGCGGCATAGGCCTCCAGATGTTCCCCCAGCATAAACAGCAGCAAGACCATGGCCGCCTCGGCGGTCTCACCGAGGAAGAGGGCGCCGACGGCGGCGACCGTCATCAGGGTCTCGATGGCGAAGGGCGAGCCGCTCCTGGTCAGGGCCCAGGCCTTGCGAGCCACGGGCCAGAGCCCCCAAAGGGTGGCTAGGACAAACAGCGGCTTGCCGACGCTATCCGGCAGCAGGGCGGCTACCAGCATCAGGGTCGCCAGCGAGAGGGGCTGCCAGTACTTGCCGAGCAGCGTCATCAGCGGGCTGAGAGAGGGCTGATCGGCCGTCTTGCCCTGGGCTGTCCCCTTGAGCTGAAAACCGACTTGCCGCACGGCGGCGGTCACGGGATCGGGGGAGAGGCCGGGGGCGAGATCCACCACCAGCTTTTCGGTGGCGAACAGCACGCGGGCTTGCTGCACACCGGCCACCCGGCCGACGGCGATCTCTATCTTGCGGGCGCAGCTCGGGCAATCCATTCCAAGCACCTGCCAGCTATGGCGGCTGGCGTCTTGTGCCGGTTCGCCAAGCGGGGCGGGCTCATCATCCTCTTCGGTGTGAGCCGTGTGATCATGGGTATGGGCCGATATCCCGGGTGAGGGGGGCGTGCAACAGTCCTGGTCGACACAGGCACCTCTGGGGGGCTCTTCATCCCCGGGGGAGTCGCCGACGCCATGATCCTGATGCTCATGGGGCTGGCTGGCACTGCAGGCCGCCACTGGCACCGCGTTGTCGCAGCAGTGGCTGTCGTGGTGGTGCTCTGTGGTGCTGGCCCTGATGGCCTTGATCGGGGCGGCAACCGGGTGAGTGCCGCAGCAGGATTTGCTCATATCGCGTTCCTCGTGGAAGGGGTCCCGCCGATGCGGGATCCTGGATGACTGAGGAGAGTGTAAACCTTGGTGTTTAGTCCAAGGTCAAGCCCCTGTCATCGCCGTTCATCGGGACGGTTCGGTGCGCATCCTGCGTGTGGATCCGAAGCCGTGATATCCCTTATCTTGTCGGGTGTTTGTCTCTGCCCGCTGGGCCTATACTGGGAGCCCGGATCCTCAATCAATCATCAAGGACATAACATGAGCAATACCGTCACCCTGCAAGGCAACCCTGTCTCTGTCTCCGGTCACTTCCCCGTTGCCGGCGAGCAGGCCAAGCCCTTCTCCCTGGTTGCCAAGGATCTGTCCGATGTGACCCTGGAAAACTTCGCCGGTCAGCGCAAGATCCTGAACATCTTCCCGAGCGTGGACACCCCGACCTGCGCCACGTCAGTGCGCAAGTTCAACGAGCAGGCCAGCTCCCTGAACAACGCCGTGGTGCTGTGCATCTCCGCCGATCTGCCGTTCGCCCAGGCCCGTTTCTGTGGCGCCGAAGGTCTGGACAAGGTAGTAAACCTCTCCACCCTGCGCGGTGTCTCCTTCCTGCAGGACTACGGTGTGGCCTTCTCCTCCGGTCCGCTGGTAGGCCTGGCTGCCCGTGCCATCGTGGTGCTGGATGCCGACAACAAGGTTCTGCACAGCGAGCTGGTGGCCGAAGTGGCCGATGAGCCGAACTACGCCGCAGCCCTGGCCGCACTGGCCTGATCGGATGCGAAGAGCCTGTCACGACAGGTTTGAAAGAGAACGGCCCGCTTTGAGCGGGCCGTTTTGTTATCAGCTCTGCTGAAGGGCTGGATCGGTCTGGGCGAGCGCCCGGTGCAGGTGTTGGCCGAGCTGCTGATCCGGATCCTGCGGCAGGGTGAGGACGCCGAGCTGTTGCGCCTGCTCGACCGTTATCTGCCTGGAGAGCAGGGCATTGAGCCCGGCCTCGCTGATCATGACCACCCTATCCTGCGCTGTGGGGGCTGGACTGTGCAGTTGCAGCAGCAAGACCTCCTTGCCCCTCATCTTCGACCAGAGCCCCGAATCCACCAGCAGGATGAAAAAGCCCCCTGGCTGATCGGCCCGCTGCAGGTTGTCTTTGAGCTGCAGCAGCCACTGCTGGGCTCGCACGAAGCCTTCCCCTCCCGCCATCGCAGGAATGGGGGAGATCCGGTTGGAGGAGATGGCATTGGCGGTCGCGATGGCCACATCCAGTGAGCCAGGCCAGGCCATGGCGAAGGGGTCACCAACCAGCATGTCGTAGCCGCAGGCCTCGGTCTGGGAAGAGAAGGGGGCGGCCAGGCCAAGGGTCAACAGGGCGGCAACGAGAGTGCGGGGATAAGCTGTGTCCATCTAGCTGTACTCCTGAATGAGGGGGCCGATGGCCACCCGGACAGATTGATAAAAAGAACACCACAGGGAGCCGGCATTGTCCATGGTTGTTGCACTGGCGTGGGATCGCTGGCTAGACTTCGCCTCCCACTTCTTCATCCATGTAACGTCATGACCTTCTGCGAACTCGAACTGCATCCCGCCTTGCTGGCTAGCCTGCCTGCCACCCTGCAAAGACCGACGCCCATACAGCAACGGGCGATTCCGGCGGTATTGGCGGGAGAGGACCTGCTGGCACTGGCCCGTACCGGCAGTGGCAAGACCCTGGCGTTCGGACTCCCCCTGTTGCAGCGACTGGATGCCACCTCGTCCCGGGTGCAAGGGGTGGTGCTGGTGCCGACCCGGGAACTGGCGACCCAGGTGAGCGAGGCGCTGAAGACGGGGGCCGATGCCCTGGGGCTGCGAATCGTGACCCTGTGCGGCGGGGTGGCGCAGGAGCAGCAGATGAGTGAGCTGGCATTGGGGCCCCAGCTGCTGGTGGCGACACCGGGCCGATTGTGGGATCTGCTGAGCCAGCAGGTTCTGGTGCTGGATGCACTGCACATGCTGGTGCTGGATGAGGGAGATCGCCTGCTGGAGATGGGATTCTGGCCCGATATCCAGGTGATACTCAGCGCCATGCCCGATGCCCGCCAGACCCTGCTCTTCTCCGCCACTCTGCCGGCCGAGCTGGAGAGTCTGGTGAGCGGCTTGCTGCGGGCCCCCCGACGTATAGAAACGGATCCGCTCAACGGCGTGGCGGAGGATATCGAGGAGCGGCTCTATCTGGTGAACAAGAGCAGCAAAGTGCCCGCCCTTGTCGCTCTCTTGAAAGAGCATGCCTGGCCCCAGGTACTGGTGTTCATCAGTGCTCGCGACTCCGCAGACGGGGTGGCCCGCAAGCTCATCAAGGCGGGTGTCGCGGTGGCGGCGCTGCACGGGGATAAGGAACAAGGGGTCCGTGAGCAGGTGCTCGCCGATTTCAAGGCCGGCAGGGTGCGGGTGCTGGTGGCTACGGATCTGATGGCCCGCGGCATCCATGTGGAGGCCTTGCCCGTGGTGATCAACCTGGACTTGCCCGTCAGTGCCCCCGTCTATGTGCATCGTGTCGGCCGCACTGCACGGGCGGGGCACGCCGGGCTGGCTATCTCTCTGGTATGCCATGGCGAGACCGAACCGCTGGCCGCCATCCGCACCCTGACCGGGCGGGAGCTGGCGCTGCTGGCATTGCCCGGTTTCCCGGTGACGGATCAGCCCGGTAGCGGCGAGGGCAAGCGCCCACCCCGGGACAAGCAGGCCAACAGACGCACTCAGGTAAAGCGCAGCGTCAAGCAATTCAAGGGCAAGGCGTAATCTGTCGCAGCCAGGGGGCCCCCCTTGCCGTTTGCCCAACTGGTCAGTATCAAATAGCGCTCGCTTCGCTATGCTCCATGGGTTTCACCATGGAGGGATGACGAATGAGCAGTCTGGTAATGGGGCCCTTGCTGGGGCTCGAATCAGAGACCCAATACAGCATCTGTTTTCTGGCGCAGGCCAGCTGCAAGCGCGCGGCCGTGAGGATCAACGGCGAGGTGCTGGCCGCCAGCAAGCAGGCGGACACCCCGAAAGGGGGCTTCTGGCGATTCGTCTGGCAGGCGAGTCCCAAGAAGGCAGGCACTGTCATCGACTACGAGATATTGCTGGATGACCAGCCAGCACGAGGTCTCGGTGGATACGATAAATGGCAGTTTTATATGCCAGGAAAGAAGGAGAGTGTGCTGATAGGTTACGCCTCCTGCAACGGTTTTTCCGATTTCAAACTGCTCACCTCCACCCCGGCACCCTACGCCATGTGGGACAAGCTCGCTGCCGAACACAAGACACATCCCTTCTCCCTGCTGCTGATGGGGGGAGATCAGGTCTATGCGGACTCCCTCTGGACGAGCGTGCCGACCCTGAAAGCCTGGAACGAGCTGGACAGGGCGGAGAAGGTCAAACGCAAGGCGACCCAGACCATGGTGGATCAGCTGGATCGCTTCTATTGCGAGCTCTACTGCAAGCAGTGGGGGCGTCTCGAGGTGGCCTTCATGCTCTCCCGGGTGCCGAGCGCCATGATGTGGGACGATCACGACATCTTCGATGGCTGGGGCAGCTACCCGGAGGATCTGCAGCGCTGCGAGGTCTATCAGGCCATCTATGCTGCCGCCGCCAAATATTTCCGCTTGTTCCAACTGCGCACCGGCGCCAATGCGGCGTTGCTGGACAAGAGTCTGGGCCATCACTCCTGGCGGCTCGGCTTCCGGGGCTACCAGATCCTGGCGCTGGACAACCGGGCCACCCGCACCCTGACCCAGGTGATGAGCCGGGCCCAGTGGGATCAGATCAACGAGGCGCTGGCGGGCTGCACCAGCGGGGATCTGCTGGTGATGACGGGGGTGCCCGTGGTCTATCGGGATTTCTCCTTCAGTGAAGCGGCGCTGGACGCCACTCCCTGGGAGGAGGAGCTGACCGATGATCTCAAGGATCACTGGCGCGCCAAGGCCCATGAAGGGGAGCGGGCCCGCCTCATCATGCGGTTGCTGGACAATGCCCGGCTGCGGCGCAAGAACGCCAGGGCGGACAAAAATACCAGCCTGGAGCCCAAGACCCTGATCCTGTCCGGGGACGTGCACGTGGGGTGCCTCGGGGTCGTTCAGGACAAGCGGGATGGGGTGCTGAACCTGCATCAACTGGTCTCCTCCGGCATCGTCCACCCGTGCCCCACCCAGTTCCAGTGGATGGGGATCCTAGCCATGACCAACGACAACCCCGAGTATCTGGACGAGAGCCGGCTGATCCGCACCGAACTTCTCAAGCCGTTCGGGGCGCCCGTCTACCTGCGCACCCGCAACTTCGCCACCCTGCAGATGGGCACGGATGGCAAGCTGTGGGCCAACTGGCGCTGTGAAAATGGACTGGATGCCAGCTATCCCCTGGCCTGATAGCGTCGAGTGACAATCAAAGGGCCCGAATGCGGGCCCTTTTTCTATGTGTTGGGTCCGAAGCCTCTGATATCAGGGGCGGGTCTGCTCCTGGGCGAAGAAGTCCCGTCGCCACTGACCGAGAACCGCCTCCCTGTGCTGCTGCCAGTGCGCTGAATCCATGCTTCCCTGGCTTGCCGCCAACTGCTGCTCCAGCTCGGCCAACTGCTGCTGATAGCGGCCGCGCTGATCCAGCTGCTGCTGGCGCGCTCTGGCAAAGTCGAGACTGGCTTCGACCCGTTCGGCGGGCAGGAAGTGGCGGCTAACCGTTTCCAGCTCCTCATCCCCCCACAGTTGGCGCGCCTGCAGCAATCGGGCGTCCGGGTTGAACAGCTCGGAAGCCAAATCTGGGTACTGCGCCGCCCACTCGTCCTGCAGTTGGGTCAGGGCAGCCAGGCGCTCGCTCAGGGTCATCTGCTCGCTCTCGCTGGCCAACTGTTCCAGCGCCTGGGCATAGCGGCCCTGCAATAAGGTCAGGCTCTCTCCCTCCTCCAGCCACTGCGCCTCCATGCTTTCCAGATTCTCCAGCCGCGCGTCCAGCGGCTGGTTGCTCTCCTGGATGTCACTGGCGAGCCGCTCCTCGGCCTCCTCTGGCAGGGCCCGCCAGCTGGGGGCGGGGGCTTGGGCGGGCATCTGGCTGCTTGTTGCTACCGACGATGGTGCATCTGCCGAGATGGGCTTGGAGGGCGCTGACGGCGCTGGCTGCGGGCGGAGGCTACCCTGACTGGCCTCGGTACCCGCTGAGGCCGTCGGCGCCTCCTGCCAGACGAGATTGAGCACCACCATAGGTACTGTGGCCAGAGCCAGAACCCAGTAGCGCCGTTTCATCGGACAATTTCCCCCTTGACCGGGAAGTGATCCGAGAGGTTGCTGGCGGGCCAGAGACTGCCGTCGCTGGAGCGCGGGATCCAGACGCTGTTGAGGTTATGACTCACGGCGCCGTACTCCCGGCTCACCACCAGATAGTCCAGGTACTCGACGTTGGCACCACCGGAGAGGGGCCCACCGGCGTAAGGATTGAGTCTGGGGTCGAAAGTCGCCTCGGTATAGCCGCCGTAGGCGGGCTCATGGGCATTGAGATTGGCCAGCATGTTGGCGTAGTCATCGGCGAACTTGCGCTTGTTGACGTTGAAGTCGCCGCCGTAGATGACGGTATCCGTGGCCGGGATCGCGAGACTGGCGGCCAGGGCGCGAATTTGCCCGAACTGGATCTGGCGCAGCCTGCGCGCCTCGTCGGTATCGAAGCTGGCGGTGTGGGTGGCGAACAGGTGCCAGGCCTTGCCTCCCTTGATCACCTCGGCGTACATCACCCCCTTGTCGGCGAAGCAGTCGGTACCGGTGCACTGGGGATAGACCAGCTGGGCTTCGCGCACTATGGGGTAGCGGCTGACGATCACCACGCCGCCGTCGTGGATGTTGACCCCCGGCTTGTCGAGCACCTTGGTCTGATAGGGATATTCCCTGGCGAGCGCCTGCAGGAAGCCTTCGCGGCGGCCGTCAAATACCTCCTGCAGCAGCAGGGCGTCGTAGCCCTTGAGATGGTCGGGTAGCAGGGCCAGCCGCTCGCCGATGCTGGAGGCGATGACCGGCAGGGCCCAGACGTTGTAGCTGGCGACCTTCAGCGCGTTTTCTGCCGGTTCGGGCTGCTCCACCTGCGTGGGCGGGGTCAGCATATAGTGCAGATCGTCGTAGCGGCCGGTGAACTTGGCGGCGAAGGCCAGCTCCTGCGGCCCCGCGAGGCGATGGATGGCGCGATCGCTCTGCCAGCCGGAGGCGCCTGTGGGGGTCTCGCCGCCGTGTTGCAGCCTGGTGTTCCACCAGGTGCCCTCCATTCGCTGGTTGAGGCGATAGGTGTCACCGCTGGCGGTGGTGACGCGGGTCTCGAACAAGTAGTCCTTGTCCGCTTTCACTCCCTCGTAGCGATTGAAGCTGAGCACCATGGCGCTCTCCCAGGGGCCGAGCTCGGTTCGATGCTGCGTCCACTGGCTGCCTTGCTGCAACTGACCGCTGCCGCTTTGGCGGATCTCCAGTTGCAAGGGCTCGGGGCCGTTGTTGGTGAGATAGACATCGGTATCGGCCAGGGCCTGCAATGGCAGAGTGCTGGCGAGCAGCAGGGCGGCATGGTGAAGAGACGGGGGCATCATCAAACTCCTTGTTGGTCGAGGCACGGTGGAACGTGACTGTTATGGCGAGCGCAGGGGTCATTTCATTTACATTTTTGTTACAAATAAATGAAGGGCCCCATATGGGGAGCGTCAGCCAAAAAGGATTGATCTCGGGAGAGAGGGGGCGCGGCGGATGCGCGCCCCGGACGATGAGCTAGTCGTGGAACTGGTTGATCAGGCGAGAGAGGTTTTGCAGCCGCTCTACCAGGAGGGTGATGCCGTCCAGCGCCTGTCGGCCGTTGTCGGCGGTGAGGTTGGCTAGCTGGTGGATCTGCTGGATCCCCTGATCCAGGGTGCTGGTGACGTCCGCCTGCTGACTGACGGCCTGGGCTATCTCGTCACTGGTGTGGGTGACCTGGGTCAGCATCCGGTTGATCTGGTTGAGCACCTCGGCGGTATCCCCCATCTGTTGCTGGCACAGGGCCGAGGTCCGGGCACCCTGGCTCATGCCGTCTGACAACTGCTGTGTGCTCTGCTGCAGCGCCCCTATCATGTCGCTGATCTCGCCGGTGGAACTGCGGGTCTTCTGGGCCAGGGCCCGGATCTCGTCGGCCACCACCGCAAAGCCGCGCCCCTGTTCGCCGGCACGGGCCGCCTCGATGGCGGCGTTGAGGGAGAGCAGGTTGGTCTGATCCGCGATTTGGCCTATCACTTCCAGGATCCCGCTGATCTTCTGACTGTCCTGGGTCAGGCGGGCCAGCACGCTCTGGCTGGTATCCAGCTCCTGATGCAGCCGGTTGACCGAGGAAGTGGTGGTGGCGATGGCTTGCTGGCCACTGACGGAGACCTGCTGCACCTCGCTCACCAGGGCATTGGCCTGATGGGCGTTGCCGGCCACATCGCGGATCGACTGGCTCATCTGGGTGATGGCGGTGGCCAGCTGCTCGCTCTGGGCCCGCTGTTGTTGCAAATGGGTGTCTATGGTCTGGATATGACCCCTGTCATCCTCGGCGGCCTGCAGGATCTGCTGGTTGGTGTCGACGCTGCGCCCCACCACGGCCCGAAGCTCTGCCTTCTTCATGCGCAGCAGCAGCTCGAGGGCTCCCAGGCTGTCTCGTCGTCGGCTGTAGAGTACCTGGCAGAGCGGGGTGCCGAGCTCTTGCCCTGCGTTGGCGAGAAGTCGCTGCAGCCGCTGTTGCCAATGCCAACCGTGGATCATCTGGCCGAGCAGGCAGAGCAGGGCTATCACCCCCCAGGCGGGCTGGTTCGTGGTGAGCGCGAGGCCGAATGCCAGCAGGGCGATGCCTGACAGGCAGAGGGTGAGGGGGCCGGGTTCCAGCCGGAGGCGGCTCGACCAGGGCAGGGGCTTGCCCGTCCGGACGCGGGCGTAGAGGCGCTCCGCCCAGTCGATATCCTGCTCATTGGGGCGAGTGCGCACCGACTGGTATTCGATGATCTGCCGCTGGTCGTCGAGTATGGGGGTGACATAGGCGTTGACCCAGTAGAACTGGCCGCTCTTGGCGCGGTTCTTGACCAGCCCCATCCAGCTCTTGCCCTGCTGCAGTCTGCGCCACATGTCGGCGAAGGCGGCCTTGGGCATGTCGGGGTGGCGCACCAGGTTGTGGGGCACCCCTTCCATCTCGCTGGCGCTGTAGCCCGCCACATCGCAAAAATGCTGGTTGGCGTAGGTGATATGACTGGCGGGGTCTGTCGTGGAGATCAGGGATATCTGATCGGGAAAGCGGATCTCGCCCTTCCGTTGGGTTGTGGTCATGTGCGCGTCCTGATTTGAGCCAAGTAACTGATAAAATTGTTTTTATTCTTGTTTCTTATACAGGCTTCATTGTAGGGACGGCCCAAGGGGTCATCTTGGCTTAGGTCAATAATTCAACACTATGACGCATAAAAAAGAGCAGTTGAAAGGTGCATTCAAGGGCCTATCGACCGGCTCTGAAATCGTGGATCTCCCCGCTTCTCGGTTTGAAGCTGGGATCCCGCGTCTTGTCCGCCTCGACCCAGGCCATGGCCTGGCAGAAGCTCTCCTGCTTGGCGTATTCAGTGCGAACTTGATCGATGGCCCGTTCGGCGTTGCGCCGCACCATCTTGCTGGCCTTGCGATCGCTGAACGCCTGCTGCTGGCTCAACATCCAGTCGGTGAAGGCCTGTTGGCATTCGGTTTCGGTGGCGGCTTGGACGGGCAGGGTCGAGAACAGCAGGGTCAGTAGCAAAGAGCGCATATACAGAGAGATTCAACGGCTAAGGGCGGCAGAAAGGCAGCATTCTATGTCGATAAAGGCCATAGGAACAGGGTATGCGTGAGGCCAGCCAGGCTGGCCCCGCGCATTCAGCATTGTCTAGTGCTTGATCAGATAGAGCTGGCGACTGTAGGCCACGTCTTCCGGGTTGTTGATGGGATAGCCCTTGAGCCAGGGCTTGATGAGACGGGCGTTGGTGTACTGGTAGATGGGGGCGATCGGCGCCTCATCCTGCAGTATGGTTTCGGCCTCATCGAACAGGCGGGCTCGCTCATTGGCATTCTGGCTTTTGGCCGCCTGCGCCAGCAGGGCATCGTAGCGGGCGTTGGCGAAGCGGGCCATGTTGCCGCTGTGCTGGCTGCCCCAGAGGCCGAGGAAGGCGGAAGGATCGTTGTAATCCGCGACCCAGGAGGAGCGGATCACCTCGAACTGGCCGCTCTGGCGACTGTCGAGATAGGTCTTCCACTCCTGATTGGTGAGCTCGACGCGAGCCCCCAGCTTCTGCTTCCACAGGTTGGCGATGGCCAGCGCCATCTTCTTGTGGATCTCGGCGGTGTTGTAGAGCAGGGTCAGCTTGAGGGGCTTGTCCGGGCCATAACCCGCCTCCTTGAGCAGGGCTCTCGCCCGCTCATCCAGCGCCTGCTGGCTGCTGGTAGAGAGCAGGTTCGGCTTGGGTGCAAAATCGGCGGTCACGTCCGGGGTGAAGTGATAGGCGGGTTTTTCCCCCGTGCCCAGCACCTTGTCGGCGATGAGGCCGCGGTCGATGGTGTAGGAGAGCGCCTTGCGCACCCGCACATCGTCCAGCGGCGCGCGCCGGGTGTTGAAGGCGTAGTAGTAGGTGCCGAGCTGCTCCGGGGTATAGACCTCCCCGGGGATCTGCTTCATCAGCTTCTGGTACTGCTCCTTGGGGAAGGACTCCGTGATGTGCAGATCCCCTGCCAGGTAGCGGCTGGCGGCGGCGCTCTCCTGATTGATGGGGACGAAGGTGACCCGGGTCAGCACTGTGTGTGCCCTGTCCCAGTAGTAGGGGTTGGGGGTCAGTTCCAGCCGCTCGTTCACCACCCGGTGGCTCAGCACGAAGGCGCCGTTGCCCACCAGCTTGCCGGGCTGGGTCCACTGGTTGCCGTATTGCTCCATGCTGGCCTGATGCAGGGGGGAGAGGCTGGGGTGGGTCAGCAGGCTCAGGAAATAGGGCACCGGCTGGGAGAGGCTCACCTGCAGGGTGTGATCGTCCAGGGCCTTGACCCCGAGCTCGCTCGGCGCGGCCTTGCCCGCCACTATCTCGTCCACCTTCTCAAAGTGGGCGAGCTGGGCGAACCAGGCGAAGGTGGCCGCCTCCTTGGGATCCACCAGCTTGCGCCAGCCGTAGACGAAGTCGGCGGCGCGCACGGGATCGCCGTTTGACCAGCGGGCATCCGGCCGCAGGTGGAACGTAAACTTTTGATTGCCTTCGTTATCCCAGCGCAATGCCACCCCGGGTTGTACTTTGCCATCCGGCCCCTGGGTCAACAATCCCTCGTAGAGATCCCGCAGCACCTGCAGCTCCGGCAGGCCGACCAGTTTGAGGGGGCTCAGGCTGGTGGGCTCGTCTTTCAGGTGACGGACGACCGCCTGTTCGGCGGCAAGTTGGGTTCCGGGTGGTACATCAGCAGCCTGCACGCAGGCGCAACCCAGCAGGGCCAGCAGGGCCAGCAGGGGGCTCCATCCTTTCATGACGAATCCTTCAAATAGTGTGAAGCGGGGAGAAACTCGGCGAGAAAAATTCGCCGGCAGATGGGGAATCATGATATCCCCTTTGCTGGTCAGACCGCCAGCGTGAGTCCCGGGATTGCCGGACCGTGCTACCTTGTTTAGCCCTAGCCTTTCGCCCGACAGAGGAGTGTGCGATGAGAGTATGGATGTTGTTGGCCTGTGCCCTGAGTCAGAGTGCCTGGGCGCTGGCCCCTTGCGAGCGCACCAGCGCGGTGGGGAGCTGGTGTGAGCTGAGCATTGCCCAGTTGCACCCGACCCAGGGCGGAGTGGGGCAGCTGCAGGTCGATGCGACGGCGCGGGAGCTGGCGGACAAGAGCCCGGAGCAGCTCGACAAGTTGATGAAAAAGAAAGAGATCCCCGTAGTCATCGCCCCCGATGGCGGCTACTGGCTGGTGGACAGGCACCACCTGACCAAGGCGCTGTGGCAGCAGGGGGTGAAGCAGGCCAGGGTCAAGGTGATCGCCCGGCTCAAGGACAAGAGCAGCTTCTGGAGCCAGATGCAGAACAACCACTGGGCCTGGCTGAAGGATGAAAAGGGCCAGCCCCTGACCCCCCAGCAGTTGCCCGAGCACATCGGTGATCTGCCGGATTATCCCTATCGCACCCTCGCGGGTCAGCTGCAGGATGCTGGCTACTTCAGCAAGAAGGGGCGGGTCTACTTTGTCGAGTTCGCCTGGGCCAGCTGGCTCGGCCAGCAGATGGACTGGTTGCCGGTCAACGACGCCAATCTGGCGGATCGTATCTCCCAGGCCAAGCGACTCGCCTGCAGCAGCAAGGCGAGGGAGTTGCCCGGCTATCCCGGCAAACAGTGTCGCGTCAATCAATCCAAAAGTGCGGGCTGAACCCGGTGTGGGCCCCGCAGATAGCGGAATAGGGTGGATCCTGCACAAACGCTCTGGTTGATATTTATTCTCAATTAGCCATGATACAACTTCCACTCATGTCGGCAGAGGAGAGGAAGATGATGATGAATGACAACTGGCAACGCTACATGCTGGAGGCGGAAAACGCCCTGGACATGGGGGCGCTCGGCACGGCGATCTGTCTCTACCAGCAGGCGCTGGGAGAGGTGTATGAACTGGATGCGGACGATCTCAGCGCCGATGCGCTGGATGAACTCGCCAGCATGCGGGTCGCCACCTGCCATCGCCTCGCCGACTTCTGGCGTGCCATGGAGGAGCCGGCCTACGAGCTGCGCTACCTCAAGCTCGCCTCGGAACTGGTCACCGCCCTGGTGCCCCAGTGCCCGAACCGGGAGTGCGAGTCCCTCATCAGCGAGCTGGGTTGCTGCCGCGCCGCCCTGCTCTCCTTCCTGAAGCGCCACCCCAACCCCGAGATAGCCAAACTGATCCAGGTGCAGGACAGGGTACAGGGCTGCGAGCTGATCGGCCGCTTCCGCCTTAACTGACCGTCAGTCCCGTCGCCCCAGCTTGCGGGCGATGCGGCTCTGGGCCTCTTCTCCCTGCAGGGCCTGGGAGAAGGCGCGCGCCTCCATGTCGATGACGAAATGCACCGCTTGCCTGAGCTCCTGCTTGAGCAGGGCCTTGCTCTTTTGCAGCGCCTTCGGCGGCTTGGCTGCGAGCCTCAATCCGGTTTCCCGCGCAAGGCCGAGCAACTCATCGGCCGCCACTACCCGGTTGGCGAGTCCGAGCCGCAGCGCCTCGCTCGCATCCATGACCTCTGCCAGCAGCAACAGCTCTGATGCCTTCAGGTGGCCGATGGCCCGGGGCAGCAGCAGGCTGGAAGCAAACTCCGGTACCAGCCCCAGCTCGACGAAGGGCAGTTGCAAGCGCGCGTTGTCGGCCAGATAGACCAGATCGCAGTGCAGCAGCAGAGTGGTGCCGATACCGACGGCCGGGCCCGCGACGGCAGCGATGACCGGTTTGGGAAAATCGGCGAAGGCGTGGAGGAACTGCAGGATAGGGTCGTCTGCCTCCAGCGTGGTTTTACCCATGAAGTCGGCGAGATCGTTGCCGGCGGTGAAACAGGTCGCCTGACCCTGCAGCAGCACCACATGCACAGACTCATCCTGGCTCGCCTGTTGCAGCGCGGCGGTGAGGGCCTGGTACATCCCGGTGTCGAGGGCATTGCGTTTGTCGGGTCGGTTGAGGGTCAGGGTGAGCAAGCCATCCTGCTGCTCGACCAGAATTGTGGGGGCCATGTCTGAATCCTTGTCATCTGAGGCTGTCAAAAGCGTGCCACGGGGGTAAGCTTTGCGTCGTTTGACAACATCATAAAAGGATTCAAACCATGTTTAAACGTGCGTTTTACTCCATGCTGACCCTGCTGTTGGCGAGCCCGGCCCTGGCCAAGGTCGAGGCCATCGATGGTTATGTGCGTCTGCTGCCCCCGGGATCCCCCAATACGGCTGCGTTCATGGTGCTCAAGAATGACGGCGACAAGCCGGTGACCCTGACCACCGTCAGCTCTCCCGGCGCGGCGAGGGCCGAGCTGCACACCCATCTGCACGAGAACGGGGTGATGAGGATGCGCCGGGTGGATGGCATCCAGATCCCCGCGAGGGGAGAGGTGGCGCTCAAACCCGGCAGCTTCCACGTCATGTTGTTCGAGGTGCGAGAACTCGCCCGGGACACCCCCTTCCCGCTGACCCTGAGCTTGGACGATGGTCAGACCCTCAGCCTGAGCCTGCCGGTGAAGCCGGTCGAGCCGATGAAAGGCATGCAGCACTGACATTAATGGACGCTGGTTCAGCTTTTTGCTCTAGGTATTCCTTGCGCGCTGGGTAAAATGATGGCCTTTCCAGTCCATAAGGGAGTTATACGATGAAGAAGACCTTGATTGCCGGCAGCCTGCTTGCCCTGTTCAGCCACGCCGCCATGGCCGCCGATGACTGGCGTTTCGCAGCCGGTGCCGATGTGTGGAACGCACAAGGCAGCGGTCAGATCGATGGCGTCGGGGCCGATGGCAGCTATGACGATGACTACAACTGGAACGGCTACCTGCAGCTGGAGCACGGGATCTGGTTCTTGCCCAATGCCAAGTTCGAGATGTCCGACCTCAGCAGCAGCGGTGGTGCCTTCGACAACGAGCTGCAGGCCTATGATCTGACCCTCTACTATCGCCTGATGAACAACGATCTGTTCCAGCTCGATCTGGGTCTGACCGGTCGTCGCTACGACGGCGACTTCAACACCCAGCACTACTCCTATGACAAGGATGTGCTGATGGCCTACACCGGTGGCGAGATCCGCATTCCGGGTACCGGCTTTGCGGCCTTCGGCGATCTGCGTGTGCAGGATGCGGACAACTATGACTACCGTCTGGGTGGCTCCTACAAGTTCGCCACCGTGCCGCTCAAGCTGCGCGCCGGCTGGCGTGAAGTGGACATGGACTTCGACCGTGTCGACCAGAAAGTCGATGGCTGGTTCATCGGCGGCGAATTCACGTTCTAATCCGAGTATCCAGGTCTGATCCGGGAGGAATGATGGGCCACATCATAGTGACTGGCGCGGGCTCCGGCCTTGGACGCGCACTGACAATCGGACTGGTAGCGCGCGGCCACCGGGTTGCCATGATGGGGCGCCGTTATCACAAGCTGCAGGAGCAGGAACAGCTGCTCGGCAAGGCCGTGGTCGGCATCGCCGCCGATCTCGCCCACCACGAGGAGGTGGAGATGGCCTTCTCCGCTGCCGTGGCCTGGGGGGGATTGCCGGAGCTGGTGATCCACTGCGCCGGGGTGGGGGAGTTCGGCCCGGTCGGGGTCTACACCGCAGAGCAGGTGCGCCGGGTGGTGGAGAGCAATCTCGTCTCCACTATCCTGGTAGCCCAGCAGACGGTGCGCCTCATCGGCGAGAAGGGGGGCGTGTTGGCCAATGTGCTCTCCTCCGCGGCCCAGAGCGGCAAAGCCAACGAGAGCCTCTACTGCGCCTCCAAGTGGGGCATGCGGGGCTTTCTGGAATCCCTGCGGGCCGAGCTCAAGGGCTCGCCCCTGCGACTGGTGAACCTCTACCCGAGCGGGATCAAGAGCGAGTTCTGGGACAACTCGGAACACGTGGATCCGAGCCGTTTCATGACGCCGGAGGATGCTGCCGCCTACATGCTGGATGCCCTCGAGGCGCGCAGCAGCTGCCATGTGACGGATCTCTTCATCGGACGCAACGACTGAACATCAGAGTTCTGGCAGCATCAACCACTGCCAAAGTGACAAAAAGCGCGCCAATTGGCGCGCTTTTTTATTCGCAGGCAGTGTTGGCTCTCTCTGGCCGTCTGTGCGCCGGGTCTCGGTGGGCATCAAAGGCGGGTACATCGGATGCCGGCATGGATGATGGGGGCGGCATGTCGGCACAGATCATGTCCGGGTCGCATATTCCCGCAGGAAGGATGCCATCGCCTGTTTTGGCTTCTTGCCCAGGGTCAGCAGCAATGCAAAATCCGGGTCGATAATGCCATGTCGACATTCCAGCTCTTCCAACAAGGCAAGCCAGAGGTGGGCCGTCACCTCGGCATCCGCCAGGGCGCGGTGAAAAACCCCGTCATTGGGCAGGCGCTTGTATTGCACCAGGGTGCCCAGCTTGTGATCCGGGGCATCGGGAAACAGCCGCCTCGACAGCAGCAGGGAGCAGGCAAACTGCCCGCGATATCGCGCCGGTAACCGCTCGACTTCCGCATCCAGGAAGCGCTTGTCGAAGGAGGCGTTGTGGGCGACCAGATTGTCATCACCGATAAAGTCGACGAAATCCGCCATCACCTCGTGGCAGGGGGGAGCCTGTTTCAGCATGGCGTTGCTGATCCCGGTGTATTGCTCGATGAAGCTGCTGACGTTGAAGCCCGGGTTCATCAATGCCGAGAAACGCTCGCTGATATGGCCATCCTTGATCCTGACGGCGCCGATCTCGATGGCTCTGTCCCCCTGTCCGGGTGAGAGGCCGATGGTCTCGAAGTCGAGCACGACAACGGTATTGGCTGAGGCGATGGGCATAGCTTCTCGGGCACGCTGGGTAAAGAGCGCCAGTCTAGGAAATCAGCCGCGCCCTGTACAGCGCGATATCCCTTGGCAGCAGCGCGGCATTGCGGTGAGCCATGGAGGAGACATGCCATATACAAAAAGCCCCGAGTGCCGTGGCACTCGGGGCTTTCTTATGAATGGCGGAAGGCTGCGTCGGTGCTATCAGCGACCCAGCTTGCCCTTGAGCTGGGCGATGATGTCGCCAATGGCCACTTCCTGCTTCTCACCGGTGCGGCGGCACTTGTACTCCACCACGCCGTTGTCCAGACCGCGATCGCCGATGACGATGGCGTGGGGAATCCCCAGCAGCTCCATGTCGGCGAACATCACGCCCGGGCGCTCCTTGCGGTCATCGAACAGCACGTCCACACCGGCGGCTTTGAGCTCGGTGTAGAACTGCTCGGCCTGCTCGGCGACGCGCTCGGACTTGTGCATGTTCATCGGCACGATGGCCACTTCGAACGGGGCGATGGCTTCCGGCCAGATGATGCCGTACTGGTCATTGTTCTGCTCGATGGCGGCGGCCACCAGGCGGGAGACCCCGATGCCGTAGCAACCCATCTCCATGGTGACGGACTTGCCGCCCTCGTTCAGCACGCTGGCCTTCATGGATTCGGAGTACTTGGTGCCGAGCTGGAAGATGTGGCCCACTTCGATGCCGCGCTTGAGCAAGAGCTTGCCCTGGCCGCAGGGGCTGGGGTCGCCTTCCACCGCGTTGCGCAGATCGGCGACTTCGTAAGAGGCGATGTCACGATCCCAGTTGGCTCCGGTCAGGTGGAAGCCGGTGTCGTTGGCACCGCAGACGAAGTCCGCCAGGTGGGCGGCGCTGCGATCGGCGATGATGCGACCGGCGAAGCCGACCGGGCCGATGGAGCCGGCATCACAACCGGCGGCAGCCTTGATCTGCTCGTCGCTCGCGAAGGTGAGCGGGTTGGCGACACCCGGCAGCTTCTCGGCCTTGATCTCGTTCAGTTCGTGATCGCCGCGCAGCACCAGGGCGATGACCGCCTGCTTGCCGTGCTCGTCCGCTTCACCCAGTACCAGCAGGGTCTTGGCGATGGTGGCCGGAGCCACATTCAGGAAGGCGGCAACATCAATGATGGTGTGCACGCCCGGGGTGGCGACCTTGGTCAGGGCGGCGGTGGCAGCGGCACGCTCACCGGCCGGGGCCAGGGCTTCGGCCATCTCGATGTTGGCGGCGTAGTCTGAGGTATCGGAGAAGGCGATCAGGTCTTCACCGCTCTCGGCCAGCACCTGGAATTCGTGGGAGCCGGTGCCGCCGATGGAGCCGGTATCGGCCTGTACCGGACGGAAGTTCAGACCCATGCGGGTGAAGGCGGCGCAGTAGGCAGCGTGCATCTTCTCGTAGGTCTCGATCAGGGATTCCTTGTTGATGTGGAAGGAGTAGGCATCCTTCATCAGGAATTCCCGGCCGCGCATCACGCCGAAACGGGGACGCACTTCGTCGCGGAACTTGGTCTGGATCTGGTAGAGGTTGAGCGGCAACTGCTTGTAGCTGTTCACCTCGTAGCGGATCAGGGCGGTGATCACCTCTTCGTGGGTCGGGCCCAGCACGAAGGGACGGTTGTGACGGTCGGTCAGGCGGCACAGCTCGGGGCCGTAGTCGTCCCAGCGGCCGGACTCCTGCCACAGCTCGGCGGGTTGGACCACCGGCATGGACACTTCGATGGCACCCGCTCTGTTCATCTCCTCGCGAACTATGTTCTCGATCTTCTTCAGGACCCGCAGGCCGGACGGCAGCCAGGCGTACATGCCGGAGGCCAGTTTGCGGATCATGCCGGCGCGCAGCATCAGCTGATGGCTGACGACTTCCGCATCGGAGGGAGTTTCCTTGAGAGTGGAGAGCAGATATTGGCTGGTACGCATCGCGGTAGACCTTAGCTAGTTCGGGCCCGGAGCCCTGGAAAATTTCAAGTGCGGAATTTTAACAGGCCGAGGCGCGTGGCCCAAGGGCTAAATTCAGTGCGCCGAGGAATGGGGAAGGGGCATGTCGGGCAGGGAGGGAGGCCGGTTGGCAGGCGCTTTGCCCGGCGATTCACCACAGGCCTATGCTGGATACTTATCCAGTTATTCTTTATGCTATGGCCCAATTCATACAGTGTCTGCGTGGCGAGGAAGAGAACATGATCGGTCGCTTGAGAGGCGTCATCATCGAGAAGCAGCCCCCCGAGGTGTTGCTGGAGGTTGGCGGTGTGGGCTATGAGGTGCACATGCCCATGAGCTGCTTCTATGATCTGCCGGATCTCGGCAAGGAAGCGGTCATTCACACCCACTTCGTGGTGCGGGAAGACGCCCAGCTGCTCTATGGCTTCAACCACAAGCAGGAGCGGGCGCTGTTTCGCGAGCTGATCAAGACCAACGGGGTCGGCCCCAAGCTGGCGCTGGCTATCCTTTCCGGCATGACCGCCACCCAGTTCGTGATGAGCGTCGAGCGTGAAGAGATAAGCTCCCTGGTCAAGCTGCCGGGGGTGGGCAAGAAGACCGCCGAGCGTCTGGTGGTGGAGATGAAGGATCGCCTCAAAGGCTGGGTCAGCCACGATCTCTTCTCTCCCGCCGCCATCAGCCTGCCCGAGAAAGAGAGCGTCCTGCGGGCGCCGGATGCCAGCGAAGAGGCCGCCAGTGCCCTGGTGGCACTCGGCTACAAGCCCCAGCAGGCGAGCCAGATCGTTGCCAAGGTAGCGGCCGATGGCATGTCAGTCGAGGCGATCATCCGTGAATCCCTGCGCAGTCTGGTGTAGGGATGGCGATGTCTAAGGCAGAGCCTGTGGCCATGACGGTGCAGCCAGGTGAGGTAGTACATGATTGAAGCGGATCGTCTGATATCGGCGGGGGAGTCCCGCGAGGATGCGGTCATCGACCGGGCCATCCGTCCCAAGAAGCTGGCGGATTATACCGGTCAGGATCACGTCTGCGGCCAGATGGAGATCTTCATCGAGGCGGCCCGCCAGCGGGGAGAAGCCCTGGATCACCTGCTGATCTTCGGCCCCCCCGGCCTTGGCAAGACCACCCTCGCGAACATCGTGGCCAACGAGATGGAGGTCAACATCAAGACCACCTCGGGCCCGGTGCTGGAGAAGGCCGGCGATCTGGCGGCCCTGCTCACCAACCTCGAGCCCCACGATGTACTCTTCATCGACGAGATCCACCGTCTCAGCCCCGTGGTGGAGGAAGTGCTCTACCCGGCCATGGAGGATTATCAGCTCGACATCATGATCGGGGAGGGTCCTGCCGCCCGCTCCATCAAGCTGGATCTCCCCCCCTTCACCCTGATCGGCGCCACCACCCGGGCCGGTTCCCTGACCAGCCCGCTGCGGGATCGTTTCGGCATCGTGCAGCGTCTCGAGTTCTACAACGTCAAGGATCTCACCGACATCGTCGCCCGCAGCGCTCGCTGCCTCGGGCTGGAGATGTCGGACGACGGGGCGCTGGAGGTGGCGAGACGCTCCCGGGGTACCCCGCGTATTGCTAACCGTTTGTTAAGACGGGTGCGGGATTTCGCCCAGGTGAAATCCGATGGCCGGATCGATGGACCCATTGCGGCCCGTGCCATGGACATGCTGGACGTGGATAACGAAGGTTTCGACTTCATGGACCGCAAGCTATTGTTGGCCGTCATCGACAAGTTTATGGGAGGGCCTGTGGGCCTCGACAACCTGGCGGCCGCCATCGGGGAAGAGAAGGACACCATCGAGGATGTACTGGAACCCTATCTCATTCAGCAGGGATATCTGCAGCGGACCCCAAGGGGGAGGCTGGCGACAGCAAGAGCGTATGCTCACTTCGGCCTGCAGCGGCCGCCGGAAGCATAGAAATATCTGATTGAACGAAAAACCGCCTCCAGGGGCGGTTTTTTACTATTCTGACAAAATTCCCGAGGCCAAAAAAAAGCCCACGGCAGATGCGGTGGGCAAAGACAATTCAGGATGGATGTTCACAGACAGTGAGAGCGTCTGCAGACCGGTCAGGAAAACACGGAGGAGCCGTCGCGAGGCCTCAGAGTCGGTTCATTTGATAGAGCTGAACGAACGAAAGCTTGTAGTAACGAATGGTCTTGGCAACAAACTTTTTCATCATTAATCCCAACAAACAGGTTCGAAATGTTCATCGAATACGTACCGGGAACCCAGTATGACCGGCCTGTATCCAGAGGTATGCCCTCACTGCGAGGCGCATTGTAGGAGCACTCGACAAGCCGGACAAACAAGAAAATTTGCCACATTCGGATTAGATTAACTAATCATATATGCGAGCGGTAAAATAAGCATAAACATGTGTTTTTACTGGTTTTAAATTGCAATCAAGGGCTGGGCTTCAGTTTAGGAAATACAGGGTTGAAGGATAGCGAAGTATTATTTGTTTAACAGAATTGAAACTATTTCGTTATGTATTAAAATTGATTTAAATCAAACATTTATGTGTTGTGTTGTTTTGTGATGTGGCTCCCATAATTAAGGCTTTTATCCCGATAAGTTGCCCTGAAAAGGCATGTATTGGTGATGGTTTTACATTGATTTCAATCAAATAAAGGTGATATAAAACAGCGGTCATTATAGGCGGGAATAGAATTGCAGTTAATGTTTACCAGATGTTAAACATTAGCTTTTTTTGTTCTTGTATATTGCCTTGTTGTTAATGTGGTTGCAGTCGAATCCGGTCATCGTTCTTGGTATGGCCGATCATTCGGGGCCTTCCAATGGAAGCTTTGTCCTTAAAACTTAAAATAGCCGTGCCAATAATCGGTGAGGAAACATCATGATTGCTGAGCATGTGGTAGACCTATCGCGGTTCCAATTTGCTGCGACGGCCCTTTATCACTTCCTGTTTGTACCCTTGACGCTGGGGATGGCCTTCATCCTGGCGATCATGGAGTCTGTCTATGTGATGACCAACAACACTGTCTACCGGGACATGACCAAGTTCTGGGGCAAGTTGTTCGGGATCAACTTTGCCCTCGGGGTGACCACAGGGCTGACCATGGAGTTCCAGTTCGGGACCAACTGGGCCTACTACTCCCACTATGTCGGCGATATCTTCGGGGCCCCACTGGCCATCGAAGGGCTGATGGCCTTCTTCCTGGAGTCCACCTTCGTCGGTATGTTCTTCTTCGGTTGGGATCGTCTCAGCAAACGCCAGCACCTGGCAGCCACCTGGCTGATGGCGCTGGGTACCAACCTCTCCGCCCTCTGGATACTGGTCGCCAACGGCTGGATGCAGAACCCGGTCGGTGCCGAGTTCAACTTCGAATCCATGCGCATGGAGATGGTGAGCTTCGCCGAGCTGGTGTTCAACCCGGTTGCCCAGGTCAAGTTCGTCCACACTGTGGCGGCGGGCTACACCACGGGCGCCATGTTCGTGCTGGGTATCTCCTCCTACTACCTGCTGAAGAATCGTGACGTGGCCTTCGCCCGCCGCTCCTTCGCCATCGCGGCCGCCTTCGGCATGGCCTCCATCGTTTCCGTGCTGATCCTGGGTGATGAGTCCGGCTACGAGACAGGTGAAGTGCAGAAGGTGAAACTGGCTGCCATCGAAGCCGAGTGGAACACCGAGCCGGCGCCCGCCTCTTTCACCCTGTTCGGCATCCCGAACCAGGAAGAGATGCGCACCGACTACGCCATCAAGATCCCGTATGCGCTTGGCATCATCGCCACCCGTTCCCTGGACGGTCAGGTGACCGGTCTGAAGGATCTGAAGAGCGAGCACGAGCTGCGTGTGCGCAACGGCATGGTCGCCTATGACCTGCTGACCAAGCTGCAATCCGGTGACAAGTCCGACGATACCCGCGCCCGTTTCGACGAGGTGAAGCAGGATCTGGGCTACGGTCTGCTGCTCAAGCGCTACACCCCGAACGTGACCGATGCGACCGACGCCCAGATCAAGTCCGCCGTGGATGACTCCATCCCGCAGGTGGCACCGCTGTTCTTCGCGTTCCGCATCATGGTGGCCTGCGGCATCGTCATGCTGCTGCTGATCGGCATCGCCTTCTACGACAGCACCCGCCACAAGATCGGCGAGCGCAAGTGGCTGCTCAAGGCGCTGCTGTACGGGATCCCGCTGCCCTGGATCGCCATCGAATGTGGCTGGTTCGTCGCGGAATATGGTCGCCAGCCCTGGACCATCGCCGAGATGCTGCCAACCTCCGTTTCCGCCTCCAATCTCCCGGCATCGGAGATCTGGTTCTCCCTCATCGGGATCTGCCTGTTCTACACAGTGCTGCTCGTCATCGAGATGTACCTGATGTTCAAGTACGCACGTCTGGGCCCGAGCAGTCTGAAAACGGGCAAGTACCACTTCGAACAGAGCAAGGCTTAAGGAGAGGATCCCATGTTTGATTACGAAGTATTGCGTCTGGTCTGGTGGGTTCTGGTCGGCGTGCTGCTGATTGGCTTCGCCATCACCGACGGTTTCGATATGGGGGTCGGTGCCCTGCTGCCCTTCGTTGGCAAGAAGGATGTTGAGCGTCGGGTGATGCTCAACACCATGGGCCCGCACTGGGAAGGCAACCAGGTATGGCTGGTGACCGCCGGTGGTGCCCTGTTTGCGGCCTGGCCCATGGTCTATGCGGCAGCCTTCTCCGGCTTCTACATTGCCATGATCCTGACCCTGATGGCCCTCTTCCTGCGCCCGGTCGGCTTCAAGTACCGCTCCCTGCGGGAAGATGCCAAGTGGCGCAACAACTGGGACTGGGGGCTGTTCGTCGGTAGCGCCGTACCGCCCGTCATCTTCGGGGTCGCCTTCGGCAACCTGCTGCAGGGTGTACCGTTCAGTTTCAACCAGTTCCTGATGTTGACCTATCACGGCAACTTCTTCGGCCTGCTCAACCCGTTCGGCCTGCTGGCCGGTCTGGTGAGCCTGTGCATGATCATCACTCAGGGTGCCACCTGGCTGATGATGAAGACCGAAGGGGAAGTGCTGGCCCGTTCCAGTACCGCCGCCATGATCTTCTCCCTGCTGACCCTGGTGCTGTTCGCGCTGGCCGGTGTCTGGGTGAGCGGGATGGACGGTTATGTGGTCGTTGGCACCATGGCGACCGATGCCGTCACCAACCCGCTTCACAAGGAAGTGGTGGTGCAGGCCGGTGCCTGGATGAACAACTACAACCTCTATCCCTGGATGATCGCGGCGCCCGTGCTGGGTCTGGCGATGAGCCTGCTGACCGCGGGTGCGGCCAAGCTGGGTAAAGGTTGGCTGGCGTTCCTGTGCTCTTCCCTGGCTATCGCAGGCATCATTCTGACGGCGGGCTTCTCCATGTTCCCGTTCCTGATGCCGTCCAGCCTTGAGCCTTCCCAGAGTCTGACCATGTGGGATGCCACCGCTTCCTTCAACACCCTCAAGGTGATGACGGTCGTGGCAGTCATCTTCGTCCCGACTGTGCTGGCGTATACCCTCTGGACCTACATCAAGATGTTTGGCCGGGTGAGCAACAAGCACATCGAAGACAACCAACAATCGCTCTACTAAGAAGGTGCCCTGATATGTGGTATTTCACCTGGATCCTGGGTCTGTTGCTGGCCTGTGCCTTTGGCGTCATCAACGCGCTCTGGCTGGAGCACACCGAGAACATGGATCGCAAGATCGATGAAAACAAGTGATCGCCTCGCCCGGTTGGCGGCTCCCCTGGAGCGCCAACCCTGGCAAGGGGTGATGTTGGTGGCGGCGACCCTGCTCGCCGTCGCCATCTTGCAGGCTCCCAACCTGATTGCGTCCAACACCAGCGAGCACGGGCTCTTGCTCGCCCCTTGGCTGATGTGGGCGGTTAGTTGTGGCGTGATGCATGGCCTGGGGTTCCATCCCCGCAGCCTCGTCGGCCGGGTACTGTTCTGCCCCTGGCTCGCACTGCCCACTCTGTTGTATGGGCTCTGGTTGACCCAAAGCTATTTCCTGTCCTGATAAAGGAGGGAGGCAGATATTCATCTGCCTCCCTCCTGCTTTTATCACCCCTGTCGACGACGCCCTGTAGCCTCACGTCACCTTTCGGCTCATCTGGGCACGACCATCCCTTGGTCGTTGGCGAGACAAGCAGACCTTCCCTGGCGCTTCAAACTGGTTATCTCGTATTCGAAGGCGACTTCATTCCGTTGTGTTTTCCAATGCCAGTGACTTCTCTTGGCATGGATCTAGTCTGAAATATTTCCTGCCATAAAAAATAGTGGAGGATGGGATTTCCCTGTCTCCCCCTGCTTCTTTCCTATTCAGCCCTGCGCTATGATAGCCCCCCATCTGACTGTCGAATGGATCACAGATTTTTATGGGGGAAGTCTCTGAGTTTCCGGTGCGTGTCTACTACGAGGACACGGACGCTGGAGGCATCGTCTACAACGCCAATTATCTCAAGTTCATGGAGCGGGCCCGTACCGAATTCCTGCGTGCCGACGGCATCGAGCAGGACGTCCTGCTGCAGGCCGGGCTTGCCTTCGTGGTGAGTCGGACCGAGATCGATTTTCGCGCCGCAGCCCGCTTCAATGAACTACTGACCGTATTGACGCAAGTGACTGAAGTGAAACGTGCATCCATGCGTTTTTCACAACGGATCCTGGCGGCTGATGGACGACTGATCACCCAGGCCATGGTACAGATAGCCTGTGTCAGTCATCCGCAAATGAAACCTGTCGCAATACCTGAAAATATCAAGGGAGTGCTGTTAAGTGCACGCTGAAATTTCGTTTATTGGCCTGTTCTGGCAAGCCAGTCTGTTGGTCAAACTGGTCATGATGACCCTGATGGGCATGTCGGTCGTCTCCTGGGCGCTGATCATCCAGCGTTCCAAGGCCATCAAGGCGGCCAATCAGGCCTCCGAGCAGTTTGAGGACAGATTCTGGTCCGGGGTCGATCTCAACCGTCTCTATCAGGAGTCCTCCTCCCGCCGCGATGACATCGAAGGCATGGAAGACATCTTCTACTCCGGCTTCAAGGAGTATGCCCGCCTGCTCAAGGCCGGTGCCCGTGGCCAGGATGCGGTGATGGACGGTACCTATCGTGCCATGCGCGTCTCTTTGTCCCGCGCGGTGGACGATCTGGAGTCCAACCTGCCGGTACTGGCGACCATCGGCTCCATCAGCCCCTATATCGGTCTGTTCGGTACCGTCTGGGGGATCATGAACGCCTTTATCGCCCTGGGTCAGGTTCAGCAGGCCACCCTGCAGATGGTTGCACCGGGCATCGCGGAGGCATTGATCGCCACCGCCATGGGTCTGTTTGCGGCCATCCCGGCGGTCATCTTCTACAACCGCTTCACCAACAAGGTGGAACGACTGGAAAACGCCTACGCCAACTTCATGGACGAGTTCACGACTATCCTGAACCGCCAAATTGCACAGCAGGGTGAGAAGTAAATGCAAACCTATCAGCGGATCCGACGCAAGAAGGTCGCCGAGATCAACGTGGTGCCCTACATCGACGTCATGCTGGTGTTGCTCATCATCTTCATGGCGGTGACGCCGGTGATCACCCAGGGGGTCAAGGTCGACTTGCCCCAGGCGGAATCCGAGCAGTTGCCCGAGGATGCCAAGCCCCCCTTCATCGTCAGCGTGAATACCGAAGGGGAGTACGTCATCAAGGCGGGTGAAGCGGACGACGAGCCGGTGCCGAGCGGCACGCCCGAGGCGATGCAGCAATACATCACCGAGAAGGCCATGGGGTATCTCGCCATCAACCAGAACGCCCCCGTGGTGGTGGCCGGTGACAAGTCCGTACGCTACGAAGAGGTGATCCTGTTGATGGTCGCCCTCAAGAAAGCCGGTGTGCCTCAGGTTGGCCTGATGACGGATCCGGTGAACTGACGGAGATGGATGTGAAGCGTGGTATTTCCGGTTATCTCGTCGCGTCGCTGCTGCTGCATCTGATCATCGGCATCATACTGCTGGTCGGTATCGACTTCAGCAAGCCAAAGCGCCCCGAGTCAAAGGGACAGATCGTCAACGCGGTGATGCTGGACAGCGACTTCCTGGAACAACAGGCACAGCAGATCCAGCAGCAGAAGCAGGCACAGCCCAAAGCGGTCCAGCAGCAGAAGGAAAAGGACAAGGAAGACGCCGATCAGGCCAAACGCGAGTTGGCGCAGGAGCAAGAGCGTCTGCGCATCGCCGAGACCAAGCGCAAGGAAGCCGAAGAGGCGACCCGCAAGGCCGAGACCGAGAAGCAGAAGAAGGTTGCCGAGCAGAAGCAGGCGGAAGAGAAGGCTCAAAAGGCCGAGGAAGCCCGCAAGCAGGCAGCCGACAAGGCCAAGGCGGAAGCCAAGCGTCAGGAAGAAGAGCTGGCCAAGGCGCTGGCGTTGAAGAAAAAGAAAGAAGAACTGGAGAAGAAGCAGGCCGACGAGAAAGCCAAGGCGGACGCGGCCAAGAAGGCGGAGGCCGACAAGAAGGCCAAGGCAGAAGCCGAGAAGAAAGCCAAGGCGGAGGCCGACAAGAAAGCCGCAGATGAAGCTGCCAAGAAGGCAAAAGCTGACGCAGAGAAGAAGGCGAAGGCGGAGGCCGACAAGAAGGCCAAGATAGAGGCTGAGCGCAAGCGCAAGGCGGCGGAAGAAGCCAAGTTGCAAAAAGAGATGGAAGCCATGATGGAGCAGCAACTGGCCGCTGAGGCCAATGCACGCAGTCAGGCTGCATCTGCTGCCGCCAAGGGGGAAGTGGACAAGTACGCCGCGCTCATCAAGGCCACGGTGGAGCGCTACATGATCCTGGATCCCACCATGCGGGGCAAAACCTGTACTATCGGTGTCAAATTGGCCAGTACCGGTTTCGTCATCTCGGTGGACAATGGTCAGGGTGACCCGGCTGTCTGCCGCTCCGGCAAGGCGGCGGTGCTGAAGGCGAATCAACTGCCAGTGCCGAAGGATCCTGCGGCGTTCGAGATGTTGAAGGAGTTTAACCTCAAGTTAGAACCAAGCATCTAAGCGTGATACAACTGAGTAACAGATTGTGATTGGCAGCTTCTGCTGATAAAGGATTTTCACCTCTCATTTTTTTGGAACAGAGTATTTAAGCCATGATAAGAAAAGTGTTTTTTGCTTTGGTTGGCTGCCTTCTGCTGGGCCAGAGCGCTCAGGCGGCCCTGGACATCGTCATCACCGGCGGTATCGACAGCGCACGTCCCATCGCCATAGCTCCCTTCAAGTGGGAAGGTAATGGTCAACTGCCTCAGGACATCGCCGAGGTGGTGTCCAACGACCTGATGCGCAGCGGCAAGTTCAAGCCCCTGGCCCGTGGCCAGATGCCGCAGACCCCGAGCACCAGTGGCGAGATCAACTTCGCACCCTGGGCCTCCCAAGGAGTGGAAGCCGTGGTGGTGGGTACCGTCTCTGCGGTAGGGGATGGCTCCTACAAGATCAACTTCGAGCTGGTCGACGTGCTGAAGGGCCAGCTGGCCAAGACCCAGGGTGGGGAGGCCAACGGCTATATCCTGGATAGCCGCATGGCGACCATCCCGGGTGCCCAGATGCGTCAATTCGCCCACCGCATCTCCGACATCGTCTATGAGCGTCTGACCGGCGAACGTGGCGCCTTCCTGACCCGTCTGGCCTATGTGTCGGTGGAGCAGGGCACCCAGTTCCCGTACCAGCTGCGGATCTCCGATTACGATGGCTACAACGAGAAGACCCTGCTGCGCTCCCGCGAGCCGCTGATGTCCCCGGCCTGGTCACCGGATGGCAGCAAGCTGGCCTATGTCAGCTTCGAGAACCAGAAGTCCGAGATCTATGTGCAGGATATCTACAGCCAGCAGCGCAGCCTGATCACCAGTTTCCGCGGCATCAACGGGGCTCCTGAGTGGTCACCGGATGGTCGTCGATTGGCTATTGTTTTGTCCAAAGATGGTCAGCCGGATATCTATGTTGTTGATGTTGCTAGCAAGCAACTCACTCGAGTCACAAATAACCGTACCATCGACACCGAACCCTCCTGGATGCCGGATGGTCAAACTTTGCTGTTCACCTCTGAACGTGGTGGCAAACCCCAGATTTATAGCGTAAATTTGGCGACTGGTGTCACTCGCCGGATGACCTGGGAAGGAGATTCCAACCAAGGTGCATCCATCACCCCGGACGGCAAGTCCATGGTGATGGTGACCCGGGTTCAGGGACAATATCGCATCGCTCGCCAGGATATGGAAAATGGAGCCATGTTGGTCTTGACCCAGAGTGCTCTGGATGAGTCGCCAAGTGTGGCTCCCAATGGCAGCATGATCATTTATGCCACCATCTATCAAGGTCGCAAGAGTCTGGCTTTGGTGTCGACCGACGGTCGCTTCAAGGCAGTGCTTCCGACCAATAGCGGTGAAATTCGTGCACCAGCTTGGTCGCCCTTCTTGAATTGATAAAAAAATCGATTGTTTTTTGTTTTGTTATAAAGGTTTAAGGAAATAGCATGCAACTCAATAAACTGCTCAAGGGTCTGGCCATCGCACTGCCACTGTTCACCCTGGCTGCCTGTAGTTCTTCCTCTGACTCCGACGCCGCTGGTGCCGAGTCTGGCATGACCGACGGCATGGGCGGTGTACAAACCGGTGGCGCCAACGGCATGTTGTCCCCGGAAGAACAGATGCGTCAAAAGTTCGAAGCGCTGCAGCGCGACAACGTGATCTACTTCCCGTATGACGGTTACGACATTCAGGGTCAGTACGCCGACCTGCTGGATGCCCACGCCAGCTACCTGCGTGAGCGTCCGAGCGTCAAGGTTCTGATCGAAGGCCACGCCGATGAGCGCGGTACACCGGAATACAACATCGCCCTGGGCGAGCGTCGTGCCAAGGCTGTTGCCAAGTACATGCAAACCCTGGGTGTTCAGGCCGAGCAGCTCTCCATCGTCAGCTATGGCGAAGAGAAGCCGCTGGATCTGTCCCACACCGAAGAAGCCTTTGCCAAAAACCGCCGCGCGGTCCTGGTTTACTAAGGTTTGAAGTGAACAAAATTCGTGTATAAGCTAACGGCCATCTTGATGGCCGTTTTATTTACATCGAATGTGCCGATTTGATCCGAATGAAATTTATGTATCAGCAAGCGACTGCCGTGATGGCCGCTCTGCTTGCACCCAACGCTAAGGTTTGATCCGAATGAAATCTGTGTACAAGCTAACGCCGATCGTGCTGACCATGCTGGTCGCATTGAACGCCCAGGCGGCCGCGCCGGTGAGCGATCTCAGCGGTGACAGTGGCAGCAGTGTCGCGCTCAGCGGCAACAATGGTGCCATCGTGCCAACAGGCAGTCTGGAAGACAGGGTTGCCTTGCTGGAGCGAACCCTCAACGCCCGTCTGCGTCTGCAGGCCGATCTGCAGCAACAGGTGGATTCCCTGCAAGGGGAGGTCTCCGAGCTGCGTGGTCAGCTGGAACAGCAAACCTACCAGATGGAGCAGTCCCAGGAGCGCCAGCGTCAGCTCTATCAGGAGCTCGACAAGGTAGCAAACAGCCAGCCAGCCGCCACACCAGCGACACCGGCAGCTGCTGCCACACCCGCCGCTGCGGCCAACTACTCGACCAATCAGAGCGAGAACCAGGCCTATGACGCCGCGGTGAACATGGTGCTCAAGGAGAAGAACTACGACAAGGCCATTCCCGCCTTCGAGGGCTTCATCAAGCAGTTCCCGAACTCCAGCTATGTGCCCAATGCCCATTACTGGCTTGGCCAGCTGATGTTCAACAAAGGGGACAGAACCGGCGCCGCCGCCCAGTTCACCACGGTCGCGACCAAGTACAGCAAGTCACCCAAGCGGGCCGATGCCTTGCTCAAGCTAGGCATGCTGGCGCAGCTCGATGGCAAGAAGGCGGAAGCCAAAAACTTCTATGAGCAGGTGATCAAGGGGTATCCGAACACCTCGCCGGCCCAGCTTGCCAAGCAGAGTCTGAGCAAGCTGTAACATTGCCGTAGGTCACTGTTTTCGTAACACTCTTGTAAACAGTGCCCGGCTTTGTATGCACAGTGAGCAAACAGATTTAATTTGAGAATTTTCTATTGCGCAAGGATGATAAATCCGTAATATAGGCCGCCGTCAGAGTCGGTGCAGCAGTGCACTCGAATCTGGTCGTGGTGAGGGTCGTTAGCTCAGTCGGTAGAGCAGTTGACTTTTAATCAATTGGTCGCTGGTTCGAATCCAGCACGACCCACCATTTCTTCACTTCAAGGTGAAGACCGTATTCCCAGGTCGTTTAGCTCAGCTGGGAGAGCACCTCCCTTACAAGGAGGGGGTCACTGGTTCGAGCCCAGTAACGACCACCATGTTTTACACTGCCCGCCACATGCGGTTGGTGACAGGTTCAAGATGGGTCGTTAGCTCAGTCGGTAGAGCAGTTGACTCTTAATCAATTGGTCGTAGGTTCGATCCCTACACGACCCACCATCTTGACCACCGAGTTCCCAGGTCGTTTAGCTCAGCTGGGAGAGCACCTCCCTTACAAGGAGGGGGTCACTGGTTCGAGCCCAGTAACGACCACCATGCTTTAAAAATGATTTCGATGGGTCGTTAGCTCAGTCGGTAGAGCAGTTGACTTTTAATCAATTGGTCGCTGGTTCGAATCCAGCACGACCCACCATCATTTCACTGAATTCCCAGGTCGTTTAGCTCAGCTGGGAGAGCACCTCCCTTACAAGGAGGGGGTCACTGGTTCGAGCCCAGTAACGACCACCATGTTTACACTGCCCGCCACATGCGGTTGGTGACAGGTTCAAGATGGGTCGTTAGCTCAGTCGGTAGAGCAGTTGACTCTTAATCAATTGGTCGTAGGTTCGATCCCTACACGACCCACCATCTTGACCACCGAGTTCCCAGGTCGTTTAGCTCAGCTGGGAGAGCACCTCCCTTACAAGGAGGGGGTCACTGGTTCGAGCCCAGTAACGACCACCATGCTTTAAAAATGATTACGATGGGTCGTTAGCTCAGTCGGTAGAGCAGTTGACTTTTAATCAATTGGTCGCTGGTTCGAATCCAGCACGACCCACCATCATTTCACTGTTTCCCAGGTCGTTTAGCTCAGCTGGGAGAGCACCTCCCTTACAAGGAGGGGGTCACTGGTTCGAGCCCAGTAACGACCACCATGCTTTAAAAATGATTTCGATGGGTCGTTAGCTCAGTCGGTAGAGCAGTTGACTTTTAATCAATTGGTCGCTGGTTCGAATCCAGCACGACCCACCATCATTTCACTGTTTCCCAGGTCGTTTAGCTCAGCTGGGAGAGCACCTCCCTTACAAGGAGGGGGTCACTGGTTCGAGCCCAGTAACGACCACCATGCTTTAAAAATGATTTCGATGGGTCGTTAGCTCAGTCGGTAGAGCAGTTGACTTTTAATCAATTGGTCGCTGGTTCGAATCCAGCACGACCCACCATCATTTCACTGAATTCCCAGGTCGTTTAGCTCAGCTGGGAGAGCACCTCCCTTACAAGGAGGGGGTCACTGGTTCGAGCCCAGTAACGACCACCACTTTCTTGTCAAAGAAAGCCAGAAGCCCGCTGCATAGCGGGCTTTTTCGTTTCTGGGCTCCGGCGGGCAGGCAGGGAGCATAATTTCCAGTGGCGAAGCAGACTTAGCCCGAGCCCCGGATTTGCTGATGGGTTTGTGGCCGGCTTCTGGGTATAATTTTCGCCTTTCCAAGCGTTGATGGAACAGTCGCAATGAGCAATGCACTGAGCAGTGTCCCTCCTGCCGTCGAGATGGACTACCCCTTCCCGGTCAAGCCGGCTCCCCTGACTGCCGAACAGAAGGCGGCCCTGATCACCGAGATCAAGGCGCTGCTCGAGACGCGTCAGGCGGTGCTGGTCGCCCACTACTACACGGATCCCGAGATCCAGGCGCTGGCGGAAGCCACCGGCGGCTTCGTCGGTGACTCCCTGGAGATGGCCCGCTTCGGCCGGGATCACGCCGCCCAGACCCTGATCGTGGCAGGGGTGCGATTCATGGGGGAAACCTCCAAGATCCTGAGTCCCCACAAGCGGGTGCTGATGCCGACTCTGGAGGCCGAGTGCTCCCTCGATCTGGGTTGCCCCATCGAGCAGTTCTCCGCCTTCTGCGATGCTCACCCAGACCATATCGTGGTGGTCTACGCCAATACCTCGGCGGCGGTGAAGGCCCGTGCCGACTGGGTGGTGACCTCCAGCATCGCGCTGGAGATCGTGGAGCACCTGGACAGTCAGGGTCACAAGATCATCTGGGGCCCGGATCGCCACCTCGGCGCCTACATCGAGAAGAAGACCGGCGCCGAGATGCTGCGCTGGCAGGGTCACTGCATCGTCCACGACGAGTTCAAGGCGCGGGCCCTGCGGGATCTGAAGGCTCAGAACCCGGATGCCGCCGTGCTGGTCCACCCGGAGTCCCCCGCCTCCGTCATCGAGCTGGCCGATGCAGTGGGTTCCACCAGCCAGCTCATCAAGGCGGCCAAAGAGTTGCCACAGCGCAAACTCATCGTGGCGACCGATCGCGGCATCTTCTACAAGATGCAGCAGGCCTGCCCGGACAAGGAGATGGTCGAGGCGCCCACGGGTGGGGATGGGGCTACCTGCCGCAGCTGTGCCCATTGCCCCTGGATGGCGATGAACGGCCTGGTGGCGATCAAGGAGGCGCTGACCGACGGCGCCGAGCGCCACGAGATCCTGGTGGATGAGGCGTTGCGGGTGAAGGCGTTGATCCCGCTGGATCGCATGTTGAACTTTGCCGCCGAACTCAAGTTGAAGACGCAAGGCAACGCCTGATCCGTCGCTGGAAATACAAAAAAGGGGCACCCAGTGGGTGCCCCTTCTGCATGAGACCAGTCGTGGATCAGAGGATCACGGTAGAGACGCTGTGTTCTTCGTCCGGCGCTATGGTCACACCTGCATCGGCGGTGATGGCTGCCTCAATGCAGAGCATGGTGCGATAGCCATCATCGCTCATGTCTGCCATGGCGCTGGCGCCTTCCAGCCAGGGGGTCCAGACCACGACGCTGTCGTGATTGCCACTGATCACCTGGGTCGTGCGTGCACCATCCTTGAGCCGCACCACGGGCTCGGGCTGGCGGTAGATGCGATCCATGGCCCCTGAGAGGGTCAGAATACCTTGTTGCCGCTCATCCTGGCCGCTCAGCTTGTCGAGGTAGGGCTCACCCAGCCCGCTGACGCTGACGGCCTCTGGCGCGCTTATCTGCAGATAGGTGTGCAGGGCCGCGTTGTAGACGATGGGACTGCTGCCCGTGTTGCGGGTGGTCAGCACCAGGGAGAGCTCCTTGCCCACCAGCACGTCCAGCTCCAGTTCGAAGGCGTGGGGCCAGAGGGAGCGCGTCGCCTCGTTGTCACGCAACGAGAGATGGACGAGCGTGCCATCCTCGTGATCGGAGACGCCATCCAGGGTCCACAGGGTGGTGCGGGCGAAGCCGTGGGCTGGCTTGCCCTGACCCACCCGGGCGGGGGAGGGGCCAAACCAGGGCCAGCACAGGGGGATGCCGCCACGAATGGGTTTGCTGCCATCGAGCACGGCCTTGTCGCTCAGCCAGAGGGAAGCGGGCTCGCCATGGCGCTGGTAACTCAGCACATGGGCACCAAACAGGCTGATCTCGGCCTGGGCGCTGTCATTGTTGATGGTGAGCACGGGCAGACCCGTGGCGTTGTTGGCGAGCTTGCAGTGGGCTGTCAGGGGACGAATGGATTGCATGTGGGCTCCTGCCATGATGAAAACTGAAAACAACAAAAAGGCGGCCAATGGCCGCCTTTTTCATGCTACTTGATTGCGCATCCCAAATTACTTGGAGATGTGAGCGATCAGGTCCAGAACCTTGCTGGAGTAGCCCATTTCGTTGTCGTACCAGGATACAACTTTAACGAACTTGTCGTTCAGCTGGATACCAGCCTTGGCGTCGAATACGGAAGTCTGACGCTCACCCAGGAAGTCGGTGGAAACCACTTCGTCTTCGGTGTAACCCAGAACACCCTTCATGGCGCCTTGGGAGGCAGCCTTCATGGCTTCACAGATTTCAGCGTAGGTAGCGGCTTTCTTCAGGTTGACGGTCAGGTCAACAACAGACACGTCCGGAGTCGGAACGCGGAAGGCCATGCCGGTCAGCAGACCCTTCAGCTCGGGGATAACCACGCCAACGGCCTTGGCAGCACCGGTAGAGGACGGGATGATGTTCTGAGCCGCACCGCGGCCACCGCGCCAGTCTTTGGCAGACGGACCATCTACGGTCTTCTGGGTAGCAGTGGTAGCGTGAACGGTGGTCATCAGGCCGGATTCGATACCGAAGGTATCGTTCAGAACCTTGGCGATGGGGGCCAGGCAGTTGGTGGTGCAGGAAGCGTTGGAAACGATGTCCTGGCCAGCGTAGGTGGCGTCGTTAACGCCCATGACGAACATCGGGGTCGCGTCTTTGGACGGACCGGTCAGTACGACTTTCTTGGCGCCGGCAGCGATGTGCTTGCGAGCGGTCTCGTCGGTCAGGAACAGACCGGTAGCTTCGGCAACAACATCAACACCGATGTCGCCCCATTTCAGGTTTGCCGGGTCACGTTCAGCGGTAACACGTACGGTTTTGCCGTTGACAACCAGGTTGCCGTCTTTGACTTCAACGGTGCCATTGAAACGACCGTGAGTGGAGTCGTACTTCAGCATGTAAGCCATGTAGTCAACGTCGATCAGGTCGTTGATACCAACAACTTCGATGTCGTTGCGCTCAGCGGCCAGACGGAATACGAAACGGCCGATGCGGCCAAAACCGTTAATACCTACTTTGATAGTCATAATTGGTTACCTAACTGTTCAGTAGTCAAAGAAAATTCCGTTTGTAAATTTACTAGAACTCCCCCGTGAGTCAACCAACAATCTGCGCGAAATTGCGCTATATCATGAAAAACTGTGAAATTTATTTTCGGTTTATGTAACTGGCTACCAACTTTTGTTGAATCCGTCATCAGCCGATTGCCGCCACAGCGATCAACAATAGTGCCTGTCCGGTCACACATCCAGCCGGGGAGATATGTAAAAATGTGCGCGGTTTAGCATGGCCCATAGAGCCACTGTTCAAGTACCACCCATAAAAATTAATCATATAGATAGAATCCACAGCGGGAATTCTCAAACTATGACCACCCTGATTGAACAGCTGGCTGCCGCCAAAGGTATTGCCAGTGAGTATGTTGATGCCTGGGGCAATCCGGCCCAGGTATCGGAAGAGAGCAAGGCCGCCATGCTGGGCGCCATGGGTTACCGCGTCGATGACGAGGATGCCCTGACCGAGCAGCTGGAAGAGGAGCATCGCCAGCACTGGCTGCGGGCTCTGGATCCCGTGATGGTGGTGCGCAGCGGCGAACCCATCAGCCTGGAAGTGCGCCTGCCCCTGGAGTTCGTGAACGATGCCCTCAGCTGGCAACTGGTGCAGGAGCATGGCGCCATTTTGTCCGGCCAGATCACCCCCATCGACGGGGAGCTGGTCGGGGTCGCCGAATTCGAGGAGATGGAGTGCCAGGCCTATCGCGTGGCACTGGCTGCGCAACCCGAGCTCGGCTATCACCAGCTGGTGCTGCTGGAGGAGGGCAACGACGAGCCGCTCGCCACCATGCGCCTCATCGTCGCCCCCAAGTCCTGCTACAAGCAGGCGCCCATCGCCAATGGCCAGAAGGTGTGGGGGCCGAGCGTGCAGCTCTATTGCCTGCGCAGCCGCCACAACTGGGGCATTGGCGATTTCAGCGATCTCGGCCAGCTGGTCGAGAAAGCCGCCGCCTGGGGCGCCCACTTTGTCGGTCTGAACCCCATTCACGCCCTCTACCCGGCCAACCCGGAGAGCGCCAGTCCTTACAGCCCCTCCTCCCGTCGCTGGCTCAACGTGGCCTACATCAACGTGGAGGCGGTGCCGGAGTTTCTGGCCAACGAGCGGCTCAAGGCCGAGGTTGCCTCTCCTGCATTCCAGCAGTTGCTGGCCTCCCTGCGGGCCAAGGAGAACGTCGATTATACCGGTGTCATCCAGACCAAGATCGGCATGCTGCGCCAGGTGTTCGATCAGGGGAAACTGACCGCCGAGCGCCAGGCCAGCTTCGATGCCTTCGTGGCGGCCGGTGGTGACAGCCTGCAACAGCAGGCGGTGTTCGATGCCCTGCAGGCCCACTTCTACGACCAGGGTGACAATGCCTGGGGCTGGCCGGTCTGGCCGGATGCCTTCCGCGACTATCACAATCCCGAGGTGGCGAACTGGACCGCCGAGCATCAGGCCGATGTCAGCTTCTACCTCTATCTGCAATTCCTGGCCGACGAACAGCTTGCGCAAGCAGACGCCCGCGCCAAGGCGGCCGGCATGGTGATGGGGATCTACCGGGATCTGGCAGTGGGTGTCTCCGAAGGCTCCACCGAGATCTGGGCGAACCGGGATCTCTACTGCCCGAAAGCCTCGGTCGGTGCGCCGCCCGACATCCTGGGCCCGCTCGGTCAGAACTGGGGCCTGCCCCCCATGAACCCGAACCAGCTGTTCGAGGCGGCCTATCAGCCCATGGTGGATCTGTTCCGTGCCAACATGCGCTCCTGCGGCGCGCTGCGCATCGACCACGTGATGGCCTTGCTGCGCCTGTGGTGGGTGCCGCCCGGAGAATCCGCCGCCAAGGGAGCCTACATCTATTACCCGGTCAACGACCTGCTGGGGATCCTGGCGCTCGAATCCCACCGCAATCAGTGCCTGCTGATCGGCGAGGATCTCGGCACCGTGCCGGAAGGCATCGATGTGACCCTCAAGGAGAACGGCGTTCACTCCTACAAGGTGTTCTTCTTCGAGCGCTCCAAGGCGGACGGCGGCTTCATCTCCCCGGCTCACTACACCGAGCAGGCGATGTCGGCCCTGACCACCCACGACATGCCGACCCTCAAGGGCTTCTGGCACTGCGACGATCTGGCGCTGGGTCGCGAGCTGGGTCTGTACCCGGATGAAGCGGTACTCAAGACCCTGTATGCTGATCGCCACCAGGCCAAGCAGCGGATCCTCGACAGCCTGCACGCCCACGGGGTCATCTCGGGCAACATCAGTCACGACGTGAACTGGGTCGGCATGAACACCGAACTCAACCACGGCCTGCAGTTGCACATGTCCCGCGGCAGTTGTGCCCTGTTCAGCACCCAGCTGGAGGACTGGCTGGAGATGGACAAGCCGGTGAACGTGCCGGGTACCAGCTATGAGTACCCCAACTGGCGTCGCAAGCTCTCCCGGGATCTGGAAGATATCTTTGCCGACGAGGCGCTCAAGGCACTGGCAAGCAGGATGAGCCTGGCTCGTCATGAGGCCGGTCGTTGAGCCACCGTCGCCAACTGACTCATATTTATCCGCTCCGGCTTCGGCCGGCGCGGATGTTCAGCCATGAAAGGAAATGCCGATGCCCGTTGAACGTTTGGTTGCCGCCCGCTGTGCCGATCCCTTCTCGTCCCTAGGCCTGCTGGCCAATCCGGGTGGGCCAGGCCTCAAGCTGACAGCCTGGCTACCCGATGCCCTGGAGGTCCGCGTCAGGGATCTCAAGTCAGGCAAAATCGTTGCCACCCTGACCCCCACCGATGAATCGGGCCTTTTTGAAACTGTTTTCACTCGCCGCAAGAATCCCTTCCCCTATCAGCTGACAGCCAGCTACCCCGATGCCAGTACCGAATTCATCGATCCCTATCAGTTCCAGGCCGCCGCCTGGGAAGGACTGGCGGAGCTGACGTTTCAGCCGGAAAACCTCTACCACACCCTCGGTGCTCAACTGCGCACCGTCGAACACCTCGGCCAGCGGGTGGAGGGGGTGCGCTTCGCCGTCTATGCCCCGAGCGCCAGCGCGGTGAGCCTCATCGGTGACTTCAACTTCTGGGATGGCCGCCGCCACCCCATGCAGCGCAGCCAGTGCGGTCACTGGGTGCTGTTCATGCCCGGTCTCAAGGCCGGAGAGCGCTACAAGTTCGAGCTGAAGGATCCGGCTGGCAACCGTCTGCCCCACAAGAGCGACCCGGTGGGCTTCTACTGCGAGCAGTACCCGTCGTTCGCCTCCGTCATCCATGACCATGACCAGTATCAGTGGCAGGATGCCGCCTGGCGCGAGAGCCAGCGCAATGACAAGCGGGAGCAGCCCATCTCCATCTACGAGCTGCACGCGGGCTCCTGGAAGCGTCACCCGAACGGTGACAGCCTGAGCTGGCGCGAGCTGGCGGTGGATCTGGTCGATTACGTCAAGGAGATGGCCTACACCCACATCGAGCTGATGCCGGTCTCCGAGCACCCCTTCAGCGGATCCTGGGGCTACCAGCCGGTGGGCATGTTCTCCCCCACCAGCCGCTTCGGTGGCGTCGACGACTTCAAGTACTTCGTGGACTGCTGCCACCAGGCGGGGATAGGGGTCATCCTGGACTGGGTGCCCGCCCACTTCCCGTCCGATGCCCACGGCCTGGCCCGTTTCGACGGTACCCCGCTCTATGAGTACGAGGATCCGCGCCGGGGCTGGCACCCGGACTGGAACTCCTACATCTATGACTTCGGTCGCAACAACGTGCGCCAGTTCCTGGTGGCGAGCGCCCTGTTCTGGCTGGACAAGTTCCATGTGGACGGGCTGCGGGTGGATGCGGTCGCCTCCATGCTCTATCTGGACTATTCCCGCAACGCCGGCGAGTGGGTGCCAAACGTCGACGGGGGCAACCACAACTACGAGGCCATCAGCCTCTTGAAGTGGACCAACGAGGAGGTGTACGGCAAGTACCCCCACGCCATGACCATCGCCGAGGAGTCCACCGCCTTCGCCGGGGTCTCCAGACCCACCTTCCTGGGGGGCCTGGGCTTTGGCTTCAAGTGGAATATGGGCTGGATGCACGACACCCTGAGCTACATGCAGAAGGAGCCCATCCACCGCCGCTACCACCACAACGAGATGACCTTCTCCATGGTGTATCACTATGACGAGAACTTCATCCTGGCCCTGTCCCACGACGAAGTGGTGCACGGCAAGCACTCCCTGCTCTACAAGATGCCGGGGGACGAGTGGCAACAGGCCGCCAACCTGCGGGCCTACATGGGCTTCATGTACGGCCATCCCGGCAAGAAGCTCAACTTCATGGGCACCGAGATCGCCCAGAGCAACGAGTGGAATCACGACGCCCAGCTGCCCTGGCACCTGCTGCAATACCCCAAGCACGGTGGCCAGCAGCGCTTGATCCGCGACCTCAACCAGCTCTATCGTCATGATGCCGCCCTGTTCGAGGCGGATTATGAGCGCAGCGGCTTCCGCTGGCTGGATCATCAGGACGCGGACAACAGCATCTTCGCCTGGTTGAGGGCGGACAAGCAGGGTGAAAATCCCGTCATGGTGGCCAGCAACTTCACCCCCGTGCCGCGTATCGGCTACCGGCTAGGGGTACCGGCGGCCGGCGGCTATCGGGTGGTGCTCAACACCGACAGCGAGCATTACTGGGGCAGCAACTATGATGTGGGCCTGGCCTTTGTCGCCGAGCCGACCCCCTGGCAGGGGATGACGCACAGCATAGTGCTGGACCTGCCGCCGCTCGCGACCTTGTTCATCAAACAGGAGTCTTGATGTTTGTAATGGAAACCGGGGTGGATTACCCGCTGGGCGCCCGTCTGGACGAGACGGGTTGCCACTTCTGTGTCTGGGCGCCTCAGTCGGACAGGGTGGAACTCTGTCTGTTCGACGAGCAGGAGCAGGAGCTGGTCCGGCTGACCCTGCCCGGCCAGCGCGGCCAGTATCGCTTCGGCCATGTGCGCGGAGTGAAAGCCGGCCAGCGCTACGGCTATCGGGTCCATGGCGCCCCGGACGAGGGCATGCTGTTCGATCCGGACAAGCTCCTGATCGACCCCTATGCCCGGGCCCTCAGTCGATCGACCCACTGGGACGATGGCCTCTACGAGGGAGACAGCGCGGCCATGGTGGCCAAGTCGGTGGTGGTGGATGACGCTTTCGACTGGCAGGGGGTCGGCAAGCCGGCCTTGCCGCCGGAGCGGGTCGTGCTCTACGAGACGCACGTCAAGGGGCTCACCCGCCAGCATCCGGGCATCCCGGAAGGGCTGCGCGGCACCTACCTCGGGGTCAGCCATCCGCTGATGATCGAACACATGCAGTCGCTCGGCATCACGGCGGTGCAGTTGATGCCGGTGGCGGCCTACATGTCCGAGCCGAGACTTGCCCAGATCGGGCTCACCAACTACTGGGGCTACAACCCCATCGCCTTCTTCGCCCCCGAACCGCGCTACGGCTCGGGAGAGGCGGTGACCGAGTTCAAGACCATGGTGCGCGAGCTGCACCGGGCCGGGATCGAGGTGATCCTGGATGTGGTCTACAACCACACCGCCGAGTCGGGCTTTGACGGCCCCATGCTGTCGCTGAAGGGGTTCGACAACGCGGGCTACTATGCCTTCGAGAGCGGGGCCCATGGCCCGGACTACAGCCGTCACGCCAATGTCACCGGCTGTGGCAACAGCGTCAATCTGGATCACCCCAACAGCCTGCGGCTGGTGCTGGATGCCCTGCGCTACTGGGTAACCGAGATGCAGGTTGATGGTTTCCGCTTCGATCTGGCCGTGACCCTGGCCCGGGAAGCGGGGGAGTTCGACCCCATGAGCGCCTTCTTCAAGGCCATGATGGCGGATCCCGTGCTGGCGCGGGTCAGGCTCATCGCCGAGCCCTGGGACATCGGTCCCTTCGGCTATCGTCTCGGTCAGTTCCCGAGCCGGTGGCTGGAGGTCAACGACCGCTATCGCGATACCGTGCGCGCCTTCTGGCGCGGGGATGGGGGCAAGATGGGGGATCTGGCCACCCGGCTGGTGGGATCGCGGGATCTCTTCCCCAAGAACTGGCGCGCCCCCCACTCCAGCGTCAACTACCTCTGCTACCACGACGGCTTCACCCTGGAGGATCTGGTCTCCTACAACCAGCGTCACAACCAGGCCAATGGTGAAGACAACCGGGATGGTCATGGCAACAACCTCTCCTACAACCACGGGGTGGAGGGGCCGACGCTGGATCCGCGGGTCAACAACCTGCGCCAGCAGCAGAAGCGCAACCTGATAGCGACCCTGCTGCTCTCCCAGGGGACTCCGCACTTCCTGGCCGGGGACGAGATGGGCCGCAGCCAGCTTGGCAACAACAACGCCTACTGTCAGGACAACAGGATCAGCTGGGTCAACTGGCAGTGGCGGCCGGAGGATGAGCGGCTGCTCGCCTTCACCCGCCAGATGATGGCCCTGCGCGCCGAATCCAACGTCTTCTCCAACCTGCAACTGGTCGATGACAGCTGGAATGGCAAGGCGACCAGCTGCCACAGGGTCAACTGGTATCATCCAGACGGCCACCAGCTGACCGAGCAGGAGTGGCATGCGCCCATGGGACAGGCATTTGCCATGGACATCGGCATGCTCGACTGCGGTGGGGAGCGCTGGTACGTGTTGTTCAACGCCAGCGACTACGACATCCAGTTCCACCTGCCGACGGCGGGAGAGGGGATGGAGTGGGTCCAGCTCATCGATACCGCCACCAACGATGGCATGCCCTTCCTGCCCGATGACGTCAAGCGCCAGGTGGCGGTGGGTCATGCCCGCTCCCTCAAGTTGCTGGAGCGGGTCGCTCTGTCGGCGGTGGCGCTGGCGGCGGACGGGGTCACGACGACGGCGGATGTTGCCGCCGTGTTGCCAACGGGATCACAGTTCCCGCTGGCGGGCTAGAGTCAGGGCCCCCGAGTGGGTATGCTGGGCATCGGTTTGAGAGGCAAGGAGTCAGTATGAGCGGCAACAATCCCGAGCAATGGCGCACCAGGTTGAGCCCTGAGCAGTTCCACGTCTGCTGGGAGAAGGGCACAGAGCGCCCCTACAGTGGCGCCCTGCTCCACAATCGCAAGAGTGGGGACTACCAGTGTGTCTGCTGCAAGAGCGTGCTGTTTCACTCAGATGCCAAGTTTGACTCGGGCTGCGGCTGGCCCTCGTTCGATCGGGCCATCGAGGGACGGGTGAACTACACGGAAGACCGCAGTCACGGCATGACCCGGGTGGAGATCACCTGCAGCCAGTGCGGCTCCCACCTGGGGCACGTCTTCCCGGACGGGCCGACCGAGACCGGCCAGCGTTACTGCGTCAACAGCCTGAGTCTGGATTTCGATCCCGACGCGTGAAGCCTTGCGTGCAACGAGATGACAAGCGGCGTCCCTTAACAGGGGCGCCGTTTTTTATGGGCGTCAGGCCGTGGGCGTCAGTGCAGCAGCAGGCTGGCCGTCACCAGCAGGGCGGCCAGAGGCAGGATGGGCAGCGTCAGGACTCGCAGCAGATAGGAGCCCAGAGCTGCCAGCGCCAGATCGGTGGGGGCCTGCACGGCGCTCTGCCACACCGGCTGATAGAGGGCCGCCAGCAGCAACCCGACCACGGCGGCGTTGATGCCCCCCACGGCGCCTGCAAGGGCGGGGTGGGCGAGCCAGCGCTGCCAGCAGGGGCCGACGGCCCACAGCAGCAGAAAGCCCGGCAAAAATAGCGCGAGCGTTGCCAGCAGGGCTCCTGCCAGGGGGGCGGCCGGCAGCAGCAGGGCGCCGAGATAACTCGCCAGGGTGAACAGGGGGCCGGGCACCAGTTGGGCCAGGCCATAACCGGTCATGAGCTGCGGTTGGCTCAGGGTCTGCCCCAGCCCCTCGCTCAACAGAGGCAGCACCACGTGACCGCCGCCAAACACCAGGCTGCCCGCCCGATAGAAGTCGGCAAACAGCTGGCTGGCGGGCCCCTGGGCCAGCAGGGGCAGGCCGATCAGCAAGAGGACGAACAGCAGCAGGGTCGGCCAGTGAGGCTGGCGAGCCCGGATGTCCGGAGCGAGAGAGGCGGGCGGTTCCGTGTCGTCACCCCGGCCAAGGCGGGCACAGAGCAGGGCGGCCCCGCCCAGCAACAGAAGCTGGGTCAGGAGTCCGGGTTGCCACCAGAGGGCGGCGGCGCTCACCACCATGATCCCCTGGTGCAACCGGCTCTGGCAGAACTGGCGGCTCATGGTAAACACCGCATCGGCCACCACGATGAGCGCCAGCAGCTTGAGGCCGTGCAGGACGGCATCCAGCCAGAGGTTTTCCCCCAGTTGCGCGAGCCCGATGGCGGCGGCAAACAGCAGCAGGAAGGAGGGAAGGGTGAAGCCAATGAAGGCGGCCAGGGCGCCATAGAGCCCCGCATGCTGGCGCCCGATGGCGAAACCGAGCTGGCTGGAGGCCGGCCCCGGCAGCAACTGGCACAGGGCCAGCTGGCGGGCAAATTCGGCCTGGTTGAGCCACCCCAGGCGCTGGACGAAGGTGCGCTGGAAATAGCCGATATGGGCGGCCGGGCCACCAAAACTGATGCACCCCAGCCACAGAAATTGCAGGAAAACCGCCGTTACCCTCGTCACCCTCACCTCACACTCCGAATTCGCCACAGGAGCATATGACAGTTTTGTGATGATTTGATGACGGAGGGCCAGCCCCGGCGACGCGGGCCTGGATTGGCTGGCCTGAGCGGGAAAAACCGTCATCTCCGGCCAGCGGGCAAAGCATGATCACAGAGTTATCGCGCTATCGCGTGATCAGGTTGGCTGGTCGGCCTGAGGCAGATAGCAACGACCTGCCAGCCAGCAGGCGATGGACTGACGGCTGGCATCGAAGTGGGGCTCGGGCAGGGCGCGGGGATCGCACCAGACCCAGCCTTCGCATTTTTCGGGCTCCAGCAGTTGGGGCTCCCCTTCCACCTCTGCCTGCAGAGTGACGGAGACATAGTGCAGCCCGCTCTCGCGCCAGGTCTCCAGATTGTTGGTGACGGCGATGACGCGGGGAGTCGTGATGACGAAGCCCGTCTCCTCGGCCACCTCGCGGATGGCGGCGGATTCGAAACTCTCCCCCAGCTCCAGATGACCGCCGGCGATGGACCAGTAGGGGGCGTGACTGCCCTTGCGTTTGCCAAGCAGTACCTGGCCTGCCGCATTGGTCAGGATGACGCCGACACCGACGCGGGGATAGGGAGTGGACATGGGTGCTCCTTGCAGGGATTGAGACTTCGGGCACGCTGCCCATCCGTCGGTGTGCGGGGAGAGACGACACTTCACCCGCTGGGCGGACAGCATAAAAAAACGGGCCCACCTTAGGACGGATGGGCCCGTTTCGCAAGCACCCAGGACGGCAGTGCCGACGCTTCTATCTCAAAATTGGATGGGTCTGGATGCAATGCATCTGTTTAAGCGATAGTCATCATCCCGGTTTGGCCCGATCTGGTAATGGGCTGCGCCCGCTGTCCGCCACCTGGCGCCGATCCCGGTGCTTCCCGGCTCAGCGGCCAGCACCGATCATCAGCCCAGCTTGACCAGCATCTTGCCGGTGTTGCGGCCCTCGAACAATCCGATGAAGGCTTGCGGCATGCTGGCCAGCCCCTCATAGACGGTCTCCTCGCTCTGTAGGGCTCCGGCTTCGAAGGCGGGAATGGCCTCGGCCAGGAAGTCGCCGTAGTGCTGCCAGTGATCGGACACCAGCAGCCCCTGCAGCAGGATGCGTTTGCGGATGATTTGAGAGAGGTTGCGCGGGCCGCTGGCGCCCCCCTGGCTGTTGTACTGCTCGATGAGGCCGCACAATACGATACGTCCGTGCAGCGCCATGTGGTTGAGGGCCGCTTCCAGCAGGGCGCCGCCGACATTCTCGAAGTAGACCTGAATGCCGTCCGGGGCGAGGCGGGCCAGCTCGGCATCGAGATCCGGCGTCTCCTTGTAGTTGATCACCGCATCGGCCCCCAGGGTCTTGAGATAGGCCACCTTGTCGGCGGAACCGGTGGAGCCGATGACCCGGGCCCCGGCCCGCTTGGCGAGCTGGACCACCATGGTGCCGACCGCGCCGGAGGCGGCCGAGACCAGCACAGTCTCACCCGCCTGCAACTGGGCGACCTTGTGCAGCCCCGCCCAGGCGGTCATGCCCGGCATGCCGAGGGCGCCGAGGAAGCGCTGGGGGGGCAGGTCGGTGGCGGGCAGCCGGGTCAGCTGCGCCGGTTTGGCGATGAAGGTATCGCGCCAGCCTTGCATGCTGCTGACCCTGTCCCCCACCGCGAAGTCCGGGTGACGGGAGGCCTGCACCGTGCCGATGGCACCGCCCTCCAAGGGGGCGTTGAGGGCGAAGGGGGGCACATAGCTCTTGACCTCGCTCATGCGGCCGCGCATGTAGGGATCCACCGACAGCCACTGGTTGGCGACCAGCACCTCTCCCTCCTGCAAGGGGGGCAGAGGAACGGCCTGCAGGCTGAAGTCATCCTGGGTCGGCAGGCCGCTTGGGCGGCGCAGCAGCTGGATCTGGTGGCTGAGCTGATTCATGGTGTCTCTCCAAAGGGTTGGGGGTGGCATGGCTCGTTTAGCCTGCGCCTGCCCGGACCTGGCGTCCAGTCATTGAGTGGGCCCGGGGTGATTTATCTTGCGTGCAAGTTAAAAACAGCCTAAACCTGATTAGACGGCCTGGCAACTGCTTTGCGTGCAAATTATTCAGCCCTCCCTCTTCCTGGGGTATACTGGCCCCCAATGTCTGCGAGGTGTCCCATGAGTGAACTGAAAAAACAGGTCTGTTTCGCCCTCTACAGCGCCTCCAATGCGGTGATGCGCGCCTATCGACCACTGCTGGACAAGCTGGATCTCACCTACACCCAATATCTGGTGATGCTGTCGCTCTGGGCGCGGGACGAGGTCAGCCTCAAGGAGATAGGTCAGGAGACCGGACTGGATGCCGGCACCCTGACCCCCATCGTCAAGCGGCTGGAGAGCAAGGGCTGGCTGACTCGGACCATTTCCAGCGAAGACGAGCGGCAGAAGTGCATCCGGCTCACCGAGGCAGGGCGCCAGTTGCAACAAGGGGTCAAGGAGTGCTGCCTGGTGGACAACTTGCGCAGCCAGCTGGATCTGGACGATGCTGAGCTGTCCCAGTTGAAGCAGCTTTGCGATCGCCTTGCCGCCCAGCTGGGGCGCTGAGTCAGACCACCTTGTTGGGGAGCCATCCGATGAAAGCCATGTTACCCCTGTTTGCCTTGCTGCTCGGTGCCTGCACCGGCGGCACCCACCCCGCGCCTGAGCTGCAGATCGATGATGCTGACGCCTGGCAGGCCATCTGCAAGGACGGGGTGCGGGTGCGGGCCATCAGTGATGAGAAGATCTGCGACGCCCATCGCGGCGTGGCCATGTGGACGAATAAGCCAAGGTCTGTGCGGATGGCAGAGGAAGCCACCAAGTAGTGTGATCAAGACGCCATAAAATGACACAACCGGCCCCTTGGCCGGTTTTTTTCGCGATCCCGTCTGCACTTTGCCATCTTGTTCATGGTGCACTCATTTTTCTCTTCCCATACTGGCTCCACAGTGCCAAAGGAGGAGAGAAGAGATGCAATCATCCATCGTCGGGCTCTCCATTCTGTGGGGGCTGGCCAGTTTTGGGGTTCAGGGGGATTTCATCGAGAGCCGTGATTCCGTTGCGCCGTCCTGGCAGGCCGAGTCCAGAGTGGAGATGGAAGGGTATTTGATAGAGTCATTGGGTGAGGATCGCTGGCTGTTCGACAACGGCAGCGAGAGCCTGCTGGTCTCCTTGCCGCAAGGGCAGTGGGTGCCGGAGGGGGAGCGTCTGCGACTGAGCGGCGAGCCCCAGCATGAGCAGGCCGGCTGGCTGCTGCAGGTGCAGGCGGTGAGCCCGGTGAGCGTCTGAATGCCAGTCCGTCAATGACACCTTGAATGACGAAGAGGAGGCCTTGGCCTCCTCTCTTGTTTTTCTCCCCGCAGAGACGTTCACCCCAGGTGATTGAGGGGCAGCGCCGTCTTGTGCTTGATCCGGCGCAGCACGAAGCTGGATCGCACCCCGGTCACGCCGGGGATATGGGTCAGCTTGTCCAGCAGGAAGTGCTGGTAGTGTTCCATGTCCCGCACCACGACCTTGAGCTGATAGTCGGCATCATTGCCGGTGATGAGGTCACACTCCAGCACCTCGGGCAGATCCTGAATGGCCTTGTCGAAGCTCTCGAACCGCTCCGGCGTGTGCCTGTCCATGGAGATGTGGATGTAGGCGGTGAGGGTCAGCCCCAGCTGGCGGGCGTTGAGCAGGGTGACATGGGTATCGATGAGACCGGCATCCTCCAGCGCCTTGACCCGGCGGGAGCAGGGGGAGGGAGAGAGGCCGACCAGTTCGGCCAGCTCCAGATTGCTGATGCGACCATTTTCCTGCATCAACTCCAGAATATGCCTGTCTATACGATCAAGTTTCAGCATTCTCCGTACCTCGTTGCAATTACTAATTCACTTTTCCTAGATTAAGGGTGAACTATTGCAAAAACAACCGAAAAAGCCTGCTACTTCACAACCACTCACCGCAACAGCGGGGATATGATAATTCCATCTTCCGGTGGCAAAGCAGATACCCGACCAGGTCTCTGTGGTGAAGGACCTTACCGGGTCATCAACCCCATCAGCCGTCCAACCTTATCGGGAACAGGCGGGCTGGACCGAGAGCATCCCCTCCCCGAAGGCAACAAAGCAGGCATCCCGGCGCCTGCTTTGTTGTTTTTGGGCGTCGGCCTCAGGGCCGGATGCGATAGAGGCAGCGCGCATCCCCCTCCAGCAGGTATTGCTCCCGCTCCACCTCGGCCGGGGCCAGCAACTGGCGAAACATCGCCAGTTCGCTTCGGCAAAATCCCCGGCAGGCCCGCGCCGCGGCGCAGATGGGGCAGTGATTCTCCCACCACAACCAGCTGCCATCCTCCTCCTGGCGCATGTCCGCCATGTAACCTTCCCGGCTGCGCAGGGTCTTGAGGCTCGCCAGCTTGTCCGCCAGCGCGGGCTGGGTCAGCGCCGCCTGATAGCGACCCATCATCTGCTGCTCCCGCCGGACGATGAGTTGATCCATCCCTTCCTCACCAAAGAGCTGCCGCACGTCGTCGATGAGCTGCAGGGTCAGCTCGCTGTGGGTATCGGGGAAGCGCTGCCAGGCCTGATCGGTCAGCTGCCACAGCCGCACCGGCCGACCCCGGCCACGGGCCTCGTCGCGAAAGTCCACCAGTCCCTCGGCCTCCAGGGAGAGCAGATGCTGGCGGGCCCCCATGGAGGTCATCTGCAACTGCTCGCCGAGGGCGGCGGCACTCTGGGGGCCCTGGCTTTTGAGCAGGTAGAGGATCTTGTCGGTGCTGGCGTTCATGAAGGGTCCTCGTCAGTGGCGGGGAGCGGCGCGGTCGGGCACTGGCTTGATGGGGCCATTATGGGGAGGGGGCTCATTTAAATCAATTATTCGCTTTACTTAATAGAGCCACTCACCTCAGTATAAATAAACAAATAGCTTTATTTAATGAGGCAAACATGGAAGGAATCAAGACGCAGGCCACCCTCTGGGTACTGGTGATGACGGTGACCCTGGCGGTGGCGGGCTTCAGTCTACCCTCCCCGGTGCTGGCGCCCCTGATGCTGGATCCGGCCCAGGGCATGCTGGATCCGGAGGCGTCGGACTGGAGTCGCAAGGTGTGGCTCGGCGTCATCATGGGGCTCTACCCCCTGTTCCAGCTGCTGGGCGCCCCCTGGCTCGGCAAGCTGTCAGATCGTTATGGTCGCAAGCCGGTGCTGACCCTCTGCCTCATCGGGGTGCTGGCGGGCTACGCCCTGATGGCGCTTGGCATCGCCTGGCGCTCCCTGCCGCTGCTCCTGCTGAGCCGGGTACTCGAAGGCTTCTTCAACGGCGACATCGCCATCGTCCAGGCCATGGCGGCGGATCTGAGCACTCCCAAGACCAAGGCGCGCAACTTCGCCAGGATCAACATCGGCATGAACCTCGGCTGGGTGCTGGGTCCCATGATCGGGGGCTATGCCGCGGTGATCTCCGGGGATTACAGCCTGGCGGCCTGGCTGGCGGTGGCCATGACGGCGGTCAACCTGCTGCTGATCCTCTGGCTCATCCCCAACCGGCCACCAGTAGCGACCACGGAGGCACTGGCGCCGCTCTCGACCCGTCAGCTGCTGTTGCAACCCCGGCTGCAGCCCTACTTCGTGCTGACCCTGCTGAGCTATGGTGCGGTGCAGCTCTACTTCACCTACTTCAACGTCTGGTTGGTGGAGCGGCTGGCCTGGGATCCGGTGCAGTTGGCCCAGGCGGCCGTGCTGGTGAGCGTACCCATGATGCTGGGCTCCTGGCTCGGGGAGTTGCTGGCCCGTCACTGGCGCGGCAGCACGCTGGGGATCGTCGGTCATCTGGTGATGGCGGCGGGCATGCTGATGTTCGTGCTGCCGAGCCAGTGGTGGGGGCTGGCGCTCACCTTCATCCCGGCCGGCATCGGCATGAGTCTGGGGGAGCTGGCGACCTCGGTCGCCGTCTCCAACCGCAGCCATGCCAGCCAGCAGGGGCAGGCGATGGGGCTCTATCGCGGGCTGGCGGTGGGCAGCGAGATCCTGGCGGTGGTGGTGGGCAGCGTCGTGCTGCTGGCGGGGACCCAGTGGCCCTTCTATCTGGCGACCCTGTGCGGGGTGATCTGTGCCCTCGGTTTCTACGGGTTGCGCCGGGCGGCTGACCGGAGAGCGTTGGCGAACACGGCGGTCGAGCCCGGTTGATCCCGGGCCCGGGTGGATCACAAATTGGCGCAGACGGGGCAGGGGAGGCTTGCATCGGGGCGCCGACTCTGGGACGGTATGGCTCTTTGACCCCTTACCCCTGTCGCCCGGCCACTCTGCTCTCACCCTGCGCCTCGCGATACTCAGACTCTGGAGGTGATATGAGCGAGTTTAAAGCGATTGCGTTGGACATGGACGGTACTTTGTTGACCCGGGATCATCAGGTCTCGCCCGCGACCCGGGCCGCCCTGAGCGAGGCCCGTGCGAGGGGCATCAAGGTGCTGCTGGTGACGGGGCGCCACTTCATGACGGCGCGCCCCTTCCACCACGAGCTGGCCCTCGACACCCCCATCATCTGCAGCAACGGCGCCTACCTCTATGATCCGCTGCAAGACCGCATCCTGGCGGGGGATCCCCTGGCGGTCGAGCCGCTGCGGGCCCTGCTGGCCGAGGTCGAGAGTCAGCAGATGGAGGCGCAGTTTCACCTGAGCGATGGCATCGGCTACATCGGCTGCGAGGATTATGTGGCCAGGATCCAGCGCAGATCCGACAACCTGCCCGATCACCTCAAGATCTCCCTGCTGCCGGCGGACGATCTCGAGCCCTGGCTGCAGGCCCCCATCTGGAAGCTGGAGCTGTTCAACCAGGATCCGGGCCGCCTGCACCGCTTCGTGGGGGAAGTGGTGCAGGGCATGCCCTTTACCCAGGACTGGGCGGCCCCCTACGCGGTGGAGCTGGTACAACCCGGTTGCAGCAAGGGCAACCGGTTGGCCCAGTGGGCGGCGAGCGAGGGCATCGCCATGGAAAACGTGGTGGCCTTTGGGGACAACAACAACGACATCAGCATGTTCGAGCAGGTGGGGCTGGCGGTGGCCATGGGTAATGCGGCGCCCCAGATCCAGGCCCACGCCCACAAGGTCACCGCGGATCACAACGAAGACGGCATCGCCCTGGCGCTGCAGCGCTGGGTTCTGGCCTGAGCGGGATTTTGCCCTGAACAGGGGGGAGCCCCGCCGGATGGCGGGGCTCCGAGGAGATCAACTGCCGAAGGAGAACTGGATCACCCGATCCGGGAAGCGGATGCGGTTGTACTCCCGTCGTACTCCCTCGTAGTGGCGGATGGCCCGCTCGCGCTGGGCACGATAGTAGTCCCGCTGCTTGGCGTCGTTCTCGGCGCGGATCTGCTGATCCAGCTGGTAGATATTTCGTTCGGTGCGCTCCAGCTCCTGTTGCAGATCGCCGAGGCGCTCGGCCAGCAGGAACTCCTTGCGACCCCGTTCGAACTGGGTGAGGAAGGTCGTATCGTTGGGGCAGACGCCCAGATACTCGTTCCCCTCCTTGCCCTTGCTGTAGGCGAGCTCGGGGATGCAGTAGAGCTCCAGCCCCTTGGTGTAGCCCCGCAGCCATTCCGCCTCGTCCACCTTGAGGCCATACTCCCCGCAGGTCTTGCTGTAGCCGGCGCTGGCCGCCCGGGTCTTGCCCTCGGTGCCATCCTGATAGCCCTGGTTGTACCAGCTCATGGCACGGCACTCCTCTTCTGAGAACGAACTGCAACCGGCGAGCAGCAGGGTCAGGATTGGCAACAACATCCTTGGGGACATGGCAGGGCTCCGAATGTAAAAGTGCAGGCATTCTAGAGAGGAAGCCTGAGCGGGACAAGGGCCCGTCATCATCCCGGGCAAGCCTGGATGTCATGATATTTTTGTCATTATTTTCAGTCTGTTATCAACCCATATCGGGCAACCTTTCCTTGCCGGGGGAGGCAGGGTAAACTGCGCCTACTTTTAACTGGCGCGTAACAAAAATAATGAAAGTCCTGACCGTTGATTACCGTTCCCCCGATGCGGCGGAGCGCTTCACCGAATCCCTGCGTACCACCGGCTTCGGGGTGCTGACCAACCACCCCATTCCCAAGGAGCTGGTGCAGTCCATCTATGACAACTGGTATCGCTTCTTCATGAGCGAGCAGAAGCACGACTTCCTGTTCAACCGCGAGACCCAGGACGGCTACTTCCCCCCCTCCGTCTCCGAGGTGGCCAAGGGCAACAGCCAGAAGGACATCAAGGAGTACTTCCACCTCTATCCCTGGGGCCAGATGCCGGCAGCGCTGAAGGATCAGGCGATGGAGTACTACGCCCTCGCCAACAACCTGGCCGCCGAGCTGCTGGGCTGGGTGGAGCAGTACACCCCGAGCGATATCGCCGCCCACTACAGCGCCCCCCTCTCCTCCATGATAGAAGAGAGCCACAAGACCCTGCTGCGGGTGCTGCACTATCCGCCGTTCGACGGCACCGAGGCGCCGGGGGCCATTCGCGCCGCCGCCCACGAGGACATCAACCTGCTCACCATACTGCCCGCGTCCAACGAGCCGGGCCTGCAGGTGAAGGGCTCCGACGGGGAGTGGATGGACGTGCCTTGCGACTTTGGCACCCTGATCATCAACATCGGTGACATGCTGCAGGAGGCCTCCCACGGCTACTACCCCTCCACCACCCATCGGGTGATCAACCCGACCGGTGGCAGCGTCAGCAAATCCCGCATCTCCCTGCCGCTGTTCCTGCACCCGCGCCCGGACGTGGTGCTCTCCGAGCGTCACACCGCCCACAGTTACCTGATGGAGCGGTTGCGGGAGCTGGGGGTCATCTAGTCCCGCGCCGTTCCCAGAGAATGCAAAACCGGAGCAAACAGGCTCCGGTTTTTGTTTTATGGCACGAATGGATGCTAAACCGAAGATTATTAGTCATTGCTGCTAATAAGTCGGTTTTAAGCCAGAGATACGACGAGTGATTGCGAGGGGGGCGGCGTAATCTGTGCGCCATGAGGGGTCCAACTGGCGGGCCCTTAGATTGGAGTTCTTATGAAGCAGTCCCAATGGTCATCCCGGCTCGGTTACATCCTGGCCGCCGCGGGTTCCGCGGTCGGTCTCGGCGCCATCTGGAAGTTCCCCTATGTCACCGCCGCCAACGGCGGTGGCGCCTTCCTGCTGGTGTTTCTCGTGTTCAGTTTCACCCTGGGGGTGGCGGTGCTGATGGGGGAGACCCTGCTCGGCAGCCTGACCCGGCGCGGCGCCGTGGGGGCCTTCGGGACGCTTCTGGGCAAGCGCTGGCGCTGGGTCGGCGCCATGGGGCTCTTGTGCAGCCTGCTCATCTACTGCTTCTACAGCGTGGTGGGGGGCTGGACCCTGGGTTACACCGGCATGGCCCTGGCGGGGGATCTGCAACAGGGTGATGGCGCTGCCCTCACCGCCCGTTTCAACGACTACGTCGGGGATCCCCTCTGGCCCGTGCTGACCCACCTGCTGTTCGCGGGCCTCACCTGGTGGTTCGTGCAGGGGGGCGTGCAAAAAGGGGTGGAGCGCACCCTGCGCTGGATGATGCCGGCCCTCTTCATCATGATGCTGCTGCTGGTGGCCTTCGGCCTGAGCCTGCCCAACGCCATGGCCGGGGTGCGCCACTTCCTGATGCCGGACTTCAGCAAGCTCGGCATGTCCGGGGTGCTGGACGCCCTGGGGCTGGCCTTCTTCTCCCTCTCCATCGGCCTTGGCATCCACACCACCTATGGCGCCTACCTGCCGAGCAGCGAGGGGGTGGGACGTTCCAGCCTCTGGGTGGTGCTCTTGGCGAGCCTCATCGCCGTGCTGGCGGGGCTGATGATCTTCCCGGTGCTGGCGGCGACCGGCATCGATCCCGCCTCGGGTCCCGGCCTCACCTTCATGACCATGCCGGCGGTGTTCCAGCAACTGCCGTTCGGCCAGGGGCTGGCGGTGATCTTCTTCGCCCTGCTGGTGGTGGCGGCGCTCTCCTCGTCCATCTCCTTGCTGGAGCATCTGCAGTGCTTCCTGGTGGAGAGCTTCGGCTGGTCGCGCCGCGCGTCCTGCAACCTCATCACCGGGGTGGTGATGGCGGGGGGGATCCCGGTCAGCCTGTCCTTCGGCCCCTGGGCGAGCATCACCCTGTTTGGCAAGAACATCTTCGAGCTGCTGGATTTCGTCACCTCCAACCTGCTGATGCCCCTGTTCGGGCTGGCCCTCACCCTGCTGCTCGGCTGGAAGCTGGGCCGCCGTGCCTTGCCCGAGGGGCTGGCTCCCCACTGGCGTCGGCTGGTGATGGGTTGCTGGCGCTGGGTCGCCCCCCTGCTCATCGGCGGCATCCTGGTACGCGGCCTGATCTGAGGACGCAGGCCGGGGAGCAGGAGATCGTGCTCCCCGGCCAGCCGTCATTTCCCGGTGACCACTCGGTGCCGGGGTCTCTTTATCGACAGAATTGACTGTATATAAAGCACCATGAAGTTTTAATTTTGTGACTTTTTATTCTGATATTTTTTGTTTTTATTGTCTGATTGGCTGTATTGTGAGCTCGGATGGAGGATTAACTGTCAACATCTCTTGCCATGGTTTAGGCTGTGGCTCCGTTTCGTCGTGCAGGCCCTGCCCTTGATGTCACCCTCCAATCTTCCCTTTGGTCGATTTTTCCACTCTTCGGAGAGGTGACCTTGCACGCGCAGTTTGTCTGAATGTTCATTGCAAAGGTCGCCAGAGGCGGCCTTTTTGTTGTCCCGCATCGTGCGGCTACCCATGGAGTATCGAATGTTGTCTTGCCAGGAGGTTGTATGAGCCAGGTTCAATGGTCTTCCCGTCTTGGGCACGTGCTGGCGGCGGCCGGCACCGCCATCGGCCTTGGTGCCATCTGGAAGTTTCCCTATGTGACCGCCACCAACGGCGGTGGTGCCTTCCTGCTGGTGTTCCTGCTGTTCAGCTTCACCCTGGGGGTGGCGGTACTGGTGGGGGAGACCCTGCTCGGCAGCCGCAGCCAGCGCGGGGTACTCGGCGCCTTCAACAAGCTGATGGGGCCTAAATGGCGCTGGATGGGTTACATGGGGATACTGTGCGGCTTCTTCATCTACAGCTTCTACAGCGTGGTGGGGGGCTGGACCGTGGGCTATGCGGCGCTGGCGGTGGCGGGCAAGCTGAACCTGAGCGAGGGGTCTGCGCTGACCGCCCTGTTCAACGGTTACGTGAGTCACCCCTGGTGGCCGGCGCTGACCCATCTGGTGTTCGCCGGGCTCACCTGGTGGTTCGTGCAGGGGGGCATCCAGAAAGGGGTGGAACGGGCCCTGCGCTGGATGATGCCGGCGCTCTTCATCATGATGCTGCTGCTGGTGGCGGTGGGCCTCTCCATGCCGGGCTCCCTGGCCGGGGTGCGCCAGCTGTTGCTGCCGGACTTCTCCATGCTCACCGGCCAGAGCGTGCTGGATGCCCTGGGACTCGCCTTCTTCTCCCTTTCCATCGGCCTGGGGGTGCATACCACCTATGGTGCCTATCTGCCCAATAGCGACGGCGTGCTGCGTTCCGGCGTCTGGGTGGTGACCCTGGCGAGCCTCATCTCGGTGCTGGCGGGGCTGATGATCTTCCCGGCGCTGGCTTCCACCGGCATAGACCCTACCGCGGGCCCCGGCCTCACCTTCATGACCATGCCCGCCGTGTTCAACCACCTGCCGTTTGGCCAGGGGCTGGCGGTGGTCTTCTTCCTGCTGCTGCTGGTGGCGGCGCTCTCCTCCTCCATCTCCATGCTGGAGCACCTGGTGCGCTTCACCACCGAGGAGTGGGGCTGGTCACGGCGCGGCGCCTGCCGGGTGCTGACCCTGCTTATCATGGCATCCGGTATTCCGGTCAGCCTGTCGTTCGGCCCCTGGAGCGAGCTGACCCTGTTTGGCAAGACCATCTTCGATCTGCTGGACTACCTCACCTCCAACCTGATGATGCCGCTGTTCGGCCTGGTGCTGACCCTGCTGCTGGGCTGGCGCCTCGGGGACAGCATCTTGCCCACCGATCTCTCACCCGTGCTGCGGGCCTGCCTGCTCTGGTGCTGGCGACTGGTGGCGCCGCTGCTCATCACCGGCATCCTGGTACGAGGGATCCTCTAGCAAGCGGGGAGTGATAAAACGAGAGGGGTTGGCCATGGGCCAACCCCTCTTTGCATCGGGCGCGGTTTATTGCAGCCCCGGCCCCTTGGCGGAGAAGGGGCAATCGGCCTGCTGGATGAGGCGTTGGCCCTGATGGCCTTCCCGCTGCCAGTGCAGATCGAGCTGACCGAGGCGGCCGAGGTGGCGCAGTTCGAACTCGTAGCGCAGGCAGGGATTGTCTGTGGGTAGCGCCTTCATGCTCGCCGGCAGCTGGTAGCGGTAGCGCAGCAGGGGACCATCTTGCAGCGCGATCTCTGCAGGCACCAGCCCCTCTGCCGTGGCCGCGGGGGCCTTGAGGTAGTCCCGCAGGGCGGCAGGGGCGTCGATGGCCTTCTGGTAGTGGAGCCCGTTCATGGCCGCCAGCTCCTCTTCCAGCCGCTCCAGTTCCCCTTCCAGGCCGGTGACGGCCCGGCTCAGCTGTTGATGGGCCGGGGAGGCGCAGCCTCCCAGCAGCAGGGCGGTGAGCAGCAAGGTGGTGCGGGAGGGGGACATGGGTGCTCCTTGGGCTGAAACGGCCACTGACTATAGCAGGGGATTGGTCGGCGGCGTGCCCCGCAGCAGACCGGCCAGCCGCTCAAGACCCTCGGCGACGCGGGCCTCGGTGGCCGGTTGGCTGAGGCTCAGGCGTACCCCTTGCGGCGCGGCAAACTGGCCCGCGGCGAAGTGCTCTCCGCTGGCAACCCCGACGTCAAGGGCGTTGGCGGCCTCCACGAACTCCTGGCTGCGCCAGGGCTCGGGCAGGGGCAGCCAGGCGTGCATGGAGCCTGGATGCCAACGGGCGCCCGGCAACAGGTGGCGAAGCAGCTCGCCCCGGCGCGCCAGGATCCGTCTCTGCTGCTCGATCAGCGGCATGATCTGGTGCTGGCTCACCAGCTTGCAGGCGAGCTCGATGAGCAGCGGGCTCACCATCCAGCTCGACAACCGCATGGCCTGGGCGAAGGCGTTGCGAAGGGGAGGGGGCGTCAGTACGAAGCCGACCCGCAGGCCGCCGCAGGCGATCTTGGCCAGGCTGCCGAGGTAGATGACCCGCTCCGGCGCCAGATTGACCAATGGCGGAAGGCTGGTCTCCGGCAGCAGGCCGTTGACGTCATCTTCGATGATCAGCAGATCGTGGCGGCGGGCGATGGCGACGATGGCCTCGCGCCTGGCCAGGCTCATCACCGCCGTGGTGGGGTTTTGCAGGGTAGGGGTGAGATAGAGCAACTTGGCTCGGCGCTGGCGGCAGGCCGCGTCGAGGGCGGCCGGGATCAGCCCCTCCTCGTCGAGCGGCAGGCCCACCACCTGGTTCTTCAACTGGCGGGCATTGCCCAGCATGCCCGGGTAGCTGAGCCCCTCGCACAAGATGGTCTCCCCCACGCAGCCTGTGGCCATGAGGGAGAGCATGATGCCGTGCTGGGCGCCGTGGCTGAACAGCAGGTGATCCTCCCGGCACTGGACTCCCAGGGCCGTGAGCCAGTCGACGAACAGCTGGCGCTGCTTCTGGCGACCCGCCTCCTTGTCATAGCCGAGCAGGGCGTTGAGATCCCCGTTCGCCAACTCCAGCAGCATGGGCTTGATGATGGCGGCTCTGTCCAGCGGGATCGGCAGATTCTGCCACAGCTCGATGCGCTGATTGTCTTCGTTGCGGATCACCCACTCGTTGACCGGATCCACCAGCCCCCTGACCCAGGTGCCGTGGCCGACCCGGGCCGCCAGCAGGCCACGGCGCTCGGCTTCCGAGTAGGCACGGGTGATGGTGCCGACCGTGACCCCGAGCTGGTCAGCCAGGGCCCTGTGGGTCGGCAGTCGGGTCTCGGGGGCCAGGGTGCCGTCGTGAATGGCCTGCTCTATGGCCTTGACCAGTTTCAGATAGAGGGGGCCCTCGAAGCTGTCGAGGTGGGGTGTCCAGATTGTCATGGTGACAATAAATCCATTGATCGGCGAATTGTCTCAATATAGCGTGATTGTTACCCACCGCACAACGCTATATGACACATTGTATCGATACAATGTGGTTCAAGGAGAGAAGACAATGACCATTGAATGGTATGCCACCCTGTTTGGCTTTGCCCTGTTGACCTGTGGTACGCCGGGGCCCAACAACCTGATGCTGACTGCGGCCGGAGCCAACTTCGGCGTGCGCCGCACCCTGCCCCATCTGATCGGGGTCGTGATCGGCCAGCCGGTGCTGCAACTGGTGCTGGCCCTTGGCTTCTACCCGCTGTTCGAGCGCTGGCCCCTGCTCAAGATGAGCCTGCAGGTGCTGGGCAGCCTCTATCTGCTCTGGCTCGCCTGGCGCATCGCCGTCGCCGGTGCTCCCGGTGATCCCGCCAGGCGCTCCCGGCCGCTGACCCTGCTGGAAGGGCTCGGCTTTCAGTTCCTCAATCCCAAGGCCTGGATGATGGGGATCTCCGCTATAAGCCTGTTCAGCCTGCCGGGCAGTGATTACTGGCCGAGCCTGTGGGGCATCATGTCGGTCTTCCCCATGGCGGGACTGCCGGTTTGCTTCGCCTGGGTGCTGTTTGGCCATCAACTCAGCCGCTGGATCAATTCTGACAAGGGCTGGCGCCGCCTCAACGGCAGCCTGGGTGCCCTGACGGCGCTCTGTGTGGTGATGCTCTGGTATTAATGATTGTTTGGTTTTTTATGCGAAGAAAATGCATCGGTGAGCTTGTGGTCGGGGGGCGGCCTCTGCATATTAAGAGGCTTGCCGTAACACATCGAGGTTGAGATGGATCTGAACTGGTTGCTTCCCCTGGCGGGCTTTGCCCTGATCACCTGTGGTACCCCGGGGCCGAACAACATGCTGCTCACCAGCGCCGGTGCCGCCCAGGGTTTTCGCCGCTCCCTGCCCCTGTTGGTGGGAGTGGTCGGCGGCATCAACCTGATGATCCTGGCCATGGCGCTGGGGCTCGGTGTGGTGTTCGAGAAGCTGCCGCTATTGCACGATGGGTTGAAGGTCGTCGGTTCGGCCTATCTGCTCTGGCTGGCCTGGAAGGTGGCTACCGCCAACGGGCCGGCGGAAGGCAACCGGCCGCTCATCCCGGCCCATCAGGGGGCCATGCTGCAACTGCTCAACCCCAAGGCCTGGATGATGGCGCTCTCCGCCATCAGCGGTTTCACCCTGGCGGGAGAGGCCTACTGGCCATCCGCCAGCTGGGTGCTCGCCATCTTCTTCATGACCGGCCTCTATACCGGTGCCTTCTGGGTATTGTTTGGTGCCCAGGTACGCCGCCTCATCCGCACCGCCCAAGGCTGGCGTCGTTTCAACCTCGGCATGGGGATCGCCACGGCGGCCTGCGTGCTGATGATCTGGATTTAGGTCCTCGGACCTACCCCTCTGTCTTGTTGGCCCTTCGGGGCCTTTTTTATCGACGGGTGGTGCATGGTCACCATTCCCTCGCAGGAGCAAGGATGAAATGTATCGGTCTGCTGGGTGGCATGAGCTGGGAGTCCACCGTCAGTTACTATCAGGCGCTCAATCGGGGTGTGCGGGCGCGCCTCGGGGGCTTGCACTCCGCCAGGGTGCTGCTCAATAGCGTCGACTTTGCCGAGATAGAACGGTTGCAGCACGCCGGTGACTGGCCGGCCACCGCCCGCCTGCTGAGTGCCGCCGCTCGGGACCTGCAGGCGGGAGGTGCGGATTGTCTGCTGATCGGCACCAATACCATGCACAAGGTGGCTCCCGAGATAGCCACCGCCATCGAGATCCCGCTGCTGCATATCGCCGATGCCACCGCCAAACGGCTGGTGGCGGACGGGGTGACGCGAGTGGGCCTGCTCGGTACCCGCTTCACCATGGAGCAGGATTTCTACAAGGGTCGGCTGACCGAGTCGTTCGGATTGGAAGTGTTGGTGCCGCCCGAGGCCGAGCAAGAGCGGGTGCATCGCATCATCTATGACGAGCTTTGCCTAGGTCAGGTACTTGACGCATCGCGGGCCGAGTACCTGGTGATCATCGCCGGATTGGCGAAGGCGGGGGCCCAGGCGGTGATCCTGGGCTGCACCGAGATTGCCTTGCTGGTGGGAGATGCCAAGGCCGCTGTGCCCCTCTACGACACCACCGCCATTCACGCCGAGGCGGCGGTGGAGTGGGCGCTGGCCTGAAGTTTTTTACCGCAACACATGGCGAGAAGAACATAGAAAAGAGGCGCCGATGCGCCTCTTTTTGCTGTTGGGACAAGCCTTTATCTAACCATGACGCTACTTGATGGTCCTAGGTTTTACTTGCTGTCTATTTCCCCTAAGGGCATTTTCATCAGCAGGGGGATTAGTATTGTGATTTATGTCTTTCGCGTCAAAATCCTAATTTAATACATTTATTTTAAGTGGAGGTTCTTCACCAAACATTTTACTAGATAGATACATGTTTAAAACAGCTGATGAAGTAAAGTCAACACACCATATGAGTCTCATTGTTTAATGGTGAAGTAATATATGATCCTGCATTTAGTGCGGAGGTTATATGAAGATTTTTATATTTTTATTTTTAATTCCAATTGGTGTTTCAGCTGTAGAGCAAGATTATAGACTTACAACTGATTCTTGGGTTGATGGTACCTTGGACAAAACTACTGCCTCCTCATCAACAATAGTTGTGAATGTTGAAAATGGTGTTATATCTCCAGGTAATAATGGCGATTTGATAAGTGGTAGTTTTGTAGAAAATGAAAAGATAATAAATTTAAAGAAAAATGAGAGTCAAAGAAACACCTACTATCTTGGCAAGCTAATAGATGACAGGCAATACCAAGGTGTTTGGTATGATATTGATGGTAATGGTGGTGACTTCCGCATGGAATGGGGTGATGAGGAAAAGCTGGATTGCAGTTTAGCAACTGAGACTGGTTGGCATCACGGTTTATACTGCAATGCGGAAATTGATGGCGGGGGATGGCGACTGGTTGCTGTAAGGTTCAATAAAGAAATTCATATTCCGGTTGAAAAAATCACTGAATTAAATAGCAATCAATATCTCAACCCTGGTGCATGGACTCAATTAAGGGATGAGTCAACAGAAATACTGTTTGTACAACCTGATACAAAAGTTTGGGGTGTAATGAACATATCGAAAGCGAGTAATCAGAAGTTTTGCTCACCATTAGGTGATAACTTAAGTAAGAAAGTATTGGTTCATGCAGAGAAAGAGGGATGTTCACTCGAGAATCTAGATTATACCGTGGTCGGTCATCCTGGGAGTTTGGATTATCAAGGAAACTTCTATCGGTATAAAAAAGGTGGCTGGACTACTAATTACCCAGATTTATGGATTAGAACAAATTGGTCTCAACAGCAGGATGTTTCATATGGTAGTAGCCAACTAATGGTATTTGTAAGATAAAAAATGGCCACCTTAGGGTGGCCTTTATTTATCTGGCGTATGTGAAAGTATCAAATTACTCAAACATGGCTGTACATCGCCTCGATCTCGCTCTGGTACTTGGCCTCGATGATCTTGCGGCGCAGCTTCATGGTGGGGGTGATCTCCCCCAGCTCCATGGAGAAGGCGCTCGGCAGCAGGGTGAATTTCTTCACCTGCTCGAACTTGGCCAGCTCCTGCTGCAGCTCGTGAATGCGTGATTCGAAGAACTCCACCACCCGGGAGTGGCGCAGCAGCTCGGTCTTGCACTGGTACTGCAGGTTGATGGAGCGGGCGTACTCTTCCAGCGACTCGAAGCAGGGCACGATCAGCGCCGATACGAAGTGGCGGGCGTCGGCGACGATGGCGATCTGCTCGATGAAGCGATCCTTGCCCAGCGTCCCTTCCACCAGCTGGGGCGCCACGTACTTGCCGTTGGAGGTCTTCATCAACTCTTTCAGGCGCTCGGTGAAGTAGATGTTGCCGCTGGCATCCAGCTCGCCCGCATCGCCGGTACGCAGGAAGCCATCCTCGGTCATCACCTCGGCCGTGGCCTCCGGCTTGTTGTAGTAGCCGCGCATCACGGTGGGGGAGCGCACCAGCAGCTCGTTGTTCTCACCGAGTTTCACCTCGATGCCGCGCAGGGCGGTGCCGATGGAGCCGAGCTGGAACTGGCTATCCTCGTAGCAGCAGACGGTGGCCGTGGTCTCGGTCATGCCGTAGCCATATTTCAGGTTGAGCCCCATGGCCTGGAAGAAGAGGTTCACGTCGTCGGCGAGACGGGCACCGGCCACCGGCAGGAAGCGGGTACGGCCGCCGAAGCGGGCCCGCAGCTTGCGAAACACCAGCCGCTCCGCCAGGGCGAGCTGGAGATAGAGCAGGGGGGAGGCGGACTTGCCCGCCTGACGGGTGGCGACCATCTGCTTGCCGACCCGGGTAGCCCAGCCAAACAGGGTGCGGCGCAGGCGCGGCGCCTGGGCGACCTTGGCCTGGATCATGGCGTAGGCCTTCTCGTAGAGGCGCGGCACGGCACACATCACGGTCGGTTTCACCTCGCCGATGACATCCATCACCTTCTGGGGATCGCGGATGTAGACGTTCTCGGCGCCGCAATAGAGCACGTAGTAGGTCCAGGCACGCTCGAACACGTGGCTGAGCGGCAGCATGCACAGGGAGACGTCCTGCTCGCCGAGATCCAGCCGGCTGTCGTGCATCTCGAAGCAGGCGGCGATGTTGGCAAAATCGAGCATGACCCCCTTGGGTTCGCCCGTGGTGCCCGAGGTGTAGATGAGGGTCAGCAGGTCATCCATGCGGTACTGCTGCTCGCGTTGCCGCAGCTCCTGCTCGCTGGGCTGATGGTTGCCCGTTGAGAGGAAGGTCTGGAAGTGGCTGGCCTGCTCGCAGCCGCGCAGATCGACGCTGCCGTCCAGGGAGACGATCTGGCTGATCTCACCCGCGTTCAGCAGGTGGAGGGCCTGATCGAACTGGGGCTGCTCGCCGACGAACAGTACCTTGATGCCGGCATCTTTGACGATGTAGCGCAGCTGATCCAGGGTGCTGGTGGGGTAGATGGGCACGCTGACGCCGCGGGCGGCCAGGATGCCGAGATCGGCCTGGGTCCACTCCGGCATGTTGCGGGCATAGATGCCGACCATCTCGGTGGGCTGGTGGCCGGCGCGGATCAGGGCCTGGGCACAATAGTCCATGGCCTGACCCAGAGTACGCCAGCCGATGGCACGCCATTGTCCATCCTGCTGGACGCGCAGGGCGGCCTTGTTGCCAAGGCGGGCAATGCGTTCACGCATCAGTCGAACCAGATGAAACTGCGACATCGTCAATCATCCTCACATAACAGTTGTACGCCCGCAGGGGGCTTTCAAAACCGGGCTGGAGTTTAAACTCTACTATTACAGCTTACAAGTGTTCGCCGTTTGTCCTGGATCACAAAGTCGTCAAGTCGATAGGACTCAGGCATGATGGGATCTGGGTCCGGATACGGTCAGGGAGGGGAGCTATGAGTATCAATATCAAGAGCCTCATCACGGGCACCTTGCTGGTTCTGGCGGGGGCGGGCGGCCTCTGGTATGCCCTGGGCGGGCCGACGGGGGAGGACAATCCCTGGCTGAGTGGCGCCGAGGGGTATGAGCAGGGTCAGGCGCGGGCGCTGCAAACCGGTTATCCCCTGCTCTATGTGATAGAGAGCGCCAAGTGCCGACGCTGCACCCGGCTGGATGCCCGCCTGTGGCAGGATCCCGGGATGCAATCCACCCTGGCCGAGCTGGTGAAGGTGCGCCTCAACCCGGATGCGGGGGATGGCAGCGCCCACATACTGCGCCGCTTCCCCAAGGTGGCGACGCCCCCCGGTGTCTACCTCCAGCGCCCCGGCGAGTCCCTGCGACCCGTCAACATAGACGTGAAGGAGCAGCTGATCTGGATGCCCGGCGTCACCTATGCGCGGGGCTTCTTCATGCCGCTCTCCGCCGAAGGTTTCGACGCCGTGGTACGGGTGACCTTGAGCCTCGAGGACAGTGCCATCGACAATGCCTCCCTGCCCTGAGGGACGTCAGACGGGGGAGGATGAGTGGCCGGTGGGGAAGGGTGGCCGAGGGTGTCCGGGCCTTAGCCGAAGTCGAACAGACGGGACATCAGCACGGCATCTTCCCTGTCCTGGCCGGTGCCATAGTAGTCGGCGCGCCGGCAATACTCGGCAAAGCCCTCGCTCTCGTAGAGGCCGATGGCAGTGGTATTGCCGGCCCTCACCTCCAGAAACCAGGCTTCCGCCTGCCGGGACTTGCTGCGGGCGAGGTACTCCCTGAGCAGTGCCCGCCCCAGCCCCTTGCCCTGAAAGTCAGGATGCACGCAGATGTTCATCAACGAACTGTCCCCCGCCACCAGATCCGAGATGTAGAAACCCGCCGGGCGGTCCCCTAGCAGCATCAGACCGTTGAGGTAGCGGGGCCCGAAGCAGGAGAGCAGGTTGGCCTGGCTCCATGGCTCCTTGTGGGCGGCCTGCTCGATGGGGTAGATGAGCGCAAAGTCGCTCTCCAGCAGGGGGCGAAAGCGGGGGCTGAGATCAGACATGATGACTCCGGACAGAACCCGGGCTTGCGCGGGAATGCAGGCCGGGGTGAAGAGAAAAAGGGTGGGGCCGCTGCGGGCCGGTCAGCCAGGCAGATGCTGGCGGCACTGTTGCCAGAGGGCGCGCTTGTGGGCCGCATCGGGTTTTATCGGGCAGACCAGGGCATCGGGCCAGCGGGCGTCCGGCGCCGTCAGCCAGAGCAGGGGCGGGGTGATCCCGTCCGGCAGCGCAGCGATGAGCGAGACGTCATTCACATCGAGGCCGAGCAGTTGGCAGAGATCCCCCAAGAGGGCCGGGGCGGGCAGGGTGTCGGCCAGCAGCCAGAGCTTGCCGCTCGGGACGGAGACGGCCGCCGTGTCGAGAACGATGTCGTCCGGCTGATGGGGCGTATCCTCCGGGCCCTTCGTCTCACCCAGCAGGGCCGGGGCTCTGAGTTGCCAGCTCTGTATGCCCATCCGGGTCAGGATGCGCTGACGCAGCGGGTCCAGCAGGGGATCTTGCATGGGGAAGGCTCGCTCTTGATCCGCATTGGGGTAATTTCTGATGCGCAGAGTACACTCTCGCGGCCCCTGCTGCACCCATTTGCAACTAGATGTGCGCCGCCAGGATCGCTATGTTAATCAGGTATCCCGGCCAGATGTGGCGGGGATGCACAACCAGACAGACCAACAGCGTGGGGCGGGGCCAGAGGCCGGCCGACGTCACCACGGATGATGAGCCAGCTTCGGAAGCCCTGCCTATGTCCTCTCTCGCCCAGAATACAGTTCGTACCGCCCCCATCCATGAGCGCCTGCCCAGGTTGCTGGCCGCCCTCGGGGAAGGGCTGTATGAGCGGCAGGATGCCTTGCGGCTCGGGTTGCTGGCGGCGCTGTCCGGTGAGAGCGTCTTCCTGCTGGGCCCCCCCGGCATCGCCAAGAGCCTGATCGCCCGGCGCCTCAAGCTGGCCTTTCACGACGCCCGCCATTTCGAATACCTGATGACCCGCTTCAGCACCCCGGAGGAGGTGTTCGGCCCTCTCTCCATCCAGGCGCTGAAGGAAGATGGCAAGTACCTGCGCCTGACCCAGGGCTACCTGCCGGAGGCCGAGGTGGTGTTCCTCGACGAGATCTGGAAGGCGGGCCCGGCCATCCTCAACACCCTGCTCACCGCCATCAACGAACGGCAGTTTCGCAACGGCGACAGCCAGCACCCCATTCCCATGCGCCTGCTGGTGACTGCTTCCAACGAGCTGCCCGCGCCGGACAGCGGCCTGGAGGCGCTCTATGACCGCATGCTGGTGCGGATCTGGATGGACAGGGTGCAGGAGAAATCCAACTTCCAGGCCATGCTGGCGAGCGATGGCCACTCGGGGCAGAACCTGCCCCCCTCGGTGCAGATCCACGGCGAGGAGTACCAGGCCTGGCAAGGGCAGATCGAGCAGGTGCGCCTGCCGGATGCCTGCTTCGAGCTCATCTATCAGCTGCGCCAGCAGCTCGACAGCCAGCTCGGTCACGGCTGCTATGTGTCGGACCGGCGCTGGAAGAAGGCCGTCAGGCTCATCAAGGCGAGCGCCTTCTTCAACGGCCGCGACGAGGTGGCCCCGCTGGATCTGCTGCTGTTCAAGGATTGCCTCTGGCACGACGAGGCTTCCCGCACCGCCCTGCTGGAGATGATCGGCGAATTTTCACGTCTCTACGGCTATCAGCAGCTCGCCATGACCCGCCAGCTGCTGAGCCTGCGCGAGCAGTTCAAACAGCTGAGGGGGGCCGTGGCCCAGCGCCTCGGCTGCAAGGCGGTCAAGCGCAAGCAGTGGTTCGGTCGCCGCGCCCGCGGCACCCAGCTGCCCCTGCTCAACGCCAAGCCGTTCGGCAAGCAGGTGCATTTCCACCTGCTCACCCCGGCACCGCTCGATGGCGGGGATCCGGAGCGACTGACCGAGACCCTCACCTTCGATCGCACCCTGCTCTCCCACTGGCATCCCACCGGTGAGGCCCTGGTGGGCTGGCAGCTCGGCAACCCCAAGGAGGGTCACTACGAGCTGGTGCTCGATGATTCGCTGCGACTCCATGTGCTGGATATCCAGCGCCAACCCGTGGCTCTGGTGCTGGTGGAGCGCACCCCCATCCCGGCGCTGGTGGTCGAGCCCTGGCAGGGGGAGCTCGATGAGCTGGTCAATCAGGTGGGCCGGGTGCAGCAGAGCCTCAAGGGGCAGCGGGCCCTGTTCGATCGCCATCAGCAGCATCTGTTTATCGGGCCCCACTGGTTGCAGCAGGTGGAAGACAGCTTCTTCGTGCTGAACCGGGATCTGGATGTGCTGCGCGGCGAGCTGCTGCAGTGGCGCGAGCGCCTGCCCGGGCTGGATAGCTGATGGCTGGTCGTGCTGAAAAGACAACATTTTACGAACAAAACATGATGTCAATTATCATGTGGCAGCATGATGTTTGCCCATCACCCCGGGTGGAGAGCGCCTTATGCTAGAGATCGGCATGATGGATCTCGGGCTCCTCATCGGGGAGGGGGAGCTGGCGGGGGAGATGGCGCTCCTGCTGGCCTCTGCCCCCAAGATCTCCGAGTTTCTCAAGCGCTCCCCCCTGCAGGGCAAGCTGCTCAAGAAACGCATCCAGCACTGGAGCGAGCAGCTCGGCGAGGAGATGCGCCACAAGCAGGTGCCGGTCGCGCTGGAGCGCGAGTACCTCCTCTATCAGGCTCATCGCCAGCTCCCGCTGCCCGAGCTGGTGGGCCGGCTGCCCGCCCTGCTGGAGGCGCTGGATCAGCACAGCCCCTTCGCCGGCGATGCCCGCAGCCTGGCTCGCCAGATAGTGGCGCAGCCGACCGAGGGGCTGCGCCAGCTGTTCGTGGAAAAATGGCGCTCCAGCCTGGTGGGCAGCCTGTTGCAACTGCAGCAGCAGATCGCCGAGGCGGAACGGGAGAAACAGCGCCAGGAGATAGAGGATCAGCTGCTAGCGAACCGCACCCTGGCCGATGCGCTGGATCCGCACCAGATCTCGGCGGGGGGGCTCTGGGATCTGGCCCAGGGCAGCTGGCACAAGCGCAGCCTGGTGTTGGTCAAGCAGTATGCCCGCATGTTGCAGCGCGAGCCCCTGCTGACCGAGATCGCCGCCCTGCTCGGGCGCAGCGAGCGGGACAGGAGCACCGACGCCCAGGCCTTGCCGCCGGTACCCGTGCACGAACTCGAAGAGGTGCAGACCGACGATGTGCCGGACGATCTGGTGGGGGTGCATCCGGCCAGCGACCTGATGCGCTTGCTGCCGAGCGAGGCGGTGATGCTGGCGCTGCCGGAGCTGGAGCTGGAATTCTATCGCCGCTACCTGGAGCGGCGGCTGCTGAGTTATCAGTCGCGGGGCACCTTGCCGCGCCAGCGGCTGATGCTGCGAACCCCGCAGCAGGGTGGACAGGAGGTGCAACCACGAGGCCCCTTCATCGTCTGCGTGGATACCTCGGGCTCCATGGGCGGCTACCCCGAGGAGTGCGCCAAGGCGCTGTTCCTGGCGCTGCTCAAGCTGGCCATGGACGAAAAGCGGGGCTGCTATCTCATGTTATTTTCTACCGAGGTGGCGACCCTGGAGATCACCGCCGATACCGGGCTGGACAAGGCGGAGCGCTTCCTCTCCATGAGTTTTCACGGCGGCACCGATCTGGTGCCCTGTCTCGAGCAGGCCTTGGCCCAGCTGGATCAGCCGGATTTTGCCAAGGCGGATGTGCTGGTGATTTCCGACTTCATCGCCCAGAACCTGCCTCACACTCTGCTGGACAAGATGAACGTGAGACGCAGGCAGGAGACCCGCTTCCACGCCGTCGCCATGTCCCGCCACGCCAAGCAGGCGATCCTGCGGGTGTTCGACAACAGCTGGCTGCTCGACTGCGGCCTGCGCGGCCGTCTGCTCAGGCGCTGGCAGCGCAACTGAGGCTCATACCGGTTTGCGCCCGTCAGCGAGACAAGGGGTGGTGGTGCAGCCCCCGTTCGTTGACCTGCTCCTGATCCAGCAGGGGCTGGCCGCTCGGCTGGGCGATGTGAAAGCCGTGCTTGCCCCCACGCTTGACCTGATACATGGCCTGATCCGCCCGGGCCAGGGCGCTGCTGAAATCATCCTGTGGCCGGATGGCCGCTATCCCCATGCTGAGCCCCACGCTCGCCTCCCCGTTGGACAGCTCGAACGGGGTGGCGATGGCGTTGACGCACTGGCGGGCCAGGTGGCTGGTGCGGGGATCCTCGCTCGGCCAGGGCAGCAGCAGCACGAACTCGTCCCCACCTATCCGGCCAAGGGTCACCGTCTCGTCGCAGCACTGCTTCAGGCGCAGGCTGAGGGCGATCAGCAGCTCGTCGCCGGCACGGTGACCCAGGTTGTCGTTCACCTGCTTGAAGTCGTCGAGATCGATGAAACAGATGGTCTGATGGCTCTGGGGGAAGTGGCGCTGCAGGGCGGTGCGATTGAGCAGACCGGTGAGGGGATCCCGATGGGCGAGGCGGGCGAGCTGGTGCTCGTACTCCTTCTCGTGGGTGATGTCGATGTGGGTGCCCATCACCCGGATGGGGTTGCCAGCGTCATCCCGCTCCACCACCCGGCCCCTGTCCAGCACCCAGGTGACCTTGCCATCCTTGGCCAGCATCCGATGCATCACCTGATAGAAGGGGCTCTTGCCCGCCAGGTGATCGAAGAAGGCTTGCAGCACCCGCTCCCGGTCTTCCGGGTGCAGGTGGTCGCGCCAGACGTCGAAGTGGGCGGAGAGCTCCTTGGGCTGGTAGCCCAGCATGGATCCCCAGCGCCGGTTGAAGATGACGAGCTTGCCGCTCGGCACATGGTTCTGCCAGATGCACAGACCGGTGCCGTCCATGGCGGCATCCAGCTTCTCCCTGGCATCGTCGGCAATCCGCTTCAGGCGCTCGTTTTCCAGCAACAACTTGTCATAGGCCGCCTGCAGCTCCTCGTGGCTCATCATCCTTTCATCCCTCATCTGAACCCGCCTATAGTCGATGCAGAATTTTCTTCTGTAAAGAATGAGATAATGCCATTTTCTGGAATATGCGCTGGGCATCTCGCCCGCACCCGTGCTGGGCGTGGGCGGTGAGGATGGATATGATTGGGGCAATGGGCGCATTGTCCGCGCCATCGAATGGGGAGACTGCGACGGCATGAAGATCCTGGTGAGCAGGAGTCTGTGGTTAGGGTTGGGGCTGGTCCCGCTTTCGCTCTGGGCGGCGCTTCCCCCTCTTGGTGCATCCGAATTGTCCCAGACCTTGCAACAGCTGGAAGACGACAGGCCACCCCAGCAGGTGTTTCGCACCCAGGTGGCCGCCCTTGCCGAGCAGCGGGACGGATATCCGGCGGAGGCCCAGGGGCGGATCGCCCGTCTGCAGTGCTGGGCCCAGCCCGCCGAGCGGGACGAGGATTTTCGGCGGGCGGTGCGCTTTGCCGACGAGGCGCTGAAATGGGCACGGGCCCGCAAGGACAGGGTCAGCGAGAGCGGCCTGCTCGCCTGCCGGGGCTATCATCAGCAACTGCTCGGCAACATGGAGGCTGCCGGCCAGGACTATGACGAGGCGCTGACCCTGGCGCGCCGGCTCGGGGACGAGCGGCAGCGGGCCGACATCCTCAGCCTGCGGGGGGAGATGTACTCCTATCAGGGGGAGCTGGCGGAAGGGTTGATGGAGCTGATGGATGCCCATCGGCGCTACGAGGCGCTCGGGCTGGAGGGCAAGGGGCGGGAGGTGCTCGCCAAGATCGCCAACGCTTACCGCCGGATGGGGCTCTACGAACGGGCCCAGAACTATTTCCAGGAGCTGGAGCACGACTATCGGGTGGAGGGGGACGAGGAGCATCTGGTGGATATCCATACCCAGCAGGGGCTGCTCTATGTGGAGACCGGGGACTATGAGCGGGCCCTGCCCCTGATGGCCGAGGCCGAGCTCTACTATCTCGGCCAACAACAGGAGGGAATGCTGGCCTGGACCCGGATCGAGATGGCTACCGTCCTGCTCAATCAGGGCAAGACGGAGCAGGCCATGACCAAGCTGGAACAGGCATCGGCCCTGTTGCATCAGCAAGGCAAGGGGGCGGACAGCGTGACCCGGGGCCACTGGTATATCGTCATGGCCCAGGCCCTGGATGTCATGGGCAAGCCGACCGAGGCGCTGCGCTATCTGGATCAGGCCGAGCCCATCTTCACCAAGGAGCAGAATCTGCGCTTTCTGGCCTGGGTGCACGAGGTACGGGCCAAGGTGCTGGAGCGCCAGGGGCGGATCAAGGAGGCCCTGGTCAGCCTCAAGCAATATGTGCAGATCAAGCAGGATCTCGAGAAGATGCTGCGGGAGCAGCGCTCCTTGCAGATGCGCTTCGAGTTCGATCTGGCTCGCAAGGAGCTGGAGAACCAGACCTTGAGAGCCGGTCAGCAGTTGCAGGCCGAGAAGCTCAAGCAACTGCAGGAGCGACGTCACTGGCAATATCTGGTCGTGGCGCTGCTGGTGCTGGTGATGGGGATCCTGGTCATTCATCAGCGCAGCCGCACCCGCAAGATGCACCGCCTCGCCATGACCGACGAGCTGACGGGCATCCACAACCGGCGCCAGATCCAGGCCAAGGGTCGCAAGTGGTTCAGCCAGGCGCGGGAGGGGGGATCCCCTCTGAGCGTCTTGCTGCTGGACATCGATCACTTCAAGAAGGTCAACGACCGGCTCGGTCACCACGTGGGGGATTTGGTGCTCACCGCCGTGGCCCAGTGCATCGAGGAGCAGCTGCGCAGCCTGGACCGGGTGGGGCGCAACGGCGGCGAAGAGTTCCTGGTGCTGCTGCCCGACACCCGGCTTGACGAGGCGGCCGAGGTGGCGGAGCGGATCCGGTTGCAGGTCTCCCGGCTGCGTATCGAGGGGGTGCAGGCGGATCATCCCATTCACGTCAGCATCGGCTGCGCGGAGTACAACCCGAAGGATGACAACCTCGGTGAGCTGGTGCGCCGCGCCGACGAGGCCATGTATCAGGCCAAGCTGGGGGGACGCAACCGGGTGGTGAAGGTGGCCTGAGCCCGGCCTGCGTCATTGCGTTCCCGGTGACGCCGGGCTGGGTATTTTTCACTCGCGCGGGTATAATGCCGCGCAATTTTGCTTTGACTCAGGTGAGAAGACCCATGTAACACAACGCCTCTCTTTCCCCACCGATTGGCCATATGCCAGCTCGCGTGGCGCCGTTGTGTCTCTCCGGGCCTTGAGTCGAAGGCGTATCCCGGAATTATTCCCACGGTGGCCGAGGCCGCCGCTCAATAGAAGAACGCTGAATTATGTCTGCTGAATTTCTGAGTGAAGTCTCCAAGAGACGCACTTTTGCGATCATCTCGCACCCGGATGCGGGTAAAACCACCATCACCGAGAAAGTCCTGCTGTTCGGACAGGCCATTCAACGGGCCGGGACCGTCAAGGGTCGTGGATCGGGCCAGCATGCCAAGTCGGACTGGATGGAGATGGAGAAGCAGCGCGGCATCTCCATCACCACCTCGGTGATGCAGTTCCCCTACGCCGATTGCCTGGTCAACCTGCTGGATACCCCGGGTCACGAGGACTTCTCCGAAGATACCTACCGTACCCTGACGGCGGTGGACTGCTGCCTGATGGTCATCGATGCCGCCAAGGGTGTCGAAGACCGGACCCGCAAGCTGATGGAAGTCACCCGTCTGCGGGACACCCCCATCCTCACCTTCATGAACAAGATGGACCGCGAAGTGCGCGATCCCATGGAGGTCATGGACGAGGTGGAGCGGGAGCTCAAGATCATGTGCGCCCCCATCACCTGGCCCATCAGCTGCGGCAAGTCCTTCAAGGGGGTCTACCACCTCTACAAGGACGAGACCTATCTGTACCAGAGCGGTCAGGGCCACACCATCCAGGAGAAGCGGGTGGTGAAGGGGCTGAACAACCCCGAACTGGATGCCGCCATCGGCGAAGATCTGGCGGCGCAGCTGCGCGGCGAGCTGGAGCTGGTGCAAGGCGCCTCCCCGGAGTTCGACCACGAGGCCTTCATCGCCGGCGAGATGACCCCGGTCTTCTTCGGTACCGCCCTTGGCAACTTCGGTGTCGACCACATGCTCGATGGCCTCACCGACTGGGCACCGGCGCCCATGCCGCGCAAGGCCGAGAGCCGTGAAGTCGAGGCCACCGAGGAGAAGTTCTCCGGCTTCGTGTTCAAGATCCAGGCGAACATGGACCCGAAACACCGTGACCGCATCGCCTTCATGCGCGTGGTGTCAGGCACCTACTCCAAGGGCATGAAGATGCGCCACGTGCGCATCGGCAAGGATGTGAACATCTCCGACGCCGTTACCTTCATGGCCGGTGATCGTGAGCAGGCGATCGAGGCCGTGGCGGGCGACATCATCGGCCTGCACAACCACGGCACCATCCAGATCGGCGACACCTTCACCCAGGGTGAGGATCTCAAGTTCACCGGCATCCCGAACTTCGCCCCCGAGCTGTTCCGCCGCATCCGCCTGCGCGATCCCCTCAAGCAGAAGCAGCTGCTCAAGGGGCTGGTACAGCTCTCCGAAGAGGGGGCCGTGCAGGTGTTCCGCCCGCTCATCAGCAACGACCTCATCGTCGGTGCGGTCGGTGTGCTGCAGTTCGACGTGGTGGTCTCGCGCCTCAAGAGCGAGTACAACGTCGAGGCCCTGTACGAGGCGGTCAACGTCTCCACCGCCCGCTGGGTGGAAGGGACAGACGTCAAGAAGTTCGAGGAGTTCAAGCGCAAGAACGAGGTCAACCTGGCCCTCGATGGTGGTGACAACCTCACCTACATCGCGCCGACCATGGTCAACCTGCGCCTGGCCCAGGAGCGTCACCCCGACGTCCTGTTCCGCCAGACCCGCGAGCACTGATAGCCGTTCGCAAGCCTCGAAGGCTGACGATAGACAAGACCCCGCTTCGGCGGGGTCTTTTGTTATGGGCGCTTTTTGGGGGGAAGACGCGCCCCGTTCCGCGCCCCGTTCGGGGTTGATTGATGAATAAAAACAAAGGATAAGTGATTTAAATTTCAATCATGGAGAGAGATATGTCCGTCACCCTGCCCGTCGAGGCACAGTTCGCTGCCTACAATGCCCACGATCTCGAGGCCTTTCTGGCCTGCTTTGCCGAGGATTTCAAAGGCTACCGCATGCCGACGGAAAGCCCGACCACCGTCGGCAAGGGGGCGCTCAGCGCCTTCTACGCCGAGCATCGCTTCAACAACCCGGCCCTCAAAGCCGAGCTGTTGTCGCGTACCGTCATGGGCAACAAGGTGTTCGATCACGAGAAGATCCACGGCCTCTCCCCCGATCCTATCGAGAGCGTGGCGGTGTTCGAGGTGGAAAACGGCCTTATCCAGACCGCCTGGTTCTATTTCCCCGCCTGAGGATGGCTGGCTTGGCGGGCCTCCTGGCGACAAAGCTGATATAAGGGGAATTCATGGGCGGTTCGCTTGCCCATCACTATGACAACAAGGAGTTTTTTTCATGCTTGGACGCATCACCAACCTCTTCCCGCTCTGGGCCCTGTTATTTTCCCTGCTGGCCTATTGGCAGCCGGGACTGTTCGTCGGTCTCAAGGGGGAGATAGTCACCCTGTTGACCATCATCATGCTGGCCATGGGGCTGACCCTCAGCCCCCAGAATTTCCTCGACGTGGCGCGCAACAAGAAGGCCATCGGCCTCGGTCTGGTGCTGCAGTTCAGCGTGATGCCGCTGGCGGCCCTGCTGGTCAGCCTGCTGCTGGGTTTTGATGGGGAACTGACCGTGGGCATGGTGCTGGTGGGCAGCGTCGCCGGGGGAACCTCTTCGAACGTCATGTGCTATCTCGCCAAGGGGGATGTGGCCCTCTCCATCACCATGACCGCCCTCTCCACCCTGCTGGGGGTGGTGATCACTCCCCTGCTGGTACAACTGCTGGCGGGCAAGAGCGTCGATGTACCCGTGCTGGACATGTTGCTGAGCCTGGTCAAGATAGTGCTGATCCCCGTGGTGTTCGGGGTGCTTGCCAATGTCTTCCTCTCCTCCCTGACCGCGCGGATCGAACCCGTGCTGCCCCTGGTCTCCATGGTGGCCATCGTCATGATCATCGCCATCGTGGTGGCGCTCAATGCGGGCCAGTTCGCCACCATAGGGCCGATCGTGGCGCTGGCGGTGATCCTGCACAACGGCATCGGCATCACCGCGGGCTACTGGATCAGCCGCTGGCTCGGGTTCGAGGAGCGGATCTGCCGCACCGTCGCCTTCGAGGTGGGATTGCAGAATTCGGGACTGGCCACGGCGCTGGCGATGAAGTTTTTCACCCCCGCATCGGCCATGGCTGGCACATTGTTCTCTGTCTGGCACAACTTGTCCGGTTCCCTGCTGGCCGGATTCTGGGCCAAACGCCCCCTCGCGGCGGACAAGGGATTGAAAGAGACGACGGCCTGATCTGGGCCCGGGATTGTGACGCGGGAGGGCTGACCCCCCTGTGCGCCTTTGCTGCAAAATGACAAGACCCCGCCACGGCGGGGTCTTTTGGTGGTGGGCTCCCCCTTTGTTGACTTGAGGGAAACCGGGCCTGGGATGCGGGTGCCTGACATCGGGCTAGAAGGCGCGCAGCAGCCTGGCCGGGTTGCCGGCATAGGTGCCGGGGATGGTGATGTCCCGGGTCACCACGGCGCCAGCCCCGATGACGGCGCCCTTGCAGATCCGCACCGGCAATATGGTGGCGTTTGAGCCGATGGAGACCTCGTCGTCGATCACGGTGCGGCCCCAGTTTGCAGAGTCCGGATCCGGGGCTCCGCCCTGAAACAGGTCATTGGCAAACATGACCCCGTGGCCGATAAAGCAGCGCTCACCTATGGTCACCTGCTCACAGATAAAGCTGTGAGACTGGATCCGGGTCTCGCGCCCTATGCTGACGTTGGCCTGGATCTCCACGAAGGGGCCGACGAACACCTCGTCGGCCAGGGTGCAGCCGTAAAGGTTTACGGGTTCCACTATGGTCACCCGCGCACCGAAGCGCACATCCCGCACGCCCACGCATCGCCGCGTCGGTTCATTCATGCAATGCCCCTGATTTCAACGTCAACACCATGCAGATCTCGCAGGCGTCGTGACCCGTGTTGCCAAGCGGCCCCGGCAGGTGCTCGAAGCCGAGAGATTCATAGAGCGCGGTGGCTTCGCGCAGCACGGCGGTGGTCTCCAGGTAGCAGCGTCGGTAGCCCAGGGCATTGGCCTCGGCGAGTGCCTGCAACACCAGTCGCCGTCCCAGCCCCAGCCCGCGGAGGGTGGGCAGGAAGTACATCTTCTGCAGCTCGCACACATCCTCCATGCCCGCCAAGGGGGCGATGCCGCCGCCGCCGAGAATGGTACTGTCCGGCCCCTCGATGACCCAGTAGCGGCTGCGCTCCCCCTGATAGGTCTCATGGAGAAAATCGAGATTGGGATCCGCGACGCCGTAACCCTTGTCGGCGGTGAGACCGTATTCGGCGGAGACGGCGCGCACCACGGCGGCGATATGGGGATTATCGGCCTCTGTGATGGGACGAATGCGATAACCCTGCTGGCGGCGGGCCCGGGAGAGGGCGCTGCGATAGAGGCGCAGTCCTTCCCAGAGTTGTTCACGCTCCACCGGGCTGAGCTGGGCCAGGGCCTCGGCGGTGGCGCTGTCCATCTCCTGATGCAGGGCCAGCAACTGGGACTGGCCGGCGATGGTGAGGCGCGCCTCCTTGCTGCGTCCGTCAGAGGGGTGGGGGTGCCAGCCGATGAGGTCGCGATCGGCCAGGCGGGCCAGGGGGCGGCTGGCGTTGGACTTGTCGATGCGCAGCCGCTCCGCCAGTTGCTGGTTGGTGGCGGGGCCGTTTTCCAGCTCGATCAGCAGGTGAGCTTCCAGCGGGGAGAGGGCCAGGGCGCCGCACTGTTGGGAGAGCATGCCGAGTTCGCGGACGAGATCGCGGGAGAGGGCGCGCAGGGGTCGGGGATCCATCGGTGATTGTCCTTGTTTGGTTGTCATCAGCAACCAATATAGCTATGTGGTTGTTGATGACAACTTCTTTTTTCAGGACGGATCGATGGCGCAAGGAGAGCCTCAGGGAAGGGCGGACACAAAAAAGGGCCCGGGAGTGGGGCCCAAACATTGGAAACCTGCGCCAGGGCGCAGATCCCATCCTTGGTCAGGAAGATGGCCTGACACTTGCGCGTCGGCAGAGTGCAGGCCAGTGAGATTGTCGGCGCTTCACCGCCGCTCCGTTAGCCCGGGGATCCGCCAGGCCCGCGCGGTGTCGGTCGCCTGGGTCAGACCAGCTCGGCCAGCATGGTGTCGGCGTAGGGCACCAGGGGTTCGGCCTTCTTCACTCTCTCCAGATAGTCCGGGTTGGCGATGAGGGGGCGACCGATGGCGACGAGATCGAAGCGGTCTGCCTTGATGGCGTCGGCCGCGCTCTCGGCGCTGTAGTTGCCGACCCCGACCAGATGGCCGTCGTAGTGGGCCCGCAGGTAGTCGGAGGCGCGGCCATCCAGGTAGTCGAAGGTGAGGCTGTCATCGAAGATGCCGAGGTGCACATAGGCCAGGGTGCGGCCATTGAGCTCGGCCAGCAGGTGATCGAACACGGCGCGGTCGCGAGCATCGCCATCCAGGTGCACATAGGCACCGGGGGAGAGGCGAATCCCCACCCGCTCGCCGCCGATACGGGCCGAGATGGCATCCACCACCTCCAGGGCGAAGCGGCTCATGTTTTCCGGGGTAGCGCCGTAGGCATCGGTGCGCAGGTTGCTGGCGTGGTGCAGGAACTGATCGATGAGGTAGCCGTTGGCACCGTGGATCTCCACCCCGTCGAAGCCCGCCTCGATGGCGTTGGCGGCGGCCTGGGCGTAATCCTCGATGAGCTGCAGTATCTCGGCCACCGTCAGGGCGCGGGGCACCTGATAGACCAGCTCGCGCATGCGCGGCACAGTGCCGTCATGGGCGATGGCGGAAGGGGCCAGCACTTCGCCCTGATGGAAGAAGGGGTGGGAGAGGCGACCCACGTGCCACAGCTGGGCGAAGATCTTGCCACCCCTGGCATGTACGGCATCGGTGACCTGTTTCCAGCCAGCGATCTGCTCGGGGCTGTAGATCCCCGGCGTGTTGGGATAACCCTGGCCGTCCGGGCGAATGATGGTCGCCTCGGAGATGATGAGGCCGATATCGGCACGGCGCGCATAGTAGGCGGCCATCTGCGCGGTGGGAACCAGACCCGGTCCCGCCATGCAGCGGGTCAGGGGAGCCATCATGAAGCGGTTGGCCAGGGTCAAGGTGCCGTTGAGGCGATAGGGTTGAAACAGGGTATCCATGGTCAGCATCCTGGGAAGTATCATTCTTGAACGTGCATTCAAGACGCTTTTTGGTTTGTGTGCAAGTATTTTTTGAGCGAGCATTTTACGGCCATTGGTCTTGCTTGCCCCCTCGGGGTAAACTTGCCGCCTTTTTTGCCCCAGCCAGGGGCCCTCTCAATGGAGAACCCATGCGCATTGCCGAGTTCGACCGGGACCATGTCCTGCGAAGTGCCATGACGGCGTTTCGTGCCAAAGGGTATGCCAAGACCACCATGCAGGAGCTGGTGGCGGCCACCGGTCTGCATCCGGGCAGCCTCTACGCCGCCTTTGGCAACAAACGCGGCCTGCTGCTGGCGACGGTCGATCACTATGTGCAGGAGAAAGGCGTTGAGCGCCGCCACCGTCTGGAGAGCGCCAGCCCCCTTGCCGGCCTGCACGCCTATCTCAACCAGCTGGTGGATGACGCCCTGCAGGGCTCCTGCCTGGTGACCCGCACCCTGATGGAGCTGGCGGAGCAGGATGAGGAGATCTACCTGCGCTGCAAGGTCATCTATGGGGAGCTGGAGCAGGATCTCGCGGCGCAGTTGCAGCGGGCCCGCGAGCAGGGGGAGCTGGCGGATGACAGTGACATTCCCACCCTGACCGCCTTCTTGCAGGTCAATATCCAGGGGATCATCACCTTCGCCCAGTGTCGCCCCGACCGGGCGCTGCTGGATGGCGTCATCAACCAGCTGATGGCGTCCCTGGGGCCCCGCTAAGCCTCGCCAAGCCCTGTTACCGCTGGTCTCTTCGACGGATTTTTCCCCCATCCCTTGCTCTCGCTGCCAGCCTCTTCCATCTTGATGGGACTGTGTCAGGGAGCAAGCGAACATGGCCAAACCATCCCAGTCCCGGGCGATGCTGCAACACTTCACCGCCCCCCGTATCTCCATCGCGGAACGCTTCGCCGCCGGCAAGGCCCTGCGCGAGCAGATCCCCCGTGAATCCCATGCCCTGCTGCCCGAGCCTGCCCCCGGGCGGGATCCCATCGCCGTGCTCAAGGCGCAGGCCCTGACTCGCCTGGCGCAGCTGGTGCCGGTGCGCCATGCCCGCATGCAGGAGTCCCCCTTCGCCTTCCTGCGCGGGGCGGCGGCCATCATGGCTGGGGATCTGGCGGCGACCCCCAGGACCGGGCTGATGGTGCAGGCCTGCGGTGACATGCACGTGGCCAACATCGGCCTCTATGCGAGCGCCGAGCGCAACCTGGTGCTCGCCATCAACGACTTCGACGAGACCCACCTCGGCCCCTGGGAGTGGGATCTCAAACGCCTAGCCGCCAGCGCCCTGGTGGCGGCACAGTACCTGGGGGCCGATCCGGCGCGTCAGCGGGAGGCCGCCAGCAGAGTGGTGGCCGGTTATCGCACCAAGCTGCGGGAGTACGGCAAGATGGGGTTTATGGAGGTCTGGTACGACAGGCTGGATCAAGCCTCGGTGCTGGACGCCTTCTCCGCCGATGCCCACAAGCGGGTGGAGGCCTCTTTTGCCAAGGCGCGCGGTCGCGACCATTTGCAGGTGCTCGACAAGATGACGGATCTGGTGGATGAGCAGCACCGGATCCGCGAGATCCACCCCTTCGTCATCCGCGAGACCCACACCGAGGACGGGGAGCCGGTCTATGAGGTGCTCGGGGAGCTGCTGGAGGCCTACCTCGCCTCCCTGCCGGCGGACAGGCGCATCCTGCTCAAGCGCTACCGGATCCTGGACGTGGTGCGCAAGGTGGTGGGGGTGGGCAGCGTGGGCACCCGCTGCTGGGTGATCCTGCTGAGCGGGGCCGACGATGACGACCCTCTGTTTCTGCAGGTCAAGGAGGCGCAGCCCTCGGTGCTGGCACCCTATTTCGACTCGGAGGCGGAGAGCGGCAGTCAGGGGCAGCGGGTGGTGCGGGGCCAGCGCCTCATCCAGGGCTCCCCCGACATCTTCCTCGGCTGGTGCGAGCTGCGGGGGCGCCACTTCTACGTGCGCCAGCTGCGGGACATGAAGGGGGGCATCGACATCACCCCGGGCGTGGTCAAGCCGCGCCACTTCGTCGAATATTGTCAGCTCTGCGGCTGGGCGCTGGCCCTGGCCCACGCCAAGTCGGGAGATGCGGCGCGCATCGCCGGTTACCTCGGCAAATCGACCGTGATGGACGAGGTCATCGCCGATTTCGCCGTGGCCTATGGGGAGCGTACCCGGGAGGATCACGCCCGCCTGCTGGCCGCCATCGCCAGCGGCGACCTGCCGGTGGCGAGTGAAGCCCGCTGAAGATCGGCTAGGTCGTTTGGCATGAGGATTCACTGGCCGAGTTGAATGAGGGTCATCTGCTCCCTTCTCCCCTTGCGGGAGAAGGGTTGGGGATGAGGGGGCTGTATCAAGGTTTGTGCTACACAAGCCAGACATGATTGGCGAGGTTAGCTCGGCTCCTGATTGACCAGCTCCCGCATAAGCTCTTTTAGCCAGATAAGGGCCGGTTGCTGGGCGTGGACCGGATGCCAGACGCAGTTGAGGTGATAATCCGGCACGTCCGTCGGCAGTGGCAGGCTCTTGAGGGGCCAGTGGTCGGCCAGCAGTTCCGCCACCTTGCGGGGCAGCACCAGCAGGTGATCGCTCTGGCTCACGATGGCGGCGGCGGACATATAGCTCTGGCTGTTGACCGAGATGGTGCGCGCCAGTCCCAGGCTTTGCAGAAACTTGTCGAGGCTCGCCTCCGAGGTGCCGAGGGGTGAGTGGAACACATGGGGCATTTCGACCAACTGTGTGAGCGTGATGCACTCCTCCGGCAGCTCGCGGGTGGCGCGCACCAGCCCGGCCAGGGGCTCGGTGAGCCAGGTCTCCTTGCCCAGATATCCCGGCACCTGCATGTACTCGTCAAACCCCAGCACCAGATCGATTTCGCCGCTGGCGAGTTCCGCCTCCGGCAGGTTGTCGCGCAGGATGCGGATCTCGATGGTGACCCCAGGCGCCAGGGTTTTGAGGCGCGAGATGAGCGGCGGGATCAGCACACACTCCACGTAATCCGTGGTGCAGAGCACGAAACGGCGTTTGGAGTGGCGGGGCTCGAACTCCTCCTCGTCGCTGAGTTGCTGCTCCAGCAGCCGCAATACCTGCTGCACCCCCAGGTGCAGGCGCTGGGCGCGGGGGGTGGGCAGCATCCCCTGGGGCGTGCGTACCAGCAGCGGGTCGCCGAAGAAGGTGCGCAGCCGGCCGAGGGAGTGGCTCATGGCGGGCTGGCTGATAAACAGCGCCTCCGAGGCGCGGGTGACACTGCCCTCTGTCATCAGGGCGTCAAAGGCGAGCAGCAGATTGAGGTCGAGCTGGTGCAGTTTCATGGGGGGATTATTCACGCCATTTATGGGATGATTAATCCTATTCATTTGATTGATGTGGATGCAACTTCTTACACTGCGACCACTCAGATTTTCTGCGGGTGCGCCAGGCGGTTGCGTAGCCGACGACAAGCCGGTGGGCCAGGAAGCGGTGAGTGCGCTCGTCAGCGCATGACTCGCCTCCCCATCCGCCCGTTTCCCCATTCCCCGTGATGCGCGTGTCGCCATCAGGGCCTGCAAGGATATTGCGATGAGCATCAACACCTTCAACACCACCCCGGCCAGCGATGGCTTCACCATGCCCGCCGAGTGGGCGCACCAGCAGGCCGTCTGGATGATCTGGCCGTTCCGCCCGGACAACTGGCGTGAGGCGGGCCGCTTCGCCCAGAGCACCTTTGCCAAGGTGGCCGACGCCATCGGTGGTGCGACCCCGGTCTTTATGGGGGTGCCGGCCCAGTTTATGGCGCAGGCGCGTGCCATCATGCCCGCCCACGTCACCCTGGTGGAGATGAGCAGCGATGACTGCTGGGCCCGTGATTCTGGCCCGACCGTGGTCACCAACGCCGCCGGCGAGTGCCGCGGGGTGGATTGGGGCTTCAACGCCTGGGGCGGCTTCAAGGGCGGTCTCTACCACCCCTGGAACCAGGACGAAGAGGTGGCCGCCAAGATGCTGAGCCAGCACGGCATGAGCCGCTACGACGCGCCGCTCATCCTGGAAGGGGGCTCCATCCACGTGGATGGCGAGGGCACCTGCATGACCACCGCCGAGTGCCTGCTCAACGAAAACCGCAACCCGCACCTGAGCAAGGCGCAGATCGAAGGGTTGCTGCGCGACTATCTGGGCGTGAAGAGCTTCATCTGGCTGGACGAAGGCGTCTACCTGGATGAGACAGACGGCCACATCGACAACATGTGCTGCTTCGTGCGCCCGGGTGAAGTGGCCCTGCACTGGACCGACGACGAGACCGATCCCCAGTACGCCCGCTCCCTGGCCGCCTTGAAGGTGCTGGAAGCCGTGGTGGACGCCAAGGGTCGCAAGCTGAAAGTGTGGAAGCTGCCCCAGCCGGGCCCGCTGTTCTCGACCGCCGAGGAGTCCGACGGGGTGGAGCAGGGCAGCGGCGTGCCGCGCGAGGCCGAAGGTCGTCTGGCCGGTTCCTACGTGAACTTCCTCATCACCAACGATCGCATCGTCTACCCGCTGCTGGACGCCGCCACCGATGGCGAGGCCCAGCGCATCCTGGAAGAGATCTTCCCGGCGCACAAGGTCATCGGCGTGCCGGCCCGCGAGATCCTGCTCGGCGGCGGCAATATCCACTGCATCACCCAGCAGATCCCCTCTGGGAAATAAGCAGTAGCGAGACTGATAGACAAAACCCCACGTCGTGGGGTTTTGTCTCTTGATATGCGGGTGGTCGGACGCTGACAGCGGCTGCGATCACTCTGAGGTCATTACTGCGATATGGCCGCGTTGCGGTAGATATTGCACATCGTCACCCTTTTACAGGAGATCCCCATGATCGAAGTGACAGAGGTTTCCATTGCCGAGCTGCGTGGTGCGCTCGAAGCAGGCCGCACCACGGCGGTCGAACTGGTCGAGGCCTATCTGGCCCGTATCGAAGCCTATAACGGCCCCGAGACCGACACCAAGCTGAACGCCCTGGTGGTAAGTAATCCCGATGCACTGAAAGAGGCGCAAGCCTCCGATGCGCGCCGCGCCCGTGGCGAGACCCTGGGGCCGCTCGACGGCATCCCCTACACCGCCAAGGACAGCTATCTGGTCAAGGGGCTGACCGCCGCCTCCGGCAGCCCGGCGTTCAAGGATCTGGTGGCCCAGCGCGATGCCTTCACCGTGGAGCGGCTGCGCGCCGCCGGCGCCATCTGCCTCGGCAAGACCAACATGCCGCCCATGGCCAATGGCGGCATGCAGCGCGGCGTCTATGGCCGCGCCGAGAGCCCCTACAACCCTGACTACCTGACCGCGCCCTTTGCCTCGGGCTCCTCCAACGGGGCGGGTACCGCCACCGCCGCCAGCTTCTCCGCCTTCGGTCTGGCGGAAGAGACCTGGTCGAGCGGCCGGGGCCCAGCGTCGAACAACGGTCTGTGCGCCTACACCCCGTCCCGTGGCGTCATCTCGGTGCGCGGCAACTGGCCGCTGACCCCGACCATGGACGTGGTGGTGCCCTATGCCCGCACCATGGCCGATCTGTTGGAAGTGCTCGACATAGTGGTGGCGGATGATGCCGACACTCGTGGCGATCTGTGGCGCCTGCAGCCCTGGGTCAAGATCCCCAAGGCCTCCGAGGTGCGTCCTGCTTCCTACCTTGAGCTGGCCGCCAAGAGCGATGCCCTCAAGGGCAAGCGCCTCGGCGTGCCGCGCATGTTTATCAACAAGGATGAGCTGGCCGGCACCAGCGAGAACCCCGGCATCGGCGGCCCGACCGGCCAGCGGATCCATACCCGCGAGTCGGTAATTGCCTTGTGGGAACAGGCCCGTCAGGCCCTGGAAGCCGCTGGCGCCGAGGTCATCGAAGTGGACTTCCCGCTGGTCTCCAACTGCGAAGGGGACAGACCCGGCGCGCCGACGGTGTTCAACCGCGGCATCGTCTCGCCTGAGTTTCTCAATGACGAGCTGTGGGAGCTCTCCGGCTGGGCGTTCGACGACTTCCTGCGTGCCAATGGCGATCCCAAGCTGAACAAACTTGAAGATGTCGATGGGCCCCAGATCTTCCCCCACGATCCGGGTACTCTGCCGAATCGTGAGGGCGATCTGGCGGCCGGCATGGATGAATACGTCAAGATGGCCAAGCGCGGTCTCAAGCGCTTCGACGAGATTGCCTCGGTGCCGGACGGCCTGCGCGGCCTGGAGCAGACCCGCAAGCTGGATCTAGAGGAGTGGATGGACGGGCTGAAACTCGACGCCGTGCTGTTCCCGACGGTGGCTGACGTCGGCCCGGCGGATGCGGATGTGGATCCGGCCTCCGCCGATATCGCCTGGAGCAACGGCATCTGGGTCGCCAACGGCAATCTCGCCATTCGCCACCTCGGCGTGCCGACCGTCACCGTCCCCATGGGGGTGATGGCCGATATCGGTATGCCGGTGGGGCTGACCTTCGCCGGCCGCGCCTATGACGACAACAACCTGCTGCGCATTGCCTCCGCCTTCGAGTCCACCGGCAGCAAGCGTATGGTGCCGCCGCGTACCCCGCCTTTGGGGTGATTGGTGTTGGGATTAATATCCCGTGTGTATGGAGATTGTATTCACCTGACAGTTGCCCACAAAAGGGAGTGGTCATACGGCTTCAAACCGGATAACAAAACGGTACCCCTACCGTGTTATCCGGAGTCACCGTATGACCACCAACGAGAAAGTAGCACGTCGTAAACTCAGCCTGCTAGAGCTCGCCAAAGAGCTCAATAACGTCAGCAAAGCCTGCAAGCTCATCGGCTACAGCCGCCAGCAGTTCTACGAGATTCGCCGTAACTACCAGACCTATGGCGCCGAGGGCTTGCTCGACAAACTCCCCGGCTGTAAAGGCGCTCATCCCAACCGGGTCGCTCCCGAGATTGAGCAAGCCATCCTCGATTACTCTCTCACCAGACCAACCCATGGCCCGCTGCGGGTCGCGCAAGAACTGGCTCTGCAAGGCATCAACGTCAGTGCGGGCGGTGTGCGCGGCGTGTGGCAACGTCACGACTTGCTCTCCAAGCATGACCGCTTGTTGCGCCTCGAGAAAACCCATAGGGAACAGACGATTGAGCTCAATGACGAGCAGATCCGCCTGCTCGAGCGCTTCAGCCCCGAGTTTCGCGAACGCCAAATTGAGGTTCACTACACCGGGGAACTGGTGGCGGTCGACACCTTCTTCGTCGGCGCACTCAAGGGGGTAGGCAAGGTGTATCTGCAAACCGTGCTGGACTGCTACAGCCGCCACGCCTGGGGACGGCTCTACACCAGCAAGCTGCCGGTGACCTCGGTTCATGTGCTCAACGAAACGGTCCTGCCGTTCTTCGAGGCTCACGAGGCGCGGGTCTATACCATCTTGTCGGACAACGGGCGCGAGTTCTGTGGGCGCCCTGACCATCATCCCTACGAGCTGTTCCTGCAACTGGAGGGGATTGAGCACCGGACCACCAAGGTACGCAGACCGCAGAGCAACGGCTTTATCGAGCGGCTACATCGTACCCTGCTGGATGAACACTTCCGTATCAAGGGGAGGACAACCTGGTATGAGTCGGTAGAGCAGATGCAGACAGACCTGGACAGCTACCTGGAGCACTACAACACCCAGCGGCCACATCAGGGCAGGATGATGGAGGGTCAAACCCCCTACAGCATGTTCAAAAAGGGTCTGAAATTGATACCGAAGGAAGTGCGCACTAAAGTAGCGTAAACAAGACACCGGTTTGAGGCCGGTGTCAGGTGATAACTAGATCTGTACATCCCGTGCTAATTTGGTGATAAAACAAAAAACCACCTGTGTAATGCAGGTGGTTTTTAATAGAAAATTTTCTATAAAGCAGTTATACCTAATTTCACGCTATGGACTGCAGGACTATTTTTTTGCGAGAAACTCTTTAATCTGATTTATCCATATAGGTACATTCTTTTTCGTATCTAGTTCACAATATTTCTTGGAAAAGCTTGTTTTCATACCATCAGTATCAAAAAAACTTTCGAGTTGCTTTTGTTCTATATGTCCAAGATTTAGAGATAGGCCAGATGGAGCATTAGCTATGTGTACTTTTATTTTTTTTGATAGTTCTTTAAACTCCACATTGTCTAGTACGTCTGAAAAAAACAAGAATGTTTCTATAAATTTATTCGGTTCTAAGCAATCTTCGATCTCGGTTGGAGGGAAAAAGTTGTTGTCGTTAGTGTTTTTCAACGTCGTCTCATTTTTATCTATACAATTATGCAGACGTTTAATATCTATTTGCTTTATTGCTGTTCTAGATGTGTATTTTTCATATTTTTTATCAGTGTCTAACAGGCAGAATATTTTACCCTTAATTTCTTGGCGATCTTCTTCAAGAGCTAAATGAAAGTACTCATATAGCTTTTTAACATATTTTGAGCCACCTATTGAGATAACATTTACATTGGATTCATTTCCTATCCAGTGTTCAATGTATCTTTTGTCAGAGCTTCCTTCACATATAATCCATCCACGTTCTTCAGATGTGACAGATGCAATGATAGACTGAACAAGATCATTGATATTTTTTAGTTCAATACTTGCTGGTTGTTTTCCTTTTGATTCTTCTTTTATATATTTAATGTCCTCTCTGAATCTAGAAAGATCAATTAAGTATGCTTTTTTATCAGTATCTTGCTCAGCTATATATGTCGCTGTTCCTGCTGGAACTGCAGACATAAACCCATACCAATGGGTAGCAATGAGGGTTTGCACTCCACCGGATGAAATGTACCGTAGCTTTTCAAATTGGGAGAAGCAAGATGATGTATGAAGTGATATTTCTGGTTCATCAATGGCTAAAATGACATGTCTGCGTCTATCGGTCGATTTTATAATAAATGCACTCGCTAGATCTATTATCGCCTTGCGTTTTTCACCTGAACTACAGTGAAATATAGGTGTCGATTCACCAGTTGACTTTAAGTTCAATACCTTAGATTCAAAGTAGGTTTCAATTATTTTTGATGATAAATGGGTCAGATTAAATAAGGTTTGTTTTTTAGCCGGTTTTTTGTATTCATATGTACCTAGATAGTTACTTACTTCACCAATAAAACTATCTAGGTTTGCATTTATTTCTTTTATGAGTTTTTCATCTACTGCCTTTCTTACAATTTCGTCTACGGTTGTTCCCATTAGTGATTGAGTCGTATTACTTTCAATCTTTGTATAGTGCTCAAAATCAATTTCAGAAGGTATATATATGTACTCGAAAAGTTCTGAAACTAGTTCTCGAACTTCATTAATAAAATCATCCAATCCTATTTCAAATTGTTCAAATAAATCTTCTTTATATTCTGAAACACCATGGAAAATGGATAGGGAAAATTTAGTTTCTCGTTGACTTTTCTTTTCCACCGCAAGTGGGAATATAAAGAATGTCTTTTCGTGGTTTTTGTTCTCAGCTTTAAATCTGTCAAGTTGCTTAATGAATTCGCTGGCAATACTTATATGTGAAGAGTTAAATTGTTGAAATTCTAACTGCCATGTTATTTGACTGATAACTTCAAGCCATTTATAAATATTTCTAGATTTGTTGATGTATGATTTTGGCACTATAAAAATTGGACATATTGTAGGCTCTGTCGAACTGAAACCACTTTTTGCTACGCTGTGATTGTAGTTCCAATCGGAATTTGGGCTATTAAAATAGACATCTAGCGCCTCTAAAATAGAGCTTTTACCTACACCATTCTCACCTACAAAAGCAGAGAAATGCTCACCATTTGAGACAGGGATGAAATTCCATCCTCGGTAAGTCTTATAATTCCTTAAAAAAAGGGAAAAAATCATATAACACTCAGTAATATGGGGAGTAAGCTGATGATAATGCACTAAATTGTAAATTAATACCCATCTGAATCACAGTTCATGCATTAATAAGATGACTTTGTATCTTGCATGTTGTGCTTCGTAAGCCTTCCATGTGCTCATTGCTGCATAGTATATGGTTTGTTTTGAGTGCAAATGTCACGTTGTTAACTACATCACGACGGTAATTGCATGGAGTGAGCCTTTACCTCTCTTCATCTCCTGCACCGCCAACCGCAATATCTGTCATGAGCAGCTTCTGACTTCACCCAGACTTCACACAGCCTCATTTCTCCCTCACAAATCCCCCGTATCTTCTGCTCACTGCTGGGCCCGCGATGCCGCAAAGGGCCAGGTGACGGATATTGAGAAGGAGCAACAATATGAAGAGTTGGATTAAGGTCGGATTGGCGGGCGGTCTGGTACTGGTTGCTGGTCTCTGGGGCGGCAGCGTGCGGGCGGCGGAAATGCCCATTGGCACAGATGGCATCGCCCTGCCGGGGCTGATAGTCACCCGGGCTGTACTCATGACGGGCGCTTATGTTCAAACTCTGGAGGATCTGCCCTCGGTTGCTGCCGGGCGCAGTACCGCAGGGCATGGAAAGCGGCGGTTCTAATCCAGAGTCATGGCGGTGACAGCGTGGCGTGTGGGCATCATGTCACGCAGGGTGGGCTTGAGCACCCTCAGGCCGGGTTGGTCACTGCGTTTGATACTGAGTATCACCCCAGTCCGGGTCGGTCACTGCGTTTGATACTGAGCATCACCCCAGTCCGGGCTGATTACTGCGCCTGATATTGGGCGTCCAGCCAGGCGAGAGCCGCTTGGTGGTCGTTGAATGCCTGAATATGGCCCGGGTGGCTGGGGGACATGCAGGAGAGGGCGATGTGATGGAAGACCTTGGCCGAATAGAGGGAGGCGATGGCGACCAGATTTTTCTGGCCAAGCCACTCATAGGTATCCTGCAAATGGTGCAGCGCGGACTGTATCACCCCCTGATGCTGGCGATGGTCCACCAGGGCGCAGAAACGCTGCCCGTCGAGACTGCTCACCACGCGCTTTATCTCCGTCACCCACGCCAGCATCCCCTCTTCATTGAAAGGGCCGATCAGCTCGCAGATGACCAGGTTTCCCTGCACATCGAAGATGAATTCACCGTGTTTTTTATCAAAGGACATACAACATTCTTATCCATGACCATGGGGCTGCGAGATGATAGGGAGTCATGCCCCTCGCATCAATATCCGGATGAGGGGCTCGGTCATGGGCTGTCATGTCGTGTTGACACCCGATGACGAAGGGGACTTGTTCGTGGTACCGGCGGGGCCACGCACAAAGAGGTGCGTTCAGGATGGGGGCCGGGCATGGCGGTTTACCGCTTCTGCCTGATTTTCAGTGAAGACCTTGGCTCCCCCAGGCAACTATCCGGGCAAGGGGAACGAGAGTGCTGCACAGGTGAGGGGAACCCAGGCCCAACCCCAGCGTCTGGCCGCGTCTTGGCGCCGTAATGGGCCGGCTGCCGGTCCCTGATTGATAGCCTGGGGCATCAGTGCTGTTCAATCCGGGCCTCCCTTTTATAAGATGGGCCTCTCCCTTGCCTCGCAGCGACCCGGCCTTTCACCTATGCAAGTTACGCAAGACGCACAACCCGACTCCCTCACTCGCCTCAAGCAGGCCTTCGTCACCGGCATGTGGGCGTCGCTCGCCAGCATCATCATCGGCTTCGCCTTCAAGGTGTGGCTGGCGCAGTGGGTGGCGAAGGGGGATCTGGCACTGTTCAACAGCGTGGTGGATTTGATCTCCCTGTCGCTCATCCTGATGACCGGTTTTCGCTCCTCCATGGTGGTGAGCTACTCCCAGACCCGAAACGATCGGGACATCATCAACATCTTCCGCTACTTCCTCATCGGCATGGTGCTGCTCACCTGGGGCGTCGTGATCCCCTATATCAAGCACGGGCTCCATATCCGGGCCGAGTATCTGCAACTGGTGGGGATCATCTTCGGGCTGGGACTCAAGATCTACTTCACCAATCTGGTGGCCATGTACCGGATGTACGAGATCTCGAACCGGGTCACCTGGCTGGAGCCGCTCGCCAACGCCCTGATGTTCGGGATCTGCTATTTCGGTCTGGGGCTGGATGCGCTCGGCTCGCTGTTCTACGGGCTGACCTTCTCGTCGCTCGGCATCGCGGGTTACATGTATCTGTACCGGCGCCGGGCCATCGCCACCCGGCCGCTGGCGAAAGTCGCGCTCGGCCCCGAGATGCGCAGCTATGTGAAGAAGAGCTTCACCGCGTCCCTCGAGGCGGGGGCCAGCATCCTGATGATCTACATCACTGTACTGCTTACCATTCGCCACTTCAGCCTCGACGAGCTGGGGGATTTTCAGGTGGTGGTGCGTCCCATCTTCACCTATATGACCCTGCTGTTCGTCTTCCCCATCTACCGTTTCGTGCTGCCGGAATTGGCGGTCAATCTGCGCAGCGGCGACCATCGCCAGATCCGGCTGATCCGTAGCTGGATCTTCCGTCTGAGCGCCGTGGTCAGCATCATATTCTTCACCCTGATGCTGCTATGGGGTAAATCGCTGGTACTACTGCTGTTCCCCGCCGACTATGTGGGGGCGGTGCCCGTGCTGTTTCACTTCTCCATCTTCTTTATCTTCATGATGCTCAACGGCTATCAGCTCGCCTATATCAAGGCCCACGGCCACTTCACCCAGAGCCTGATCATCCGCCTGGTGGGCATAGTGGCGTTGGTGGCGGCCTACTACCTGGTGGCGGAGTTCACCGCCAACGTGGTGGCGATCATAGTGGCGCTGGGGCTCGGCTATCTGGCGATGTTCGTGCTCTCCACCCTGGCGGAGCGGCGGATCCTCAACGCCCTGCCGGCCGAGTCGCTTCCCCAACCCTCGTGATGGCAGGATGAGAGCAATAAAAAACGCCCAAGCGGGCGTTTTTTATTGGGGATGGATGCTGAAGCTGAGGCTTTGCTCTTCCCCGGTTCTGATCCCCTTGTTGATGACAAGAGGGCTCAGAGCCTAGCGCTTGCCCTTGCCACCCTTGTTGCCAGAGAGCGCCTGCTTTCTGGCCTTCTGTTTCTGGGCTCCCTTGCTGCTGCGGCGCGGTGCGGGATCGAAGCGGGTCAGATCGGGCTCGAAGCCCGGGAACCACTGCTGGGGCAGCCGGGTATCGAGCACGGCTTCCACTTTTTCGAGCTGAGGCGCGTCGTCCGGGCTCAGCAAGGTGATGGCTAGCCCCTTGTTGCCGGCGCGCCCGGTGCGCCCGATGCGGTGCACGTAATCCTCCGGCTGATAGGGGAACTCCAGGTTGATCACATAGTTGAGATCGCTGATATCCAGCCCGCGGGCCGCCACGTCGGTGGCGACCAGCGCCTGCAGGGTGCCGGCGCGAAACTCCAGCAGCACGTTTTCGCGGGCGCTCTGGGAGAGATCCCCGTGCAGGGCGAGCGCATTGATGCCCCCCTTGCCGAGCCGCTGGGCGAGCTGATCCGCCCCCTGGCGAGTGCGGCTGAAGATGAGGGCAGGGGCATAGCCTTTTTCCTTCAGCAGATGCTCGACCAGCGCCAGCTTGCGATCCCCATCCACCGCATAGACCCGCTGCTCCACCTCGGCTGCCGTGGTGTTGCGCGGGGCGACTTCAATCAGTGCCGGGTCGCGCAGCAGGATTTTGCTCAAGGCGTACAGGTTGTCGTCGCAGGTGGCGGAGAAGAGCAGGGTCTGGCGCTCGGCGGGTATCTGTTTGAGCAGGGCGGTGATCTCGTCCATAAAGCCCATGTCGAGCATTCTGTCCGCTTCGTCGAACACCAGATGAGTGAGGTTGGCGAGGCTGAGTGCCCCCTGGCGCAGATGGTCGAGCAGTCGGCCCGGGGTGGCGATCAGAAGATCCACCCCGCTTTTCAGCGCCTCCACCTGGGCGGCGATGCTGACCCCGCCGTACACCAGGGCGCAGGTGAGCCCGGTCTCCTTGCCATAGCGCAGCACGCTCTCGTGCACCTGCACCGCCAGCTCCCGGGTCGGCACCAGCACCAGGGCGCGGATGGGACGGAAGGCGGCGGGTTCGGCCTGCTGCGCCATCAACAGTTGCAAGATGGGCAGCACGAAGGCGGCGGTCTTGCCGGTGCCGGTCTGGGCCCCCGCCAGCAGATCCCGTCCCGCCAGCACCAGGGGAATGGCGGCGGATTGAATGGGGGTCGGTTGGTCATAACCGAGTTCGCGCAGGGTCTGCTGCAAGCGGGGGGAGAGGGTCAGGTCGGCAAAGGAGGCTGGCATAGAGAGTCCGGTACAGGGCGAGGCCATGACGGTTGAATGTCAGGGCACAAGGGGCGCAAGAGAATGGCGCCATGGTAGCAGATGCTCCCCGCCAGGCAGAAGGCCAGCCTGGCGGGCGCGGTCAGGATTGGGGGGGCGTGTCTTCCCGCACCAGCCTGATCTGCTGCCCATGGTAGTAGGCGATATTGTGCTTGCCGTGCTGCTTGACGTGATAGAGCAGCTCGTCCGCCAGGGCGACGGCGTCCGTCACCTGCAGATAATCGCGGATGCGGATGATGCCGGCGGAGAAGGTGATGGGGGCCGGAACCTCGGCTATCCGGATGGGGTGGGTCAGCAAGCGGGCGGCTGCCAGCTGCATGGCGGCCTCGTCACCCAGCCCCTTGAACAGGATCACGAACTCCTCCCCTCCCCAGCGGATGGAGATATCCCCCTTGCGGGTATTGGTGCGCAACCCCAGGGCGAAGGCGGTCAGGGCGAGATCCCCAACGTTGTGGCCATGGCGGTCATTGATGGCCTTGAAGTTGTCGATGTCCAGCAGCATCAGGTAGTCGTGATCCTGCAACAGGGTCTCGTTCAGGATGTCCCGTCGCGGCAACCGGGTGAGGTGATCCGTGTGGGTCAGGGCCCGCAGACGAGCATAGACCTGGCGCCAGGTGAGCATGATGAGCAGCAGGGCGATCAGGTAGACCTTGAATGCCGGGCTGTAGAACACCAGCTGATGCAAGGCGTCCCCATAGGAGTAGGACCACTTCAGATAGAGGGTGGAGCTCGCCTTGGTCTGCATCAGGGGCGTGTTGAGGCAGATATGGAAAGGGCGGCACGGCTCGACCTCATCGAAGGAGACGACGGTCCGTGTCGGGTTGTGGGTTTCGTAGGGCAGCAGCACTTCCCGGAAGGCGGTGTCGACGGCGATGTCGATCCCCGTCAGGCCATAACGATAGGTATTTTCGGCCTGGTCATAGAAGACGAAGGGAAAGTACATGGTGATGGTCTTCAGCTTGGTGAAAGTATCGGTGTAGATATCCGACACCTGGGCTTCATCCTTGCTGCAGGGGGCGTGGCTTAGGGTAAATGCGGCGCAGCCGAAGTAGTGATGCCATGGCTCGATCTGATCCATCAAGGTGTTGGATTCAAACAGTTGATCGGGCAGCTGGGTATTGTCCGACATCAGGCCGAGCATGCGGTGATTGTCGAAGATGGCGTAAATATTGATGACGTCCGGGTAGGAGAGCACATATTGATAGGCCGCCAGCAGATCTCTGGTGGCGGGCATGAGCGGGATCTGGGCCAGCCGGGCCCGGGTCTTGAAGTCATAGGCGTAGACGTAGGCGAGGGCATCCCGGTTTTCGCTGAAAATGGGGCTCTTGATGGCATTGCTGTCGACGAACTGGATCAACTGTGTGGGATCCAGGACGCGAGTGCGCTGATAGAACACCTCGAACACATTCGACTGCTTGTGGGCGATGAGCAGCATGTCGTGCCGCACATTGAGGTAGGCATAGTTGCCGACCACCACCAGCCCCGCCAGCGCCAGGCAGAAAAACCAGAACCTGTACCACCACTTGCGGGGGATGGGGGGTTGTTGAGATGACATGAGGATCCCTGATCTGCCGTATGCCGTGTGCTGCCAAATGTGGCTCAAGGTAAGCCAGGTGCAGAGTTCAAGTGTGTGATTCTGAAGTCAATGCCAATGAACATGAACAAGACAGTCACTATGTATATCAACAGTTGCGCTCCTGTCCACCCTCATTGTCTGACAGACAATTGGCGAAAAATGAAAGCGCGCATAGTGAGGGATAAAAACTGATACGAGCTGAATATTGGTTGAATAAAGACCGGCTCATCGGCAGGGAAGCGCCTCAGACCTCGTCGGTCAGCAGCACCTGCCCGGCATCCAGATGGTGCATCCATTCGCGCAGGATCAAGAGGGTTGCAGCAAAGTGGCGCGTCCTGGGCAGGTTGGCCGACGCCATCGGATCTCCCTCCACCATGGCGGCAAGCTGGCCGAACAACTGTTCTATGCGTTCCCGGCTGAGGTGTCGCCCGCCCAGTTGACTGGCCAGGGGATAGGGGCTTTGCAGGGTCAGAGAGTCGTGGGGGGGAATCCTGGCCGCCAGCGGCATCAGCTCATCCTCCACCACCATGATGGCCTGCTCCAGTTCGAGCGGCGTCGGTGGTTCGCGTCGAAACGGGCCAGGGGTCAGGGCATCGAGACCGAAGGCCAGCGGGTACGACTCGTGGGTGCCATCCTGGTCAATCCATTCCAGCCGGCTGCGCGTCTCTCCCAGGATCAGGGTCAGTCCACTGGCTTGTCGTTGTGTCATCATCACTCCTTGCCACACGCGTTGAGGGAACTCCATCCATACACCCGTTCTGGGAGGCAGGCGAGGGATTTCCCCCCATTCGGGCATGAGCGCTTGCAATGGGGATGTTTATTGGCATTCTGGATGGCTAAACGGCCAATCGACGTTGTCATCTATCCCAAGGAGTTTCGACATGGATATTCACACTGCGCCCCGGGTGCTTGCGCTCACCCTCTCGCTGCTGGCTGGCAGCGCCCTTGCCAGCGAGGCCCTGGTATTCCAGACCGACTTTGGTCTCAAGGACGGCGCCGTGTCAGCCATGAAGGGGGTCGCCTTCGGGGTGGACAGAAGCCTGCCGCTCCATGATCTGACCCACGAGATCCCGGCCTACAACATCTGGGAGGCCGCCTATCGCCTCTACCAGACTCTCAACTACTGGCCCAAGGGCACTGTCTTCGTGAGCGTGGTGGATCCCGGTGTCGGCACGGCGCGCCACTCCGTGGTGCTCAAGACCAAGAGCGGTCACTACATCGTCTCGCCGGACAACGGCACTCTGACCCTGGTGGCTGAGCACTTCGGTATCGAGGCGGTGCGCCAGATCGACGAGAAACGCAATCGTCTCAAGGGATCCGAGAAGTCCTACACCTTCCACGGCCGCGACGTGTACGCCTACACCGGTGCCCGTCTCGCCTCCGGCACCATCAGCTTCGAGCAGGTGGGCCCCCTGCTGCCCGCCGAGGTGGTGACCATTCCCTATCAGGCCGCACTGGTCGAGCGCGACGGCACCGTCAAGGGCACCATCCCCATCCTGGATGTGCAGTATGGCAACGTCTGGAGCAACATCGACGAGGCTCTGCTGACCAAGGCGGGGATCAACAAGGGGGACAAGGCCTGCCTCAAGATAAGCGAAGGGGAAGTGGTCAGGTTCGAGGGCAAGGCGCCCTATGTCAGCAGCTTTGGTGATGTGCCTGAGGGGCAGCCGCTCATCTACCTCAACAGCCTGTTGCAGGTGTCGGTGGCGCTCAACATGGACAGCTTCGCCGCCAAACATCAGGTGCAGTCCGGCGCCAACTGGCATATCAACCTGAAGAAGTGTTGACGCGGCTCCCCTCTGCGAGGACGAGAGGATTGAAGAGGGCGGGCACTCGCGGGTGCCCGCCCTCTTGTCATGGGTTGGCAAGGCGGCGTGCAGGCATTTGTTATCAAGATGAATATTATCTGAACGCAATTGATAATGATTGGTATTTGAGTGGATAATCGCCAGCCTGTCTGTCCACCGCAACCCAACGATGAAACCCATATTACTGCTGGCCAGCCTGCTGGCCCTGACCGCTTGCAACGACAATCGCAGCGACGGCTCCAATCCTGTACCTCCTGTCGTCGAACCGCCCGTTGTCACTCCGCCTGTCATCGATCCGCCGATCGTCACGCCCCCCGTCGAGCCGCCACAGACCCATACCCGCGCCGAGCTGAGCCTTATCATCGATCTGGGTGACCGGTTGGCGCCGGGGGCGACTCTGGCCCTGCGCCAGCGCGCCACCGGCATAGAGGCATCCGTGACACTGAGTGGCCAGGGCAACCCGACCCTGACCCTGCCCGCCGGCCTGCTGTTGAGCGCACCCCTCGAGCTCAGCGGTGAACAGGGTGGCTATATCTTGCGTGCCAGCAGTGCTCTGGTGGCCGATCTGGCCGCCGGTGACAATCGGGCTCGCCGCGCGGCCGCGCCGACGCTGCGCCTGGATGAAGAGGAGACCGCCCTCTTCCTGCTCAGCGATCGCAACGGTGACGGGGCGCTCGATGCCGGGGAATGGGCCCAAGGCAGCGAGATCCGCCTGCAGCAAGAGGCCGCCATTCAGGACTATGCCACCCTGCTGCGGGCCCAGCGGCTGGGGGCCGAGCTCAACTACCCCGACAGCTGGCAGATGCTGCTGGCGCTGCGAGATGACAGCGCCGCGCGCAACTGGTATCGCCGCACCAATGGTGCCGCCATTCAGGCCGCCCAGAGCGCCCTCTACCCCGCCAAGCCGGTCATCGCGGACGAACCCGAGACTGCCGAGCTATTGAGACTGGATGCAAAGGGCAAGCTGCTGGCCCAGGGAGGCTGGCACTGTCTGCACGATGTGCGCACCGTCTCCAGCGTCAAGGGCAGCCAATACTGGCTGCCGGGGGAGGGCTTCATGAGCTCGGAGGTGGCTCCCCGGGATACGCTGTCACAGCGCCCGACCGACTGTGGCCAGACGGGCTGGCGTCTGCCGACCCTGGTGGAGTTCGAGCGCCTGCTCACCACCGACAAGCAGGGCTGGCGTTATCCCCATACCTTCGCCCTCGCTCTGCCCGAGTGGATCTGGTTGCAGGATGGCTCCCAGGAGCGACTCTATCAGCCGCTGACCCGCAGCTGGCGCGACGAGGGGGCGGGCAGCCTGCTCTGGTATACGGTCGCCCTCTATCCGGTGCGCCCCTCGGTAGTCCGCGATGGCGGCATGCCGGATCTGGCGGCGCTGCGATCGCAATACGCCGGCGACAGCAGCCAGTGGCCCGCCGCCAATGTGGATGATGGGGTGCAATGGCAAGAGCTGGGAGCCATGCCTGCGGTCCCCTTCCCGGCCGACAACCCCTACAGCCGTGCCAAGGTGGTGCTGGGTCAGCAGCTCTTCTTCGACAAGCAGCTCTCTAAGGCCCGCGACATCAGCTGCGCCAGCTGTCACGATCCCCAGAAAGGGTGGAGTGATGGCTTGAGCGTTTCGGTCGGCCACCTCGGTCAGAAGGGGACCCGCAACGCGCCGACCATCCTCAATGCCGCCTACAGCAGCACCCAGTTCTGGGATGGCCGGGTCGGCTCCCTGGAGGAGCAGTCCCTGCACCCCATCAACAACCCGGTGGAGATGGCGCTGGATCACGACGAGTTGCTGACGCGTCTGCGCGCCAGTCCGGACTATGGGGCGGCCTTCGCCAGCGCCTTCGGCGATGATCACATCTCCCTGGAGCGGGTTGCCAAGGCCATTGCCACCTTCGAGCGCACTATCATCAGCAGCCCGAGCCCGCTGGAGCGCTTCGTCAAGGGCGATGCCCAGGCCCTCAGCGACAAGGCGCTCTGGGGCATGCACCTGTTCAGAACCGATGGTCGCTGCATGAACTGCCATTCGGGCCCCTTGTTGAGCCAGCATCAGTTCGAGAGCGTGGGGCTCACCTATTACGGCCGCAACCTGGAAGACAGGGGTCGCTTCCTGCAGACCCGCCACCAGGCGGACATGGGGCTGTTCAAGACCCCGAGCCTGCGGGACGTGGCCTTCACCGGCCCCTATATGCACAACGGCGTCTTCCCGATCCTGGCCCAGCGCCTCGGCGGCTCGGTGCAGGGTGTGGTGGCCATGTACAACTTCGGCGTCACCAAGTGGAGCACCGGGGTCGGCTTCCCCACGGGGGTGGATATCCATGATCCCTTCTTCCCCAAGGCGTCCGATCATCTCCATGCGCTGGGTCTGACCAACGATGAGCTCGACGCCATCGGCGAGTTCCTGCGTGGCGCCTCGGCGGAGCCAAGACGCACACCAGCCTCCGTTGCCGAGCTGGGCCTGAGCGGGGTGGATGATGCGCGCCCGGTCGGCGCCATCCCGGTGGATCTGGTGGTGACTCCAGCCCTGCCTCAGCTGGAAGTGGGCCGCACTCTGGCGCTGCAGGCGACCATGCGCTTGAGCGATGGTACGCAAACGGCATTGAGTGAACCGGCGACCTGGCTAAGCGAACTCCCCGAGTTGGCGAGGGTCGATGGGCAAGGGGTGGTGACCGGCCTCGCCGTGGGGCCGGCCAGTGTGCGGCTCACCGTCGGTGGTCGCACCCTGGCGGTGCGGGTACAGGTGGTGGATGCCCAGCCGGACTTCAGCCAGGGTTGTCATCAGCCCGAACTCGCGGCGGGCAACCTCTCCTTCGTCTGTCCGCTCACCCAGAGCGAGGCGGACAGGCTGAATATCGCCTATGACGACACCGCGAATGACGAGGACGGGGAGTACAACCCCTTCACCGCCAACTACGTAGCCATGGGTCAGGAGCGGGCGCGCGAGTATTGCCAGCAGCTGGTGGCCCGGGGTCACGACGACTGGCGCCTGCCGACGGCCCAGGAACTGGCAAGCCTGTTTGCCGCCTACCACCAGAGCGGTGAGGAGATGAAGCTTTTGACCGAGAAAGGTTGGCCCCTCTACAGCCGCTTCTGGAGCAGCGACGCCAGCAATGGCGACGGCGAGGCGCCCCTGCTGGATCTGGGTACTGGTGAGCCTCTCACCGATCTGCCGGCTGAGGCCCATGGCGCGGCCTGCGTGCGGGCCATCTAGCGTGCAAGCACGTCGTTCATCGCAATAAAAACGGGCGCCCAGGCGCCCGTTTTTTCGTTCTTATATAAGGAGGAGATCAGAACTCGTTGGAGAGCGCCTTGTAACCCTTGACCAGATCGATGTTGGTGTGGGCCACGTCCTCGGAGAACTCGGTGGCATCGACCGTGACACGGGGGATCTCGGCCAGATCGCTCTGCTGGTTGATGCGGGTGGTGGAGGGCACATAGAAACCGGCGGGCAGATCGCAACCGTCGACCACAGAGTTGTGGCGCACCACGCAGCCTTCGCCGATGTGGCAGTTGAACAGCACGCTGTTGAAGCCGATGAAGACCCGGTTACCGACCTCGCAGGGGCCGTGGACTATGCTGCGGTGGGCGATGGAGCTGAACTCGCCGATGGTCACTGCGGCGCCGGACTTGGAGTGGATCACTACGCCGTCCTGGATGTTGGAGTTGGCGCCGATGACGATGGGCTCCATGTCTCCGGTCTCGTCCACCTCATCGGCACGGATCACGGCGTAGGGGCCGACAAACACGTTCTCCTTGATGATCACCTTGCCGCAGATGATGGCGGTCTTGTCGATATAGGCGGATTCGTGGATGACGGGCAGGTGACCTGAGGGATTCTTGCGGATCATGTTACGTCCTGTGGTAGCTGAATTCGGGGATAAGGTGGCGGGACGCGAAGGCTCGCCGGAGAGTCAGCTTACGCCTCTGATCCGGCAGGGGAAACCCTTTACTGGTCTGACCCAGGCTTGGTAGGGATATTTTGGATGGTTGTTCTTTGACTCCCTGATATGGGAGCATGAGGTTCGGCAGGGAGTTTGTTGCCGTCAGATTTCACCATGAAGAGAGAGTGCGAGATGAGAAAGACGATGGCATTGCTGGCCGCCGCCCTGCTGTGTGCCCCGAGCGTGCAGGCCAAGGGGGAGGCGGGTGAGTTCGACTATTACGCGCTGGCCCTCTCCTGGTCACCCCAGCACTGCGCCGTCAAACCGACGGACAGGGAGCAGTGCAGCCGTCAGCTCGGGTTCGTGCTGCACGGCCTCTGGCCCCAGTATCAGCGCGGCTACCCGAGCGATTGCAGTCGTGAGCGGCTGGATCCCCAGATGGAGCACGAGTTTGCCGGGCTCTACCCCAGCCGTTTCCTCTATCGCCATGAATGGCAGAAGCACGGCACCTGCTCCGGTCTCGATCAGGCGCAGTTCCACCAACTGGCCAGCACCCTGCGTGAGAAGGTGGCAGCGCCTGCGGCCTATCAGTCGCCGGCCCAGCCCCTGCGCAAGAGCCGTGAACAACTCAAGCAGGATCTGGTCGATGCCAATGCCTGGCTGTCCAAGGGGAATATCACTCTGGCCTGCGCCGATGGGGGGCGCTTCCTGCGGGAGATCTACGTCTGCATCGACAAGGACGGGGAGAGCGCCGTGCCCTGCTCCGACGAGATGCGCAAACGGGAGGCTCGCTCCTGTGGTCAACCAGATTTTTTGCTAAGAAATGTGCGTTGAATAGCGATTATGGTCACCCTCTTTGCCATGTGGCAGAGAGATCAAGAGTTTCATGACACAGGGAGGCGATGAATGACCAAGGTAAAACAGTTCCCGGCGGATGAGCGGGCCTTGCTGCTCGGGGTGAAAGGGGTGGGACCCACCGTCATCGGCCGACTCGAACAGCTGGGCTACCACAGTCTGGCGGAGCTGGCCCACGCCGATATGTCTCATATCGTCCAGCTGGTGGCCAGCATGCTGGGATCGACCTGCTGGCAGAACAGCCCCCAGGCACGGGGCGCCATCGAAGGCGCCATCTCTCTGGCCCGGACGCAGCAGGAAGAAGCAAGGGGTGAGCGAGAGGAGCAATCATGAATCTGCTT